>JBILEB010000186.1:0-13654 GCA_044352295.1 Myxococcaceae bacterium
GCGAAGACTCGACGCCTGCCGCGCATTCGCTCGCCGCGCCTCGCTCTCAAGGGGAAAGGAAGTGAGCCAGGCTCCGACGAGAGCAGTTGACACGGTGATAGGTACCGGCAGAGTCGCTCGAGGCCCCGAATCTCGACGACGCTGTCGTGACGGAATACCGGGGCGCTCCCCAATCAGGTGCACCATGCCACTCGCCACCAGCATTGAGGTCCACCGCATCGCAGGCCTCGTCGCCTCGGTCCTTTCGCTCACCGCCTCATTGACGCTCGCGCTGGCCCCCGACGGGTGGAGTGGCCACAGCCTTCGCCAGGTCATGGTTGGGCTGGCCGTGCTACTCGGGCTCAGCTCGAGTCTGTCAGCGCTCGTCAGCGCGGGGGCGGTGCTGATGGTGGTTGCAACTGCCCCATCCTCGAGCGGAGTGGCGGGCCGGTTCGGCGTGGCGGTTCTCGCAGCGGTTGGCGCGGGGCTCGTGTTCGTGAACTCGTCGAGCCGCTGGGAAGGGCCCGGCGTCGAAGCTGTGCTCGCCATCGTGATCCTCGCGCTCGTGGCGCTCATCGCGATGGTGCAGGTGTGGACGTGCCTGGTGATCGATCAGCGAAACCGGGATGAAGAGCGCGCCGCCGCGTGATTTTCTGAGCGCGACGACGTGTCAGCCGAGAGTCTGCTTGAAGGCAGCGGGAGTCATCGCCTCGAGCGGGAGGGCGAACACCTCGCGGTGAGTGCCGAGACGCTCGAAGGCCCAGGCAAGGTAGGCCTGCACGGGCCTGCACGGGCATGCCGAGCGTGCGGCAGGTCGCGACGATGCCGAACACGCACGCGCGGTGGGCACCCTCCGTGCTGCCCGAACGGCATGTTGAGCCTTAGCTTGGCGACGTGCTGAAACTCACGCTCGGTGGCCGAGTCGATGGGGACGTTGGCGTCGTCGATGAAGCGGAAGAGCGCCTCATGATGCCGCTGATATCAGCGCACCGCGGCCATCAACGGCTCGGAAGGAAGCAGCGTTGGCGCGTCAGCGGCGCACCACTTCTTGAGTTGCTCGGCGAGCGGCCGGATGAATTGGCGTCGATGCTCGACAAGAGCGTCACCGACAAGGCCGAGCTCGTGAGCGCGTGCCTCGTGAATGTACATGGCAGGGAGGAAGCACCGGCCTTCGGCTGCCAGGCGGCCGCTTTATCCCACGGCGGGGAGACGCACCTGGATCCGGCTGGCTTGTTTCTCGGCGTCTGCGCGGGCCAGGCGCTTGCGCGGGCGCTGCACCGAAAATCCCATCTGGTTCAGCATTCGAGGAACGGAGTGATTGTGAAGCGTCACGCCGAAGCGTTTGCGATTCAGCTCGCCCAATCATGGGGCCGGTCCAGAGACCGGAAGTGAAGCCCGCCGCCTGAGGACCGGCCTCGATGATTGCCGCCAACTCGGCTTATTGAGCTTGGTTTACCTTGGGCGCATTTCCGGGCGCCTTGCCTGTGCGCAGGCCGCCGGTGCCCATCGTTTCGAACCACTGAATCCAGCGGTTGATGGAGCCATGCGTCACCTCGAGTTCCGTCGCCAACGAGATGACGGACTTCTTCGCGAGGTACGACATCACTGCCTTTGCGCGACGCCACGTCGCCCGGTCGCCAGCCTTCTTGGCGTCCCAGAAGAGCTTCCGAAGCCGTGCCAGCTCGGCCAGATTCCGTCGAGCACCGCTGATTTCTTGTCCGTTCTTGGCGCGACCCCTGACCACCCCCACAGAGGAAGAGATCGCGCCTTCGTGATCCTCTCTCCCGCTCACCGGGTTCCTGTTTAGGCGCCAGTGGCCAGGCTGCCGCCCGAGGACCTGGCGAAGGCGCTGAAGCAGTTCGAGAAGGCGTTCACCGACGGCGGCTTCGGGAAGCTCGTCGAGCGTCAGACGGGGCGAGACGGCGTGGCGCTCGGGCGGGCGCTCCTCGAGTCGAAGACGCCCGACGAGGTGCGCGCCAGGCTCGCTGAGTTGAACGTCGTCGCGCCGGGGTGGAGGCACCCGAACAACCCCCACGCGGCCACGACGGTGGTGGTTGCCCCGGCGCAGGAGCGCACGTTGCGACACGAACCCCGACGAGGCGCTCGCGCGGGGTCGAAGGCGCAAGACGCCTTGACGCACTCGGTCACCGACGGCCCACCGGGGGTGCAGGTAGCCCTCACCGTATGGAATTGTCCCAGTTGTGGCGCGTGTCCTCGCGCAGAGGACACCGACTGCGGCCTGACAGTCCACTTCGTCGCCTTGTTGCCTGTAGGTGCCTGGATTTCCTCGACGGACACTTCGCTGGAGACCACTCACCCGTTGGCCCACCTTCTGCTGAGGATGTTCAGCATGCGGCGACTAATGCCACTATTGCTGGTCGGTGCAGGGACGGCCTGGTCGAACCCCAACGGCATCACCGGCTACTCCGGGAAGTCACCCGGGGTCACCTGCAGCCAGTGTCACACGAACCAGTCGGGCGCCCTCGTGACGGCCACCATCACCGGCCCTTTGACGCTGACCCCGGGGCAGCGCGCGTCGTACGTGCTGCGACTGACGGGCCGAACGTCTGGGCGGGCGGGCGCCAACCTCGCGTCGGTGCCTGGCATCGTGCTCGAGCCGAGCTCCTCGCAGCTCGACGACCGCTTGTCCGAGCTTGTTCACCGGAGCCCAGCGAACTTCAACGACCCGGCCTTCGGTGATGGCGGCGTCACGTTCCCGTTCTCGGTGCGGGCGAACCTCGACGCCGGAACCTGCGCCTCGGTCTACGCGGCAGGGCAGTGGGTGGGTGGGTCCGGGGTCGCCGGTGCCGCGCAGGTGCGTACCACCAGCTTCCAGGTGTGCGTCGTCGCGCCGAACACCCCCCCGGTGCTCGCCTTCGCCCCCGACGCTGGCCTGCTCGACGGCGGCGCTTCCGCGCGGGTGGCGGTCACTGCGACCGATGACGCGCCGGCGTCGGAGCTCGTCTTCACCTGGAGCTCACGAGATGCAGGCGTCAGCTTCGCGCCCAACGGCACCAACGCGGCGCAGGTCGCGACCGCCACCTTCCCACGCGCAGGCGCCTTCACGCTCGACGTGCGCGTCACCGACGCCCAGGGTGCCGCCGCGACTGGCTCGGTGTCTCTCACGGTGGGGCAGCAGCTCAAGGCCGTTCAGCTCACCCCGCCCTCAGCGACGATTTCTTTCGGCTCGACGCAGGCCTTCGGCGCCTCGGCCCGGGACCAGTTCGGGCAGCCCATGGCCACCCAGCCCGCCTTCGCCTGGGCGGTCAGCGACGCCGGGACCATCAGCGACGCTGGCGTCTTCAGCGCGGGCACCAGGGCCGCCAGCGGCACCGTCACCGCCACGGGGCAAGGGGTGGTCGGCCGCGGCACCGTCACCGTCGCCGCGGGCACGCCCCCGACGTTGAGCCAGCCGACCGCCAGTCTCCAGGGAAAGACCGTCACGCTCGGCACCGTCGGCACCGATGACACCGGCGAGGGCGGCCTCTCGTATACCTGGAGCGTCGACGGCCCGGCGCCCGTAGCGTTCTCAGCCAACGGGACGAACGCGGCCAAGGCGACGACCGCGACGCTCACGCAGGCCGGCACGTACGTCTTCACCGCGCGGGCGCGAGACGTGTCTGGGTTCACCGCGACCGCGTCGGTCACCTGCACGGCAACCCCGCAGCTGAACTCCCTCGTCATCAACCCGCCGCAGGTCACGCTGATGCCCGGGGCGAACCTGCAGTTCACGCTCGTCCAACGCGACCAGTTCAATCAGCCGATGCCGGCCCCCGCCGAGGTGGCGTGGGCGGCGTTCGGGTCGGGCTCCATCAGCAGCACCGGGCTCTACATGGCCGGGGCGACGCTGGGCGGACCCTTTCAGGTGCGGGCGACCGTCGGCAGCCTGAGCCGCGCGGCGGACGTGACCGTCTCGTCGGGGGGCGCGCCGGTCTTCACCCGCGAGGCCACCGCCCAGCCCGCGCTCGTCGTGGGCCGAACGACCCAGCTCCGCGCGCAAGCCGACGACGCTTCGGGGCCGGCGGGCCTCACGTACACCTGGAGCGCCCAGGGCCCCGCACCCGTCTCGTTCACGGCCAACGGCACCACCGCAGCCCGGGCCACGCAGGCGACGTTCGCGTCGGTGGGGCGCCACACGCTGACGGTGACGGCCCAGAACGCGCAGGCCGGTGCCGCAGCGAGCAGCGTCGAGGTCGAGGTCGCCCCCAGCGCCGAGACCCTCGAGGTGCTCCCGCGACGCGTCTGGCTGGCGCCGGGGCAGTCCCGGTCGTTCTCGGTGCGCGCCTTCGACCAGTTCGGCGGGGCGATGGACGTCGGCGAGGCGACCTGGCGCGCCCCGCGCGGAGGGACCATCGACGAGTCTGGTCTGTTCATCGCCGGCGGCGACGACGGGTCCTTCGAGGTGACTGCGGACCTCTCGGGCCGCTTCGGAACGGCGACGGTCGACGTCGACGGTACGCCGCCCATCGCGACCCTGACGGGGCTCAAGGCGCGCTCGACGATTCGCGGGGACGTGAAGCTCTCGGCAGAGGTGGTCGAGGCCGGCGAGCTCGTCGCGGTGACGTTCCTCGTCGACGGCGAGGTCGTCGGGCAAAGGAGCCGGCCCCCGTTTTCGGTCATCTGGGACAGCAGCACGGTGCTCGATAGGCGAATCAGCGTCGAGGTGCAGGCCATCGACGCCGCCGGCAACATCTCTCCCGGCGAGACCCTCGAGGTGGGCGTGTGGAACGACACCACGAGCCCGTCGCCCTACGAGTTCAAGGGCGGCTGCGGCGCAGCGCCCGGCCTGACGCCCTTCATCTTGTTCGCGCTGGCGCTCCGGCGTCGCGCCTCTTCACGCCCTGGAGGTCGTTCATGAACCGTCTGGTTGCCCTCTTCTGCGCGTCCTGCGCTGCGGGCGCTCTTGCTCAACCGGCGCAGCAACTCGCGCGGGAGCGCTGCGCCACGCGGCTCGCCGGGAACCTCACGGGCAGGACCCCGCGCGAGGTGCTCGACGGTGGCCTGCTGGCAGCGCCCTCGCCGCAGGACCTGGCGCCGGCCCTGCTCGAGACCCCCCTCTTCGTCGAGCGCTTCTCGAACTACTCCAACGCGGAGTTCAACATCGACCGCGCGGACTTCCCGCAACAAGAGGCCTCGCTGTACCTCGCCCGGAAGGTGCTGACCGAGCGCAAACCATGGCGTGACCTCTTCCTCGGGCGCTACGTCTTCCTCCCGGCGGCCGGAAACCAGACTCAGCAACAGCGCCTCGCCTCACTGCGCCTGCCTCCGGACATTCGCGAGTTCGCAGCCGACGCCGGCGTCGGCCTCGGGTACTTCGGGAGCCCAGAGTGGCGCACCCGGTACGCCGGCAACGAAGCCGAGGGCTTCCGCCTGGTGCACGCCTACCGCGTGTTGAACAACGTCATCGGCCTGCGGCTCGCGGCGGCCGTCAACACCGACGGCGTCAACGCCGCCGGGCGCCAGGCTGCGTCGTGCGCCGGGTGCCACTACCGCCCCGACTTCGGGCTCGACCTCGTCGCGCGGGTGCTGCCGCTCAGGAACCGGGTGCTCCCAGCCGACGCGCCCCAGACGCTGCTGAACGGGCAGGTCATCGCCAACGAGCGGGAGTTGCTCGAGCGCCTCGTCGCCAGCCCGAACTTCACGTTCAACGCGTGCCGGCTGGCGATTCGGTTCGCGACCGGCAGGCCCGAGTACGCTTGTGAGGGGCCCGTCTTCGACGCCTGTATGCAGGCCTTCCAGCAGACCGGCTCCATGCAGTCGGCGCTGCAGGCCATCACCCAACACCCCTCGTTCTGCCAATGACACCCATGCGCGCCCTCTTCGCCGTGATGGTCCTCGCGCTCTCGTGCGCGCCCTCGATGCCCGGCCCCGGGCCCGGGCCCGGGCCCGAGCCGACGCCTGACCCGGAGCCGGGCCCGCCGGCGAAGGCGCCGGCCGCGCTCTCGGTCGACGTCGACCTCCCCTCGGCGGTGGTCTCGGTCGGGCAGCGCCTTCGCGCCACCCTGACCGTGACGAACGAGGGTGAGGTCGCGGTGGAGGCCGTGCGGCTCTCGACCCTGGTGCAGTCGGGCCTCGGCCGCGTTCGACGGGTCGGCCCCGACGCCGCCATCGCGACGCTCCCGGGCAAGGCGCGGCAGCAGCTCGAGATCGAGCTCGAAACCGTCGACCCCGGCCTGGTGGGCCTCGCGCTCTCGGCCGAGGGCCGCGAGACTCCTGGGGGGCGGAGCGTCGTCAGCCCGAGCGCGACGGCGACGGTGACGGTGCAGTCTCAACCCCTCTTGACGCTCGAGTTCCCGCTCGCCCCAACGTCGGCGAACGTCGGCGACGGCTTCGAGGTGCAGGTGACGGTGGTGAACGGCGGCGAGGCCACTGCCCGAGAGGTGACGCTCGACCTCGCCGCCCGCGGCGCGTCACCGCCCTTCTCCCTCACGGCCCCCCAGCAACCCTTCGACCTCGAGGCCGGCGCCTCGCGCGTGGTGTCGCTGGCGATGACCGCGAGCGTCCCGGGCACGCTGACCCTCGAGGTCAAGCCCATGGCGAGGGACGGCAACACGCGCCTCGCCGTCGAAGGTGAGGTGCTCCCACTCGCGCCCATCACCATCGACCGCGCCGCGGCGCTCCAGGCGAGCCTCTCGCTCCCGGCGCAGGCGACCCGCGGGCAGCGGGTGACGGCGACGCTGACGGTCCGCAACACCGGCTCTACCGTCGCGCGCCGGGTCACGCCCTCGACGCTGACGGTGAGCGGCGTCGCGGCGACGGTGAGCGTCGTGAGCCCGGACCAGGCCGACCTGCCTGGTGGCGGGACGGCCACCTTCGAGTGGACCCTCGACCTGAGCGCGACGGGGACGCTGACGGCGCGCACGAGCGCCGCGGGTGAGGACGGGAACTCAGGGGCGCCCCTCGCGCTGGGTGCGTTCACCACTGCGTCGACGTCGGTCCTCGAACCCTCGGAGCTGCAGGTCGTCAGCTTCGTCGCCCCTGCCGTCATCAACCCGGGGCAACCGTTCGAGCTGCTGCTCTCCGTTCGCAACCGGGGCACCTCGACTGCGCTCGCCGTGCTGCCCGACCCGCTGGCGCCCGCCCAGGCGCGTGTCCTGGGCGCCGCCGCCACCCTGGTGACGGGGCCGACGGCCCAGCCCCTCGGTGCCGGCGCCATGGGCACCTTCACCTTCCGCTTCCGCGAGAGCGGCACGTCGACGGGCGCCCTGGCCTTCACCGTGGGCGCTCGCGGAACGGACCAGGTCTCGGGCGCCCTCGTCGCGGCCGTGCCCGTGCAGTCGACGCAGGTGCGGGTCCTGGCGCCGCCAGCGCTCACCGTCACCAGCGTCACCGCGCCGCGGTTCGTCTCCATCGGCCAGACGTTCCCGGTCACCGTCACGGTCCGCAACGTGGGCGAGAGCGTGGCGACCCAGGTGACACCGCAGCTGACGTTCACCGGCGGGCAGGCCACCGCCGTGTCGCCGGCGCCCGTCGACCTCGCCGCCGGCGCATCGCGCGCCTTCGTCTTCACCGCGAGGCACACCGGGCTCGTGGGAGGCGCGCTGACCATCTCAGGGAGCGCCACCGGCCAGAACGCGTTCCTCAACCAGCCCCTCTCGACGCCGGCGGTCTCGGCGGTGACCACGGTGCAGCGCCCGGCGTCGCTGGCCGTCACCTGGGTCCAACTCCCTGAGACGCTGACGCCCGCGGCCGGCTTCTCGCTCGGCGTGGTCGTCAGCAACGCCGGTGAGGCCACCGCGCTGTCGGTGGCGCCGTCGCCGGCCACCCCCGTCGCGGTCACCACCGGGGCGGCGATGGCGACGAGCCTCTCGACCGCGCCGGCGCAGTCGATTCCAGGCGGGCGCAGCCGGGCGTTCGTGCTGCCCTACCGCGAGAGCGGCACCGGCCCCGGGCGGCTCAGCTTCCTGGTCGGCGCGCAGGGGCTCGACGGCAACAGCCAGGCCGTCGTGTCGGCAGCGGCGCAGAGCACCGGCGCCAGCACCGGCGTCGTGGGCACCACCGCGACGTGTGGCGGCAGCGTCATCTACCCGGGCATGAGCGGAGAGCGCCTCGACGCCGACCGCCTCGCGCTCACGGCAGGGCAAGACCGGCTGCGCCTCAAGCCCTACTCGATGCTGCCCGGTGAGTTCGTCGAGCGACTGGGCTCGAGGCCCGCCGTCATCGTGAACAGGCAGGCGACCTACGACGTGGCGCCAGACCGGTGGTCCTCGGAGCAGCAGCTCTCGGCCGTGAGCGTCACCTGGTCGCTGGTCGCCGCCTTCAAGGCCTGCGAGGCCCTGACGGCCAGCGGCACCGCCTTCGTCGCCGCTCCCACCGCCGCCTCGGCGACGACGACCTGCGCCGCCTGGCAGCGCGCCTTCTGGTCGGCCGAGCCGTCGGCGGCCGAGCTCGCCGAGTGCGTTCGCTTCGCGACCAGCCCCCAGGCCGTCGGCGGAACCCCGCGGCTGACCTGGGCCACCGTCTGCGCTGCCGTCGCCACCTCCGCTGGATTCCTCGCGTACTGAAAGCTCCGCCATGCACGCACTGTCCCGACGACGTCTTCTCCGGGGAGGCGCCGCGGTCGCCGCCGGCGCCGCGCTCCCCCGCCTCGCCCACGCCACCCCGGGGTCCAACTCGGCGGTCGTCATCGCCTTCCTCTACGGCGGCTACAACGCCCTCTTCGGCAGCGCGAAGTCCTTTTTGACGCAGGGAACGTTCGGGACGTCGTCTCAAACCGTCCGCGCCCTCGGCCCGGACCTGTCGGTCGACGCGACGACGTTCGGCGACGCCGCCCTCTTCCCGACGGCCGCGTTGAGCCGGATGGCCACCGTTGGCGTCAATCATCAACTGTCGGCGCACACCCCGGCGCAGCGGGCGCTGTTCGCCGTCGGGAATGAGCGCAGCGCGCCGCTCGTGCTGGCCAACCTCATGCAACCGGCCCCCGCCACGCTCCCCTGCGTGTTGCTGGGCGGCGCACCGCCGGGGACCCACCCTCCAGAGGGTGCCATCTCGCTCCAGCGGGTCAGCGACATGACGCCGACGCTCGAGCTCTTCGGAGCGCGCGCCCCGAGCCAGTCACCGGCGCCCAACCTCACGCGCACGGCCTCGGTCGCGGCGCTCGACAGCGCCAGGCGCCTGTCACAGGCCCGGCTGACCGCAAACCCGAACAGCCTTCGGAGCCTCTCGGAGGGCTACGAGTCGGCGCTGGCGGTGATGGGCGGCGCGGCGACGGCGCCGCTCGACTTCGACGCCATCGCCACCGCCTACGCCGTCACCGGCCGGGCGCTGACGACGTTCGCGCACCAGATGGCAGCCGCCGAGGCGATGATTGGCCTGGGCTCCCGCGTCATCATCACCTCGGACACGGGGTGGGACACGCACAACGACCGCGACGGCAGCCTCGTGCGGCAACGCATGCGCCAGCGAATCCTCCCGGGGTTGAAGACCTTCGTAGAGCGAATGGTGCTGAGCGGAACCCGGAACGTGACGGTGTGCCTCATGGGCGACTTCGCGCGCAGCCTGCCCGGGTCGGACCACGCCTCGTGTCTCGCCGCCACCGTCATCGGCACGCGCGTGCTCCAGGGCTCGACGGGGGTGATGAACGGCGCCGTCGGCCTGCCGCCCGGCGCCCCCGGCGTCGACGGGCTCTGGGCCTACCTCGCCGCCTGCGCGCAGGCCCCGGCGGGCGAGTTCAACGCCAACCCGCACACCGGCTTGGTGATGCCGTGACCTGAGCGCGCGGCTCAGAGCGTGAGCAGCAGCGCGGCCATCACCGCGCTGAAGCCGAGCCCCGCGGCGACGAGGAGCTCGTTCATCGCCGCCTTCTCCTCGTCCGTCGCGGCGCCCTCGCGCAGCAGGTGCAGCGCGTTCCTCAGCTGGTTGCGCCCCAGCTTTCCGCGCCGGCCCGACACGGTCCGTTGGCCGCGACGGGGTGCCCTCACCCGCGAAATGCGGCGGGGTCGACGTCGTGCTGCTCGAGCAGCTTGTACAGGTAGCTCCGGGCGATGCCGGCCTCGCGGGCTGCGGCCGCGGCCGACCCCTGGTGCCGCTTCAGGAGCGCCTCGAGGTAGCTGCGCTCGAACGCGGCGACCGCCCGTTCACGCGCGACGTGAAAGTCACCGCCGGATGCGCGCGGCGGCTTCGGCAGCACCGCGTCCTCTCCGAGCGCGAGCACCCGCTCGACGACGTTCTTCAGCTCGCGGACGTTCCCGGGCCATTGCCACGCCGACAGCGCGGCCAACGCGCTCGGCGTCAGCGATGCGCCGGGCCTCGCGGCGCTCGCGAAGGACTGGGCGAGGAGCGCGATGTCGTCGAGCCGCTCCTTGAGTGGCGGGACCTCGAGCACGATGGCCGAGAGCCGGTAGTACAGGTCGCCGCGAAACTGGCCCGCCTTGACGAGGGCAGGCAGGTCGCGCTGGGTGGTGGCCAGCAGGCGAAAGTCCGATGTTCGGCGCCTGTCGTCGCCGACGCGCTGGTAGGTGCCCGTCTCGAGGACGCGCAGGAGCAGCGGCTGGAACTCGAGCGGGAGCGCTGCCACCTCGTCGATGAGCAGGGTGCCGCCGTGCGCCGCCTCGATGACCCCGATGGTGTCCTTGACGGCTCCGGTGAACGCGCCCTTCACGTGGCCGAAGAGCGTCGCGTGCACCATCTCGCCGACGGCGGCGCCGCAGTCGAAGGTGACGAAGGGCGCAGCGCTCCGGGCAGACAGCGAGTGCAGGGTGCAGGCGCAGGTCTCTTTCCCGGTGCCCGTCTCTCCATGGAGCAGCACGGCGGCGTCGGTCGGCGCGACCTGCTCGAGCTGCGCGAAGAGCCTGCGCATCGGCTCGGAGCGCCCGAGCAGCGCGCCGAGTGACTCGCGCGGCGCCAACGAGGTGCCGACGCGGGGCAGCAGCGCGAGCTGGGTCTTGCCAAGCTCCACCACGGCGCCGAGCGGCAGGTCGAGCGAGGACACCCTTGCGCCCTGGTAGCGGGTTCCGTTCTTCGAGCGCAGGTCCGTGACGCGGACGCGCGCGCCGAGCAGCTCGACCGACAGGTGCCGCCGGCTGACGGCCGGGTCGGTGAGCTGAAGCTGACAGTCGGCGTGTGCGCCGACGAGCGCCGTGCCTGTCTCGACGAGCACCGCCTTCCCCTGGTCGGGGCCTACCAACACGAGGAGTCGCACCGGGAGCGGTCTGAAGGGCGCCGATGTCTGGTCGATGGTGCGCGTGTCGCCGCTCATGGAGGTGCCGAAAAGTCTACCTTCAACGTCGTGCTGGCTCCGTCCGAGATGGTCACCTGGCGCTCCACCACCTGACCGTCTGGCGCCCGGAAGGTGATGACGTGCGGTCCGACCGGCAACGGGAACTGGGAGAAGGGGGTGCAGTCAATGGCGACGCCGTCAACGAGCACGTCTGCCCACGGCTCCGCGTCGGCGGTGAGGTACCCCACCGCTCTCGTTTCTGTCGGTGGTGGGTCGAGGCGCGCTGGTTTCGTCTTCGAGCGCGGGAGTGCAGGCTCGGGGCGGCCTTCGCCCCCGCGGGCCGGCTCGCCGGTCGGGGGCGGCCGTGGCTCCGGTCGCTCGGTCACCGGGTCTGACGGGGCATCGGCGACCGGGGGAACGGCGGGAGGCGTGGGGTTCGTGCCCGTCAGGGTGGAGGGCACGCCTAGCGACTCCTCGCGCGGCGCCAGCGCAGCGGGCGCTTCGATCCTGCCGTCGTCGGACTGTCGGCGGTGGAATGCTCCCCAGCCGAAGGCGCTGACTGCGACGGTGGCCAGCCCGGCGCCGAGCGCGAGAGACCACGGCGGGAGACGCCTTCGGCGCCTGCCTGAGCTGGGGACCGACGCGCTGTCACGCGTCACGTGAACGACGTGGGAGCGGGTCCCGGGGCTGATGGGGCTCGCGGTGCGGCGCAGCGTGTCCTTGAACGGCGCGTTCACCTCAAGCACGTGCGCTGCGAGCTCGGGCGCGCCGGCCACCGGGCCGTCGACGAAGGCCCTGCGAAAGCTCGTCATGTCGGGGAAGCGGTCACCGGGGTCGCGCGACAGCGCGCGGAGGAGCGCCGCCTCCATCCCGGGGGTGACGTCGCTCCGGATCTCCCGGGGTGGGCGGAGGATGCCAGCCATGACGGCCGCGAGGGTGTCTTCGGTGGTGCGGTGATGGAACGGGTTCCCTCCGGTCAGGAGGACGTACAGCGAGAGGGCCGCCGAGTACTGGTCGGCCCGCCCGTCGAGCTCGAACTCATGGGTGACCTGCTCCGGAGCGACGAACGAGGGCTTGCCGAGGAGCGACCCGGAGCGGGTTGCATGTTCGCCGATGCGAGCGATGCCGAAGTCGGTCAGCTGCACGGCGCCGTTGAAGGCCAGGAGGATGTTCGAGGGCGTCACGTCACGGTGAATGAGCCGGAGCGGTCGGCCCGAGTCGTCGCACAGCGCGTGAGCGTACGTGAGCGCTTCGCAGGCCCCGAGCGCGATAGCGCGAACGATGGGCAGGTGGGCCGTGAGCCCTTGCACGGCGAGGTGCTTGACGTGCTGCGACAGGCTCACGCCCTCGACGAGCTGCATCGCGATGAAGGGGCGCCCGTCGGCTTCGCCGACGTCGAAGATCTCGACGATGTTGGGGTGGCGCATTCGCGCTGCGATGCGGGCCTCGTTGTAGAAGCGCTCCACCGACTCGGGTGACGCAATGAGGTGTGGCAGCAGCAGCTTGAGCGCGACGCGCTTTTCGAAGCCGGCGGAGCCGACCTTCTTGGCGACGAAGACCTCGCCCATGCCGCCCGCTGCGAGCCGAGTCAGCAGTTCGTAGCCGTTCACAGATTCACCGAGTGACTCCGGACAAGGACATCCGAAGCGTCAGCATCGTAGCGCGCTTCGGGTGTGCGGCGCCGCCTCGAGTGCCGGGTGTGCGCACGAAGTGGGGTGTCACGTTGGCACCGCGAGGTGATGGCGCCGCTTCGACCGCGTCCCCGGCGTTGCTCCGCCCGCGCGCAGGCCTCGCCTCGCTCGGCTCACACCTCCGGGGAGCGCGACGTTAACCTTCTCCACGCGCGAATCTGCACGGAACGACAGGACCTCAGTCGAACCTGCATGGAGGTCCCGACGTCCGGAAGAGCTCGACGTCATCGATGAGGACCGAAGCGTCAGCACCGACTGACGACTCGATGAGTACTTGCACGGCTCGACCGGTCTCCGGAACCGAGAACGAGTCGGATGAGGGGTTCCACCCACCGTCAAGTTGAACGAGGTCTCCGCCAGAGCTGCTTTCGAGTCCTCCATCGAGGAGCACCAGGCGAATGAAAGGCCTGATCCACACGCCCGCGTCAGAGTTGCGCCTCCCCCAAGCGCGCGCGCACAAGAGGGTTGGGAACACGATGAACCCCGGCACCTGGAAGCTGACAAGCTTCGCGCTCTGGGTTCCGGTTCTGACCAGACCTGCAGCGTATTGTCCGGTGCGCGAGGACGAGGTTGGCCAGACCCCGGCAGCAGGTGTGAGCCAGGATGAAAGGCCTCCGTCCTGAAGGAGAGTCTCGAAGCCCGGATTGGCGAGGAGGTTCACGTCAAGCGGGTATTCGCCGGCGTCGAGTCCCGCGTCGAGTCCGGCGTCGAGTCCGGCGTCGAGTCCCGCGTCGAGTCCGGCGTCGAGTCCGGCGTCGAGTCCCGCGTCGAGTCCGGCGTCGGGTCCGGCGTCGCGTCCAGCGTCGAGTCCAGCGTCGCGGCCGTC
>JBILEB010000050.1:0-41206 GCA_044352295.1 Myxococcaceae bacterium
CCCCGAGGATCTCGATCTGCGCCCGGAGAACCTGCCGCCGATTCTCCCGCTCGCCCAGGCCAAGGAGGAGTTCCAGAAGCGGTACATCAATGAGGTGCTCGAGCGGAACAACGGCAACCGCACCAAGACGGCGAAGGATCTCGGCGTCGATCCGCGCACGATCTTCCGGCACCTCGAAGCGCTCAAGGCCGAGGCCGAGGGCAAACCCCTGCCACCGGAGACAGAGTACGAGGAAGCCTGACCGGCTCGAAGCGCTTGAATTCGCTCACCGCCACGGGGCCGAGGGTGCTGGCAACGATGTTGCTATGGGTGGGGTGTATGAGCGGCTCGATGGCGTGTGTGTTTCCTCAGGATGACCAGGTGATTCCGGACAGGCCACCCGTTGCGAATCGACCGGTTCGCTTGATTCCAGGGAGCGCGCGGCCTGAGCAGCGGGAGCCACCGCCCATTCGAATCGGAGCAAACTGCTCGAGCGATGCAGCCGAGTTCTCCATTCGGGCGAGCGACCCGGACCTGGACAACAACATCAGGGCGAATTGGTACATCGACCCCAACGAACGCTACTTCCCGACGGCCAATCAACCAGAGCTCCGGGGGAACAGCGGAGTCCGAATCGCAGGCAGCGATGTGCGAATCATCACGTCACCGAGCTCTCTGAGGTCATCGCTTCAGCAATTCGCCGATGGCCGGAAGCACCGCGTCGAAGTGGTCGTCACGGATGGTGAGTTCATCGAATCGCAGGTCACTGACCCCGTGACCGGCGAGACCAGGCCGTTCCTCGACGTGAACCGAGATCCGATTCGTAACGCCGATGGCGTCTTTGCCGTCGAGGCCTATCGCGACGACTACGTCTGGCTCGTCGAAGTGAGCACCACGCCATGTCCCTGAACGCACGAGTCTTCCCACTGGTGCTCCTCGCGGCGTGCGCGTCGGTGATGGGCGCCCCGCCGAAGTGCCTCACCGACAACGACTGCCCATCCGGCACCATCTGCTTCGTCGATGGCTGCGGCGATCCCACCCGCGATCTCGCCGTGGAGGTCACCGGCGGCTCCACCACGGGGCTCTTCCCGCAGGACTTCGAGGTCAAGGAGCTCGGCACGGCACAGGATTTCTACCTGCCGGGGCCCATCACCATCGGCGGCTCGTTCCAGCGCGAGCGCACGGCCAACGTCGACCCGACCCAGCGCAGCATCTACACCGAGGAGGTCCTCGTTCGCGCCACCGGCGAGAGCACCCTGCTCCCCGGCATCACCCGCACCTTCCAGGCGCGCTTCAGCCAGACCGATCGCGGCACCTTCTCGATGGGCGTGGGCCAGGGCCGCTACACGGTGACCGCCTTTCCGACGAACCGGGAGGTGCCTCCAGCGACCTTCAGCAACGTCGTCGCGAACCTCGACGCGGGCGTCGCGCTCAACTTCGCGTTCCCCTCGGTCGAAGGCGCCGTCACCCTCTCCGGACGGCTCATTCAGCGGCGCGTTCCCGGCCCCCCGCCCACCGAGCTGTACATCACGCAGGCCGCGATGGACCTCCAGGCGGTCAACCCCGCCACGCAGGAGCCGCTCTCGCAGCGCATCGAGACCTCCACGGGCCGGGTCGGCGCCAAGGGTGACTTCATTCTGGTGATGTCGCCGCTCGCCCGGACGCTCCCAGCCATCGAGGTCATCGCCTCGGCCCGCGAGCTCGGGGCCCTGGTGCCGACCCAGCGCTTCACCCTCATGCCGCCGTTCCCGGCGACGATCACCCTGGAGCTGGGCGAGTTCGGCGAGGCCATTCCGAACGTGAAGGGGACTGTGTTCAGCGTCGAGGGCACGCCGCTCACTGGGGCCACGGTCATCTTCGAGGGGCGCGTCACCGGCGGAGGCACCTTCCGTTCCCGCCCCGCGCAGACCGGGCCAGACGGCACCTACAGCGTCGATCTCCTCCCCAACGACAGCCCGTACACCCTCACCATCATCCCCGCGCCAGGAGCCCGCTCGGCCGTCACCCAGTCGCAGGTGCGGGTGATGAGCTCGCCGGGCATGCCGCCGACCCTCAGCCCGTCATCGGCCCGCTGCGGTGAGCGCATCGCGGTGCGGGGCACGGTGCTGCTCCCCGACGGAACGCCAGCCGCGATGATGCAGGTCCGCGCAATCGAGACCGCCAAGTCCGCTGCACGGCCGGCGCCGCTCGAGGACGTCGAGGTGTTGACCGACACGACCGGGACCTACGACGTGCGGCTGGATCCCGGCGAGTGGCGGCTCGAGTTCCTCCCGGCCGTCGATCTGCCGCGCACCAGCCGGCTCGTCACGGTGACGGCCGTCGCTGCCTCGGACGGCGGAACGCTCGAACGTCAGGTGCTCGCGCCGATCACCCTGCCGCGCGGTCGTCGCATCACCGGCACCGTGACGTCGAACATCGGCAACCGGGGCCCCACGCCGCTCTCCAACGCGCAGGTGCGCTTCTTCCGGGTCACGCGCATCGATGGCAAGCCAACGTCGGTGCTCCTCGGCACCGGCGTCACCAATGGCGTCGGGCTCTACACGGTGATCCTGCCGACGCGCGATCAGCCGCGACCGCCGCAGTGACGAACCGAATCAGCGGTTGAGCGCTTCGAGCTGCGCGCGGAAGGCGTCGAGCGCGGGGCCCATCTGGCCCGAGACCTGCGTGGCGTTGACGGTCGCCACGTCCATCACCTCGTGAAGACCTGCGAACGCGTTCTTGAGCGCCTCGCGGTCCTTCGCCTCGACGTCGCACGTGGCCTCAAGCTCGCGCATGCGGCGCACCCAGCCGTTGCGAAACACCATCCACGCCTGATCGGCACCCACGGCCCGCTCCCGGCCCAGGGCCGCGCGCTCCCGCTCCAGATCGGCGAAGGCCGACGAGAGCCCGCTCACACACTCGGGAACCGAGCGCGTCGTCGCGACCGGTGGCCGGCCTGGCGACATTTCGAACACCGACTTCGAGACGCTGAAGATGACGAGGCTCGAGAAGCCCACCGACATGACGAGG
Organism: Myxococcaceae bacterium; assembly: GCA_044352295.1. GTDB lineage: Bacteria > Myxococcota > Myxococcia > Myxococcales > Myxococcaceae > Xiheimicrobium. The sequence continues at coordinate 2,989 of JBILEB010000050.1, forward strand.
TACAGCGCCCACGAGAGGGCGCGGAACGGACGCAGGCGCGGATCCTTCGCGGGCTCGGCCACGGCGCTCACCTGGCCTGGCCTGGCGTCGCGGGCGCCGCGGGCGGAGGCGTTGGAGCTGGCGTCGCTGCGGGAGCCGCCGCCGGTTGCGTCGCGCGCTGCAGCCGGTTGATGAACTGCATGCGGAACTCGCTGGTTGGATAGCTCTGCCAGCCCTCCTTGGCGTACTCGAGGGACTTGTCCTTGTTCCCCAGCATGTCGTGTGACTGCATGAGCATGATGAGCGCGAAGTCACGCGTGCGCGCCTTCTTGTCGCCGTCGACGAAGCGGGTCAGCGGCTTGAGGGCCTCGTCGTACTTGCGCGACTGGAAGAGCGCGTTGCCGAGGAAAAAGGACGCCTCGAGCGCGTCTTCCTCGGCGGGGTTCATCGCCAGGAAGCGGCCGAGCTGCTCGATCGTCTCGGGCCAGTCGCTGCGGCGAAACGCGTTCTTCCCGCGCTCGAGCACCGCGGCGCCGACCTCTTTGCGAAGCAGCGTCGCGCGATCCTGCAGCGCCTTCTGGGTCAGCGGCGACAGCCGGGTCAGATCGAGCTTCGAGAGCGCCTCGACGCCCTTGAGCCGCTCCTCGCCGGGCAGCGTCGTCATCAGCTTGTAGACGTCGGAGGCGGCCTTCTCGGCCTTCTCCACGGCCGCGACCTCGGCCTTTTGCTTGTCGAGCTGCGCGGTGAGCTCGCCGACCTGCGCTTCCAGGCGCTGCTTCTGCTCGGTCGCCGAGGCGGCCCGCGCCCCCGAGACCGCGACGGCGCCGGCGATGCACACGCCCAGGAAGCCCAGGTACGCAGCGGCGGTCGAGAACCAGGTGCGCTTCTGGAACTCCGCCTGCTGCGCACTGACCACCTTCAGCTCGGCGTGCAGCGACTTGAGCGCGTTGTCCGTCTTGATCGTCATATTGCGGGCCTCGACGACCTCGCGACGGATCTCATCCAGCGGCTTGTTCGGTTCGGGAGTGATGTCCTGCGGCATGTCGAAGTTCCCTGTACCACGGGGGAGCAAGGGCGAGCCGGCTGGAAGCGCGCGGCCCGCCCGGACGGTCACTGCACGGGCGGCCGCGAGAAGCCGGGCACCTCGTTCGTGTCGCGGCGCTCGGTGGCAGACGGGAAGAAGATCGACAGCCCGGCCGAGACGAAGAAGCCGCCGACGTTCCGCCCGGAGATCTCGGCGACGAAGGACCGGGACAGCAGGTACCGCACGTCGACGAACACGCCGAGGCGCTCGGTGAAGCGCCAGGCGAAGCCGCCGTTGACCGACCAGGGCTGCAGGGCGCTCTCCCCCGCGGGCTTCGACGGCGAAGTGACCGTCACCAGCGAGATGCCCGTCTGGGCGCCGATGTAGGGCGCGAAGCCCTTGAACAGCACGTCGTAGCGGGTGACGCGAAAGCCCAAGAGGATTCCGTAGTTGGTCGAGCTGAACGGCTGCCACCCGTCGAGCACGAAGGACTCCCAGGCGCCGTAGAGATCGATCGCGACCTCGAAGTACTCGAACGCGCCATAGCCGAAGCTCGCCATGCCGCCGGCGCCCAGCGGAGACGTCGAGGCCGATGGAACGAGCGGCCGGCCGGCCTCGAGGGCCTTGTTGTTGAAGTAGTCGTTGGGCGTCAGCCGGAGCGTCCCGCCGACGCTCACCCGCCCCACGCCGTCGGTCGGCGTGTCGGCAAAGCACACCGTGGCGCCACACAGCGCCAGCACCACCAGCCCACGTCGCATCACCACACCTTCCAACCTTCGGGGCGCTGGCCGATCCGCGGCGGCACGGGCGCAGGGCTTGGCGGACGCGCTGGCTGAGGTGGACGGGCGTGAACCGGTGCGGGCTGGGCAACGGGACCTACGACTGCAGGGGTGTGGGCGACGGGCGCTGGAGCCACCCGCTCCTCGAGCATCTTCACGTACATCTTGAGCTCGGCGAGCGCTTGCTCCCGCTCCATGAGGCGCCGGTAGAGCTCGACGCGCCGCTCCTTCTCATCCATCAGCTCGCCGTGCAGTTGCATCAGCGACGCCATCGCCTTCTCGGCGTACGAGGCGGGCACGGGCATCGGCTGCGGAGACGGCACCGTGAGGGCGGTGGGTTCGGCGACGTTCATGGGCGACGGCTCTCCCAGGCGATCTCGAGGAAGGTGCGACGACGCCTCGCCAGGCAGCACGCCACGCACCGGACCAGGCACCCGAGGCCGAACTCCCTCCAGATGAGGCGGAAGTGCGAGACCAGCTCACGTCCGGTGATGACACCGTTCATTTGTTCGCCTCCGCGCTACAGGTCTGAAGCCGACGGTAGCAGCGGCGATCGAGTGGGCAATTTTTCGGCCGTCAGGAGCGCTCGAGCTCGAGCAGAGGCACGTCCCGCACCACCACCCGGCTCGCCGTGGCGTGGACCTGGGCTGCCACCTCGTCGAGCAACGACAGCCGCGCGTGCGCCTCGTCGTGGGTGACGTTGATGGCCGCGGCGCGCCCCACCTGCCGCGCCAGCGCCTCGAGTCGCCCTGCGTCGTCCCTCGTGCACGCCACCTCGAGCAACCAGGCGGCGGGATCGAGCGACTCGACCTCAGCCGGCACGCGCAGCACCGAGACCGAACCGGGACCGAAGTCCTCCACCTCGACGCCGACCGCCAGCAGGGCGGGGGCTGCGCCGAGCACCCGCTCCCGTTCCGTGGGAGACAACCCGACGCGTGCGCCAAACAGCGTCCGCGGCGCATCCGCCAGCGCCTGGGCCTGGTACCGCGTGGCCAGCGCCGAGAGCGCGATGCGTTCACTCACCGCGCGCGGATCGATCAGCACCAACGAGCCCGCTGGAGATTCGGTCACCCAGAAACGACGGGCCAGGACGCCGATGAAGCGCAGCTGGGAGAAGAACCGCGCGGGGGGCGCCGAGTCGAGCGTCGGCCGCGCCGTGCCAAATGGGGCGCGGCTCAGCGACTGATCGACCTGAAGCGGCGTCTGGGGCTCGAGGAAGGCCGGAGGGGCCTGGGCGCGCGCGAGGAACCGCTCCACCGCCTGCGCGTACTCGGCCTGCACCTGCTGCGAGGCGGGCGCCGCCGATCCCTGCCGCCACGGCGCCGCGGTGAGGGCCTGAATGATGGCGGCGCCGACCGCCTCCTGCACCGAGCGGGGGTCCGAGAAGCGCACCTCGAGCTTCTGCGGATGCACGTTGACGTCCACCGCGGCCGGGTCGAGCTCGATGAACACCAGGGCCACTGGCTGCCGGCCGGGCGGCAACGAGTCCTGGTACGCCCGCTGGATGGCCGAGGTGAGGCCGCGATCGCGCACGTACCGATGGTTCACGAAGGTCATGAGCCCGCGGGCGTTGGCGAGCGTGAACTCCGGCGCGGCGATGAACCCGGTGACGGTGAGGCCGAGCCGACGCTCGTCGATGGCGAGCAGGTGGGGCGCGGCTTCGGTCCCCAGCACGGCCGCCGCGCGCTGCTTTGGCTCGGTGGCCGACGGAGGGCTCGACCAGAGCACCCGGCCTTCGTGCTCGAGGGTGAAGCCGACCTCGGGGTGCGCGAGCGCGAGGCGGGTGACGGCGTCTTCACAGTGGAGCAGCTCGGTCTGCTCTCGCTTGAGGAACTTGCGGCGCGCGGGAACGTTGAAGAACAGGTCCTCGACGTCGATGCGGGTGCCGCCGACGGCCGGGGCGTCTTCCACCACGGGGGGCGCGCCTCCTTCGATGACGAGCCGCGTGCCGGACAGCTGATCGGCCTCACTGGTGACGAGGGTGAAGCGGGACACCGACGCGATGGCGGGAATGGCCTCGCCGCGGAAGCCCTTGGTGAGGATGTGGAAGAGCCCCTCCTTGTCGAGGAGCTTGCTGGTCGCGTGCCGCTCGAGGCTCGTGAGCGCGTCTTCCCGCGACATGCCGCAGCCGTCGTCGATGACGGTGATGAGCCCACACCCGCCGCGCGAGAGGCGAACCGTCACCCGGCTCGCGCCGGCGTCGACCGAGTTCTCGGCGAGCTCCTTCACCACCGAGGCCGGGCGCTCGACCACCTCGCCAGCGGCGATCTGGTTCACCAGCTCGGGTGGGAGTCGACGGATCCTGCCCATGGGAACGAATTCCGAGCGCCAGCATCGAGGCGTTCGCTACAGTCCTCGAGCGGCCTTTTCGGCCAAATCGCTCGTGAACGCCACAGACCTCTTGAAGACGCTCCACACCCACCTCGGCCGGGTGGTGCTGGGGAAGCCTGAGCAGTCGAAGCTCGCCCTCACCTGTCTCGCTGCGCGCGGGCACCTGCTCCTCGAAGACGTTCCGGGCGTGGGCAAGACGACCCTCGCCGAGGGCCTGGCGCGGTGCTTCGCCCTGTCGTTCGCGCGGGTGCAGTTCACCGCCGACCTCCTGCCGTCCGACATCCTCGGCGCGCAGATCTTCCTGCAGCAGCACGGCACGTTCGAGTTCAGGCCCGGGCCGATCTTCCACCAGGTGGTGCTGGCGGATGAGCTCAACCGCGCCCCGCCGCGGACCCAGTCGGCCCTGCTCGAGGCGATGGCGCAGGGCCAGGTGAGCCTTGACGGCATCACCCGCCCCCTCCCCGCCCCCTTCGTCGTCATCGCGACCCAGAACCCGCTCGACCTCGCGGGCACCTACCCGCTGCCGGATTCCCAACTCGACCGGTTCCTCATGCGGCTGTCGCTGGGTCACCTGGATCCGGTACTCGAAGCCGAGCTGCTGGTCTCGCGCCGCGGCGATCCGCTCCTGAGCCTGACCTCGATCGCAACGCCCCAGCAGCTGTCGACGCTCCAGCAGGCCGCCGACGCCGTGACGGTCTCGAAGGAGGTCGCCGACTACGCCGTTCAGCTCGCGGCCGCGACGCGGAGCCATGGTGATGTCGAGCGTGGGGTCTCGACCCGCGCGGTCCTCGCGCTGATGGCCGCGGCGCGCGCGTGGGCCCTCTGGGAGGCGCGCGATTTCGTCAGTCCCGGCGACGTGCGCGCGGTGCTCAAGGCCACCTTCTCGCATCGGCTGCTCCTCAAGACCTCGATGCAGGGGGCCTTCAGCCGCGACGAAGCCGCCCACCTCGTCGACGAGATCGCCCGCCGCATCCCGACGCCGAGGTAGCACCGTGCTCCGCGCCTTCGTCGAACGGCTGCGACGGTCGTTGAACCCGGGCCAGGCCTTGCGCGTGACCCCGATGGGCCGCGTGTACCTGTTGCTGACGGTTGGCATCGGCATCGGCGCGCTCAACACCGGCAACAACCTGCTCTACCTCGTGCTCGGCTTCATGCTGGCGAGCATCGTCGTCTCGGGCGTGCTCTCGGAGCGGATCATCTGGGACCTGACGGTGCGGCGGCTGCTCCCCGATGGAGCGTTTGCGCACGAGCCCTTCGCGCTCCGGTACGAGGTTCGCCGGCGCCGGGGCCACGCCTTCGCCGTTCACGTGCGCGAGACCGGGAGTCTCACCTCGGACGTCGCCTGGGCCCCGGTCGTGTCCGCCGGGAAGCCGGTGGTCGTGCGGGCCACCGCGACGGCGCCACGCCGCGGCCCGTGGGCCCTCGAGGCGGTCGAGGTGAGCACCACCTTCCCCTTCGGGATTTTCGAGAAGAAGCGGACCCTGCAGGTCGCAGACACCCTCCTCGTCTATCCACGGCGCGGGTTTGCATGCGAGCCGCCGGGCCTCAACGAGCGGCGACACCAGGGTGATGCGGCAGGCGCGAAGCAGCGTGATGGGACCGCGGACATGGCCGATCTTCGGGAGTTGGTCGAAGGCGAGGACGCGCGCCGCGTCCACTGGCGTCGCAGCGCCTCGCTCGGAAAGCTCGTGGTGGTCGAGCGGGAGCGCGAGGAGCGACGCCAGCACGTGCTGCACGTCGACGTGAAGCGGTCGATGGAGGAGCTCGACCTCGCGTGCGAACAAGCCGCGGGCCAGGCCCGGCTCCTGTTGTCCCGGGGGTGGGACGTCGGGCTCGACGTCGGCTCGTCCCGCGTCCGGCCGGCGTCGGGAGCGCACCACGAGCGGCGGATCCTCTCAGCCCTCGCACGCGCGGGGTTCGGGAGCGAGCCGTGAGCGAACGAGGCGCGACGCTCTCCCGAGACCTCACCGCTGCGATCGCCTTCTGCGCCGTGGCGGTGTCGGGCAGCGTGCCCCTGCCAGCGCTGGTGGCGTTCCCCGTGGCGTTCGTCTTGTCCTACCTGGGCACCCGGCCGCTCGCGAGCCGTCGCACCTTGAGCGTGCTCGTGCTGCTCGCGGTGGCAGCCACGCTCTTCGGTTGGTCGTTCTTCGGCAGCCTCGATCTCGTCGTCGCCGCCGTCTCGTTCGCGGTGCTGGTGGTGTCCCATCGCTTGCTCGCGGAGCCCTCGCCCGCCACCACCCGGCAGGTCTTGCTGACGAGCCTGTTGGTACTGACTGGCGGCGCGGCCATCGTCGGTGACGTGCTCTTCGCGGCGTTCGTCCTGGGGTTCATCGTCAGCGCGTCGTGGACGATGGCGCGGCTGGTGCTCGATGGCCCCCGCGGCGAGCGCCTGGCCGAAGACGAAGAGCGTCCGGCCCGGCGCCAGGTCCTGCTGGGCACCGTCTTCATCATCGGACTCGGCATCACCTTCTTCGTCGTCTTCCCGCGGCTGTCGTGGAGCCAATCGATGCGTCGCGCGTCTCCGGGGCTGGGTGGCGTGACAGGCATGTCTGACGCGGTGCGACTCGGCGGGGGCGGTGGCATCAAGACGAACCCGCGCGTCGTGTTCCGGGTCGCCCTCGAGCCCGACCCCGGCAGCGAGCGCCTTTCCTCATACTGGGTCGGCCGCCACTTCACGCGGTTCGACGGGAAGGCGTGGAGCGCGGACGCGGCTCAGGAACCGCCGGCCGCCCGCGTGATGCTCCCGGTGGCCGGTTCCCGACCTCGGGCCTCGTTGGTGAACCAGGAGTTCGAGATCACCAGCGCCTACGGCAGCCGAACGCTGGTCGCGCTCGACACGCCGCTCGCGTTCCTCAAGGCGCGGGGCGTCAACGTCAACGGCAGCATGCCAAGCAGTCTGATCCGCGTCCCCAACGACCAGGTGTTGGCCACCCTCGAGAGCCCCGAGCTGACGTACGCCGCGACGAGCCTGGCGACGCCCGGAGTCGACCAGGTGGCGCCCACGGATGACCATCGCGACCTTCCCCCAATCGACCCCCGCCTGCGGCAGCTGGCGACCGAGTTCAAGGGCTCGGCGTCGAACCCCGGGGACATCGCGGCCCGGTTCGAACGGGAGTTGATGCGGCGCTACACCTACACGCTCGATCTGCCCGGTGATGTCGACGATCCGCTCGCAGACTTCCTCTTCGTCCGGCGCGCGGGCCACTGTGAGGACTTCGCGACGGCGCTGGCGATCCTGCTGCGGCTTGAGGGTATTCCCACGCGGGTGACGACGGGCTTCGTCGGCGGCCAACGGGTGGGCCGGAAGTACCATGTGCGGGCCGGCGACGCACACGCGTGGACGGAGGCGTTCGTGGATGGGGCCTGGCGCCGCTTCGACGCGACGCCCGAAGATGGGCGAGGGGCCTCTCCGCCGCGGTGGCTGGCGCTGCTCAGCGAGGGGTACGACGCCGTCGAGGCCTGGTGGCGCCAGCGGGTCGTCGACTACTCGTTTCAGGATCAGTTCGAGTTCGTGCGCAACCTCGTGCGTCCCCCCAGGGACTTGCCGCGCGACGAGGCGCCAGCCCCCGACGAGCCTGCTCGCGTCGACGTGGAGGCCGTCGCCGGTGGGGCGTTGGCCCTGGTCGCCGTCGGGCTGGTGGTTGTCTGGCGCCGCCGCCGCGTCGCCCGACACCCGGCGCGCACATTCCTCGAGGCGATCGAGGCGCGCCTCGCCCACGCGGGCATCGACCCCAAGCGCGAGCCCGTCGAGGAGCTGGCCCACCGCCTCACCGCCGAACACCACCCCCTGGGGCCGCCCCTCCTCGCAGCGACCCGTCGATACCTCGAGGCCCGCTTCGGGAACCGGCCGCTTGAGCCCACCGAGCGTCGTGCCCTCCTGGCAGGCCTCGAAACCCGCCCGGCGGCTTCACGCGGTTGATAGGCTCCTGCGCGTGATCTTGCGGGTGCTCGAGGCCGTGCTTCCAGTCCGACGCGGAGAGCGTCGCCTCACTGGAGCCCTCTTCCTGCACAGCCTGTTCGCGGTGGGCTCGTTCCTGACGGGGCGCAGCGTGCGCGACGCGCTGTTCCTGGCGCACGGCGATCGCTCACAGCTCGCATGGATGTACGTGCTCTCGGCGGTCGCGGTCACCGCCGCCGGGCTGCTGTACGGCCGCTACGCCGCCCGCGTTCGTCGCGACGTGATGGCGCTGGGCTCGGCGACGGTCTTCGGGCTCCTCTTCGGGGTCCTCTTCGTCATCGAGCGCCAGCAGCCGCCGTGGATCTACTCCGTCATCTACGTCTACGTGGAGCTGATGGGGGCGCTGGTGTTGGTGCAGTTCTGGACGCTCTCCAACGAGCTGTTCAACGCGCAGGAAGCCAAGCGTCTGTATGGCCTCATCGGCGCCGGCGGCACGTTCGCCAACATCCTCATCGGGTTGCTGTCGGCGCGGGTCTCGAAGACGTTCGGGACCAGCGCGCTCCTCCTCATGTGTCTGGTGCTGCTCCTGGCCACGGCCGTCGCCAGCTTCGTCGCCGGCCGCCTGGGGCGACAGCGCCTCTTCGCGAAGGCGGCCACTGGCAAGCCGAGCGCCGCGAAGCGAACGGGCGGCGCCGCCCGCGTCCTGGCCGACGCGCACCTGCGCACCGTCGCCCTGCTCGCCGCGGTCACGTTCTTCACCACGACGCTCGTCGACTTCGAGTTCAAGGTCGTCGCTGCTGACAAGGTCGCGCCCGAGGAGCTCGCGACCTACTTCGGTTACTTCAGCGCCGTCGTCGGAGCCCTCGCCCTGGGCCTGCAGCTGTTCGGCACGAGCCGGCTCCTCAACCGCGCGGGCGTGGTGGCGGCACTGGCGGTGCTGCCGCTCTCGCTCACCCTCGGCAATGCCGCCCTGGTGCTCTTCCCCACCTTGTGGGCCGCGTCGCTCACGAAGGGCGCCGACACCCTGTTCCGGTACTCGGTGAACGACGCCACCACGCAGATCCTCTACCTGCCGGTGCCGTCCCAGGCGCGGGTGGCGGCGAAGGCCTTCATCGACGGAGTCGTCAAGCCGTTGGCGATCGGGGTGGCTGGCCTCACGCTGAAGGTGTGGGGCATGACGGTCGGCAAGGATCCCTACCGGCTGGCGTGGATCTCGTTGGCGCTCGGCGGAGTGTGGCTGGCCGTCGTCTCGTCGCTGCGCAGCCGATACATCAAGACCCTGCAGGAGAACCTGAAGCACCGGCGGCTCGACCTGTCGACGGCGCGCGCGGCGGTGGTCGACGCCTCGACGGGCACGGTGCTCGAGCGCGCGCTCGCCAGCGACGACACCCGCGAGGTGCTCAACGCGCTGGCGCTGTTGCCGCATCTCGACAAGCTCTCGCTCGATCACCAGGTCGAGACGCTCCTCGAGCACTCGGATCCGCAGGTCCGGGTCAAGGCGCTCGAGTACTATGCCCACCGGCAGACGATGCGCTTTGCGAACTCGGTCTTTCGGCGCTTCGAAGACGGCGATCCGGCGGTGCGCGCGGCGGCGATCGATGCCTTCTGCGCCATCGGCCGGGACAAGGCGGTCAAGAGCGTGCGCGCCTTCCTCCAGGATCCGGACCCGCGCATCCGCAGCGCGGCGGTGACGGGCATGATCCGCTACGGCGGGCTCGACGGGGTGCTGGTGGCGGCCGAGGCGCTCAAGCTGCTCATCGACAACGTAGACCCGGTGATGCGCCTGCACGCGGCGAAGGTGCTCGGCGCCATCGGGGTGAAGAACTTCTACCAGCCGGTGCTGCAGTTGATGAGCGACCAGGACCCACGCGTGCGTCGCGCGGCGGTGATGGCGGCCGGTCAGCTCAAGAGCTCCGAGTTCGTCATTCCCCTCATCTACCGCACCCAGAGCCACGAGACGGCCCGTGAGGCGACCGACGCGCTCACGGCGTACGGGCCCTCGATCGTGGCGACGCTGTCGAAGGTGCTGGGGAACCACCTCGAGGATCCCAGCATTCGCCGCGCCATCGCCCGGGTGATGGGCCGGCTGGGCACGGCCGAAGCGGTCGACGTCATCACCCGTCACCTCGACGAGCCCGATGAAGAGCTCCGAGGCCGGCTCTACAAGTCACTCGCCCGGACGGTGAAGGGACGTCGGCTGGTCCTCAAAGACACGGCGCCCGTGCGAGCCGCCCTCGAGTCTGAGCTGGCTCGAGCCTGGAAGACCCTGCACCTGGCCGAGGCCCTGCAACTCGGCGCCGGACCGGGCGCCTCGACCCCTCGCGCCGGTGAAGCGGCGACGCGCGCGCTGCTGGCCTCGGCGCTCCAGGAGAAGGTGGTGCTCGTCGAGAGCCGCATCTTCCTGCTCCTGGCCGTCCTCTACCCCGACGCAGACATGGAGCAGATCTCGGCGGGCATTCGAGACGCGCTCGCGGGCGACGCGGCCAGACGCCGCGGCAATGCCGTCGAGCTGCTCGACAACCTGCTCGATCGGGAGCTCAAGGCCCGCTTCCTGCCGCTGCTCGATGAGCTGCCCCGCCCCGAGAAGCTCAAGCACGTGGTCGAGCGTTACCCGCCGCCCGGCCTCGACGCGAAGGCCGCCCTGGTGGCGTTGACGCAAGACGAGGTCGCCTGGGTCCGGGCGTGTGCGGCGTGGTGCTGCGCGGCGGGGTCCGAGTTCGATCGCGGTGAGCGCGATGGCCTGCTCGAAGCCGCCTGCGCGGACCCAAGCCCCATCGTGCGCGAGATCGCCTTGTCGGCCTTACTGACCGGCGCCCCCGGCCGGGCCCGCGCCATCGCCGAAGCCCGCGCCGATGACGACTCGCCCCTGGTGCAGGACCTCGTTCAGACCATCAGGGCGCACTCGGCGGGCACGGCCGCCTGAGCCTTCAGCTGCGCCCCGTGAAGACCAGCACCCAGGCTCCGATGAGCACGAACGCCACCCCCGCCAGCCGTTGAAGGACCAGCGGCGGAACGACGCGAGCGAGCGCTTCGCCCCCCCACTACCGCGATCGCCGAGGTGGCGACCAACGCGAGCGCGGAGCCGACGAAGACCGACAGCCTCGACTGGCCAGAGCTGGCGAAGGAGAACGTGGCCAGCTGCGTCTTGTCTCCCAGCTCGGCGATGAAGACCGCCGCGAAGGTGGCGCCCGTGAGCTTCCAGTCTACCATCATTATACCACGCGCCGGATTGTAGGGGTGGCGCCGTGGCCGGCGAGTATGCTCTCGACGCCCGTCGTCCCCCATCATGATCTCGACCGTCGAGAAGGTGCTGTTCCTCAAGTCGATCGACATCTTCTCCCAGATCCCCGGAGAGGATCTGACCGCGATCGCGCTCATCTCGAACGAAGAGCGCCGCGATCAGGGCGATGAGATCTTCGCCGAGGGCGAGTCGGGTGACGCGCTCTACCTGGTGATCGACGGCAAGGTGCGCGTCCACAAGCAGGACCGGATCATCGCTGAGTTGGGCGAGCGCGAGTGTTTCGGCGAGATGGCGATCCTCGATGCGGCGCCGCGCATGGCCACGGTGACCGCCGTCGACACCACCGCGCTGCTCAAGATCACCCGCGAGGACTTTCAGGAGATCATGACCGAGAAGCCCGAGATCGCGATGGGCATCATCAAGGTGCTGACGCGGCGCCTTCGGGACGCGACGAGGTAGGCAAACCCCACACCCGTCCTGGCGACGAGGCACCCCAAAGCGCTGGGTTTCGTGGGGCTGCAGGTACACTCCGAAGCCATGCCAGCTCCAGTCGCAGGCTCGAAGCCCTCGGTCGTGATGGCCCCGCCCGTCGAAGCGGATCCGATGTCGGATCCGAAGCTCAAGAAGCAGGTCGAGATGGCGCGCACCGTCGCGTACCACCTGCTCAAGGGCATCAAGATGATCGGCATGTACCGGCACAACGAGGCCAAGTACGGCGAGTTCCTCACCAAGGCCCACGAGTCGTTGACCGCGTACCTCGAGGAGCACGGCGCGCTGGCGCTCAAGGTCGACCTGACGAACTTCCTGCTCCATAAGCAGGAGCTCTTCACCGACGAGAGCTCGCTCCCCTACAAGTACTTCAAGGACGGGATCCGCCAGCTCATCTTCCGGCCCGGGTTCACCATCGAGGAGCTCACCAACTTCACCGTCGTGTCGCTCTCCGACCCCGATCGCGGCGCCGAGGATCTCAACGCCCAGCTCTGGCGCGCCCAGATGCCGCACTTCGAATACATCATGGTCGAAGGCTTCCGCATGGACGAGTTCTCCGAGGAGGAGGTCCAGGTCGAGGTCGACAAGGTGGTCGACTACCTCCAGAAGCGCCTGCGCACGTCGAGCGATGACTTCCTGCGATTCGCGCGCGTGACCGAAGAGGACCTCGACATGAAGCTCGAGAATGTCGAGCAGATGCGCGGGGTGGTGATCACCGGCGTGACCGCCGACGCCTCGACGAAGGCCCGCCTCCAGAAGGACGTGCATGACGAAGAGAACCAGCGCCTCTTCCCCAAGCTGATCAGCGCCGTGTTCCAGGTGGTCGAGAGCGGCGTCGACGACGCCGAGCTGCTCACCGACATGTTCACCCAGCTCCTCGACGCGATGCTGCTGCAGGAGGACTTCACGATCATCAACCAGGTCGTGCTCAAGCTGCGGGCCATGGAGCAGCGCTCGGGCTCGGACTCGGCCGTCGGCCGGCTCTTGCGCAACTTCCTCATGCGCATGGGCGAGGAGCAGCGCGTCAACCGCGTGGGCGACATCCTCAAGTTCCAGAAGCTGAAGAACCCGCAGGACATCGTGAAGTACCTCTCGAACCTGGGGAACGACGTGGTGCCGCTGCTCCTCGATGCGCTCGAGACGATCGAGCTGCCCGAGAACCGGACCCTCTTGTGTGACGTGCTCATCCCCCACGCCAAGGACCTGCCCGATCCGTTCGTGAGCCGGCTGCAGAGCGAGAAGCCGCAGGTCGTGCGCGACATGATCTACGTGCTCGACCGCTCGAACCACCCCGAGAAGCTCAAGTTCTTTTCGTCGGTACTGAGGACGAAGAACATGGCGATCAAGCTCGAGGTAATTTCGATCATCGCGCGCGGACGCACCGGCGACGCCCGCAAGCTCATCTCGGCGATGCTCGACGATGAGAGCCAGCCCATTCGCATCCAGGCGGCCCGCGTGCTGCCGGAGTTCGATCGCGAGAAGGCCTTCCTCGACCTGATGAAGATCGTGAAGGAGCCGCTCTTCGAGAAGCGCAGCCCCCAGGAGCACGAGGCCTTCTACGCCGCCATCGGCTCGACTGGCATTCAGGGTGCCCTCGCCTACTTCACCCAGCTCCTGCAGGTGAAGCCAGGGCTCTTCAACAAGGAGAAGATCACCAAGGACAAGGTGCTCGCCGTCGCCGGCCTCGGCGGGGCCTGTACGATCCAGACGGCCAAGCTGCTGCAGGAGATCAGCGAGGACAAGTCGCAGCCGCCCGAGGTCATCTCGCACGCGAAGATGCACCTGGCCCGTGTGCGCAAGGTGCTCTTCGGCACCGCCGAGAAGGAGACCTGACCCATGGCCGACAATCTCCAGATCACCAAGGCGTCGAGCTCCGACAGCGAGATGCTCGACACCTACGGGCGCGAGCACAGCGAGAAGCTCCAGACGATGGCGCGCGGGCTCGTCTCGGCCCTCTACATGCTGGTCCGCTCGGTGAAGATGTACGACCCGGACAACAGCGTCTTCGAGAAGCCGCTCGCGCAGCTGCAGGACACCATCAACCAGGTCATCCGCAAGGAGGGGAAGCTCGAGCTGATGGGCGTGAAGCAGTCGTTCTACCTGAACGGCATGCTCGTGAAGGTCGACATGGCCTCACTCGACAACGTCAAGTACCTGCTCGACGAGCTGCGCGCCAAGGACGTGGGCGGCTTCACGATGCTGCGCTCCGTCACGGTGCCCGAGCTGAAGAACTTCATCTGGATCTTCAGCAAGGATCAGCCCGACCAGGCGAACGAGGACGGCACCGAGGGCAAGAAGCTCGTGTCGATGAAGCTCGCGAAGTGGTCGAAGCTCAAGGACAAGCTCGAGAAGGAGAAGGACGAGAGCGACCTGCGCCTGGACCGCAAGAAGTATGCGCTCACGTGCTACGGCCGCGCGATCTTCTTCATCAAGAAGTACATGGAGTCGCTGCGCGTCGGGAAGCCGCTGAACACCTCGAAGTCGCTGCGCATCATCCAGGACTTCGTCGACATCTCGATGGACCACCGCACCCACTTCCTGGGACTCACCACCACGCGGGTCGACAGCGAGTACCTGAGCTACCACCAGGTCAACAGCTGCCTGATGGCGATCGTGTTCGGCAACGAGCTGGGGCTCACGAAGATTCAGCTCCGCGACCTCGGCTACATCGCGCTGTTCCACGACGCCGGCATGGGCACGGTGCCCGACAACGTGCTCAACAAGCGTGGCGCCCTCAGCGCCGACGAGAAGGCCCTCATCGCGCGCGCGCCGCTGGTGTCGATCCGCAACATCTTGCGGGAGAAGGCGATCAACCGCTCGACCCTGCTGCGCCTGGTGACGACCTTCGAACACAAGGTCGAGTTCGGCACCGCCGTGCGCGACGGCCAGGGCAACATCCAGATGATCATCCCCAAGGCGAACCTGGGCCTCTACGCGAAGATCATCTCGATCACCGCCACCTATGACGCGCTCACCTCGAAGCGGGCGTTCCGCGACGCCTACGGTCCCGAGGTGGCGCTCATGCTCATGTGGACCGAGATGCGGAACAAGTTCGATCCCGACCTGCTCAAGGTCTTCATGCGCGTGATGGCGATTCAGCCGATCAAGGTGCTCACCAAGCGCCAGCAGTCGCTGTCCATCGGGATCATCTGACGCGTCGCCGAGGCCTCAACCGCGCCAGCGCCGCTTCGAGATCGGCCGGCAGGGCCGCCGTCACGGTGAGGGTCTTTCCCGTTCGCGGATGACGGAACGAGAGCCGGTGGGCGTGGAGCGCCAGGCGCGGGCTGGCCTCGATCCGCCGGGACGAACGAGAGCCGTACAGCTCGTCCCCCAACAGCGGGTGACCAGCCTCGGAGAAGTGCACGCGGATCTGATGCGTCCGGCCCGTCTCGAGTGACACCTCGACGAACGAGGCGCCTTCGAGCCGCTCGCGCACCACCCAGTGCGTGACGGCGGGCTTTCCGGTCTTCGTGGTACCCGTGAAGCGCTTGCGGTGCACCGGGTGCCGGGCGTGAAGCGTGCGAAACGTGCCCGACTCGGCCGGGTGCCCTGCGACGAGGGCGAGGTACACCTTCTCGACTTCCCGCGCCGCGAACGCGCGCTGGAGGGTCGCGAGCGTCTGCGCGTTCTTCGCGATGACCATCACGCCCGAGGTGTCCTTGTCGAGCCGGTGCACGATGCCGGGACGCAGCTCGCCGCCCACGCCCTGGAGATCGCCGACATGGTGCAACAGCGCGTTGACGAGCGTGCCGCCCTGGTGGCCTGCGCCCGGGTGCACCACCATGCCCGCGGCCTTCGCGACCACCACGAGATCGCGATCCTGGTGGAGCACCTCCAGGGGAAGCGCCTCGGCCACGGGGATCGCCGGAACAGCCGGGGGCTCGAGCACGACGAAGGTCTCGCGCCCCTCGACCCGCGCTGACGCCTTCACCGCACGCCCACCCGCGGTGACGTGCCCTGCCTCGATGAGCTGCTGGAGCCTCGAGCGGCTCAGGTGTGACAGGCGCGAGGCGAGCAGCTTGTCGACGCGCTCGCCCTGATCCGCTGGCCCCGCCACCACCTCGCTGCGGTTCACCAGATCTTCGACTTCACGTGCCCCTTGGGCTTGATGACGATGTCGACGATCGCGCGGTCGTAGAAGTTCGTGCGGGTGAAGATCTCAGAGCTCACGCGGTTCTTGAAGTGCTCCCGGCCCTCGGCGATCTCGTCCTTGAGCACGTCGAACAACGTGTCCTGCTCGATGCCCTGGATGATCTTCGCCTCGTTGTAGAGCGAGATGTCAGAGGCGATGGCGCGCGCCAACCGCATCGCCTTCATTCTCTCTTCGTCGGTCATGGGCCGGATCTTTCGGGCCGATTGGCCAGAAGGTCAACCTTTCGCTTTTGCTTGATGGGCCTCGACGAAGGTGAGGTAGCTCTTCGAGACGCGCAACCCGTCCAGGCCGAGCTCGCGCGCCATGTTCATCAGCATGCCCCGCAGGTACACCAGCGCCGGCAGCGCGTCGTAGCGGTCGCCCTCGAGGTTCTCGAGGTGGCGCACGCCGATCCGGGTGCGCTCGGAGAGCTGAAGCAACGACAAGCCCCGCGCCATACGCACCTGTCGCAGCAGATCGCCGTTGAACTCGACACCCGGCGGCACTTCGAAGGGCCGGGGCCGCTCTGGCGCACGGTACTCCCGGGGGGTGAAGGGCCGTGTCGGGACGATGGCCGATTCCTGCTCGGGCGGGGACGCGTCAGCGCTCACCATGGCCGGCGCCTCGACGGTGTCCACCCGTGGAGGGCTGACGATGGGGCGCTCCGGGACGCCCGCATCGACGGTCGACCGGGCGCTGTCCTCGGGACGTGCGGAGCTGGCATCAGGGGTCGTGTCCGTCTCAGCCACCGGAGCGACCGAACGCATCGCGCCGCCTTCCCCCTCGGCCGGCACAGCACTCGACGAGTGAGGACGCGTTTCAGAGGGTGCCGGGTCTGGCAACTCGCTCTGAACCTCCGCGCTGCTGGAAGAAGCTCCCACGCCAGCCGGTGCGGGAACGGGAACCGACTCGAGCTCCTGCTTCGCGGGGCCCGGAATCACCGTGTGCGCCGCAGAGATCGGCTCTGGCGCAGGCGCCGCATCGGCGCTCACGTCCCCGCTGGATCTGAGGGCAGGCGCGGCAGCGTTCGCCACCGCGGGTTCGGCGCTGGCCTCACGAGGGGGTGCGGGTGCTTCGGCAGGAGCCACGACCGGGGCGACGGCGGGGGCTGCAACAACGGGCGCGGCGACGACCGGGGCTTCATCCTCCGGGACCCCTGGCAGCGCAACCGGTGCCTCGGCCGGGGCCGATCGTTCCGCACGAGTATCGACCGGGGTGGAGACGAGCTGGGTCGATGGCATTTCACCCCTGCGCTCCATCTCTTCCGGCGGCAGGGTTCCCGCCGCGACCTCGCTTCGAGCGTCAGGCGCCGGCGCCATCGCCACACCGGCTGGCGGCTTCACGGGCGAGACGGGCCTGGCCGGCTGCACCGGCGCGCTCGCAGCAACCGTGTAGGTGAACGAGGCGGACGACGCTGACATGACGGTCGGCGTGCTGCTCACGAACGTGTAGGCGCCCACCCACCCGCTCGACGGCACCTTCGCCGCACCTGGCGCCGGCGCCTTCTTCTTCACCGGCGCGTCCCGCGGCGGCAGCCCGATCGAGGCGTCGTAGGTGGCGCGACGATCCTCATCGAGCAGCACGTCGGCGGCCTCTTGCAGCCGGCCTCGAAGCGCCCTGGCGCGAGCCTCGTCGATGAGGCCGTACAAGGCGACCTGGTCCTCTGCGTAGAGGCGCGAGAGCCGCTCGAAGGCCGAACGAATGTCACCGTCCGTGGCGCCGACGGACACCTCGAGCAGCTCGTAGAAAGTCTGAACCTGGAACGACTTCACCGCTCCAATGCAATCAGGTTTTCCGCAACCCGCAACAAGCCGATCGCGGCGGGGCTCTGCGGCGCGGCCTTCATGAGCGACTGGCGCGCGCGCACGGCCTGCCAGACCGCGTCGTCATGCGCCACCGCGCCCAGGTACCCGAGCTCGAGCCCGAAGAACTTCTTCCACGCGCTCACCACCGTCGGCCCGATGTCGAAGTCCCCCCGGGTGCGGGCCTGGTTCACCAACACCAGCGGCGAGAAGCCGGCCAGGGCGTGCTCGAGGCGCGCGGCGGCTTCGAGATCGGTTTTTCGCAGCTCCACCACCACGTCAAGCGGCGTCATGGCGACCTGCCCGTCCCTCAGGACGAGCGGACGGGTCACCACCGAGGCGAAGTCGTCGTCGGGCGCGAGCGTCTGCAGCCGCCGGAAGAAGGCCGCCTTGATGAAGCGGTAGGCGTTCTCGATCGAGGTCGGCTCCGGGAGCATCACCACCACCCCGAGATCCGCGATGAGGAAGAAGTCGAGCACGTTGAAGCTGGTGCCGGCGCCGAGGTCGAGCAGCACGTAGTCGACGTCGAGCGACTTGAGGTGCCGCAGCAGCTTCGTCTTCTGGCCGTGCTTGAGGTTCGCGGCGTCGAGCTCGTCCATCGCGCCTGACACCAGCTCGAGCCGCTCATGGCCCGTCGGGACGAGGACGTCTTCGAGCCGGTCGACCCGCTTCTCGACGAAGTCCGACAGCGTCACCCGCGGCTGGGCCACGCCGAGGCAGGTGTGCAGGTTTGCGCCGCCGAGATCTGCGTCGACGAGCACCACCTTCGAGCCGCGCGCGGCGAGCGCGATACCGAGGTTCGCCGACACCAGCGACTTGCCGATGCCACCCTTCCCTCCACCAACGGCCACCACGCGTCGTGCACGTGGCCGCGCCTTCGGGGCAGCCCGGGGACGTGTGGGAAACTCGATGACTGCGCCCTGATCGAGCGTCTCGTTCTCAGCCATGGACGTCAGTCGTCCTTCAGTTCCACGTTCCAGTACGACGCATCGGTCAGGTTGAGGAAGGGCAACCATTCCCGGTAGGCCTGCGGCTTCGCCGCGTTCCTGAACAACGGGGTCCACTTTGGCCGAACCGGCGTGCGCAGCAACTTCATGCCAGCCTGCTCCGGCGTGCGGCCGCCCTTCTTCAGGTTGCAGACGATGCAGGAGCAGACGACGTTCTCCCAGCAGGTGCGCCCGCCCTGGGAGCGCGGCACCACGTGATCCAGGTTGAGATCGACGCGCTTGAGCTGGCGGCCGCAGTACTGACAGGTGTCCTGATCGCGGGCGTAGAGGTTGATGCGCGAGAAGCGAACGCGGGTGCGGGGCAGCTTCTCGAAGGCCGTGAGCACCAGCACCCGCGGCACCCGGAAGCGCCGGTTGATCGAGCCGATGGACTCGTCCGAGTTGGCGGCCGCGAGCTGGGCCCAGTCGGCGAAGTCATACTGGCGGTACTGCTCGTCGAGCGCGCGGGCCACGCCCTGGTAGAGCAACGAGATGGCGCGCTTCACGCTGGTGACGTGAATGGGCTGGAAGTTGCGGTTCAGCACGAGGACGGCGGTGTTCAGCATGGGGCTCCCCGGACGGCAGCGGCGACCTGGCTCGCCACGATGAGACAGTCAGCGTCATCAAGACAACGCACGTCGAGCCAGAGCTCGTCGTCGCAGATGCGGGCCACGATGGGCGGTGTGCCGGCGCGCAAGACGTCGTGCAACCGCACGGCCACAGCGCCTTCGATGGCCACGGCAAGGCTGGGCGGCTCGGCGAGCGGCATCGACCCGCCACCGACGCGCGAGGTGGTGGGAACGACGCGGTGGCGCACCTGCTCGTGGGTCAACGCCGCGGACAGCGCCTCGGCCCGGCGGACGAGCACCTCGCGCGGCGTCAGAAGCATCGCGCGGGCGGGCACCTGCGCATCGGCCGTCCCGTCGCGGTAATGCTCGAGCGTCGCCTCCAACGCGGCGACGGTGAGCTTGTCGACCCGCAGCGCGCGCTGGAGTGGATGGCGGGTGAGCTTCGCGATGAGCGCCTTGCGGCCCACGAGAATGCCGGCCTGCGGACCACCCAGGAGCTTGTCGGCCGAGAACGCCACCACGTCGGCTCCGGCCGCGACCACCGAGCGCACCGTCGGCTCCGAGGTGAGCCCCTCGCCGTGCATGGGCTCGAGCGCGCCGCTGCCGAGATCTTCGAAGACCGGAACCCCTTTGGCGCGGCCCAGCGCCGCCAGCTCGGCCGTGGTGGCCGCCTCGGTGAAGCCCACGACGGCGAAGTTGCTCTGGTGCACCTTGAGCAGGAGCCCCGTCGCCGGCGTCAGCGCCGCCTCGTAGTCCTGCGCGCGGGTGCGGTTGGTGGTGCCGACCTCGACGAGCGTGCAGCCCGACTGGCGCATCACGTCGGGGACGCGGAAACCGCCGCCGATCTCCACCAGCTCCCCGCGGGAGACGATGACCTCTTTCCCCGAGGCGAGCGCGCCCAGCGTGAGGACCGTGGCCGCCGCGCAGTTGTTGACGACGAGCGCGTCCTCCGCGCCCGTGAGAGCGCAGAGCAGCTCGACGACGTGCGCAAATCGACTCCCCCGCTCCCCTTCATCGAGGTCGAGCTCGAGGTTGCAGTACCCACGCGCGACCGCGGCGATCCGCTCGACCGCCCGCTGCGAGAGCGGCGCACGGCCCAGGTTCGTGTGCAGCACCACGCCGGTCGCGTTGAGCACCGGGCGCAGGTTTGGCTGAGACAGACGACTCACGTGCGCGTCGACGCGGAAGACCGAGAACGTCACCTCACCACCGGTGAGGATCGCCTGGCGGGCCTCGGCCACCGCCTGCCGACACGCCTCGCGAAGCACCGCGCGAGAGACAGACCGCCCCAGGGCCACCACGTGGGCCTCGTTGAGCAGCTCGTCGATGGAGGGCAGCGCCTGCAGCAGCGCCTGTCGACGGCTCGTCTCGATGGGCGAGGAAGCCATTCGATGTGCATTGTACCGCGAAACGAACGCCCCTCCGAGTGTGTGCTCAGAGGGGCGCCGCCCAACGGTCCTGTGACGGGGACGATACGGGGCACACACCGAACGGGGGCACCAGGGTCCTGTGAGGCGTGGACCAGCACCCAGCGCACCTCCACGAGGGAGGTACTCTCTGTCTACCCGTTCGGGCGGCCTCGCGCCGGCCCGACTGTCTCGTCGAAGTCGTGACTCACCGCTTGAACATGGGATCCCTCGTCAGCCTTCCTCGAGGCTCCCATGCCAATAGGTCAGGTCGCGCAGCCAGGTCTGCCACGACTCAGGCATGCCCTTCTCGAAGCGGAAGGTGAGGCGCAGCGTGTCCGGCAGCTTCGTCGGCTTCACCGGCTTCACCTTCAGCGGCATGCGGGCCTGCTCTGGCGTGCGTCCACCCTTGGCCTGGTTGCAGGGCACGCACGCGATCACGATGTTCTCCCAGTTCGTCTGGCCGCCCTGGGCACGCGGCAGCACGTGGTCGTACGTGGCCTGGGCCCGGGTCACCGCACGCTGGCAGTACTGGCAGCGGCCGTGGTCACGCGCGTACACGTTCTCACGGCTGAAGCGGATGATCGGCTTGCGGCGGGCCAGCATTCGCAGGAAGCGCACCACGGCCGGGACCTTCAGCTCGAAGCTCACGCTGCGAATCGTCTGGTCCTCGTAAGCCTCGACGAGCTCGACCTTGCCGAGGAACAGCAGCGTGATGGCGCGCTGCCAGGGAATGCGGGCGACCGGCTGGTACGAACGGTTCAGGACGAGGGTCTCCATGGGTGCCTCCTTTCTGGAGGCGACCGACGAGGGACCGTTGGGATTCCTGAACGACTACACCTTCTTGTCGGGCTTCTTCGCCTTCGGCTCGACGGGCGGCGCCACGGTGCGGGCCTGCTCGTCAGGCGAATAGAGGAGCTTGTAGGTGTTGTAGCTGCGCAGCACGCGCTTGACGTACTGGCGGGTCTCCTGGAGCGGGATCTGCTCGACGAAGGCCGCCAGATCGTCGTGAGGAAGCTCGCGTCGCCACCGGTTCACCGCGCCCGGGCCGGCGTTGTAGCTGGCGATGGCGAAGGGCCGGGTCCCATCGAAGCGCGCCACCAGACCGGCGAGGTAGCGGGCGCCCAGCCGCACGTTGAGCTCGGGCTCGAGCAGCGCGGCGGTCGACGGGCGTGGGAGCTTGAGCTGCGCTGCGACCTCCGCCGCCGTGTACGGCATGAGCTGACAGAGCCCGAGCGCGCCCGCCCATGACAAGGCTTTGGGGTCGAGGGCGCTCTCTTCGCGCATGATCGCCTGGAGGAGATCGGGATCGAGCTCGTCGGCTTCAGCCGAGTACGTCTCGACGAGCTCGCGAAAGGCCTTCGGGTAGGCGATCTCCCAGATGAGCCGGTTCTTTCGCGTGATGGGCCCGGACAGATCGCGCCGCAGCCACAGGCGGGCCATGCCGTGTGCGGGACGCTCTTCGCCCGCCATCGCGAGCATCATCACGAGGAGCCGGTGCGCTTCGGGGGGCGCCTTCGCGCGATCGATGCCGAGGATCTCCATCGGCACCAGCTCGCCAAAGCCCATTCGAAGAAGCTCGACCGCGGACTGGAATTGCACGTCGTCCTTCATCCCGCCGATGTCGAGGGGGAACACATCGTCCATGCGCGTGGCGGCGGCGACGGACTTCTGAAGAGAACGGACGCGGCCGGGCGCGAGCTGCTCTGCGCGCTCTCGTGACAACAGGCCGTAGTAGGTCGCAGGATGCGCGGCGGCATTCTGCGCGAGCACGTCGACGGCGTCCGAACGCTTTCCTTGCGCTTCGAGGAGCCGGGCTCTCCAGTACCGGGCTCGCTCCAGCTCGTGGGAATCGTCGATGGGCGCGAAGCGAGCTTCGATCTCGTCCAGCACCGCCATCGCCGAGGCGTGGTCTCCCTGGGTGCGCCTCAACCAGAAGAGCTTGAAGAGCCCATCGGCGCCCATGTCGGAGAGCGGGAACCGATCCGCCAGCTCCGCGAGCCGATCGGCCGCGCCCTCGACGTCACCAGCGCGCTGCCGGGCTTCGGCGGCGTGAAAGAGCGCGTCATCGGCGAGCGGGTGATCGGGGAACTCCGCCGCCAGCGTCTCGTAGGTCTCGACCGCCGTTTCGGGCGCGGTCACGGACTGCGAGAACCCCAGCGTGTAGAGCGCCTTCGCGCGCACGTCGGCCTCACCGCACCTGCGGACGACCGGTGACAACAACGCCACGGCCTTCGGGTGGGCGCGGAGCTTCCGCTGCGCCTTCCCCGCGACGAGGTGCGCCCGACAGGCGAGCGGATCGGGCAGCGTGAGGGACGCGAGCAGCGGCTCGACGAGCGCGAGGCCTTGCGCATTGCGGTGGAACTCGACGAGCTGCTCGGCGCGGGTGACGGTGATGGCCGCCGGGAGCTTCTCGGGCTCGACCAGGCGCTTCTCATGCTTGAGGGCCTGCGCGGAGAGTGGGTGCTTCGACCACAGCTCGGCGAGCGCACGCTGCTCCGCCTTGGCGTCGTTTCGTGCGGCATGGAGATCGGCCAACGCGAGCAGCGCCTCGGCGCCGACGTCACGTCCCCACGGCGGCGCTGGCTTCTCGCCGAGGCGGGTCAACAGCGTGATCGCGGGCGCGACGCCTGTGGTGCGACGGAGGGCACGGGCGAGGCCCAGCTGTCCGTCGGCCGACATGCGGGATCGCGGATCGACCTGCTCGAAGACACGCGCGGCGGCCTCGAAGTCCTCCAGTCCTTCGAACGACCAGCCGGCATGCACCAGGCAGCGCGGCGCGAGCGCGGGGTAGTCGACCGCCAGGGCTTCGAACTCTGGAGCGGCGAACGCGAAGTCCCGCACGCGAAACGCGGCGAGCGCGCGCAGGAAGCGCGTCGGCGGGGTCTCTTCGACGCCAACGAGCTTCTCACGTGCGCGGCCGTAGGCCCCTTGCGCGAACGCCTGACGAGCTTCGCGGAGCTTTCCGGTGAAGTACGGCCCGAGCTGCTTTCGTTCCACGCGCGCCGGTGCCGGCGCCTCAGCGGGAGGCGCCGGGGGCGGAGGTTCTGGCGGCACGAACGGGTTCTCGATCAGCGGGAGCTCGGGCTGGCCCTCGGGGATCGGCGCGATGTCGGCCTCGAAGGACTCGGCGGCCTCCCCCAGTTGTCCGAACGCGGTGACGGCGATGACGACCGACGAGACGACCCAGCGCGAACCATGCATCGAAGCGCATCGTACACGGCTCGTCAGTGGGTCAACTTCTCCTGCACCCGCCCCACGGGGAGGAGCGTCGCCCCTGAGACCGGCTACAGTGTTGTTGGACGCATGGACATCAGAACGCAAAGCGCCCTGCTGGCCGGAATCATCGGGCTCGCCCTGGGTATCTCGATGCTCCTGCGCCAACAACGGGCGCGGGTCGTCACGCTCTTCGGGGTCTTCGCGCTGTCAGTCGGGGCGTTCCATTTCTCCCGCTTCCTCGAGGGTATCTTCCCGAGCGTCGGAGAGTCTCCCTCCCTCGCCGCGCGGGTGATGCTCGGGCTCACCATCGTCACCGGCGCGCTGGTGCCGTCGACGGCGCTGTCCTTCTTCCTCGAGTTCCTCAACTTCAGCCCCCGGGCGGCGCGGTACGGCCGACGGACGTCCTTCTTCTCGCTCCTGTTGGGCTTGACGGTGGGCGCCACGCCGTTGGCCGATCAGCTCTGGGCCCGCGTCGCCGTCTCGGCGTGGGTGCTGCTCGCGCTGACGTTCTCCGTCTCGCTCCTCTTGTCACGGATGAACGCCAGCGAGTCGCGCATCGACCGCCTGCGGCTGATGTACCTGGCCATCGGCGCGGTGGCGTCGATCCTCTTCTCGGGCCTCGACTTCCTCGCGCGCTTCGAGTTGCCCTTCCCCACCCTGGGCCCGATCATCGCGACGCTGTACCTCTTCTTCTTGTCGCAGACGCTCCTGCGGCTGCGGCTGATGGACCTGCACGAGCTGCTGGGAAAGATCGCCTCGCAGACGATCCTCGCCACCATCCTCGCGCTCGTCTTCATCGTGCTGACGGTGTGGGTGCAGAAGGACAACACGAGCCTCTACCTGTTCAACACGACGGTGGCGGCGTTCGTGATGCTGATCCTCCTGGAGCCGCTCACCAGCTGGGTCGGCGAGCGGGTGGCGGCGCTCTTCTTCCGGCAGCGCTTCGCGTTCCTCGACTCCGTGCGCAGCCTGTTGCGCCGCACCGCGAACGTGATCGACGGCCCCCAGCTCGCCGCGATGCTGCTCGACGGCCTCAACGAGACCCGCCGGGTGACGCACGCGTCGATCTACCTGTTGGCAGAGGATCGACCGGGCTTCCGCCTGCTCGATTCCCGCGGCCCCCAGCCTGCCCTCTTCATCGACGCCGGCACCGCGCGCGCGCTGGTGAGCCGTACTGAACGCGCCCAGCTCCTCGAGACCGTGAACCGCCGTTCCGCCGAGCTGAAGGCCCAGCCCCTCGAGGCCCGCAAGGCGCGTGAAGAGGTCAAACGCCTCAACGACGTGCGCTCGGCGCTCGAGCAGATGCGCGCGGGCATCACCGTGCCGCTCATGGGGAATGACCGTGTGCTCGGGTTCTTGAACCTGTGGGACGAGCGCGTACCCGAAGCGTTCGCCTCCGATGAGATCGCCCTCATCCTCGAGCTGGCCGACCGCTTCGCCACGGTGGTCGAGAACTCCAAGCTCTACGAGCGCATGCGTGAGCGCGATCGACTCGCCGCCCTGGGTGAAATGGCCGCCGGTCTCGCCCACGAGATCCGCAACCCGCTGGGCGCCATCAAGGGCGCTGCCCAGTGCCTCGACCCGAAGACCGTCCCGACGGACGAGCGCGAGTTCATCGAGGTGATCGTCGAAGAGGTGAACCGCCTCAACGGCGTGGTGACGGCGTTCCTCGACTACGCCCGGCCCCTCAAGCAGAGCTTCGGCGCGACCGACGTGAACGAGGTCGTCACCCGCACCTTGCGGCTCATCCAGAACGATCTGCCGAAGAATGTCACGCTCACCGAGCACCTCGCCGCCGACCTGCCCCGGGTCGATGGCGACGCCGAGCAACTCAAGCAGGTGCTCATCAACCTCGTGCAGAACGCCGCGCAGGCCATCGGGAGCGCGCCGGGAGAGATCGCCCTCAAGACGTCACGCCCCGAGCGCTTCGGCGACTTCCGCCAGCCCGAGCTCGTCGAGGTGCAGGTCTCGGACAACGGGCCCGGCATTCCGGCGGATCAGCAGATGAGCATCTTCGTGCCATTCTTCACCACGAAGCAGAAGGGCACCGGCCTGGGCCTCGCGATCTGTCAGCGCATCGTCAAGAGCCACAACGGCACCATCAACGTGCAGAGCCGTGTCGGCGAAGGCACCACCTTCATCATTCGGCTACCGTCCCTGCCCGTGGAGCAGCCGGCCGCCGAGACGCCGCTCCCAGAGGGGACGCCCATGCCGGGAACGGTCGCGCCTCCGCCCGAGGCCGTGCGGGTCGAGCCCAGGCTCAGCCGTCGCGAGCGGAAGAAGAAACAACGCGCCTGATTCACCACGCTGGTGCGCCGCTTCCACATCACCGACGTGTTCATTCAGAACGCGACCCTCATCTGCCGCAGCTCAGCGTCCAGATTCGACGAGAGGAGAATCGCCGCGACGACGTGCTTCTCCGTCGCGCATCCCGGCCTCACCACGAGTCGATGAAGTCGCCGCTGTCGAGCGCGATGGCGAACTGCTCGGTTACGCCAAGTTGGTCTGCCGCAGCGCGCACAGTTGCAACATCGACTGCACCGAGAGAACCATCGAGTGTGCAGAGGACCGCGTGGCCGTTCGTGAAGAACGAGCCTGGCTCCAGGCTCCGCGATTTCAGGGGCGACACGATTTCCGTCCACCCGGGAGCCGGAAGCTCTCGTTCGGTGATGACGGCTCGGCCTACTGGAGGAAAGACAATACGCTGCGCACGGCCAGGTCGATGGCCTGTGCGACGAGGTCTCCACGGCGGTCTGTCAGCACCAGCTCGATGGAGGTCCGAGGGTTTTCAGAAAGGAACCGCTCAGCTGCCGGGGCGACGAAGCGTCTTCCGAACGCACCCGGTGCCGCCACCCGCACGCTGCCAACGGAGTGAACGGGAACGCAACACGGTTTCGACGTCACTGTGCGGCTGCGAGGTCGAAAGGGGCTGCTCCCTGCGTGGGTGTGAGCGATTGGCTGCGCGAAGTCGCGCGCCTCGCAACAGCTCAGGCATACTCGCCGTCGATGGCTCGAGGACTCGGCGCGCTGTTCATCTCCCTGGCGCTGCTGCCGGCGTGCCGATGTGCACCGGGCATCAACCAGCTCTCACGCGCTGAGCTCCTCGTCACGCCGCAGCGCCTCGTGATGCCGGCCACCTTTGTCGGAGCGAGGGCGACGCTCACGGTCTCGGTCACCAACGCCGGTCAGACCCCCGCTGAGTTCACCTCCGGCATCGAGGCTCCCTTCCTCGTCGACGGCCAGCCGCTCACCGTGCGCACCGGTGAAGACGTGGTCGTGCGTGTCACCTTCGCGCCAGCACGACCTGGAACCTTCACCGGCACCCTGCTCCTCGGTCCCCTCATGGTCGAGGTCGAAGGACAAGGCCTCGAGGTGCCTGCATGCCCAGCCGCTCCATCGTGCTCAGCCACCGGCTTCGACCTCAACCGCGGGCAGTGTCTCACCACCACGAGCGCCAACGGCGCACCCTGCGAGACCCGCTGCCTCACCGGCATTTGCTCGAGCGGTGTCTGCACCGGAACCATCAAGGGCTGCGACACCGGCGACGCGTGCCTGATACCCATCTGCAGCGAAGCCACCGGCTGCGGCTCGGTGCCACGCGTCTGCCCGGCGCCCGCGTCCCCGTGCCAGGTCGCGACCTGCGACGCCATCACCGGCTGCTCACTCACCGACGTGCTCGACGGCACCCTGTGCGGCCCCGATGACTGCCTCGCCACCCAGGTCGACCTCTGCCTCGTCGGTCAATGCGTCTCACGACCGCGACCCACGACCGCGCGGTGTTCGAACCGGTGGGTGCCCGCCACGGTGCCCGCGCGCACCGGCACCGCCTTCGCGTGGGACGGCCGTGGCCTGCTCGTCTTTGGCGGCGTCGCGGGCGGCACGGACCTCGATGACACCTGGTCCTTCGATGGGACCCGGTGGGACCTGCGCCTGCCAGTCAGTGCTCCTCCGGAGATGCGGCAGCACCGCATGGTCTGGGACGAGGCGCGACGGCGGGTGGTGCTGGTTGGCGGCCCGGTCTCCACCCCGCTTCCGGCCCAGACCTGGGAATGGGACGGCATGACGTGGCTGCGACGCTTCCCGGCCATCTCGCCGCCGTCTGCTCACTTTGCTTTCGGCGCCACCGCGGAAATGGCGTACGACCGCGCGCGTCGACGCGTCGTGCTGCACCACGGCGCGGACGGCACCTGGGAATGGGACGGGCTGACCTGGCGGCACCCGATGACCACCATCGTGCCGACGGCCACCCGGGACTTCAGCCTCGCGTTCAACGGGCTCACCCGCCGCGTCACGCTCTTCGGAGGCCGCGCCAGCAGCAGCGGTGGCGCGCTCGACGAGACGTGGGAATGGGACGGCGTGACCTGGCTGCGCGCGTCGCCGTCGAGTCGGCCGCCGGGGCGAGTGTCAGCGCCCATGGTGTGGGACCCGGTGGGGCAGCGTGTGCGGCTCTTCGGCGGCTCCGACGGCACCGGTCGCCGCGCCGACACCTGGGAATGGGACGGCGTCACCTGGGTCCAGCGCCAGACCGCGTCGACGCCCGACGTCGCTCAGGCGCTGTTGGCCTTTGATGACTCCCGCCAGCGCGTGGTGCTCTTCGGAGGCTCGATGCAGACCGTCTGGGAATGGACCGGCTCGACCTGGCTCAACACCCAACCACCCGCCGCGCCGCCCCCGCTGCGGCAGACCGCGCTCGCTGCCGACACCACCCGTCGCCGCATCGTCCTCTTCGGAGGCCGCAGCACCAGCGACGTCGACGTCACCTGGGAATGGGATGGCACCACGTGGCTCGAACGAACGCCCTCCACCTCACCGCCGGCACGCAGCGGCCACGCGATGGCCTTCGACGCGCTGCGCGGGCGCGTGGTGCTCTTCGGAGGCGACTCGGCCACCGGGCCCCTCGACGACACCTGGGAATGGGACGGCACCACCTGGACGCGAAGGCCGCCTGCCGTCTCGCCATCGCCGCGCAGCGGTCACCAGATGACGTGGGACCCGAATCGACAACGCGTCGTCCTGTTGGGCTCGCGGTCAGGCGGCGACCTGTGGGACTGGGACGGCACCACCTGGCAGGAACGCGCTTCGAGCGGGCCGCCCGCCATCTTCGCGTGGGACCCGGTGGGCCAGCGGCTGCTGGGGCTGAGCCCTTCGGTCTCGGGCGGAGCCACCTGGGCGTGGACCACCGCGTGGACGGACCTCTCGGCGCCCGGGCCCGTGTCTGCGCGGGTGATGATGTCCCTCGACCCGGTTCGGCAACGACTGGTGTTGCTCGCGCGCAGCCAGACGCTGGCGCCGATGTCCACCTGGGAATGGGCCGGCACCCAGTGGACTCCGAGAAACGCGCTGGGCGTGGTGCCCAACCTCTTCGACTTCTCGCTCGCCTGGGACCCCGCCCGCTCGCGCACCCTGGCCTGGTCGCTCGGGGACACCTGGGTGTTCCTGCCTTGAAGCTCCAGCGCCGGCGAGACCTCTGTCGAAAACACGCTCGGAGCTGCCAAACGAGTCTACCAATCAGCGCGGTGTTTGAGCTTTGGCGACGCTCTGAATGATGGCCAGCGGCCAACGCGGACCTGAAAGCATGACGAAACGCGCCCTTGCCGGCGCGAAGCAGGGGCAGCGCAGAACATCCACCCGGACAAAGCCCCTGATGGACAAGAGGAACAACCCACGAAGACCGGGGTGAGGGGCAAGAGGCGAACGAGCGCCGGACAGGGGGGAGATGGGATGCGGGGAGGCGGTCTCCATGGGTGCAGGCGTCGCGGTCGCTCGCCGCCGACCTGCCCCCAAGTCGATGGCGACGCCGAGCAGCTCAAGCAGGTGCTCATCAACCTCGTGCAGAACGCCGCGCAGGCCATCGGGAGCGCGCCGGGAGAGATCGTCCTCAAGACGTCACGCCCCGAGCGCTTCGGCGACTTCCGCCAGCCCGAGCTCGTCGCGGTGCAGGTCTCGGACAACGGGCCCGGCATTCCGGCCGATCAGCAGATGAACATCTTCGCGCCGTTCTTCACCACGAAGCAGAAGGGCACCGGCCTGGGCCTCGCGATCTGTCAGCGCATCGTCAAGAGGTGAAGGCACCACCTTCATCATCCGCCTGCCGTCGCTGCCCGTGGAGCAGCCGGCCGCCGAGACGCCGCTCCCGGAGGGGACGCCCATGCCGGGAACGGTCGCGCCTCCGCCCGAGGCCGTGCGGGTCGAGCCCAGGCTCAGCCGTCGCGAGCGGAAGAAGAAACAACGCGCCTGATTCACCACGCGGTGATGAGCAGCGACTTGCGACGCATCACGCGCTCGAACGACTGCCCCGCCCGCGTGAAGCCGATTCGCACGGGCGTTCCCGCAGGCCCCCGGATTCGATTGACGACGCTCTGCAGATCGACCCCCGCGGGCTGACCGTCGATGGTGACGATGATGTCGCCGGCCTGAATGCCCGCACGCTCGGCGGGGCTGCCCTCGTTCACGAGCTGCACGCTGACGTGGGTGGGCTCGGGCTTCAGCGTCATGCCCACGCCTTCGAAGCGCGGCGTCTCGTCCTGGAAGGGCCGGTTGGGCGCGGGCTGGAGCTCGATGGTGAGGTTCGCGGCGTCCGGCCGGCTCGGGAGCCAGAAGCCCTGCGGCTCGTAGCCGTCACGACCCACGATGACCGACACCTGGGATGGCTGCGGCGGCAAGGTGAAGGTGCCACGCGCGTCGGTCAGCACGCTGACGCGTCCCATCGAGGACTCGGCCCGAACCCGGACGTCCTCGAGCGGGAGCCGCGTGGCGCGGTCGATCACCCGGCCAAAGACCGGCTTCGTCGAGCTCAGCGTCAACGTCACGTCGACGGGCGCTCCTGCGATCGCGACGACCTGCCCTGCCGTGCGTCCGCGCCCACTCACCTCGGCCAGGAGCATCCACCGGCCACGCGGGAGATCGATCTGGAACACGCCATCGGGCGCCATCAACACGTACTTGCGCACCGCGCCGGTCTCGTCGTTCCTCGCGTGCACCACCGCGTCAGCGACGGGCGCGCCGCTCTGGTCGACGACGCGCACCACCACCGCGCCACGCTCGAGCCGAAGCACCACCGGATCACCTGCTTTGGCCGTCAGCGTGGCGGCGCCCTTCGGCCCCTCTGCGTCGATGAGCAGCACACCTGCGGGCACCCCTTCGAAGCGGAAGGTCCCGTCGGCTGCGGTGACCGTCTGTGAGGCCTGGCCCGCCCAATCGCCTGTTCGCCACCGCACGGCGACACCCGGCTCGGCCGGTTCCACGCGGCCCTCGAGCACCTGACCTGCCGCCACGTCGATCGTCCACGCCTGACCATCGTCGCGGTGATCGAACGGCCCGGCGATGGTCGAGAACGCCCCCAGGCGCACCTGCACGAGGTACCGGCCCACCGGCACCGATGGGAACGAGAAGCGCCCATCGAGCAGGGTCGTGGTGGTCGCGGTGGTGTCCTCCGTGAAGGCGTTGACGAGGGTGAGCGCAGCGCTCCCCAGCGGCTCTCCGTTTCGGCGCACCGTGCCCGTGATGCCGCCGAGATCGCCCAGCTCGATCGAGATTCCCTTGCGGGCCTCGCCGACCGCTACGCGCACCTCGGGACCGGCCACCGTCACGCCCGCTGGAGTGACCGCGACGAGCCGCCGAAGCCCCTCGGAGCACTCGATGCGGAACTGGCCTTTCGCGTCGGTGAGGACGAGCGCGCTCCGTTCGCCACGTCGCAACCCCTCGGTGAACTCCGCCCAGACCGACACGCCTGCGCGGGGCGTGCCCTGCTCCGTCACCGTGCCTTCGAGCGTCGAGGCCGGTGACAGCGACAGATCGAGGCGTCCACCCGCGCGGGCGAGCTCGAGAGACAACCACTCTGTACGCGCCAGGTATCCCTTCGCCATGACGTCGAGCCACACCTGACTGGTCGGCGCCGGGAGCAGAAAGGTGCCGGTCTCGGTGGTCTGCGTCGTTCCTCCCGACCATGACACCACCGCTCGAGGAATCGGCGCGCGGGTGACGAGATCACGAACGACGCCTTCGAGCGCCACGGTGGGACCGAGTTCGAGGACGACCCCCTCCACGGTCTGCCCCGGCTCGACCAGGTACGGCCCCACCACGCCCGACGCGAGCCCCGGCGCCGAGGCCGCGAGAAAGACCGGCTCTCGAGCCACGCCGTCGATTCGAAACGCTCCGTCGTCGAGGGTCTCGACGGTCAGCGGCGCGGTGGCCTTGAGGAAGACCTTCGCGCGCGACACGCCCGCGCCAGCCCGTCGGACGACCCCGGAGATCGATCCGGGTCGAATCGTTGGAACCTGCGCTCGATTCTCTTCGACCGGCCCTGGTGTGTTGGTCTTCAGCGGTTGGTCCACGTCGGTCCCGGTGCTCTCGTCGCTGAATGACCACGCGATGACGAGCACCAGGACGACCAGGAGGCTCAACGAGACGAGGACGACCCGACGCGACACACCGGCGTCTTACTTCTTCTTGCCCCCGTTGGAGCCGTTCTCACCCACCTCTTCGTCGAAGAGCACGATCTCCTCGGCCTCGGCCTCGGACTCGTCATCGGTGACGTCGAGCTCGAAGACCTCGGGTTCGGCGCCGGGAACGGGCGGTGGCGGTGAGCTGGGCGGCGGTGGCTGCTTCGGAACGGGCGGCGGCTGCGGCCGGCTGGCGTGCTTGAGCGCCTCGAGATCGAGGATCGCCGTGATGCCGGTCGGCGACTCGTCTTCAGGCACGCTCGCCTTCCGGAGCGCCGCCAGGTCCGGGATCTGCGTCACGGCGGTCTGAGACTCGTCTTCGAAGTCATCGAAGGGCACCGCGGGCCTGCGAGTCGGTGTGCGCGCGGCTTCGAGATCGCCCCGGGCCTGATCGAGCAGCTTCTTCGTCAACGTGAGGTCGGTCTCGAGCCGCAGCAGCCGGTCCTTGAGCTGATCCTGATCCTTGAGGCGCTTCTCGAGGGCGTCGACGGCATCGGCGAGGCGCTCGCGCTCGGACTCAATCAGCTCGTTCTCGGCGCGGAGTTCGGCGACTTCTTCTCGGAGGTCCGGGGTGCCCCGACGGGTCTGCTCGAGCTGCTCGTTCGCCACGGTGAGCTCGTGCTGGAGGTCGCCGTACTTCACGCGGAGCGCCAGCAGCAGCTCCTCGGCCTGCTTCCGTCCTGCCGCGGAGACGTCGACGTCATTGCGGGCGTTGACGCGAGCGATCTCCAGCTCGGCCTCGAGCTCCGGCAGCCGTCGGCGGAGCGCCTCGATCTCGGGGTTCGAGGTCGGCGCGGCCCGCTCGGCTTCGGCCAGCCGACGCTCGGCGACGTTCGCGCGGAGGCGAAGCTCCGTGAGCTCGGTGTCGAGGGCCGGGCGTTCGTCCTGGTACTGCGAGAGCTGCTCGCCGATCGACGCGGCGCGGGCCTCGGCATCGACCACCTGCTCCTGAAGACCGGCGATCCGGCCCACCAGCTCGGCCTGCGAGGCTTCGAGCGCCTCGGACCTGGCGCGGAGCTCCACCAGCGCGACCTCGGAGGCCGCAGCCGCCGTGACGAGCGCGGTCTTTCCCTCATCGGCCAGTTCGGCTCGCTGGGTCAGCTCGGCGATGGACTTCTCGAGGGCCGGCACACGCTCCCGCAAGGACGACAGCTCGGGCTGCGTGCCACGCAACTGCTGGAGCTCGGCTTCGAGTTCAGGAACCCGCTGGCGCAGGCGCTCGACCTCGGACTCCACCTGCGCGCGCGCTTCGGCCATCGCGCGGGTCTCACCGCCGGCCTGCGCGAGGGACGTGCGGAGCTGATCGAGCTCGACGCGTGAACGGTCGAGTTCCACCTGCAGCGCCTGCTTGCCGGCCTGATGCCCGCGCGCCTCGGAGGTGGCCTTGTCGACGATGGACTGGACACTGGCGAGTTCGGTCTGGACGGTCTCGAGCTGGCTCTGGGCTTCGGCGCGCTCGCGCACAGCTGCTTCTCGTGCCTGCTCGAGCTCGACCTTCACCGCCTCGCGCTGCCGGTCGAGGTCGTTCCCCCGGGCCTCGGCGGTCGCCACGCGCTGGAGGAGCTCGTCCTCTCGAGCCGCGAGGACCCGCGCCGCCTCGCTGCTCTTCTGCTCGAGGTTCTGCTGATAGGCCTTCGCCTGCTGTTCGAGCGTGGCGCTGTGCGCTTCGCGTGTGGCGCGGAGCTGCGCCTCGAGTTCGGCCTGACGGGCCTCCAGGGCGCGCATCGCGGCCTGGGTGGTGGCGTCGAGCTCACGGCGATGCGCGTCGACGAGGCTGGTCCGGGCCTGCTCCCACTCGGCTATGCGAGCGTCGAGAACGCGGCGCTGATCATCGACCAGGCTCGCGCGGGTCTGCGCCCACTCCGCGGTGCGCGCCTCGAGGAGCTGCCGGGCTTCTTCGAGATCCCGACTCCGCGCGGCCAGCGTCTCGTCGTGGAGCTGGGTCCGCTCCGCCAAGAGGCCGTCGAGGGCGAGCCTGGCCGTTTCGAGGGCCGACAACGCGCTGGCCTTCTGGGCGAGCTCGTCGGTGAGGCGTCGCAGCTCCATGTCAGCCCGCTCGCGTAGCTGGAGCTCCTCTCGGCGGGCGATCGCGCCCTCTTCGAGCTCGGCGGTGAGGCGCTGGAGCTCTGCAGACAAGCGCTGCGCCTGCTGCCGCTCGGTCGACAGTTCGGCCTCGAGCCTCGCAACGGCCTCCGCGGAGGTCGTGGACGCGGTGGTGACCGCCGCCAGCGCGATCTCACGCTCAGCCAACCGGGCCTCGAGGCTCGCGACGGTGCCGGCGAGCGACTCCACCGTCCCCCTGCGCTCCGTGAGCTCGGCCTCGGCCGCCTGGAGCTTCGTCTGGAAGTCTGCGGCAGC
The DNA here is from genome assembly GCA_044352295.1 of Myxococcaceae bacterium. Lineage (GTDB taxonomy): Bacteria > Myxococcota > Myxococcia > Myxococcales > Myxococcaceae > Xiheimicrobium. The sequence goes on from JBILEB010000050.1 coordinate 37,643, forward strand.
GGTCTCGTGACGAGCGCGGGCATCGGCGAGCGCCTGCTCGAGCCCGGTCGCGCGCGTCTCCTGCTCGGCGAGACGGCGAGACAGCTCTCCAACGCGCTGCTGTTGTTCGGTGCCGCTCAACGCCAGGCCGTCGCGCTCCGCGGTGAGCGCCGCGAGCTGCTGGTCCCGCTCGACGAGGAGCGCGACCCGGCGTGTGAGCTCGTCGGAGGCGGTGGCCAGCGCGCCCTGGACCTCGTTGAAGCTGGTGGTGCGGCGCGCGAGGGCGTCCTGGCTGTCCCGCAGCGCGGCCTCGAGCGCGACCCGTTCGCCGCGAACGGCCTCGAGGCTCGTGCGGACGCTCTCCAACTCGACGTCGAGGGTCCGGAGGGCGTCGTCGCGGCTCGCCACCGTTTGCTGGAGCGACGCAGAGCGCTCTCTTTCGACGGACGCGGCCTGCGCGGTCTGCTGAAGCTGCCGTGACGCCTCGGACAGCCGCGCCTCGAGTTCGCTGGCCCGGCTCGAGCTGGTCGTCGCCGACTGCTGAAGCGCGTTCAGCCGCTCAGCGCTCTGCTTGCGCTCGAATTCGGTCGCTTCCCGGAGGTCGCGCAGCTCACGCTCGAACGCGTTCCGTTGTGACCTGGCAGCGGCCAGCGCCTCATCTGCGGCCATGGTGATCCGCTGAAGGTTCTGCACCTGCTCGACGAGCCCATTCGAGCGCGCCGCGGTCTCGTCGAACCGGGCCTGAAGCGACTGCTTCTCGGTGCGGGTCGAAGCGAGCGTCGCCGACGTCTCTTCCAAGGCCTCCGTTGCCCGGGCGAGCGTCGCCTCGAGCCGGCCGATGCGTTCCCGGAGCTGCGAAGCCGTCTCCCGCTCAGCCTCGGCCTCGGCGGTCCGCCCCTCGAGGGCCGCGCGCGTCTCGCCGAGGATGCGCTGGCCGTCGCGAAGCATGCCGCCGAATCGGGCGAGCTCGGCGTCCATGCCGACGACCTGTTGGCGGAGCGCTCCGGTGGTGGCGCGCTCGGTCGCCAGGGCGGTGTCCCGTTCAGCGAGCGCCGCTTCGAGTGTTCGCTGTTGTTGGGCCGACCCGCGTGCCAGCTCGGCCTGCTCCGTGCGCACCGCGGCCAGCTCGCCTTCGAGTCGAAGCGTGTTGGCCTGAAGGCCGGTCTTCTCGGTCTCGAGCGCGTCGACCCGGGCCTGCTCCCCCAGCCGCGCCTTGCGGAGATCTTCGATCGCGCCGCGAAGATCGTTTCGCTCCTCGATGAGACGGTCCCGAACCTCCCCGACCTCGGTGAGCTGGCGGCGGAGATCGGTCGACAGCACCTCGGCCTGTTCGCGGGTGCTGCGCTCGGTGGTGAGGGCGGTCTCGAGATCGCGCTCGAGGCGCCGGCCACGGGCGAGCTCCGCGTCCTTCTCAGCGGAGAGCTGGGCGATCTGATCGCTGAGCTGCTGAACGTTGACGTTCGTCTCGGCGAGGCGTTGTTCGTACTGGCCGGAGAGCTCACGCCACGTGCGCTCGGAGTTCGACAGCGTCTCGATGTCTCGCAGCGCACGGGCGTGAGCGGACGCGGCGGCCTGCAGCTCGGTCTCGAGTCCGGTGACGGTCGCCTGCTGCGACACGAGCTCCTGCTGCGACGAGGCCACGTCGGCGGAGAGCCGTTGGACGTCCTTCTCGAGTGACCGCCGGCTGTCGGACTCCACCTCGAAGGAGCGCGCGAGCGAGAGCCGGTCGGCCTCACGGTGAGAAGCCTCGTCCCGGAGCGCCTGCATCTGGCTCCGGGCCTCACCAAGTGAGCGCTCGAGGCCTTCGATCGCCTGGAGCGATTGGGTGCGGGCGTCGGCGAGTGAGAGCTCACGCTGGCGCGCGGCAGTCAGCTCGTTTTCCTTCAAGCCGAGGGTCTCGCGGAGGCGGTCGGCCTGCGAGAGGGCGCGCTCCCGTTCGAGTCGCTCGGCGACGGCGTCTTCCTGGGCGGTCTTGAGCGCCTCGTAGGCGCGGGCGAGCCGGGTGCGGGCGTCTTCGAGCTGGGTGGCGACCTCTTCCCGTCGAGCGCGCTCGAGCCGGATCTGCTCCTGTGCGGACAGCGCGCCGATGGCCGCGTCCTTCTGCGCGCGATCGAGGGCATCCCGCTCGTTGCGTGCCGCCGTGGCCCGACCTTCGGCGTCGATGGCGCGCTCGCGCAGAACCGTCAGCTCGGCCTCGAGACGACGAACGCGCTGGGCGAGCTCTTCGCGGTCGCGGAGGTTCTCGGGCTTTTCGCGTTGCGACTCGAACTGCGCGGTGAGGCGGGCGACGGCTTCCCGGGTGGCCTCGAGCTGCTCCTTCGTTTCGCGCAGGTCGACCTGTCGGGTCTCGAGCTCGACGGTCTTCTTCTGGAGCGCGTCCTTGAGTCGGTCAGCGCGCTCCCGCCAGTCCTTCGCGCGGGTCGAGTAGTCCTCGAGCTTGCCGCCGGTGAAGGCGAGCGGCTCCGGAGGCAGTTGCACCCAGGTGGGTTCGAAGCTGCGAGCCGCTTCCTGGCCGGCGATCACGATGAAGTACGCGGCCTCGCTGATTCCAGCGAGCGAGCCATCGACCTGGAGCCCCTCGCCGCGTTCGAACGCGAGCTGATACCCGAGCACGGGGGACTGGGTGGCGACCTCGACCGAGGCGAAGTGCGTCGAGAGCGCGTCGAGCAGCTGCCCGTACGTGGGCTGGGCCTCGGCCTCTTCGGGATCGATGACGTTGGAGAGCGCGAGGCCAGCCGGGTTTCGGAGCCCGCCCATCAGGTAGCCGCTCTTCGCCACCAGCCGCGCGAGATCCTTCAGCAGCTCCGGTGCCCGGACGTAGGGGGCGAGGTCGGCCACCATGACGAGATCGAAGCTGCCGGCCTCGAAGTCATCGAAGACGGGTGGACGGAAGCGCAGGTTGGGACCAGCGAGCTTCGCCTGCGCTTCTTGAATGGCCTCGAGGTCCGAATCGGCCGCCACGACGACGCGCGCGCCACGGGTCGAGAGGAACCGTGCGGACTGGCCGAGGGTGGAGGCGACGGCGCCAATCTCAAGCACTCGCCGACGCGCGTAGAGGCTCTCCGCGAAGATGTATCGCGGGAGCAGCTCGCTTTGGCCGAGGCGCTTGAAGGAGGTCGACACGTCAGCAACAGTCTACTCACCCCGCTGGGGGCCCCAAGGAAACCACCCTGGCAATCCCGGGTGTCTCAGCTCGTACGGCCCTGTTGCACGCACCCTCTATGGCGACCGATCTCGACTCCTCGCAGGGCCCGACGTTCCTCACCCGACTGGGGCGGGCGTTCCGCAACCTGGTGCTGTTCTCCCTCGTGGTCGCGGCGACGACGGGAGGCCTCTACGCGCTGTCGCTGCTCAACGCGAAGACGTGGAGCCTCGAGGTGGTGGGCGGCGAGCTGGTGGTGACGAAGGGCAAGATGTTGCCGTTCGGGACGGAGCCCTTTCAGCCGTCGGATCCGAGGTTTGCGGAGGCGTACGCGCCGCTGAACCTGAATGGGAATACGGCCTTGGCGGTGGTGGGACAGCGGTTCAACGATCGCGACGAGCTGGATCGGGCCCTGTTCTCGGTGATCGAGCTGCTGGCGCGGC
>JBILEB010000187.1:0-13624 GCA_044352295.1 Myxococcaceae bacterium
AGCGGATGTTCTGAATGCCCTTCATCTGGAACTCGCCCACCAGAATCTTCGGCCACAGCGCGATGGCGGCCTTGGTGGAGGCGTAGTTGAGCTGGCCGGTCTGGCCCGCCTTGTTCACCGACGAGATGGGCACGAGCAGACCGGGCCAGCCGTTGTTCGCCATGCGAATCGCCGCCTCGCGCATGGTGATGAACGAGCCGACGAGGTTGACGTCGACGACGGCCTTGAACTGGTCGGTCGTCATGGCCTTCTTGACCTTGCCGGTTTCCTTGTCGAGGTTGATCATCAAGCCGTCCTTGATGATGCCGGCGGCCGAGACGCAGACGTTGATGGCGCCGAAGGACGAGATGGCGAGGTCCATCAGGGCGGCGACCTCTTCCTCGTTGGTGACGTTCACCTTGAGCGAGGCCACCTTGCCGCCGGCGGCGACGATTTCACCCGACACGCGCTCGAGGTTCTTCTGGTCCATGTCGCCGATGACGACGTGAACGCCCTTCGCCGCCATCGACTTCGCGACCGCCTCGCCGATGCCGCTGGCGCCGCCGGTGATGACTGCCACTGCTCCCTTGAGTTCCATGTGTGCCTCGCTGGAGATGCGTTTCGGCGCATGGTGCGCCGCAACATGGAGACCGGTTTTTCAGGCTCCAGTCCTCAGGTCAAGCGTTTGTGCGGCGCAGCAATCCTTCCGAGGCGATGGCCCGGTCGCTCACAACAGAGAGCCGGGGTTCCGGCTCGAGGTCGCGGCTCGCGAAGGTCGAGAAGCTCCACCTGACGGACGTGGTTCACGGGGCGGTCATCACCGTTTCGGAAGGTGGGACGACTGCCCCTTCGTCTTCGTGGTGCGCGACCGAGCCACCGGCGCCCGTGCTCTTCCTCGGCCACGTCGTCGACCCGCGGTAGGGCCTGCAGACCATCGCGCTGACTGAGTTGCGTGAGCTGATCAGGAGCTCCTCGAGCCTGCGTTTCTCCAGAGTCGGATGGGCGCTCGTGGTCCGAGCGCTTCTCGCTCGAGGGTGTGTGTCTTTGGACGAGCGTTGCGCGGTGAGCGCGAGGGTGGTCGCTGCCATTGGCAGGCGCTCCGTGCGACGGTCGATCGCTCGAGGTGATTGGCGCCCGAGATGACGATGGGTGTGCCGAGCGCAGTCTCCGAGACCGACCCGCGCTTGGCTGGCTCGAGGGGTGATGGGGGCCTGGAGGGCGCTCTGATGCCTCAAGTGGCGTCAGGTTCCGTCCGAATGGCGCCCACTCCGTGCGAAATGGCCGGAGGCGGTGGTCGGTGTCCCAGGGGGTGTAAACCAGGGTGACGCTTTCCGTCACCCTGGTTTACACCCCCTTGGGAGCCGCCGCCCCCGCGGCTGTGCCGCGCCGAGAACACCCGGTGAAACGCACATTGGCGAGCACCGCCCTCATCCGCGCTGGATGCGGGTGTGAAAGTGCCGGCGGCGTTGGTCCACCGATTCGTTGCGTGGCCCTTCGCCGGAGGGATCGACGGCGTGCGAGTCGTTCGGCCGGTGGAGCTCGGTATCGCTGGCTGCTGCGGGCGGAGAGGAGACCCCTTTGGCCGTTCCATGGCTGCCCGAACCAGGGGTCGTCACGCACCAGGTGGCGCCCTATTCCGTCGCGCCCTCGTCACTCGGTGCTTCGGAGCGCCCTCCTTCGCCCCCACCTCTCATCAAAGCCTGTCGCTGGTCGATTCTCCGCCGCGCGTGGCGCTGGAGCCCCGACGGCGCGCTCGAGTGCATTCAGCACCTCTTTCAGGGCCGCACGCCGCTGAATGCCGCAGATTCCTCGAAGCGCTCCGCTCTCGTCGGGGACGCGCCAGCCTCGAGGCTTCCGAACTTTCGGGAAACTGCGGAGCCGAGCCGCGGGCCTCTCAGAAATCCACCAGCGCAGCACGACACATCAAGCGTTTGGCGGCTGGCCCGGGTGTTGCCTTGTCGGCGCGACGCCCACCCCGTGTGAAGGAACACCCATGAAACGAACCCTCCTCCAGGCCCTGTGTGTCGTTGCCCTGTCGTTCACCGCATGCTCGCTCGTCCCCATCGAGCAGGAGCCGCCCGCCGGAGAAGACGCGCGCAGCTCGCTGGCGCGCATCACCACCGCAGCGCCGCCCGCCCACGTCGCCGACACGGTGCGCGGGCTCAACGACTTCACCTTCTCGCTCCACCGCCGCATCGCCAAGCCCACCGAAAACTTCGCGAGCGCCCCGGTCTCCGTCACCACCGCGCTGGCCATGACGTCCGCCGGCGCCGTCGGCACCACGCTCGACGGCTTCAACCAGGCGCTGCGGGTGCAACTGCCCAAGGCCGACTTCCACGGCGCGCTCAACACCATCGACCGCGAACTGGCCTCGCGCGGGCAGGGCGCGCAGGGGTTCAACGGCAAGCCCTTCGCGCTCAAGCTCACCAACCAGCTCTTCGCCCAGACGGGCTACTCGCTCGAGCAGCCGTTCCTCGACCTGTTGGCGCTGCAGTACGGCGCGGGCGTGAAGCTGCTCGACTTCGAGAAGCAGCCCGACGTCTCGCGGCGCGCCATCAACGACTTCATCGACTTCCACACCTCGAACCTCATTCCGGAGCTGCTTCCGGGTGATGCCATCACCTCGGACACCCGGCTCGTGCTGGCGAACGCCGTCTATTTCAACGCGGCGTGGGCGCAGAAGTTCGACACGAACCTCACGAGGCCGGCGCCGTTCCGGTTGATCACCGGCACGACGGTGCAGACGCCGACGATGTCGATCTCCGAGGTGGCCGCGCGCACGGCGCAGGTGGGTGGCGTCGAGGTGGTCGAGCTGCCCTACGAGAAGAATGAAGTGAGCATGCTGGTGCTCATGCCCGCGCAGGGCCAGCTGGGCGCCCTCGAGCAGACCCTCTCGGCGGCGACGCTGCAGAGCTTCGTCGCGGCGCTCCAGCCCGAGGAGCTCCAGCTGTCGATGCCGAAGTTCGAGGTGAAGACGCCGACGAACCTGAACGAGGCGCTCGAGGCCGAGGGGCTCGAGGTGGCGTACGACGGGTCGCGCGCAGACTTCTCGGGCTTGTCGAGCCGCGCGAAGGCCGACGGGCTCCACATCACCGACGTGCTGCACGAGGCGGTCATCAAGGTGTCCGAGGGTGGCACCGAGGCCGCCGGAGCGACCGCCGTCGTGGTGGGCGGCCGCGAGACCGCCGCCCCCGCCGCGCGTCCCCTCGCGCTCGACCGCCCGTTCGTCTTCGTGCTGCGCGACCGCGCGACGGGCGTGGTGCTCTTCCTCGGCCACGTCGTCGACCCGCGCTGAGCTGCGACTGCGACTCGAGCTCCCCATGGCTCCACGCAGACGAGCCATGCGGACGACCGCCAGGCTCGCGGGCACGGCACGGCGCGCGCCACCTGACAGCTCCCGTTCGTTGCAGCGACCACCAAAAGGCTCCCAACGGTCATGATGGCGAGGTCCGTCGTCCAGTGGAGACGGGGGTGCCCCGCTGATTGCCGGAGTCGCGCTGGAAGCGTGTGGCTCGGCGCGAACCGGTGGGACGACTTCCGGCGAGTCCCTACGGCTGCGGAGGCGGCGGCGGCACACCCTGGCGATTGAACGCCGCGGTCGACTCGGCGAGCGCGAGCAGCCGCAGCACCGCGGCGAGGTGCTGACGGAAGGGCTCGTGGTCGGCGTCGGCGCGCACCTGCTCGACACAGGCGCGAAGCCACTCCGCGCCGGGGCCGCTCGCGGGGGCGGCGGTCGTGCGGGCCGCTTCGGCGACGACGGGGTCGAGCCGCTCGGCCGTCACGCCCTGGGCGCGCAGCTGTTCTGCCGCGGCCATGGCCCACGTCGAGGTCAGCTCGCGGTGGGCGAGCCCGGCAGCGGTGCGGAAACCACCCGAGAGGTAGCGGTTCGGCGTCAGGGCGAGGAGCTCGGTGCGGTTCATCGTCCACCTCCGGTCGGCGCCGGTGACGGGGTGGGCGTCGTTGGCGGCGTCGGCGTCACCACGGGCGCGACCGGCGGCGCGGGCGTCGCGAGGTGGAAGCCTCCGATGACCTTGAACTCTCCCATCGGCGCGTTGCCGACGAGGAACTCGGCGCGAGTCACCCACATGGTGTTCCCAGCCCATGGGTCGTGGATGAGGAAGCGCTGGTCGGGCCCGGTGCCCTGCGCCTCGAGCGCAATCATCGCGTGGCACTTGGGGGCCCACTGCACTCCCACCAGCAGCGGCGTCGGGATGCCCTGGTTGAGCTGGGCGGCGAGCAGGTCGAGCGCGGCGTCGAGCGTCAGGTCGGGCCGCTGGTCGAACTGCACCGTGCTGAAGACGTAGCCGGTCTGCGCGGAGCGCGCGTTGTAGACGAGGTCGAGCTTGCTCCAGTTGGTGCCCCAGCCCGCCTGGTTCCGAGGCGTCGGCCGGCCCGCGACGCTCGTGAGGACGTCGGCCTGTTCCTGGGCAAGCTTCGGGTTGATGGCGAACGCGTTGGTGTTGTCGACGGCGTTGATGTTGGTGTTCTCGGTGCGCACCTGCAGTGCGTAGATCGGGTCGACCTCGCCGCGCAGCGCCTGCCCCGTCGTCGGTACGCACGAGGCCTGATGCTGTTGCTTCACGCCCGTCTGGGTGCCGTCGTCGGTGATGGGGTCGGCGAGGTTCAGCGTCGAGAGCAGCTTCGCGTTGTCCCACCCCTGGATGGCGCTCTGAAAGCTGGCGAGGTCGTCGAGGGTGTGGCCGGCCGCGAGCGCCTTGAACACGAACGCGCGCTCGAGCGGAGACGCCGTCTTCGAGGCGATGTCCCGGAAGCGGGCGGCGTCGGCGGGCGAGAGCTGTTGCAGCAGCGCGACCGACCGGAGCGCCTGCGCCTCGCCCATCACGCCGATGCGCGAGGCCGACGAGCTGAGGAGGAGCTGATCGCCCTTCGACAGCGCTCCCGCCGTGACCGCGGGCTCGAGCTTGTCGAACGTCGAGCGCCCCTCGTCCACCTGCGTGCCAGTGAGCCCGTCACGTGTGGTCGAGACGGTGAACGTGTCCCACGAGACGACGGTTGGCGGCTGTGGCTCGGGCTGAATGGGCGGCTGCGGCTCGGGCTGCACGGGTGGTTGTGGCTCGGGCTGAACGGGCGGCTGCGGCTCGGGCTGGACCACCGGCGGAGGTCTCGGCGCGGGGTTCGCCTGCAGCGTCGTGAGCATCGTCGCGATGCGGCGCGCGGCCGACGGGTCGAAGCGGCTCTTGTGTTGCTCGGCGAGCAGCTTGAGCGTCGACAGTTCTTCGGGTGTGACTTCACCGCGGTCCTTCACTGCGCGGCGGAACGCCTCGACGTCGCGGGTCGTAATCTTCGGACGGGAGAGCGCGCGCTGAAACGCCGCCTGGAGTCGTTCAACGGTCATGCCGCAGGCGTGCCACACCGGACGCAGACCCGCAACCGGTGTGCCGCACCAACCGTGTCACGGCCCGCGGGCATCGTCATCCCGGTGAGCGCAGAAGGGGTGCCCGCGCAGCGAGCGCGATTTGGGTCAGACCTTCGTCTTCGCTTTGGCGAGCTTGAGCACCACGGCGACGTGGACCTTCGACACCGGCATCACGGAGAGCCGCTGGCCCTTCTGCAACACCCCCATGCCCTCGAGCGCCTTCTGGGCCTTCAGCTCGGCGAGGGAGACGACGCGGGGGAACTTCTCGACGAAGGCGACGGTGACCATCTTCCAGGTCGGGTCGTCCTTCTTCGAGGCCGCGTCGTAGTACTCGCTCTTCTTGTCGAACTGGGTCGGGTCCGCGATGGCGGGGCCGGCCACCTTCGCGAGGCCGGCGAGGCCCGAGGGCTCGGCGTTGGAGTGGTAGTAGAGGACGAGGTCTCCGGCGGCCATCTGGTCGCGCATGAAGTTGCGCGCCTGGTAGTTGCGAACGCCTTCCCAGCCGGTGGTGCCGTCACGCTCGAGGTCGTCGATGGAGAAGACGTCGGGCTCGCTTTTCATCAACCAGAAGTTCATGCGGGCCGTCACTTCGCGCCGGTGCAGATCCAGTCCTTCACGAGCTTCAAGGACGCGTCGCCGAGCTTGCCGCCGGGAGGCATGACGCCGCCGAGGGCTTCCCCGTTCGGCCCGCGGAGCTGGTTCATCTTGAGCCAGAGCACGCTCCTGGACAGGTCGTTGGGGACCACGGGCTTGAGCGTCATTGCGAACTGAGATGGGCGGGCGACGGCCGCGGCGGTCTTGTCGGCGGCGCTGTAGTCCCCGTTCGTGGCGCTGGAGGCGTTGTGGCAGCTGCGGCACTGGCGGTCGAAGAGCTCGGCCTGGACGCGGCCGGTCAGCGTCACCTCGGTCGCCATCGGGTCGCAGGTGAAGAGCGGGTTGCTGCCCGCGTCGGGCACTGGCATCGGCGGTGGACCACAAGCGGCGAGGAAGACGACGGGGAGCAGAAAGCGCATGGCGCCGGTGTGTAGTGCCGAGGGTCGCCGCTGCCAATCGAACCTGCGTCGGTCAGAGGTTCCGAAGCACGCGGGTGGCTCGGTGGGTGTGGCGCCCCGTGAGCGGGGCCTCGTCGCCCGGCAGTGGAGAGGTTTCACCCAGCCAATCAGCGATGTCAGCGACGAGGGCGCGGAGTGAGGTCGTGAAGTGCGGCGTGGAACTTGCGAGTCGCCAGTCCAGTGTTCGGAGGGCCGCGACTCCCTGCCTGCTCTCCCGGTAGGTCCAGTGTCCGGGCTGACCGCTTCCCGAGAGGTACTTGAGGGAGCGCTTCGGGTGTCTCGCACGTTGGTCGAGGCGTACTTCTTCGCCGACCCCGCCGCGCTCGAACGCGCCGGAGCGATCCACCCGTCCTCCTTCGACCCGCTCGCGCGCGACGTGGAGGACTTCGAGGTTTCCGACCCGCCATTCCTGGCGCCGCCCCACGGCACGGACAAGGACGACTGGGCTCGCGGAGGCGCGGAACGGACGAGCCGGTGGAACGAACACCGCTGGGCGAGGGCTTCGGCCAGCCGCGCCCTCCTCGCCAACGATGGCGGTTCGTCGAGAACCTGCAGAACCCGAACACGAAGGAAGTCGACCTGCCGTGCCGGGAGTGGGTCGAACTCCTGGTCCTCGACGCCGACGACCAGCGCGTCATCGAGTTCGTCGACGCGCTCGACGAGCTTCCGGGCGAACTTCAACCCCGTCTCGACGAGACGCGGCGGCGCCGGGTCTGTGAGGGGATTCGACGTGAAGGGCTCGAGCCTGATGGGCTTGAGAAACTGAACGCCCGGGAAGAGCGAGCCGAGTGAATCGTGGAGCGCGAGCTCCTCGCAGCGTCCGGTGACGACGAGCTGGACCGTCTTCATGCTCAGCCCGGAGAACCGACCTCGCCGTGGGCGTAGAGATCGCCGATCGAGAAGTGCTGGAGCCAGTCACGGTGAAGAGGTCCACCCTGCCATGCGCTCCACCATGCCACGCGCCTCCCACCGGAGCCATTCACCGACACGACGAAGCCCCGGCCTCCTGTGACGGAGAACCGGGGCCCGTGGACTTCACTGACGGTGACGACCGCGCGTCACATGTCCATGTCGTCGCCGCCGTAGTCCGGCCCGCCCGCCCCGCCGCCCTTGCCGCCCTTCGCCTTCTTCGGCTTGTCGGCCACCATCGCCTCGGTGGTCAGCAGCAGCGAGGCCACCGACGCCGCGTTCTGCAGCGCGCAGCGCGACACCTTCGCCGGGTCGATGACGCCGGCCTTCTCGAGGTCTTCCCACGCCTCGGTGCGCGCGTTGAACCCGAACGCGCCCGTGCCTTCCTTCACCTTGTTCACCACCACCGCGCCCTCGTGGCCCGCGTTGGTAGCGATCTTCCACAGCGGCTGCACGATGGCCTTGCGGATGATCTCCACGCCGAAGTCGAGCTCACCGCCGAGCTTGAGCGCCTCGAGCGCCTTGAGCGTGCGGAGGTAGGCGACCCCGCCGCCGGGGACGATGCCCTCCTCGACCGCCGCGCGGGTGGCGTGCATCGCGTCCTCGACGCGCGCCTTCTTCTCCTTCAGCTCGGTCTCCGTCGCCGCGCCGACGTGAATCACCGCCACGCCGCCCACGAGCTTCGCCAGCCGCTCCTGGAGCTTCTCGCGGTCGTAGTCGCTCGTCGTCTCGTCAATCTGCGTGCGGATGAGCTTGATGCGGCCGTCGATCTCCGCCTTCTGGCCCGCGCCGTCGACCACCGTGGTGTTGTCCTTGTCGATGGTGATCTTCTTCGCGCGCCCGAGGTCGTTGAGCGTGAGGCTCTCGAACTTGGTGCCGAGCTCCTCGCTCACCACCTGGCCGCCGGTCAGCACCGCGAGGTCCTTCAGCATCTCCTTGCGGCGGTCACCGAAGCCCGGCGCCTTCACCGCGGCCACGTTCAGCACGCCGCGCAGCTTGTTCACCACCAGCGTCGCGAGCGCCTCGCCCTCGACCTCTTCCGCAATCATCAGCAGCGGCTTGCCCGAGCGCGCCACCTGCTCCAGCACGGGGATGAGGTCGGCCATCGCCGAAATCTTCCGCTCCGAGATGAGAATGTAGGGGTCCTCGAGCTCGACCAGCATGCGCTCGCGGTTCGTCACGAAGTACGGCGAGATGTAGCCGCGGTCGAACTGCATGCCCTCGACGACCTCGAGCTCGGTCTCCAGGCCCTTGGAGTCCTCGACGGTGATGACGCCCTCCTTGCCGACCTTCTCCATCGCCTCGGCGATGATGGAGCCGATGGTGTCGTCGCCGTTGGCCGAGATGGTGCCGACCTGCGCGATGTCCTTCTTGCCGCTCACCGGCTTCGAGAGCTTCTTCAGCTCGGCGATGACGACCTCGACGGCCTTGTCGATGCCGCGCTTGAGGTCCATCGGGTTGTGACCGGCGGCGACGAGCTTGAGGCCCTCTTCGTAGATGGCGCGCGCGAGCACGGTGGCCGTCGTGGTGCCGTCACCGGCGATGTCCGAGGTCTTCGAGGCGACCTCCTTCACCATCTGCGCGCCCATGTTCTCGAACTTGTTCTCGAGCTCGATCTCCTTCGCGACCGTCACGCCGTCCTTCGTCACCGTCGGCGAGCCGAACGACTTCTCGATGACGACGTTGCGGCCCTTGGGCCCCAGCGTCACCGCGACCGCGTCCGAGAGAATGCGAACGCCACGCAGAATCGCTTCGCGGGCCGGCTGGTGAAAGAAGATTTCCTTGGCTGCCATGGTTGTAACCTCCTGAAATGACGTCGTTGGTGCAGCGCGGGCGGGTTAGCACTCGCGCAGGGCGAGCGCCAAATTAAGGAGGTCGCAGGGAATGTCAACAGCTGCGGGTCAGTGGGTGGCGAAACCCACGAGGTCGAGCAGCTTGCTGAGCTCGAGCGGCTTGGAGAGGGTCAGCGCGACCCCCTGGCGCATGCCTTTGTCGGTGAGGGCGTCGGTGCCGTAGGCGGTCATCATGATGACTGGCAGCGTGGCCAGGCCGGTGCGCGCGTGAATCTGCTGGGTGAACGAGATGCCGTCGACGTGGGGCATCATGAGGTCGGTGATGACGAGGTCGACCTTCTCGGTGCCGAGCATCTCGAGGGCGCGAATGGGGTTGGTGGCGAGCAGCACCTTGTAGCCATTGCGGCGCAGGAAGGTGCCAATCATCTGGAGCGTCGACTCGTCGTCGTCGACCACCAGCACCGTGCGCTGTGGGCCGGGCGGTGGCCCCTCGACGTCCGACATGGCGCGGCTCGTACCATGGGCGATTGACTTTCGGTAGCGGCGCCCTGACAAGCCGGCTCGTGGCCAACCCCCGCTTTGCGCAGCTGCTCGACCGCGCCGAAGACGCCCTGGAAGCAGGCAACGCCGACGACGCGCTGTCGATGGCCGAGACGATGCTCCAGGACGAGCCCGACGACGTCGACGCGCTCGACGTGAAGGCGGTGGCGCTGCGGCACCTGGACGACCTCAAGGGCGCGGTCGACACGTACGAGACGCTGCGACGGCTCGAGCCGAAGAACGCGGCGTGGGCGCTCGCCGAGGCGGACCTGCTCATTCGCGAGGCGGAAGACGACCGCGAGCTCATCGAGCAGGGCCTCGAGGTGCTGGAATCGACGGAGCGGCTGGTGGCCAAGGACGCGGAGCTCACCTTCGAGCTCGAGCTGCTCCGCGCGACGGCGCTCAACCAACTGGGCGACTTCGAAGACGCGCTGCAGAGCCTGCGGGTCGCGCTCGACATCGACTCGCAGTCGCCCGAGGCGCAGCTGGAGTACGGCCAGGCGTCGTTCGAGCTGGCGCGCTTCGACGAGGCCAGACGCGTGTACCAGGTGCTCGCCCGGGATTTCCCCGACGAAGCGTGGGCGCATCACGCGTTGGGGTTGCTCGCCGAGCGTCGTGGAGAGGACCCACAGCCGTACTTCGAGCGGGCGCGCGCGGTGAGTCCCGAGGAGTTCCCGCCGCCGGTCCACCTCTCACCCGAAGCGTTCGACCGGGCGGTGGCCGAGGCCATCGAGGCGCTCCCGGAGCACGCGAAGCCCGCGCTCGAGAACTGCATCATCGACGTGCAGCCCATTCCGTCGGACGAGGACCTCGCGCAGGGCGGGGTGTCTCCGTTGATTCTGGGGTTGTTCCGCGGGCACGCGGTCGATGAGCGCAGCCCGGTGGAGGCGGCCGACCATCAAACGGCACACATTACGTTGTACCAGAATAACCTCGAGCGCTTCGCCACCACGCGTGAGGATTTGCTCGAAGAGATTCGCATCACGGTGCTGCACGAGGTGGGGCACCTGCTCGGGCTCGATGAAGACGAGCTGTATGAACGAGGCCTTGATTGAGCCATCGCCCAGGAGCGGCTCGGCCCCCTGGACCCTGTCGGCTTCACGCAGGGTCTGCGCTTGAGCCGGCGCCCCACACGGCGAAGGACCCGCGGCACAGCCTGAGCAAGACGCTGCCGAGTGAGCCCTGGCGCCGACTACGACTTCGCCATCATCGGAGCCGGCGTCGCCGGGTGGTGCCTGGCGTGGCGGCTCGCGGAGGGGCCTCTGCGCGGCAACCGCCTCGTCGTCATCGATGGAGCGCGAGACGACGAGAAGCTGCAGACCCTCGCGTTCTGGACCGCCCGCCCCACCCTGGTCGACGGGCTGGTCCGCCATCGCTGGGACACGTTGTCGCTGGGCGGGCGGGGGACGCCGCTGCACCTCGAGCGCTACCAGTACCAGGCGTTGTTCTTCGCCGACCTGCAGGCTGAGGCGCGGCGGCGGGTGTTGGCCATCGATGGGAACGCGGTGCTCGAGGGCCGGCTCGACGAGCTGGTGCCGGGAACCGATTCGGTGCGCCTGGTGGTGGCCGGCCGCGAGGTGACGGCGCGCTGGGCCTTCGACAGCCGCTTCAGCCCCCCGATGCAGGGGCGAGCGCACCATCGCCTCGAGCAGCATTTCCGGGGCTGGGTGCTGCGGTGTCAGCGCGACGTCTTTTCGCCGGCAACGCCCACCTTCATGGACTTCCGCGCCGCGACGCCCGTCGGCACGGGCTTCTTCTACGTGTTGCCCTTTTCGAAGCGGGAGGCGCTGGTCGAGCTGGTGACGCTGGCGCCGGCCGACGCCGAGGCCCTGCGCGATCGCTACCTCCACGACGCCTTTGCGCTCGAGCCCGCCGAGGTCGAGGTGGTCGACCGCGAAGCCGGAGTGAGCCTGCTGACCGAGGCTCCGTTTCGGGTACGAGCCGGGCCGCGGGTGCGGCGCATCGGCGTCGCGGCCGGGCTGCTCAAACCGTCGACGGGCTACGCGTTGACGCGAATCCTGGAGGACATCGACGCCCTGGTGGAATCCCTGCTCCGGCGAGGTCACCCGTGGGGCCGGCGACGGCGTTCGGCGTTCTTCGCGTTCCTCGACGGGGTGCTGCTCGAGCTGTGGGCGCACACGCCCGAGCGCGTGCCGGCCGTGATGGTGGCGCTGCTCGAGAAGAACCCCCTGGACCGTGTGTTTCGGTTCCTCGACGAGCGGGCTTCCGGTTGGTGCCCGACGGACACCAGCGAAAGCCGGTGTACGAGTCGATCCGCGAGTGGCGCGAAGCGCAGAACGAAGGCCGCAACGGGGGCGAAGACGAGCAATCCGACGAGTTCGACGACGGGGCCAGGGCCATCGTCAGCGAGCTGAAGAACGTCTCCATCTCGATGCGCCAGGATGCGCCTCGGGGAGAACAGGCGCAACGTCTGCGCGATGGAGGCGTCAGCGCCGGCTCACCTCATCGCGCCAGCGCCCGGCCTCGCCCAACGCCCGCACCAGCACCTCGCGCGGCCTTTTCGCCATCGGCCGGGCCCACCACGCCGTCGCGCTTCGTGCGCTCGGTCATGCGTGGCACGCGGGAGCGCAGGCCTCTCGGTCACGGGCGGGTGACACCCCAGCCGTCATGGTGCTCCATCGCCCGGAGCACCGCTTGCACCGCTCCACGCCATGCCGTTCGATGATTCGAGCTGGGAGTCGCTCCGTGAAAGCCAGCGCCTCGAGTGGTTGGCGGGGTGCCTGACGGTGCTGCTGGAAGAGATGCGGGCGGTCGAGCAGCAGCTCGGGTCCCGGCTCGAAGCCGTCGACTCCGCGTGGCGGTCGAGCGCCATCAACCTCGCGCACTACCTCGCGCTGCGACGCCACGACGTGCGACCGCTCCAGGCGCGCCTCGCCGAGACGGGGCTGTCGAGCCTGGGCCGCAGTGAGCCCCACGCGCGGTCGACGGTGGCGGCGGTGCTGCAGGTGGTGGAGCGCCTGCGGGCCCCGTTGGTGAGCGGCTCCCTGCCGGCGGTCGATGAGCACAGCGACCTGCTTCCCCACCACACCGAAGAGCTCTTCGGCGCCCCGCGACCGGGCCGACGCGTTCACATCATGGTGACGATGCCGAGCGAAGCCGCCACGCGCCCCGAGCTGGTGCACGCGCTCGTCGAGAACGGCATGGACGTCATGCGCATCAACTGCGCCCACGACGACGCGACGGCGTGGCGGGCGATGGTGCGGCACCTGCGCGACGCGAACGAGGCGCTCGGGGCGCGCTGCCGCATCCAGTTCGACCTGCCAGGCCCCAAGCTGCGCACCGGTGAGTTCGTTGCCGGCGAGGCGGTCCTTCACCTCAGCCCCACGCGTGACGAGCGGGGCAGCGTGGTGGTGCCGGCGCGGGTCCGCTTCACCGAAGACGACACCCCGGGGCTGCAGGGTGACGCGGTGCTGCGCGTTCCGTCGACGTGGCTTTCGCACGCCGCGGTGGGCCGGGTCGTGCGCCTCACCGACCTGCGCGGCAAGGAGCGCGTCATCTCGCTGCTCGGCCGCGACGCCCGCTCGGCGTGGGGTGACTGCGCTCGAGCCGCGTGGATTGGCCCTGGGACCCGCTTCTGCCTCGACGTCGACGACCAGACCTTCCGCTGCGAGCCCGTCGGGCTTCCCGCGAAGAGCGGGTCGATTCACCTCTCCATCGGCGATCGCCTGCGGTTGGTCGGCCCGGACCGGAAGGGCCGCGGCCCCACCGCCGATGAGGTGGCGATCGTCCCCTGCACGTTGCCCGAGGTGCTGCCCGCCCTGCAGGTGGGGCACCGTGTCTTCCTCGACGACGGGAAGCTGGGCGGCGTCGTCGAAGAGCGTCGGGTCGGGGGCGTGACGATTCGCCTCACGCAGGCCCCACCGACGGGCGCGCGGCTCTCGGCCGACAAGGGCATCAACCTGCCCGACACGCACCTCGACCTGCCGGCGCTCGGGCTGGTCGATCTCCAGGCC
>JBILEB010000051.1:0-41014 GCA_044352295.1 Myxococcaceae bacterium
GCACCAGCGAGAGCCCGCGCGACTGAGCGAGCTGCGAGGCCTCGTCGACGAACGCCTTCGAGTACCGGGGATCGACCACCACGCCGATTCGCTTCACCTTCGGCAACAGCGCCCGCGCCGCCGTGAGTTCGAGGGAGAGATCGCTCGTGAGCGCCACGCCGGTCGTGTTGGAGCCCTCGAGATCGTACTTCTGGAAGTACGGCACCATCACGAACACCACCGGCACGTCCGAGAACTGGCGACGCGCGTTGACGGCCGCGGCTGGTCCTACGGCCAACACCAGCGCGGGCGGCTGCTCCGCGACCTTCTTCAGCGCCTTCTGGGCCGCCTCCCCGCCCTCCTCCAGCAGCACGTCCGAGACGTCGGCCTTCACCTCGGCCGAGAAGCCCGCCATCACCTGGGCGTAGGGGGCCAGCTCAGCCGAGCGCACCACCACCACGCGGGGGCGGGCGAGCCCCGAGGCCGCCACCAGCACCGCGCCGAGGAGCACGACGGGCCTCACTTCGGATCGCCGCAGCACCGGAAACCCACTTCACCCGATTTGTTGAACGAGGCGCCCGGTTTGCGTGCCGAGCAGCGCACCGCGTAGTCACCGCTCGCGTACGAGCCACCCTTGATGATGCGGTCGCTCGTCCACTCGCCCACGTTGCCGGACTGGTCGAACGTGCCGTAGCCGCTGCGGCACTTCCCGAAGCGTCCGGCTGGGGCCAGCGAGCGCGCCTCACCGGCGTCGTCCTCGGTGTTGCAGGCGTTGGCGTCGAAGGCGTTGCCCGTGGGCCACTTGGCGCTGCCAGGGCCCTTGCACGCCTTCTCCCACTCGGCCTCGGAGCACAGCCGCTTGCCTTGCGCCTCGCACAGCCGCTTCGCGTCCTGGAACGAGAGGGACACCATGGGCGCCGCGCCGCGCTTGTTCGGGTATTCGAACGCGTCGATGCAGAAGGCGGGCACCTCCATCGCGGTGAGCACCTTCTCGTCGAACCCCATCATCGGATCTTCGCGCGAGGTGCCCATGCGGAAGACGCCCGCGCCCACCGGGCGCATGCCTTCACCACACCCATCGGCACCAGCCGCGGGCTTCACTGGCGTCGCCAACGCGGCCTTCTCCCTGGCAGCTTTGTCGGCAGCGGCCTTCTCAGCCGCGAGACGGTCCTTCTCGGCGGCGGTCTTTTCGGCGGCGGTCTTTTCGGCGGCGGTCTTCTCGGCGGCGGTCTTCTCGGCGGCGGTCTTCTCGGCGGCGGTCTTCTCGGCGGCGGTCTTCTCGGCGGCGGTCTTCTCGGCCGCGGATTTCTCCTGAGCCGCCTTGTCCGCGGCGAGCTTGTCGGCAGCGGCCTTCTCGGCCGCGAGCTTCTCGGCGGCGGCCTTCTCCGCGGCCGTGTCGGCCACCGGCGTCACCGTCGGAGGTGGTGTCGGTGCGGCAGTGCCTCCCGCCGCTGCAGCCGACGCTTCACGCGCGAGCCGCTCGGCCTCGAGCCGCTCCGCTTCTTCGCGCTCGCGCTGCTCGGCCTGACGCTTCTGCTCCTCGGTCACCGCCTTCTGCCTCTGAATCAAGTAGAAGCCGCCTCCGGCGCCGATGCCGACGCCGAGCACCACCAGCAACAGCACGAGGATCCACGTCTTGCCCTCCGAGACCGGCTCGATGGCCTCGGGTGGCGGCGCGACGGTCTCGACCTGCGCCCGGGTCTCGGCGTGATCATCCGGATCGAGGGAGGCGAGCACCTGCCCAGAGTCGATGACGGCGGTCTCTTCCCGGTTCTCGGGGTTGTCGGGCGTGGGACCCGGCCCTTTGAGCGCCGCCTCGAGCCGCTCCGGGTCGACGGGCTGGGTCGCGTCCGGCATCAGCGACTCGCCGCTCGTCGGAGGAGGCGGCGGCGGCAAAGGCATCGCCGGCACCGGCGGGCCCGGCTTTTCGCGGCGCGGCTGCAGCTGCAGCATGCCGGTGGTGGTGCGGGGCCTCAGCGGAGGCGGCGCGCCGGTCGCGGGCTCCGGCTTCTGCGGCAAGGGCGGAGGTGGTGCGCTGGCCTTCGCGAGCGAGGAGAGCTCCGAGAACAGCTCGCCGGCCGTCTTGAACCGCGCGTTGGGGTTCGAGTTGACCGCCTTGCGGTACAGCCCTTCGACCGCCTGCGGCACGTTGGGGTTGCGGCGATGAAGCTCGGGCACCGAGCCGTCGGGCGTGAGCCCCGAGAGCATCTCTCCCAGAATGACGCCGACCGAGTACACGTCGGTGCGGCCGTCGACCTCTCCGCCGTCGACCATCTCGGGCGACAGGTAGCGGTCGGCCTTGCGCGACTTCATCGCCTGCACGTACGGCAACCGCGGCAGCGCGAGGCCGAGTCCGAAGTCCGTGACCTTGAGCAGATCGGGCAGCACCAGCACGTTGTCGGGCTTGATGCTGGTATGCGGCCCGACCTTGTGCGCGCCATCGAGCGCCGAGCACACCTGACTCAAGATGGGCTCGATCTCGTGCAGCGCGAAGAACTGCCCCTTCTGCAGCCGCAGATCGATGATCTTCCGCAGCGTGAGGCCGTCGAGGAACTGGGAGGTGAAGAACGGGCGGTCTTGATCCTCGCCCTCCTCGTACACGCGCACGAGGTTCGGGTGCGACAGCTTGCGCGCCAGCCGCAGTTGTTTGGCGAAGGCGCGGCGCTCATCGGCGGTCTGGCAGAGGCGCGCGTTCACGACCTTCAGCGCCACCTCGACGTCGACCTCCTTGTCGTGCGCGCGAAACACGAAGCCCAGCGGCCCTGCGCCGACGATGTCTTTGATCAGGTAGCGGTTGGCGACGAGGTCCTGCGGACGGTACGGCGCGCCCTCGATGACCTGCGAGGTGGCGCGGCGTCGCGAGAACGTGCCGGTCGCCTGCCGCAGCCCCCCGCCCGACAACTTCTGGCCGCACGTGGGGCACGTGTCGACGGTGTCGGCGACGTGGCTGCCACAGCGGTAGCAAAGCACCTGGGAGGCTCCTGAACCCTCGGCGGCGCGTCTCGCCACCGTAACACGCGAATCAGACTGGCTTTTTACCGGAGAAGTGACGCTTCAGCAACGGTGCGAATGGGCCTCTCACCCGGTCGACCCAAACCCTGCGGATCCTCTCGCGGTCTGGGAGAGCGCTTCGACCTCGACGAGCGTCGCCCGACTCACAGCCGCCACCACGAGCTGCGCGATGCGATCGCCGCGAACCACCGTCACCGGCGCGTTCGAGAGGTTCACCAGCAGCACCTTCACCTCGCCCCGGTAGTCGGCGTCGATGGTGCCCGGCGTGTTGAGGCACGTCAGGCCGTGTTTCACCGCGAGCCCGCTGCGTGGCCGCACCTGCCCCTCGAAGCCCGGCGGGAGCTCGAACGACAGCCCGGTCGGCACCAGGGAGCGCTCCAACGGCGCCAGGGTCACCGGGCCGTCGAGATCGGCGAGCAGATCGAGCCCCGCCGCGAGCTCGGTCTGGTACCGGGGCAGCGGCAGATCGGCGTTGTTTCGCACCCGACGCACCTTCACCGTCACCTCGCTCATGGCGGGCGCGCTTAGCGCATTTTCACTGAAGGTTCCCGGCCGCTTGTTGTAGCGAGGCGCGCCATGAGCGCCATCGAGGTGAAACCGGTCGACCTGGGCAACACCCGGGAGGTGGAGACTTTCATCAACGTGCCCTGGGACGTCGGGATGACGAACGAGAAGAACTGGGTCCCGCCCCTGAAGGACGACTACCGCAAGCAGCTCAACCCGAAGAAGAGCGTCTTCCTCGCGCACGGCGAGCTCGCCGCGTGGACCGCCTTCCGCGACGGAAAGCCCGTCGGTCGCATCTCGGCGCAGGTCGACTTCGACTACGACAAGACCTGGCCCAACGAGCCGAAGACCTGCTTCTTCGGGTTCTTCGAATCGCTCGACGACCAGGCGATCGCGAAGGCGCTGTTCGAGAAGGCCGAGGCCTGGGCGCGCTCCAGGGGCCGGGTGCGACTGCGCGGGCCCATCACCCTCGACACCAAGGGCGAGGTCGGCATCCTCGTCGAGGGCTTCGAGAACCCGTCGATGATCGGCACCACCTGGAACCGCCCCTTCATGGACGCGCTCATTCAGGCGAGCGGCTATGGCAAGGCGAAGGACTTCTACGGCTGGTTGTACGACGCCAACACGCCGATGGACGCGTTCACCAAGAAGGTGGCCGACAAGACCCGCGCGCTGCCGAACGTGAAGGTCCGCCTCATGGAGATCGCCCACCTTCGCCGCGAGGCGGGCATCATCAAGGACATCTACAACGAGGCCTGGCGCGAGAACTGGAACTTCACGCCCTTCACCGATCTCGAGCTCGAGGTGATCGCCAGCGAGTACAAGATGTTCATCGACGAGCAGCTCGCCTACGTGGCCGAGGTCGACGGAAAGCCGGCGGCGATGCTGTTCGCGATCCCCGACGTGAACGAGCTCATCCGCGACTTCAACGGGGAGCTGATGAAGAACCCGATCAACCTCATCAAGCTGCTGTGGCGGCTCAAGTTCAACCGGCCGAAGAAGGCGCGCCTCATCATGCTGGGCGTCCACCACGACTACCGCGCGTCCCGGAAGTACGGCGCGCTGGCGGCGGTGCTGTACGAGGAGATCTCGATGCGGGGCCGGGCGGCTGGCTACCTGGCGGGCGAGCTGTCGTGGACGCTCGAGGACAACGACGGCATCAACCGCGGCATCGAGCGCATGGGCGCGAAGCTCTACAAGCGTTGGCGCGTGTACGAGCGGCCGGTCTGACGGACCGGGCACCGCCGACGTGCCTCTGACTCACGGCGGGGCTTCGGTCGCCTCCGGCGGGCGCGCCACCTTGTCGAACGCGGCCTTGAGCGACTTCGAGGGCCCGGGCTTCGGCACGGTGGGCCCTGGCGTTGGTGGGAGCTCGACCACCACCGCCTTGCGGCCGCGGAAGATGAACGGGTCGACCGGACGGCGGCCCAGCTCGAGCTGGTAGTGCAGATGCGGCCCGGTGCTGCGGCCCGTGTTTCCGGACTCCGAGAGAGTCTCGCCAGCGGTCACCGCCTGGCCGGCAACGACGAGGAGCCGCGAGTTGTGACAGTAGGCCGTCGTCACGCCGCGCCCATGGTCGATGATGACGACCTTGCCGTTCACGGCGTCTTCGCTGGCGCGCTTCACCACCCCGTCGGCGACCACCTTCACCGGCGTGCCTTCGGGCACCGAGAGATCGACCCCGGTGTGGAGCTGCTGGGTCCCCAGCGTGGGGTGCGTACGCAGGCCGAAGGGCGACGTGACGCGCGTGCCGGGCGCGACCGGCCACGACAGCGCATAGGCCGTGCCGAACATGAGCACCTGGGAGGTCGCTTCCAGGGCCGACGTTCGACCAGGGGGGAGCTGCCGGGCCAGGGCCTCGAGCGTCGGGGCCTCTCCTTCCGCTCGCGCGCGGGCCACGGCGTAGCGCGCCAACTCCGGACCCGCGAAGAGCGCCAGCACGGCCGCATCGTCACTGCCCAGGTCTTCCCGCGCGCGCGAGACGAGCGTTGCGGCCGCGTCCGGTGAGTCGACGGGCGAAAGGCCGTACCGCTGCCGGAGCCCCTCCACGTGCGAGGACATGCCCGGTCGCGACAGCACCGCGAAGGCCCCGCGGCCCAGGGACGAGCCCGGCGAGGCAAGGGGCAGGTCCACGCTCGGGAGATCGTCCGGCACCACCGGGCCCACCGGCACCTCGACCTCGCGCGCGTCGTACACGCCACCGCTGAAGTACGCGAGCAGCGGCCGCCCCGACGCGTTGGAGCCGGACACCTTCGCCACCACCCCGCGCACCAACGCCCCGGCCGGCGTGTGCCACGCCGCCGCCCACAGACACAGCGCCGCCGCGAGGAAGTCGAGGAGCCCTCTGTTCGACGCGCGGAACATGGGTCACCGCACCAGGGCCAGGAGCGCCTCGGCCTCGAGCAGCAACGCGAGCGCGAGCGGCAGGGACAGCGCCGAGCCCCACAGCCCCACCGGCCAGGGCGACTTCGCCAGCTTCACCCGGAGCTCGCAGGCCGCGTCCGCGTGCTCGAGCGCCCGCACCACCGCCCGCCAGCCGAAGCGGGCGAGCACCACCACCATCGCCAGCCCGCCCGCGACGCGGGCCACCACCTCGGCCACCGAGGCCTCCGCCACCCCGCCCTGGAGCGCCACGAAGAGCGTCGACTCCACCAACCGCGATACCGCATAGGCGCCGCCGGCCACGAAGATCGCCGTCACCACCGCCCGGACCAGACGCATCGGCGTGGGGCTCCGGTTGAGCCGGCCCAGCAGCGCTCGCCAGGTGTTCTGCCTCGGCGTCAGGGTGAAGCGAGGCTCCACCTCGCCCTCCTCGCCGTACCCGAGCTGGGGCAACACCACGAGCACGTCGACCGCCAGCTCCCACCCCAGCGCCAAGGCCCGGGCCAGCCAGGTGCGCTGCAACGGCCCGATGCGATCGACCCACGCCGCCGTCGCCTCCCGCCCCGCCAACACCCCGTCGGCCCACGCATCGAGCGCATCGACGAGCGACAACAACCGGTCGTCCACCACGTCCGCCGCCGCGTGCACCCCGACCGCCACCAGGGCGAACAGGCCGAGCGGCATGAAGGCCCCTCGAAAGTACCCGAAGAAGCCGCTCACCCGCGCGAGTCGAAGGTCCGTTGTCACGTGTCGTGGATGCTACGAACGAACGGCCCGCGCGTTCGATCTGACGCGAGTCGGCCACGCCTCGCGTGGGCCCACATGGGAGCCAGACGGGCGCTGGCATGGGACCCCGGTCCGTTGACCATGGGAGCCCAACGCGACGCGTCATGGGGTCGCATGGGATCAGGGGTATTCACTACGCAGGACCCGCGGACTGACCGTTATCGGTGAAACTCCCCAGCGGGTGTGGAGCCCGGGCTGCAGGAGATCTGAATGCGCTTGCTCGTCGTCGACGATGACCCCCACGTGCGGAGAGGCGTCAGCGACATGCTGACACCGACCCGCGAGGTCTCCATCGTCGGATCCTGCGGCACGGCCGCCGAAGCGCTGGACGCCGTGGCGAGGGGTCTGGAGTTCGAAGTCGCGCTGGTGGACCTGAACCTGCCGGACAAGCCGGGCACCGAGGTGATGCGCTCGCTCCACCGCAGCCGTCCGCAGGCCGTGTTGCTGGCCTTCACGCAGTTCGACGACGCCGACTCGGTCTTCACGGCGCTCGAGAGCGGCGCCACCGGCTACCTCCTCAAGACGACCAGCCCCGCGAAGCTGCTGCGCTCGTTACTCGAGGCCCGCGATGGCGGCGCGCCCATGACGCCGTCCATTGCGCGAAAGGTAGTCGAGAGCTTCCGCCAACGACGCCGTCGGCCCGCCGCCTTCGCCTTGAGCGAACGTGAGGCCGAGGTGCTCAAGCTGCTGGCACAGGGCACCAGCTACGCCGAGACAGGCACGCAGCTCGGCATCGGCCTGGGCACCGTGCAGACCCACGTGAAGAACATCTACCGAAAGCTCGAGGTGAACTCGCGCGAAGAGGCGGCCGACTGGGCCGCGGCGCACGGGCTCATCGACGGGCCCAGGAGCTGACGGCCCGATGGCAGAGCCGGGGTCCGACTGGGAGACGGTGAACCAGCGCTTCGTGCGCAGCCCCGTGGGGACCGCGGTGGTGGTGACGGTGTTCGCCGTCTTCGGCCTCGCTCCGCTCTTCGAGCCGCTCGCCCCACGGCTCGGCTATTCGCTCGCGGTCGGTCTTCCCGTCGCCGCCCTGGCCAGCCTGTGGAACATCGCCGTGGCGGTCGCCTTCCAGCGAGGCGGGCTCAACGACCGGTGGTACCGGCTCCTCAACCGCGGGGAGCGGATGTTGTTCGGCGCCCTCACCATCTTCGTCATCTGCGCCTCGGGCAACCCGGTGAGCCCGATCTGGCTGCTCCACCTGGTGCACGTGGTGACATCGGG
Source organism: Myxococcaceae bacterium (assembly GCA_044352295.1). Taxonomy (GTDB): domain Bacteria; phylum Myxococcota; class Myxococcia; order Myxococcales; family Myxococcaceae; genus Xiheimicrobium. The sequence continues at coordinate 7,888 of JBILEB010000051.1, forward strand.
CATGTCGGGCGCGGAGCGGGACTTCAACCTGCGGGTCTTCACGGCGGTGCCGCTGGTCGCGGTCGGCTTCTTCGGGGTGACCCAGGGGCCCGGCGCGGGGCTCCTGGTGGCCGCCATCGCGGTGACGGCGCTCTATGCATACGTGGCCATGACGAAGCTCCGCGAGCAGCTGACGCGCACCATCGAACAACGCGACGCGCTGCAGGTGCAGCTCAGCTCGCTCGAGCTGTCCGAGGAGCGGGCCCGAATCGCGCGCGACCTCCACGATGGCGTCGGCACCGAGCTGTCGAGCCTGTTCTGGCAGCTCCAGTCCCTCAAGCGGTCCGCGAGCCCCGAGGTGGAGGCCTCGCTCGACTCGCTCACCCAGCGCATCTCGCAGAGCACCGACGAGCTGCGCAACACCGTGTGGGAGCTGCGCGCCACCTCGCTCGACTGGCCCGACCTCGTGGCGCACCTGCGCAGCCGGTGCCTGACGCTGGCCGGTGACGAAGCGGTCCTCTCCTTCACCACGAGCGGGCGCGAGCCACGGGCGATCTCGGGCGACCTGCGCATGAACGTCGCGCGCATCGTCCAGGAGGCCGTGCGCAACGCGATTCACCACGGCCACGCCCGAACCGTCGACGTGCGCCTCAAGGTCGGGGACGCGCTGGTGATCGAGATCGACGACGACGGCGAGGGCATCGCGCCCGACGCAGCCCGGCGCAGCGTCGGCGGCATCCGCAACATCCAGGTGCGGGTGTCGAACCTGAAGGGGACCCTCGCGGTCGCCCGGCGCGAAACGCGCGGAACGTCGTTGCGCGCCGTGCTCCCGCTGGAGCCGCCTGCGTCGACGTCGAAGTCGGGCTGAGTCGAAGCGCCGGGTTCCGTGGCGGGTGCACCTTTGGGGCGGGTCCCAGAAACACCTCGGCCCGCCGCCTCATGCCCCGTGGGGCAGGACGCAGCAGGCCGAAGGGACCACGACGTTGAGCGAGGCTCAGGCCTGGGTGGTGGGCTTCTCCGCCGGCGCCTCGGCCGGAGGTGGGGTCCCACCGGCAGCCGCAGCGCGGTCGGCGAGCGCCTGCTTGCGCGACAGGCGGATCTTCCCGCTGCCGTCGATGCTGATCACCTTCACCATCACCTCGTCACCCTCCTTCACCACGTCGGTGACGACCTTGACGCGCTTGTCGGAGAGCTCCGAGATGTGGATGAGGCCGTCGGTGCCCGGGAAGAGCTCGACGAAGGCGCCGAACTCGACCACGCGGCGCACGGTGCCCAGGTACACCTGGCCCACCTCGGCCTCACGGGTGAGCGCCTGGATCATCGCGATGGCCTGCTTGACGCCATCGGCGTCAGCCGAGGCGATCTCGACCTTGCCCGAGTCCTCGATGTTGATGGAGCAGCCGGTCCTGGCGATGATGTCGCGGATCACCTTGCCGCCGGGGCCGATGACGTTCTTGATGTACTCGGTCCGGATCATGATGGTGTGGATGCGGGGCGCGAGCGGGCTGATCTCCTTGCGCGGCCCGGCCAGCGTCTTCTCCATCGCGTCGAGGATCTGCATTCGGCCGCGGCGGGCCTGCTCCATCGCGCGCAGCATCAGCTCGGTGGTGATGCCGGTGATCTTGATGTCCATCTGCACCGCGGTGATGCCCTTGCGGGTGCCACAGACCTTGAAGTCCATGTCGCCGAGGTGGTCCTCGTCACCGAGAATGTCGGTGAGAATGGCGACCTTCTCGCCCTCCTTCACCAGGCCCATCGCGATGCCCGCGGCCGCCGCCTTGAGCGGAACCCCCGCGTCCATCATCGCCAGCGAGCCACCGCACACCGACGCCATCGACGAGGAGCCGTTGGACTCGAGGATGTCGGAGACGATGCGCACCGTGTAGGGGAACACGTCCTTCGAGGGGACGAGGTTCTTCAGCGCGCGCTCGGCCAGCGCGCCGTGGCCGATCTCACGACGACCCGGCCCACGCAGCGGTTTGGTCTCGTTCACGGAGAACGGGGGAAAGTTGTAGTGGAGCATGAAGCGCTTGACCTGCTCGCCCAGCAGGTACTCGATGCGCTGCTCCGAGTCGGCGGTGCCCATCGTGGCCGTGACGAGCGCCTGGGTCTCACCGCGCTGGAACACCGACGAGCCGTGCGTGCGAGGCAGCACACCGACCTCGAGGGCGAGCTGGCGAACCTCTTCGTGCGAGCGCCCACCGATGCGGCCACCCGTCACCGTCATCTCACGCATGTACTCGTACTTGAGCTCTTCGTAGATCGCCTTGATCTGTCCGAGCTTCTTCGCGAAGGCCTCGTCGCCAAGCTCGGCCTTGAGCTTCTCCTGGAGGTTCTTCGACACCGCCTTGAGCGCCGAGTAGCGGTCGAGCTTGTCGTTGATCGTGTAGCCCTGCTTGATGCCGTCCCAGGTGATCGTCTTCGCCTTGGCCTTGAGCTCGGGGTCGAACTTCTGGGCCTTGTCGTACTCGCGCGTCTTCGCGCCCGACGCGGCGCGCATGTCGTTGATGACGGCGATGATCTGCCGGCACGCGGTGTGTGCGACGTCGAGCGCCTGCACCATCTCGGCCTCGGACACCTCGTTCGCGCCGCCTTCGACCATCACGATGGCCGCCTCGGAGCACGCGACGACGAGGTCGAAGTCGCTCACCTCACGCTGCTTGTAGGTGGGGAAGAGCACCCACTGACCGTCGATGCGGCCGACACGCACGCAGGCCAGCGGCCCGCCGAAGGGAATGTCGCTGCACGCGAGCGCCGCCGAGACGCCGTTGAGGGCGAGCACGTCGGGGTCGTTGTTCCGGTCGGCCGAGATGACGTTGACGATGATCTGCGTGTCGTACGGGTAGCCGTCCGGGAACAGCGGGCGGCACGAGCGGTCGACGATGCGGCAGGTGAGGGTCTCTTTCTCGGTGAGCTTGCCCTCGCGGCGGAAGTACCCGCCGGGGATGCGGCCGGCCGCGTAGAAGTTCTCCTTGTACTCGACCGTGAGGGGCAAGAAGTCGACGTCGCGCTTGTCCTTCGCGCTCACCGCCGTGGCGAGCAGCACCGTGTCGCCGAAACGAACCGTCGCCGAGCCGTCCGCCTGCTTCGCCAGCTTGCCCGTCTCGAGCACGAGCTCAGCGTTCCCGATCTGCACCTTCTTCGTGATGACTGCCATGGAGTTGCTCCTGGTGTGCGGCGGCGGCGGCCCGAAGGCTGCGCGTCACCGCGGGTGACCCAGGCCCGAGGGGCGGTCCCACCGTCTTGATCCCTGATCGCAGGCGCCGAAGACCTGGCCCTCGGCGACTCCGAACAGAAAACCAAAACGAAGGAGCTTCACCCGCCGCTCGCGTCTGGAGTTGAAACGAAGAAGGGCGTCGGACCACCCGACGCCCTCCGTGCTGCTTCGCTTACTTGCGGATGCCGAGTCCGTCGATCAGCTTCTTGTACCGGTCGGGGCTCTTGCCCTTGAGGTAGTCGAGGAGCCGGCGCCGCTGACCAACCAGCTTGAGCAGGCCGCGGCGGCTGTGGTGATCGCTCTTGTGCCCCTTGAAGTGCTCCGTGAGGTGGGTGATGCGCTCGGACAGCAGCGCGACCTGCACCTCGGGCGACCCCGTGTCCTTCTCATGGGTCCGGAACTTGACCACCAACTCCTGCTTCTTCTCTGACTGCACCGACATGACCAACTCGCTTCGCCCACTCCGGGGAAGACTCCAATCCACCAGGACGTCCGCGGAGGGGTGCAGACGGGGTGGGCCCGCACCAACGACGGTGAGGGCGAGGCGCACATATGCCGCCCCTCCCCGGGGGTCAACCCGCGTTACCGGGCGGCGACCACGGCGGGAGTGGCGAGGCGGCAGAAGGTGATGCGGTCGACCGGGTGCACGCGCGGACCCGAGATGCCACGGGGGTGGGTCCAGCGCGGCGCGGTGCTGTGGAACTCCTCATCACCAGCCTTCACCGTGACCATCACGTCACCAGGGAGATGCGCCGCGAAGCCAACGACGTCGGTCGAGGTCTCGTCGGGCACGCTCCACTCGGCGAAGGCCACCTCGACGCCACCGACATCGAGCGTGAGGGGCAGCGCGCCGAGCCGGGCTCCGTCGACCGAAGTGCAGGTCGTGACCGGCTCGAGCGGTTGGGCGGCGGACGTCTGCGTCGAGGCCTTCGTGCACCCGAGGGCGAACAGCGCCAGCAGAAGGGCAAAGCGCATGGGAGGCTCCGCGGGTGACCAGCCACTGCTTCGATGCACGACCCCCGGTGGGCTTGCATTGCGTGGGCCTGCCGGAAGAGAGGGGAAATCGAGGGGTTGCCGTCCGATTGGTCAGTGCCTGAGGCCACCTGTCTGCGCCACGTGCCACCTCGCGTGTTCAGGCGCACACGGCGCTGGAGTGATTCTGAGGCCCTGGCCGACCCTCACGGACCGCCGCGCCCCGGGGAAACGAGGCGGGCTCGCTCCCAGGGTGTCCACCGGTTGACGCAAAACCGTCAACTGGTCGGCAGGCCCTCGGAGCAGTGCCCCGCCGCCCTGGCTGCCCGTTGAAGAAAGCCGACCGAGCCCGAACGGCGAGCTTCGAGCCGCGCGACGAAGAAGAGGCCCGCAGGGATACTTGTCGGTGTTTCAAGGGCCTCTGACGACGCCTGGCGAAGGAGATCGGCGTTCAGGGGACCGGAGCGCTTTCTTCAACGGGCTGCCTGGCCGACCGGCGTTTCCTTCGTCTTGCGGGGCGGCGACGGCCGCGACGGACGCGGCGCGATGGGCGCTTCCACCACCGGGGTCGCCTCGTCGCGGGCGTAGGCCTTGATCACCTCGGCGACGATCGGGTGCCGGACGACATCGACGTCGGTGAAGTGCGCGAACGCCACGCCTTCGACGCCCTTCAAGATGCGCGCGGCATGCACGAGACCCGACTGCTTGCCCACCGGGAGATCGATCTGCGTCACGTCACCGGTCACCACGGCGCGCGAGTGGTAGCCAATGCGGGTGAGGAACATCTTCATCTGCTCGACGGTGGTGTTCTGCGCCTCGTCGAGAATCGCGAAGCAGTCGTTGAGCGTGCGCCCGCGCATGAACGCCAGCGGAGCCACCTCGATCACGCCCTGCTCGATGAGCGCCGCCGCCCGCTCCGCATCCATCATGTCGTGGAGCGCGTCGTAGAGCGGCCGCAGATACGGGTTCACCTTCTCGGCGAGATCGCCCGGCAGAAAGCCCAGCTTCTCTCCCGCCTCGACCGCCGGCCGCGCCAGGACGATCCGCTTCACCTTGCGCTCGGTGAGCGCCTGCACCGCCATCGCCATCGCGAGGTACGTCTTCCCCGTTCCCGCCGGGCCCATGCCGAAGACGACGTCGTTGGTGCGAATCAGCTCCACGTAGCTCTGCTGCGAGAGGCTGCGGGGCGTGACGTGACGGCCGCCCTTCTGGGTGAGGATCGGTGAGAGCGTGAGCGAGCGGAGGTTCTCGTCTCCGCCCTGCCCCATCGCCTTGAGCGCCTGCTCGACGTCCTCCCGATAAACCGACCGCCCGCTCTTGAGCGCCGACGCCAGCCCCTCGAAGAGCCGCACCGCGCTCGACACCGCCGCTTCCGGCCCGGTCAGGTGCAGCTCGGTGCCGCGCTGGCCGACCCGAACCCCGAGGCGGCGCTCCACCAGCTTGAGGTTCTCGTTCTGGGCCCCGGCCAGCATTCGCGCGACGTCGGTGTCGGCGAGATCGACGTGCATGGACTTCGATTCGATGGCGAGGCTCCGTTCGAGAGGCAGAGGGGACGGGTAACGCATCGGCTCGGGTGCGCGCAAGTCGGGCATCACCCGTTGACGAAGCGCCCTTCCGTCCCCTGACCCGTCAGCGCAGCGGCGGCAGCAGCACGTACACCGCGCCATCACGCCGGTAGTAGTAGTCGTCTCGCCACGGGTAGCGAACGTCATCGGCCGTCACGATGCCCGAATCCACCAGCTGCGCCAGCGAGTCCGGCAGCTGCCCCTTCTCGAGCCGGTAGACCTCGAGCGCGTTGGTGAGCCGCGACATCTGCGACACCGAGGCGAAGCGCTGGGCCGCGGGATCGGTGTAGGTGGTGCCACCGGAGCTGCCGAGCCGGAAGGCGCCGAAGTCCACCCGGGTGAAGACGACGAGGAGCGCGCCCACCACCAGCATCGACACCGCGATGCGCCCGAACGCCGCCACCGCCGACTTGAGCCGTGAGGGCTTTCCATCACCCGCGGCCTCTCCAGCGACCGCGTTGCCGCGCGCGTACTCGAGGTTGATGAGGTTGCAGAGCGCCTTCGAGGTCTCGAACTCGCCCAGCATCGACAGCTCGATGATGCGCGTGACGGTGCGGCCCGGGCCGATGAGCTCGTACACGCGGCGCTCGTTGTCGCCCACGGACTGGAACTCGCCCTTGTTGATCTCCTTCTTCTCTTCCGCGAACGCGTCGTCGAGCGCGTCGTCGAAGTCGTCCTTCTCGAGGGCGGGCGGCGGGAGCTCCTTGATCTTCTCGAACGTCATCGCGTCAGAGACGATGCGCTTCTTCACCACCGGCCACTCGTCGACGCGGCGGAAGCCCTCCATCAGCACCGACTCGGCGCGCAGCGGGGCGAAGGCGCCGTCGGAGTCGATGTCACTGACCTCGAAGGCGTAGGTGCCCGACTTCCACCCGAACAGCGTGTAGAGCGTCTCGCTCGTCTGCAGCGCCACCATCGCCTTGAACTTCTCGGCCGAGAGGCTGCTCTGCCCGACGAGCACGTCTCCGAGGCGCTGGAGCGTGCGCTTCTGGGTCTCGAGGGCGAACTCGAGCTGGCTCTCGGTGATGAGGTTGGCCGCCACCAGCATGGTGCCGATGAGGTCCTTGCGGTTGCGCGAGGTGGACTCGGCGCGAACGATGTTGCCGTCCTTGAACGAGACGTTGACGCTCTCGCCCTTGTTGGAGAGAGACAGAATGCCCGTCTTCTGCTGCTGGCCGATGAGCTGGAGGATGTCGGCGATGCCGAAGTCCTTGAGGGTGCCCTTGAGCGCCATGGCCTACCCCGCTCCCTGCTTCTTGCGCAGGCCACGCAGGGTGAGCACGTAGACGAGCACCAGCAGCAGCCCCAGCGGCACCATGCGCACCACCAGCGGCAACGACTCGAAGGGCGGCCGGATGACGCCGTCGCGCAGCACCGCGCCCGTCAAGAGCGCGATGAAGAGGAACCCATAGAACGTGCCCCGCGCCGGGAAGCCCGCGAAGACGTGACCCATGCCGGAGCAGAGGAAACCGAAGATCGAGCCGGTGCGCTCCAAGCGGCTCTGGTAGCGCGCCACCTCGAGCTGCTTGCGGACCTTCAGCGACGGCGCCGCCACGTTCTTGCGGGCGAAGACGTTCACGCACTGGGTGCACATGAGGCTGCCGACCGAGACGTCGGGGTCGCCGCGCTTGCTCACGGCTCGCCCGCACTTGGCGCACACCTTGGCGGCGTGAATGGTTCCGGCGAGCGAACCAAAGCCCAGCACCAGCAGCGCGAGGAGCCCCGGGTACAACAGCGCGAGCGTCTCGTTCACCTCGCCGGTGAGGAGCTGGAGCACCTGGCTCTTCACCCGCCTCGCCGCGTCGGGCGCCCGCGCTTCCTCGAGGTACTCCTCGAGCGGCAGCGGCACCGACTGCAGGTACACGTTGGCGGCCATCGAGCGCGGTGTGCCATCGGCGTCCTTCGAGAGCGACTTGTAGGTGGGGTCGATGGTCCGGGCGGAGAAGAGCGCGCTCGCGATGACGTCCACCTCGCCGGCGATTTTGTCACCCAGCACCGCCAGTCGATGTTGGGTGAGGCGGCCGAGGTTGTACGGCGCCTGCGGGAGGTTCGGCGCGGCCTTGCCACCCTCTTCGAAGAGCGCCCGCGGGTTCTCGAGATCGCCGTCGAGCACCATGGCCATGCCGAGGTTGATGCGCGCCGCGGGATCGTTCGGGCGAATGGTGAGCGCCTTGCGGAAGGCCTTGATGGCCGGCGTGATGCGCCCGCGACGCAAGTCATATCGGCCCAGCGCCATCAACTCCGCGTACGAGGCCTTGTCCTCGCTCTCGAGGCGGGTGAGCTCGGCGGCGAAGGGCTCGGAGCCGGGGCCGCCGCGCTCGAGGGCGAAGAGTGATTCGGCGCGCGTGCCAGCGAAGGCCAGACGGTCGACCGCGAGCCCTGCCACCGTCGGCACCAGGCCCAACAACCCGATGAGCACCGCGACGACCGCGCGCTCGGCCAGCGTCAGGTACAGCGCCAACGCGAAGAATAGCACCAGCAGCACGGGCACCAGCCCGAGCCGGAAGACGATGGGCAACGAGAGGAGCACCACCGCGAGCGCGCCCGTCTGCCACCGCGACGCCACACGCGGGAAGATGAAGTGGAAGTCGTAGAGCGCGTAGGCGCCGCGCCGCACGGCCAGCACGACGAGCACCACGAGGGTGGTGATGGTGAGCGCGAACAGCAGCGTGGTGATGAAATCGGCGAGCGCGCTGCGGGCGTAGCGGGGATCCGCCACCTGCGCGACGAGGGCGTCCTTGAGGGCGCCGAGGTACCGGCCGAAGTCCGACGGATCGCCCCAAAAGTACACCCGCGCCAGGCTCACCCAGGTCGCCGGGAGATCCGGCGCGAGCTGGGTGGCGGTGAGCGCGATCTCCACCGCGCCGCCAGAGTCACCCTTCTCTTCGTGGGCCTCCGCCGCGCGCAGCAAACCGACCGCCCACGTCTCGAGGTTCGAGGCGCCGAGCTCGTCTTTCAACTCGAGGAGGCGCTGGCGGGCGACCTGCTCTCCCTTGATGTCGCTCGAGGCCTTCTCGTTCGCGGCGCGCCAGACCTGCCAGGCGAGATCGAGGTCCGTGTCGGTGATGACGCGGGTCTCGATGGGCGGTGGGGGTGGGCGCTCGACGACCGGCCTGGTCTCGAGGGGCTTGAGCTCCTCGAGCTTGTCCTTGAGGTCCTTCACGCCCGCGTCTTGATTCTTGCCGGCAGCACCGGTGCCAGCGCGGATGATGGGCGTGTCGTCTTCTTCCTCCTCGGTGGTCGCGGAGGGATCCGGCTCATCGAGCGTGGGCTTCTTCGTCGGGCGCACGCCCGGCGCGTCAGGATCGACCAGCTCGACCTGAGCGAGGCCGCTGCCAGCGAGCAGCACGATGCAGGCGCACGCGAAGGTTCTCATGCAAGCGGGGTCTAATGTAGCGCAGGGTCCGCAAAGCTCTGCGTATTTCGACGTCGTGGCGGCGTGCTACAGGCCCCAGCCCATGTCGGACATCGGCGCAGCGGTCGAGCGGTTGGTGCAGGTGATGCGGCGGCTTCGGGCACCTGACGGGTGCCCGTGGGACAAGGAGCAGGACCTGCGGAGCCTCCGGCCCTACCTCGTGGAGGAGACCTACGAGGTGCTCGACGAAATGGACCGGGTGGCCGACGGAGGGCCCTGGCGGCCGCTGGCAGAGGAGCTCGGCGACCTGCTCTTCCAGATCGTCTTCCACGCCCAATTGGCGACCGAGAAGGGCGAGTTCAACCTGGCCGACGTGGCCAACGCGATCGCCGAGAAGCTCGAGCGGCGACACCCGCATGTCTTCGGGCAGGAGCGGGTCGAGGGCGCGGAGCAGGTGCTCCAGAACTGGGCGAAGTTGAAGGCCGACGAGCGCAAAGCGAAGACGGGGCGCGTGGGGAGCGTGCTCGACGGGGTGCCCTCGGGGGCTCCCGCGCTCCAACGGGCCGAGCGGCTCACCGAGAAGGCCTCGCGCGTCGGCTTCGACTGGCCGGACGTGTCGGGGGTGCGGGCGAAGGTGGACGAGGAACTGAAGGAGCTCGACGAGGCCATCGCCTCGAAGGACCGCGCCGCCATCGAGCACGAGCTGGGCGACGTCCTGTTCGCGCTGGCGAACGTGGGGCGAAAGCTGAACAGCCCGCCGGAGGACGCCTTGCGGGGCACCAACAAGCGCTTCACGGCGCGCTTCCACCGGGTCGAGGCGAAGCTGGAAGCGGCCGGAATTCCCTTCGGTGAGGCCAGCCTGGAGCAGATGGACCGCTTCTGGGACGAGGCGAAAGCCGAGGAGAAGGCCGCCAAAGCCACGGGGAGCCCTTGACCGTGGGGGGGCCGGCGGGTAAGGGCGCGGCTCTTCATTATTCAGTCAAGGAGCAGTCTCCGTGGCCAACACCGTCTCAGCCGCCAAGCGGCACCGCCAGTCCCTCAAGCGCAAGCTGCGCAACACCTACGTGAAGGCCGAGTTCCGCGCCGCCCTCAAGGCCGCTCGCGAGGCCACCGCGTCGGGTGACGCCGCCAAGGCCAAGGAGGCCGTGAAGGCCGCCACCCGCCTCATCGACCGCGCCGCCTCGAAGGGCGTGCTGCACGCGAAGTCGGCCTCGCGCCTCATCGGCCGCATGAGCCACAACCTCGACACCAAGAAGCCCGCGCCCGCCGCGAAGTAAGTGGTTCCGGGTGGAACTTCTTCGGCCGACGAGACGCCCACCGCGTGGGTGACTCGCCGGCCGACGTGTTTTCGGGGGTAGACTCAAGGCATGCGCGACGATCGCACGGCTCGATTTCTGGAGCGCCTCGAGCGGCAACGGCGAACCCTCGCGGAGGAGGTGGAAGACGACGTCGCTCCGCTCCGCGGGCTGTCCGTCAAGGAACGCGGGGAAGTGCTGGCGTCGGTGTGTCGGGACACGATGGCCATTCTCCGAGCGCGGCCCGACGGAGCGGCCGTCTTGTCGGCCCCCGCCGAGCGCAGTTCCCACTGGCTCGCGGTCGTGAAGAAGTACCGGTCCCATGGACGCGACTGAAGCGGCAGTTCACTTTGCGCGGGCGCTCCAGGTGGCGGGCATTCCCTACGCCATTGGCGGCGCCATCGCGTACGGCTTCTTTGGTGCCGCTCGCGGTACGCACGACGTGGACATCAACGTGTTCGTGCCTGGGGAGGCGGCGCAGAACGCGTTGGAGGTGCTGGTGGCGGCGGGGCTCTCCATCGATCTGATGGAAGCAACCGCGAGCGCTCGAGAGCGAGGCGATGCACGAGGGTCGTTCCGGGGACTCCCAGTCGACTTGTTTTTCAACTCGATTCCAGCGCACGACCGCGCGGCGACGCGACGCCATCGGGTCGAGCTGCTCGGAGTGCCCATCGACGTGCTGAGCCCAGAAGATACCGCGACCTTCAAGATGCTCTCCTTCCGCGGGAAGGACCTCGTCGACGTCGAGCGGCTCCTCTCGATGATGGGGTCCCGCCTCGACCGCACGATCGTTCGCAGCGCCCTCGTCGAAGTCGTCGGCCCGGACGACTATCGCGTGCGCAAATGGGATGAGCTGACCGCGGCCATGCCGGTGTGAGATCCCTCACCAACCTGTGGCGAGCCGCTCGGCGCCTTCGCGCATCAACGTGTCCGCGAGCCGACGCAACGCCGCGCCACGGTTCGTCTCGGAGGACAGCACGTCGGCGCCGGCGGGGTAGTCCTCTCCCCCACTCACCTGCACGGTGTTCACCGCCACGCTGTCCTTGAAGAGCACGAGCCGCACCGTGGCCTGGAAGCGGTAGTTCGGCAGCCGGCCGGGGCTGGAAACGAGCGGTCCGGAGGCCACCGAGAGGAGCGTGCCTTCGATGCGACCGACACTCCCCTCCCCACCCAGCCGACCCGCGCGCAGGTACTGCTCCCGGAGCGCCTGGGTGAAGAAGCCCTCGGCCCCCGGCTCACTCGTGGCGTTCGCAAAGACCGGGACATGGACGGCGGTGACTCCGCTGGGCAGATCGCTCGCGGGCGCGCGGAACCGGTAGCCACAGCCAAAGGCCGTCAGCGCCAGCACCACACCGAGCACCAGCCCGCGGGACACGTCACCCCACCACGAAGTTCACCAGCCGCTTGGGGACGAAGACGAACTTCTTCACCGTCTTCCCCTCGAGCCAGGGCTTCACCTTCGGGTCTGCCTCGGCGAGCGCGCGCACCTCGGCTTCGGTGGCGGCGATCGAGGCCTGGAGCTCCGAGCGGAGCTTGCCGAGCACCTGCACGGCGTAGGTAACGGTGTTCTCGGCGACCAGCGCGGGGTCGAACGTGGGCCACGGCGCGATGGAAACGAGGCCCTCACCGCCCAGCCGGCTCCACAGCTCTTCGGCGAGGTGGGGCGCGTAGGGCGCGAGCACCGACATGAACGTGCGAGCGATGGACTTCGGGAGCGCCTTCGCCCCGGTGGCCTCGTTCGCGAACGTCATCATGTGGCTGATGGCGGTGTTGAAGCGCATGGCCAGGGTGTCGCGCTCGACGAGCTGGATGCACTTGTGCAGCGCCTTGTGGAGCTCCGGCTCGGTCTCAGGCCCCGCGTCGGAGAGCTTGGCGTTGAGCCCGTCGGTCTCCACGTCCACGCACAGCCGCCAGACACGCTCGAGGAAGCGCAGGCAGCCCTGGACGTTCTTCATCTCCCAGGGCTTGACCTGCTCCAGGGGGCCCATGAAGAGCTCGTACAAGCGGAGCGTGTCGGCGCCGTACTCGCGAATGACGTCATCGGGCGAGACGACGTTGAAGCGGCTCTTCGACATCTTCTCGATCTGCTTCTTCACCTTCTCGCCGGAGGTCTTCACGAACGCGCCGTCTTCGCGATCGTCGATCTCGCTGGGGGAGTAGTACTTCCCGCGCTCGTCCTGGAACGAGTACGCGAGGATCATTCCCTGGTTGAAGAGCTTCTGGAACGGCTCCTTCGTCGAGACGAGGCCGCAGTCGAAGAGCACCTTGTGCCAGAAGCGGGCGTAGAGCAGGTGGAGCACGGCGTGCTCGACGCCGCCGACGTAGAGGTCGACGGGCATCCAGTACTTCTCGATCTCCGGGTCCCACGCGCGCTGGGTGTTCTTCGCGTCGAGGAAGCGCAGGTAGTACCAGCAGGAGCCGGCCCACTGCGGCATCGTGTTCACTTCGCGCACGCCCTTGCGGCCATCGGGGAGCGTGACGCCGAGCCAGGCATCTCCAGCGCGCGCGAGCGGTGGGCGGCCGTCGGCGGTGGGCTTGAACTCGTCGACGTGGGGCAGCTCCACGGGGAGCTGGGCCTCGGGCACGGTGGCGATGGTGCCGTCTTCGAGGTGGATGATGGGGAACGGCTCGCCCCAGTACCGCTGGCGGGAGAATAGCCAGTCGCGGAGCTGGTACTGCACGCGCTTCTTGCCCAGGCCCTTCTCTTCGAGCCACGCGGTCATCTTCTTCTTGGCGTCGAGGGTACCGAGGCCATCGAGGAGGCCGGAGTTCACGGCGACGCCGGGAGCCGTGAAGGCCTCGACCTGGACGTCCGCTCCACCCTTCACCACCTCGACGATGGGGAGGCCGAAGGTCTTCGCAAACGCGTGGTCGCGCTCATCGTGGGCGGGGACGGCCATGATGGCGCCGGTGCCGTAGCTGGCGAGCACGTAGTCGGCGATCCACACGGGCACGGGCTTTCCCGTCGCGGGGTTGACCGCATGCGCGCCGGTGAAGACCCCGGTCTTGGTCTTGACGTCCTCCTTGCGGGCGAGCTCGCTCTTGTTCTTCGCCTCGGTGACGTAGGCGTCGACGGCGGCCTTCTGGGCGGCGGTGGTGATGGTGGAGACGAGCGGGTGCTCCGGAGCGAGCACGCAGTAGGTGGCGCCGAAGAGGGTGTCGGGGCGGGTGGTGAAGACGACGAAGGAGGCGCTTGCGCCCTGCACCTGGAAGGTGACCTCGGCGCCTTCCGACTTGCCGATCCAGTTGCGCTGCATCTCCTTGATGCCGTCGGGCCAGTCGAGGCCGTCGAGGTCTTCGAGGAGGCGATCGCCGTAGGCGGTGATCTTGAGCATCCACTGCTTCATGAGGCGGCGCTCGACGGCGTCACCGGTCTCGACGTACTTGCCGTCCTTGACCTCTTCGTTGGCGAGCACGGTGCCGAGGGCGGGGCACCAGTTCACCGGGACCTCGGCCATGTACGCGAGGCCCTTCTCGTAGAGCTTCAAGAAGATCCACTGGGTCCAGCGGTAGTAGTCGGGGGCCGAGGTGTCGACCTCGCGATCCCAGTCGTAGGAGAAGCCGAGGCGTTTGATCTGTCGGCGGAAGTTGTCGACGTTGCGCCTGGTGATGACGGCCGGGTGGAGGCCGTCGCGGACCGCAGCGCGCTCGGCGGGAAGCCCGAAGGCGTCCCAGCCCATGGGGTGGAGCACGTTGAAGCCCTGCATGCGCTTGAGGCGGGCGACGACGTCGGTGGCGGTGTAGCCCTCGGGGTGGCCGACATGGAGGCCCGCGCCCGAGGGGTACGGGAACATGTCGAGCACGTAGAACTTGGGCTTTTTCTTCAGCTCGGCGAGGTCGGTGGGCGTCTTGAAGGGACGCTTCGTTTCCCACTGGTCCTGCCACTTCGGTTCGATGACGGAGGGATCGTAGCGAGACATACGCGCGCGGCTTGTAGGGGACGAGGTCCAAAGGCGCAACGAGTCGCGGGAGTCTCTCTCACCTTCCGAGAGGCGGACGGGCGTGCGTGCTCCAGTCGAAGGAGAGCTGAGCGGGTGAGCCCGGTTGCGAGCGCGGGCGATTGGCACCGTGCGTGCTCTGAAGTCAGCGCGTCGGGCGGAGGTGGTGGGGGCCGTCGGGGGTGAGCGCTCGACCAGTCGAAGGCGCCGTGGGTCGGTTGGGGAACCGGCCCACGGTGCCTCCTGTTTTCGGGGACGGCCCGCGGGAGGCGGGCGATGGCGAACGACGAGAAGGACGGAAGCGCCAGGATGGACACGCACGAGACGCCGCACGACGCGTACGTGCGGGTGGTGCTCATTCATCCGGGGCTGCTGGGGGCCCAGGTCCGCGCGGTGCTTCCGGAGGCGGTGTGGAAGCTGCTCGAGCTCGACGAGGCCGACGCGAAATCTGCGCGGTTCATCGACGAGCGGCTGAAAGCGCAGGAGTCAGACGCGGTCTTCGAGGTGTCCAGCGCTTCGGGCGACGTGAAGGTCTTCGTGTTGCTCGAGCATCAGCGAACGGCGCCCTGGCACATGCCCTTGCGCGTGCTTCGGTACCTGACGGCGTTCTGGCACTCGAAGTTCGAGGCGAACCCTTCGGCGCGCCGGCTTCCGCTCGTGATTCCGCTGGTGGTGGCCAACGTGCCCGGCGGCTGGCGTGGCGCGCGGAGCCTCTCGGACCTCCTCGACGGCCCTCCGGAGCTGGTGGCGGCACTCAAGCCGTTCCTTCCGCACTTCGAGCTGGTCATCGACGACCTGTCCCAGCTCGACGTCGCGAAGGTGCTTGCGCGTCCGGGGCCTCCTGGTGCGCACCTGATGTGGTGGGCCTTGAGCGTGTCGACGGACCTCTCGAAGATCGACCGCGAGGCGACGGCGATGCTGCCGACGATGCGGGCGGCGTTCGAGCAGACGCCGGGGCTTTTCCTGCAGACCGCGACGTATCTACAATCACTGCCGATGAGCGACTCCGGACGACAGACGATTACGACGACCTTCGAGCTGATTCCGATCGACGAGTATCGCCGCGAGCACCCGGAGAAGTTCATCGACGTCGACGTGGAGTTGGGCCGCTTCCTCGGGTGGGTCCATGGCCGTCGGGAAGGGCGCGAGCATGGCCGCGAGGAGGGCCGACGGGCCGGGCTGGTCGAGGCGATGATGGCGATCTGGCCGGCTCGCTTCGGAGCACCCGCGAGCGACGAGGTGCGCGCGCGTCTCGAGCAGGCGGACACGGCGACCCTCACACGATGGCTCGTGCAGGCCCAGACCGCGAGGGCGCCCGGTGACGTCTTCGCCGAGCCCTGACAGGCTCGGCGTTCTCAGCCGGTGAGAGCTGGACGGGCGTGGACGCTCCAGTCTCTGAACCCGGAGCGCCTCGCCCCACCCTTCCGCACGCTTGGCGCTCGAGCCCGCTGGCACCACCCCTGCTCTGAAGCCCGGTCGTCGGGCGGAGGTGGTGGGGGCCGTCGGGGGTGAGCGCTCGACCAGTCGAAGGCGCCGTGGGTCGGTTGGGGAACCGGCCCACGGTGCCTCCTGTTTTCGGGGACGGCCCGCGGGAGGCGGGCGATGGGAAAGCAAGCGAAGACGGGCCAGACCATGCAGCACGACGCGTACGTGCGCGCGGTCTTCGTGCATCCGGGGGTGGTTGCCGCGCAGGTGCGGGCCATGCTGCCGAGGTCAGTGGTGAAGCAGCTGAACCTCCGGCGGGTCGAGGCGGTGTCGGCGCGGTTCATCGACCCGAAGCTGTCGTCCTGGGAATCGGACGCGGTGTTCCAGGTGGCGAGCGCCTCAGGTGACATGCGGGTCTTTCTCCTGCTCGAGCACCAGCGGACAGCGCCCTGGCACATGCCGTTCCGGGTGCTGCGGTACGTCACGGCGTTCTGGACGGCGCGGCTCGCGGCGGCGCCGAGGGCGCGTCGGTTGCCACTCATCATTCCGTTGGTGATGGCGAACGTCCCGGGAGGGTGGCGCGGGCCGACGACGCTCGAGGCGCTGTTCGACGGGCCCCCCGAGTTGGTGGCTGAGGTGCGTGCGTTCCTGCCGCAGCTTCGGTTGGTCGTCGATGATCTGTCTCAGCTCGATGGTGAGGCGCTCCGGTCACGGCGGGGTCCGGCTGTGGCGCGACTGGCGTGGTGGGCCTTGAGCACGTCGACCGACCTTTCAAGGCTCGACCAGGGGCTGAATGCCATGCGCCTCACCATTGAGACGGTTCGTTCGCAGGCCCCCCATCACCTGGAACTGACGCTGAGGTATCTTCAGGCCTTGCCCATGAGCACTGCACAACGGGAACGGGTCGAAGCGACGTTCGAGGTGATGTCCCTGAGGGAGTACCGGCGCAGGCACCCGGAGATCGCGGCGCCGATCATCGAGGAGTGGCGGGCGGAGAGCCGGGCGGAAGGCCGGGCGGAAGGCCGGGCGGAGGGGCTCGCCGAGGGCAAGGAAGCAGGCACACGAGAGGCCACGACGACCCTGATTCTCGCGCTCTGGAAGACCCGCTTTGGGAAGCCCCCCGGTCGAACGGCCGTTCGGCGCATCCAGACGGCCTCGGTGGGGACGCTGCAACGCTGGGCCACGCGCCTCGTGACGGCGAAACGGCCAGCCGACGTCTTCGACTGACCCCGCCGTTCTCGTCCCAGCGGAAGCGCTTTCGTCCACGAGCACGGCACAATCTGCCGAGGGCAAACCGCGCGCGAGGCCCTTACGAAATGCACGACAGCGTGGGGCCTGAAGGGGGCGACGAAGATGCGCATCGTGACGACTGGGCTGATGGTGGTGCTGGCTGCGGGCTGCACGCGGTCGACGCCGGCCGTGACGGAGTCGTGCGTGGAGACGGCGGACTGCGGGCAGGGGCTGGTGTGCCTGGGGAACCGGTGCACCGAGTGCCGCACCGACGCGGAATGTCCCTCCCCCGCGCGCTGTGGGCTCATCTCGGCGGGGCGGTGCGGGTGCTTCGACGCGGACGGTGACGGGAGCAGCTGCATCGACTGCGACGACGCGGATCCGGCGCGGTTCCCGGGCGCGAACGAGATCTGCGACGGGCGCGACAACGACTGCGACCAGCAGGTCGACGAGGGCGCGGTGACGACGTGGTTCGTCGATGGCGATGGAGACGGCTACGGGAACTCGGGGCTGTCGCTCGACCGGTGTACGGCTCCGGCGAACTTCGTGGCGCGGGGCGGTGACTGCAACGACTCCGATCCGACGACGTACCCGGGGCGAGCGGAGGTGTGCGACGCGCGCGACAACAACTGCGACGGCCAGGTGGACGAGGGCGTGAAGGCGACGTTCTACCGGGACGCCGACGGCGACGGCTTCGGAGACGCCCGCAACGTGGCGACGACGTGTCAGATCCCAGCGGCGGGGTTCGTGACGGTGATGGGCGACTGTGATGACTCCCGGGCCGACGCGAACCCGAACGCGCTGGAGACCTGCAACAACCGGGACGATGACTGTGACGGAGTGGTCGACACGATCTCCCGCTCCTGCAGCAACGCGTGTGGGGAGGGCATGGAGGCGTGCACGCGCGGGGTGTGGTCTGGGTGCACCGCGCCGCCCATCATCACCATCACGACACCGACAACCCTCTCAGGGAGCCGGGCGACGTACGACTGCCTGACGGTCGGAAACATGGGGCGGCTCATCGTCCCGGCGGACATGACGCTGGAGACGCGCAACTGGCTTCGGGTGGAGTCAACCGGCACCATCGAGCTCGGGCCGCGAACGACGGTGAGCGCGGGAGGCGACATCATCTTTGCGGACCGCGGGGTGCTCCTCGCGAATGACACGACGATTCGATCGGCGACGTCGGTCCAGGTGACGAGTGACGCGAAGTGGTTCGCGCAAGCACCACAGGCGGCGCCCTACTCCACGGGAGGCTCCGCCGCGTGTGCCCCACAGACAGCCCCGCAGCCCGTGACGGGGGCCGGAGGCGGAGCTCGAGGTGGCACCGGAGGGCGCGGGGGCAGTTGCAACACGCTCACCTCGGTTCCGGTTGCCGGAGCGGGAGGCCCCCATTCCTCGAACGGAACCAGCGGGTGTTGCGAGTGCAGTCTGGCAAGTCCGGGCGGGGGTCGTTCTGGCGGTTGGGGGGCCGGCGCCATGGCGGGCGGAGGTGGTGGGGCAAACGGCGGGAACGGGGGTGAAGGCGGCGGCGGCCAGTTCGGGTCGAGCCTCTCGGACGGGGGCCTGGGGGGCCTGTTCGAAGCTGACGCCGGGGTGACGCCTCAAGAGGGTGGTGGTGGCGGCGGCTCCTCGGGAACCCTCCAGGTCGCTCTGACGCCTGAGGCGTGTCAGGGCGGTGGTGGCGTCGGTGGGGGCATCGTGAGGGTGTCGACGCGTCGCTTCACCAACGCCGGCCAGCTGTCGGCCGACGGGACCAACGGCGGAACACCTGTGGGCTCGAGTGGCCTCGGAGGTGGTGGTGGCGGCGGGGCAGGAGGAACCTGGGTTTTCAGGGTCGACCGATTCGAAAACCAGGGATCGATCTCGGCACTCGGCGGCCGGGGTGGGAACGGTGCGGGCGTCATGGCCAGCGGGAGGCTGGCTGGTGGTGGTGGTGGCGGGGCAGGCGGCCGCGTCCAC
Source organism: Myxococcaceae bacterium (assembly GCA_044352295.1). Classification (GTDB taxonomy): domain Bacteria; phylum Myxococcota; class Myxococcia; order Myxococcales; family Myxococcaceae; genus Xiheimicrobium. The sequence continues at coordinate 26,826 of JBILEB010000051.1, forward strand.
CTCGAGGCGCCGGACGGAGGCAGTCCCCTGACGATGCCTCTTGGCAACCTCTTCGTCGGAGGAGGCCTGGCAGGAGCCGGGAACGGTGGAAACGGGCAACCGGGCGCGGCGGGCTCCGTCTTCGTGCGCTGAATCGGTTCAGCGACCGAAGACCTCGGCCAGGAGCGAGTCGTACCGAGCGCTCCCGGCGGCCAGGCTGAAGTGAGGTGCGGTCGTCTGTCGCGCCTTCTCGATCTCGTCGGCCGACAGGGTGTCGGTCGCGACGACTCTCGTGGCAGCCTCGTCAAGGCTGGCCGGCAACACGTCAGGGAGCACGAAGCCGGTCCCCGCTCGTCGGACCCATTCGCTCACTTCGACGTTGCATCCGAACTGGAGGGGCCGAACTCCGCTCGCGAACAACTCTCCCAGCTTGGTGGGCATCGACGCACGTTTCGCCGTGCTGTTCGGCTGCAGCAGCAGCAGGCACCACTCCACCAGCGAGAGCCACTGCGGCATCGCGTCATGCTCCGCGCGTACAATCGTGAACCTCGCTTCGGGAACCCCGAGCGCCAGGAGCCGACGACGGTACTCGTCACGCTGGCCGCTCAAGACCAGCAGGTGCATGCCCGGTCCGCGCTCGAGCGTCCTTCGCGCGAGGTCGAGGGTCTCATCGACGAGGTAGGATCTGTTGATCGACCCGACGATCGCGACGACGCGCTGATGTCGCAGCCGATCAACCGCCTCGGTTGGCACCGAACGCAGCTCGGCGAGCGGTCGACGAACGAAGTCATCGAAGTCGGCGAGCGTCGTGATGCACCGCACCGGGCGAGGAACAAGCGGCTTGAAGCGCGCCTCGACATCCCGAGCCTGAAGCTCCGTGAGCGTGACGACGCCTGAAGCCGTGGAGAAGAGCTGATGCTCGAGGCCGCGAGCGACCGCCCGACGGAGCGGAGTCGTGAACCAGCGACCTTCTTCCAGCCGTTCGTCAATCCAGTAGCCGCGGGCATCGAAGATCCAGGGGATGCGAGTCGCATTCCATGCCGCCAGCGCTGCGACCGCCGGCACATAGGCGCGCGCGTGAATTCCTCGAATCCGTCCGCTTTGTGCGAGCTCGAGGGCTCTCTGCGTGAGAAAGCCCAGGTTGTTGGCAGCCGCTCGACTCGACTGCCCCCAGTCGAACGCCACGTACTCCCAGGCGACGCCAGCCTGCTCGAGCCGCTGCCGGAGCCGACGCACCCGCGCACCGTCAGCAAGGTCGCGTTCCTTCTCGAGGGAGATGATTCGATACCGCCAGCCGAGCGCCGCGAGCCGCTCAACGACCCGGACCACCTGGCTGTGCATCAGGGGTTCGAGCAGCCCGTCCTGCGTCAGGTAGAGAAGTTCGCCGGCAGGTCGCACTCAGATCTTCTCCGCAAAGACCTTGAGCGTGTCGCCGAGGCTGGTCATCCCAAGAAGCGAGTTCACCACGCCCTTGGCGACAGCCCCCACCGGATTGATCATCGCGAGTTCGTTCAACTGCGCCGAATTCACCGCTCGAGCCGGAGCCGTCGAAGCGGCCGCTGCGCGGGGAGGCCCGATCCGGGCTCGAGCCAAGGCTATGAGCTCGAACGGGTTCAGGCCGGTCGTCTTCATCTCCGCAGGTCATGCACGAAAAGCGTGCGACAGGTGGCGCACCGAAGGACCGGAAAAACCCGGGCGTCACCGACCGACCGGGCAGCGCGACTCAGGCAAGCTGGACAGGGACATGACCGTTCCACGGCGCCGATGAATCACACTGTGCCCACTCGACACCACAAAGTTCAGATAAGTCGCGGTTTGGAGGCTGTAGTCCGACATGTGCGGCATCACAGGAGTGATCTATCGCGACGCCAGGCGGCCGCCGCCCGACCTCATCCGCAAGATGGCGACGACGATCGCCCATCGAGGCCCGGACGGCGAAGGCGTCCATGTCTTTGACGGCGGAGGCTTCGGGCACCGGAGGCTCGCGATCCTCGACCTGACTCCCGACGGGGCGCAACCGATGTCGGCCGCGAACGGCTCGGTGTGGGTCGTCTTCAATGGCGAGATCTACAACTTCCAGGAGCTCCGAACCGAACTCGAGCAACTCGGTCATCGGTTTCGTTCGCGCAGCGATACCGAGGTCATCCTCGAGGCGTGGCTCGAGTGGGGTGAACGGAGCATCGCGCGGCTCGACGGCATGTTCGCCATCGCGCTGTGGGATACGCGGACCCGTCAGCTCGTCCTCGCACGGGACCGGACCGGCAAGAAGCCGCTGTACGTGTACGAAGACGCCGAGAAGCTGGTCTTCGGGTCCGAGATCAAAGCGATTCTGGCCCATCCCGACGTGAACACCCGCGAGTGGCCGGAAGCCGCCGGACAGTTCCTCTCGCACGGCTACGTCCCAACCCCGCACACCTTCTACGCGCAGATTCGCAAGGTGAAGCCGTCGCACTTCGAGGTGCTCGACTTCGGCAAACGCGAGACGCGGGAGGAGCAGTACTGGGAGTTCCCGCTCGGCCGCGAACGCCGCGTCGAGACGGACGACGACTGGCGCGAGGTGGAGCACGAGGTTCGTCGGCTGTTCTTCGCCGCGGTGAAGCGCCGCATGGTCGCCGACGTCCCGGTGGGAGCGTTCCTCTCGGGTGGTATCGACTCCTCGCTCGTGGTGGCGGCGATGGCGAGCCAGTCATCACGGCCCATCAAGACGTTCAGTATCGGCTTCGAAGGCGCGCCTGAGTTCGACGAGACGAAGTACGCGCGAATGGTTGCGGACCGGTACGCGACGGAACACACCGAGTTCAAGGTGAAGGCCGAGGCGTTCGACCTCGCCGAGAAACTCGCCTGGCACTTCGACGAGCCGTTCGGCGACTCGAGCTGCATCCCGACGTACATCGTCTCGAAGCTGACGCGAGAAGCGGGCTGCTCCGTGGCGCTGACAGGCGACGGCGGTGACGAGGCCTTTGCGGGCTACCCACGGTTCACTGCGGCGGCCGCTGCGGAGCGGGTGCCACAGTTCCTCCGAAGCCTCATCCACCGGGTGACGTCGACAGCGACCGAGCGCCCGGGAGACGCGCGGGTCTGGTGGAGAACCCACCGCTTCGTGAACCGCGCGTCGCTCGACCTTCCAGACCGGCTGCGGAGCTGGATGACGCTCTACGCGCCCGCCGAGCTTCAGCAGCGAGCCGACGTGGCGTTTGCGCCGTCACCCATCGCGCTTGGTGAGCGGTATCACCAGCTGTTTGACGAGGCCGCTCGACTCGGCGCAGACACGCTGAACCAGATTCTCTTCATCAATGCCCGCACGTACCTGCTCGACGACCTGAACGTGAAAGTCGACCGCGCAGCGATGGCTGCGAGCCTCGAGTGCCGGTCACCGTTTCTCGATACCGCGCTGCTCGACTACGCCTTCTCGCTTCCTGCGCACGTGAAGATCCGTGGCTCCGACCGCAAGTACATCCTGAAGCGGGCCTTCGCTGACCTGCTCGTTCCCGAGGCGACGTACCGGCCGAAAATGGGTTTCGGCGTCCCCATGAGCAGCTGGCTCAGCAATCGAGCGAGTTCCAATGTGACGCCGGGTCGCTCGATGGAAGCCTGGGCCGCGCTTCAACTCGAGAGGTGGGGCGCAGATGACACGAAGAAGGATCTGAAGGCACTATGAGACGCGTCGCTATCGTCAGCTACGGGATGGGGAACCTTCGCTCAGTGGCGAATGCGATCGACGTGCTTGGGGCGACAGCCGTTGTGATCGACCGCCCGGCCGAACTCCAGGGAGTGGACGCTGCAATCCTCCCAGGCGTCGGCGCCTTCGGCGAAGCAATGGTGCGGCTGCACTCGGCGGGCTGGCCGGAGGCACTGCACCACCATGCCTTCAAGGCCCAGCGACCCTTCCTGGGTATCTGTCTTGGCATGCAGCTTCTGGCGGAACGAGGCACCGAGTTTGGCGACCATCAAGGACTCGGCTGGTTCCCCGGCGCCGTGGTCCGACTCGACCGCCCAGCGAACGTTCGCGTGCCTCACATCGGATGGAACGACGTCGTCGCCCAGCGTACCGATGGCCTCCTTGCCACCGTGGCGCCCTCGGCGACCTGTTACTTCGTGCACAGCTTCGCGTTCGAGCCCGCTGACGAGTCGCTCATCTCCGGAGTGACCGAGTACGGCGGACATTCATTCGTCTCCGCAGTCGAGCGCGACAACGTCTTCGGCGTTCAGTTCCACCCCGAAAAGAGCCAGAAGCATGGCCTCGCAATGATCAAGCGGTTCCTCGAGGTCTAAATGCTCCGCACCCGACTCATTCCGGTGCTGCTCCTCCAGAACGGCATGCTCGTTCGGAGTGAGTCGTTCTCGATTCACCAGGTCGTCGGCAACCCGATCCACGAGGCGAAGCGCTTCAACGAGTGGAACGTCGACGAGCTCATCTACCTCGACATCTCACGAGACGGTTCCTACGACCTTCGTCGCGACGACCACAAGGTGAAGAACCTCTCGGAGCCCATGCAGATCCTGGAGGAGGTCAGCAAGACCTGCTTCATGCCGCTGACGTGGGGCGGACGTATCCGCTCAATCGACGACATGCGCCTGTGCTTCCGGAACGGTGCAGACAAGGTCGCAATCAACACAGGCGCCTTTCGCACTCCGCAGCTCATTCGCGAAGGGGCGAACGCATTCGGAGCGCAAGCGGTCGTCGTCTGCATCGACGTGCGACGAACTAAGCGCGGCTTCGAAGTCTTCATCGATGGCGGACGCGAAGGTACGGGCCGCGACGCTGCCTCCTGGGCGAAGGAGGCCGTCTCGCACGGGGCAGGCGAGATCCTCCTGCAGAGCATCGATCGCGATGGCGTCGCGACGGGCTACGACCTCGACCTGATCCGCGCGGTGGCGCAGGTCAGCAGCGTGCCGGTGATCGCGCTGGGTGGTGTGGGCCGCTACGAGAACTACGCCGAGGCCGTGAAGGCCGGGGCAGATGCCGTCGCCGCAGCGAACATCTTTCACTTCAAAGAACTCTCGGACCGCAATGGGAAGCGTGCCATGGCAAAAGCTGGGCTCAACGTGAGGGCCCCATGATTTGAGGAGCTTGAACATGGGTGGGCACGTCTGCCTCTGCAGGCGAGAACCGGGTTGCCCTTGCGAAGAAGATTCTTGGATTCCTACGGAGCGCGTCTGACATGCCTGTTCGCTTTTGTTCTCGCTGTGTCTACCCATCAGTCTCGGCGACCCCCCTGACCTTCGACGAAGCCGGCGTCTGCTCAGGCTGCCGAACTGCAGGTAGCAAGACGACCATCGACTGGAAAGTACGCTTCGGCTGGCTCAAGGACATCGCGGACGAGCACCGGTCGAGCTCGAACTACGACCTCCTCATTCCCGTCAGCGGTGGCAAGGACAGCTACTACCAGACGCACGTGGCCGTTCACGAACTGGGACTCAAGCCGCTCCTCGTGACGTACCACGGCAACAACTACCTCCCCGAGGGTGAGTACAACCTGCAGCGAATGCGAGAGGTCTTCGACTGCGACCACGTCATCGTTCGGCCAAGCATTCCCACGCTCGTGAAGATGAATCGCATCGGGTTCAAGCTTCAGGGCGACATGAACTGGCACGGCCACTGCGGGATCTTCACCACGCCAATCCAGGTCGCCGTTCGCTACAAAGTCCCACTCATGATGTGGGGCGAGCATGGGTTCCTCGACCTCGGGGGCATGTACTCGCTGAACGATCTCGTCGAGTTCACCGCCAAGTTCCGGCTAGAGCACGCGCTGCGTGGCTACGACTGGGACGACTTCACGGATGATGGCCTCGAGAAGCTCGGGCGCCCGGAACTCAAGGAAGGTCTCCGGGAGAAGGACTTGCTCTGGGCGCAATACCCGTCGGACGACGAGATCGATCAGGTGGGCGTCCGAGGCATCTATCTGGGCAACTTCGTCAACTGGGATGCAAACCCGCAGACGAAGCTCGTGATCGAGAAGTACGGATGGAAGCCCCGGGAGCAGCCGTTCGAGCGAACCTACCGCCGCATGTCGAACCTCGACGACATGCACGAGAACGGGATGCACGACTATCTGAAGTTCATCAAGCTCGGCTACGGGCGCGGCTCGGATCACTCGTGCAAGGACGTGCGCGCAGGACATATGACGCGCGCGCAAGGCATCGAGATGGTCCGGAAGTACGACCACGTGAAGTCCAGCGACCTGATCAGATGGCTCGAATACGTCGGCATGACCGAGGCTGAGTTCGACGCCATCAGCGACACGTTCCGCGACCCACGTGTCTGGTGGATCGAGAATGGGAAGTGGTGGAAAGACACCCTCTGGGGCGAGCCCACCGCCTACGGACCAGTGCACCTCAGTGAGGCAGCCCAGGCGAAGTACAAGGAAGGACGCGCGCGATGACTTCGACCACGACGACAAGGCTGTCGGAGAACGAGATTCGGCCGCAGGAGTTGATGAGCGAGCAGCAGCGTCGGTTCGCCAACGACATCGATCGGCTGCACGAACACCTTGGACGTTTCGTGAAGGTGGCGTGCCCTGCCTGCGGAGGGAAGGACTCTCACTTCGAGTGGGAGAAGTACAAACTGTCGTACGTGTCCTGTGCCAACTGCAGGACCATCTACATCAACCCCCGGCCTCCGCCTGACGTGCTTGAGCACTACTACAGGAACTCCGAGAACTACGCGTACTGGAACGACGTGATCTTCCCGGCATCGGAAGACGTTCGTCGGGAGAAACTGTTCAAGCCGCGCGCAGAGCGCCTGATCGACATCTGCCGGAGGCATGGGGGAGAGGGCGGCACGCTCCTGGAAGTCGGTGCCGGGTTCGGCACGTTCGGACAGGAGGTGACGAAGCGAGGGTTCTTCAAACGCTTCATCGCCGTCGAGCCGACGCCGGACCTCGCGAGCACCTGCCGCAAACGCGGCCTCGAGGTACTCGAGTCACCCATCGAGAAGGTGACGCTGCCCGACGCGAGCGTCGATGTCATCGCGTCGTTCGAAGTGGTCGAGCACCTCTTCGACCCTTCCGCGATTCTGCAGAAGGCGGCGCGGCTGCTGAAGCCGGCAGGCCTCATGGTCGTGAGTGTACCGAGCTGCAGTGGGTTCGACGTTCAGCTCCTGCGTGAGAAGAGCTCGTCGGTCGACGTCGAACATCTGAACTACTTCAGCCCTGAGTCCCTCGGACAGCTGTTCAAGCGGTCCGGGTTCGAAACGATCGAGGTGCAGACCCCGGGCAAGCTCGACGCGGAACTCGTGCGGAACAAGATTCTCGCCGGCGAGTACGCGGCACCAGACCCGTTCCTCAAGACAGTGCTGATCAACCGCTGGGACGAGCTCGGTGGAGCCTTCCAGGACTTCCTCGCTGCGAATCGACTCTCGTCACACCTCTGGCTCGTCGCTCGAAAGCAGCAGTAACTACGTGGGTTTCTGAACGATGCCGGCGTTGAGTGCCAGCAGCGCGGCGTCGCCGCCAATGGCGTCGAGCACCTGACGAAACGACAGCACATCAGCCCGCTCGCCAAGGCGGGCGAACACGGCGTGAAGAAACCGGTAGTCGTCCACCGTGTCGAGCGTCCAGCGGTGGCGTGACAGGTCTTCGTCCAGAGCCAGCGTGACTGACAGACAACGAAACACCTCAGGTCGCCGGTAGATGTGTGCCGTGACGTGCTCGCGCTCGGACGGCTCCGTCGCGTCCCGGTCGGCCCGCAACAGGGCGTCGCGGCTCATCACCTCGGTGTCCAACCCACGCGGGAGCCGGCGCTCCATCACGTTCGATGCGTAGTCTGCGCCCGGATCCGCGAGGAAGCGTTCGATGACCGTGGAGGAAACCTCGACGTCCAGCAACGGGCAGTCAGAGGTCACACGGACGAGCACCTCAGCGCGTGACGCCTCCGCAGCAAGGACGTAGCGGCTCAGTACGTCAGTCTCGCTCCCGCGAACGACGGTGACCCCGAGGCGCTGCCCCACCCGCTCGATGATCTCGTCGCCTGCAGTATCGGAGGTCGCAATCACGACGTCGGACACCTGTCGGAACTGCCTTACGCGCCGCAGGCATCGCTCGAGCGCCGTGACGCCACCGAGGTCGAGCAACACCTTCGCAGGCAGTCGGCTCGACTTCAGCCGCGCCTGAACGACCACCACCACGCGTCTCACGGGCCGTACCTCACCACGCGGCGCTCACACCCAAGGAACTCGCCCTCGGGGCGCTTGTGCTCGCAGAAGCCGTAGTACCCCGCCCGCTTGAACGCGCGGCGGCTCCGTTCGTTCGCCTTCCGCAGCTCGGCGAGGATGGTGACGGCGCCCAGGTCCCGCGCGTGCGGCTCTGCCGCCTGCAACACCGCGGCGGCGAGTGCCTTGCCCCGGGCCTCAGGCCCAAGGCCGAATGACAGCTCCGCCGTCGCGTCACGAACGAGGTCGAGCCGCACCTGACCAACGGGCTTCCCCTCGTGCTCTGCGATGAGGAGCTTTCGTTTCGGGTCAGCGAGTACACGCTCCAGCCACTTCTCGTGAGCGGCCCTCTCGACCGGCGTCGTCGTTCGCGACTGGGCGCGCGTCTCGGGATCGTTCCGCCAGGCCAGCAGCATCGCCGAGTCAGCCACCGTCGCAGGCCGGAGCGTCACTGGTTGGACCTGAGCAGCCGGCCCGACCATCTCCCAGCTCAACGGCTCCGCCGCTTTCAGCGCGCGGCTCGCCGTGCGGCCAAGAATGGCAGGCAGATGCTGGGGTGCGAGGCCGTTCGACGGCCGAACACTTCGCACGTCGTCGCAGGTGAGCACCTGACCGGCTGCGACGTCGCGGGCGACGAACAACGAACGACGAAACGCAAGGCTTCCCTGCTCCTCTGCGGAGGGACCAAAGCGGGGCCGCCCCAGCGTCGCTTCGCACGTGCGCACCTCATCCACGAGCTTTCGGAAGTCAGCCGGCTCGAGCGAGAAGAACGCGTCAGGGCCTCCCCAGGTGCGATCGACGATGAAGTGCTTCTCGATGAACCGGGCCCCGAGCGTGACGGCGGCGATCGCGGCGATGTTGTCGCGGGTGTGATCGGACAAGCCGAGCACGACACCGAGGCCGCGAAGGATCTCGAGGCTGCGCAGGTCCATCGAGCGGGGGTCTGCCGGGTACGCCGAGACGCACCGCAGGACCGCGATCTCGTGATTCCCCACCTCATGGCAGACCCGCACGGCGGCCTCGATCTCGCCGAGCGAGGCCATGCCGCTCGAGATGACCATCGGCTTCCCCTGCCGCGCCATCGCCTCGACGAGGGGCAGATCGGTCACCTCGAAGGAGGCCACCTTGTACGCAGGCACCTCGAGGTCAGCGAGGAACTGTACCGCCGTCGCGTCAAACGGCGTCGAGAAGCACGCGAGGCCAAGGTCGGCCGCAGCCTTCATCAGCTTCTCGTGCCATTCCCATGGCGTCATCGCCTCAGCGTAAAGGTCGTGCAGCGTGCGCCCCGCCCAGACGTTCTTCGTCTTCACCACGAACGGCGACGCGTCGCTCTTCAGGGTCAACGTGTCGGGCGTGTAGGTCTGGAGCTTGATCGCATCGGCACCCGCCTTCGCCGCGGCCTCGACGGTCTGCAGCGCCTTGTCGAGGCTGTGACCGTGGTTCGCCGAGAGCTCAGCGACCAAATACACGGGCGCGTCGTCAGCGACGCGTTTCGACCCGATGTTGAAGCCCGGCATCAGACGACCTCCAGGAGTTTCTGCACGACGCGCTCGGCGCCTGAACCATCGACGATTGCACGCGCCGAGTCGATCAGCCTTCGGCGACGTTCTGGCGACCGCGCCAGAGCCTCGAGGCCTTCGAGCCACGACTCCGGCGACCCCACCGCGCGCGCATCACCGAAGTACTCGACCGCCCCAAGCGCTGCGAGGCGCTCGGCGAGTTGCACCTGGTTGTCGGCGACGGCGACCACGGCGCTCGGGACGTTGAGCAGTGCGAGCTCCCACACCGTTCCGCCTGCGCCCGCGAACGCCAACTGACAGCGAAGCGCGTACTCGGCGAAGTGGCTCGTGTTGAAGACCAACTCAGCGGCCGGGCTCAGGCGCTCGTATGCAGCCATGCGCGGGTTGGCGCCACCGACCAGCACGCACCACGAGTACGACGGCTGTCCCCGATGGCGCAGCAGTCGTCCGGTGAGATCGAGCGGGTCGGCGCCGCCGAGCGTCATCAGGCAGCGATCCACGCGGCGATCGCCGAGCGGCGCTCGTGACGCCGCTTCGACGATCTCGCGACGAATCAGGGCGTACCGAGGTCCGAGGAGCAGCTCCGTGTGGGTCGCGCGCTGGGCGTATTGCGAGTCCGCAGCGTGGACGTTCAGGTTGAGAACCAACGGAGCCAGGTACTCCGCGTTCTCGCCGTTGTCGTCGACTACCATGAGCGGAATGCCGGCCTCGACGATTGGCCGCTGGAAGTCGGCGGCGAACGAGTAGCCGTCGGCGACGACTGCGGCGGCACGGAGCTGCTGCGCGGTCGCCGTCGTCCATGGCCCATCGGCCTCATGCACTGGGCGGTCGATCACCGTCCCACCCAACGCTGCGACTCTGGGCACGAAGGCTGAGGGCACCGAGCCAGCGACGACGAAGGTTCCGCTGCGAGCACACCACGCCTCCGCAAGGGCGAGCATGCGCATGAGGTGGCCAGCACCAATGGAAGGTCCCGCGTCTGCCCGAATGAGAAGGACCTTCGGCGTCACGACGCGTTCTGAAGGAGCACGGACCCGACGGCGTCGACCACCCGCTCGACGTCGCCATCCACCATGCCGGGGAACATCGGCAGACTGAGGCACCCGGCGTAGTAGGCGTCGGCGCCCGGGAAGTCGCCGTTGGAGAGGCCCGCCGCGACGAAGTCGGGCTGCCGGTGCACGGGGATGTAGTGGACCTGAGGCCCGATGCCCTTCTCTCGAAGGCCGTCGTAGAGGGCCCGCCTCCGCTGTGACACCTGCGCGAGCGTCTCACCCCCGCGTGCGACGAGGTTGATCACGTAGAGGTGGTACGACGACACGGTCGCGGGGGGCTGCGCGAGCGGCCGCAGAACTGAGGGGAAGGCACCCGAAGCAAACGCCTTGTCGTAACGCGCTGCGAGTTCACGCCGCCGGGTGACGAAGCGCCCAAGCTTCTTCGCCTGCGAGAGGCCGAGCGCGCACTGCAGGTCCGTGATCCGGTAGTGGTACCCGAGCGACTGCTGCTCGTAATACCAGGGGCCGTCCACCTGCTTGAGCTTCGCCGCGTCCTTCGTGATGCCGTGAGTTCTGAGCTCGAGGAGCGTGCGGTAGGCGCCCTCGTCGTTCGTGGTGATCGCGCCGCCCTCGCCGGTGGTGATGTGCTTCACCGGGTGGAACGAGAGAATCGCCATCTGCGTGTGGGCACAGCTGGCCGCGTTTCGTGTCGAGCCGTCGCGCGTGGCGTAGGTCGCGCCCAGCGAGTGTGCGGCGTCCTCGATAACGATGGCGCCAACGGAGTCTGCGATCGCCCGCACTCCCTCGAGGTCGGCGACGGAGCCCGAGAAGTCGACCGGCACGATGACCTTTGGTGGCGTCCCTTTCGACTTCAGCCGCGCGACTTCGGCCCGGAGCGCCTCGAGGGAGATGTGCCCGGTTCGGGGATCGACGTCGACCAGTCGCGGCGAACCACCTGCGTAGCGAATGCAGTTCGCCGAGGCGACGAAGGTCACGTCAGATGTGACCCCGGTGTCGCCAGAACGAACGCCGGCCGCGAGCGCCGCCAGATGCAGCGCGGCGGTGCCCGACGAGACTGCGACGGCGTAGCGCGCTCCTGTGAGTCCACACAGGGCCTCTTCGAACTTCGCGACGGTCGGTCCTTGCGTGAGCCAGTCGGATCGGAGTTGCTCGACGACCGCTGCGATGTCGTCTTCTTCGATGACCTGTCTGCCGTAGGGGAGCATGACTTTCGTTCACCATGCCCAGCGGTTGTTCGCCAGCCATGCGCGCGTCTTCGCCACGCCGGCTCCAAGCGTCGTCGATGGCGTCCATCCGATGAGGTTCTTGGCGAGCGACGGGTCGCAGCACAGCTTCATGATCTCCGCCTGGGGATGATCGTGCGCGACGCGGTCGACGCGGTTTCCGGCCGAGCAGCAGATCGCGGCGAGCTGGTTCACCGAGACGTCACGACCAGTGCCGGCGTTGACGACCTTGCCCTCGGTCTTCTCCGACTGGGCCGCGCGCACCACGAACTCTGCGCAGTCTTCGACGTAGAGCAGGTCGCGGGTCTGCTCGCCCGAGCCCTTGACGAGGAGCGGCTCGTTCGCGAGGTCGCGCTTGAGGAAGATCGAGACGACGCCGCCTTCGGAGTTGCTCTTCTGGAACGGGCCGTACGTGTTGAAGGGCCGAACGACAGCGACGGGCATGCGGTACGCGTGGAAGTACGAAAGCGCCAGCATGTCGGCGCCGATCTTGGCGGCCGCGTATGGAGACGCCGGTCGGTACGGGTGGCTCTCCTTGATTGCCTGACCGCCAGCCAGGTCGTAGACCATGCAGGTCGACATCACGGCGACGCGGGGACTGCGCACCTTGAGCTTCGGCACGTCGCGATCGAAGTCGAAGTGCTTCGCGTCGAGGTCGAGGCCGTTCTGCGTGAAGTACTGACGTCGACACGCCTCGAGCACGCGGAAGGTACCGATGGCGTCGTTGCGGAACGTCGGCTCGGGGTCGTCGATGGACTTCTGAACGTGAATCGACGCGCCGAGGTGCAGTACGAGGTCCCACGACTGCTTGAAGAGTGGGTCGAGCACATCGGCGCGCGTGAGGTCGCCGTGCACCAGACCGTTGAAGCCCTTCGCGCCCTCGAACTCGGCGAGGTTCTGCTTTCGTCCGTTCGAAAGATCGTCGAGCGCCGTCACCTCGTGGCCGTCCTGAAGCAACCGAGCCACGACCCACCGGCCGATGAAGCCAGCTCCACCCGTCACGAGACACTTCACGGCAGCAGCCCCCCACTCTGCAGGAAGGGCTCGAGCACCTTGTGCGTCTGCAGGTACGTCACGATGTCGGCGCGGCTCATGAGCTGGTCTTTACCCGAATGCCACTCGCGGGTGACCGGCTTCGCGCCAGAGAGGTTCTCCGCCGTCGCCCCACCATAAGCACCGGCGTTGGGCGAGAGGACGACGAGCAGGCGTTCCAGCTCGAGCGTGCGACTCATCTCATCAGTCGAGATCAGCTCTTCGAACAGCTTCTCGCCCAAACGCGCGCCGATGAAGTCGAGCCGTGGCTCGCCCTTGCCCTTGAGGATGGTCCACATGGCGTGGGCGAGATCGAGCACCTTGAGCGCGCGCATCTTGGTGACGAAGACCTCGCCGCCTTTCGCCTGGGCGCCAGCCTCGAGCACGAGCGAAGCAGCCTCGGCGACGGTCATCACGTACCGGGTCATCTCGGCGTCCGTGAGGGTGACCGGCTCACCGCGCAGCATCTGGCCTGCGAAGATCGGCACCACCGAGCCGCGGGAGCCGATGACGTTGCCGAAACGAACTGCGGCGAAGCGGGTGCGATGGGTGCCCCGAATCTCGTTCGCCGCCGCGACGAGTCGCTCCCCCATCATCTTCGAGGCGCCCATGACGTTCGTCGGGTTGACCGCCTTGTCGGACGAGGTGAAGACGACGCGCTCCACGTTCGAGTCGAGCCCGGCGCGAATGACGTTGTTGAGCCCCTGAAGGTTCGTCTGCACGACTTCGAAGGGGTTGTACTCTCCCAGGCCAACGTGCTTCAGGGCGGCCGTGTGGAAGACGACGTCGACCCCGCTCATCGCGAAGCGCAGCCGGTCAAGGTCGCGAATGTCGCCAACGAACGGCGCGACATGTGGGGCCTGTCGGCTGAGACGTTGGTGCAAGAAGAAGAGGTCATTCTCGGAGTGATCGAGGCACCTCAGCGAGCGGACTCTTGGCGCAAGGCGTTCGCAGAGCGCCCCACCAATCGTGCCTGCCGCTCCTGTGACGAGAACGACCCGATTGTCGACATAAGAAAGCGCGTCCATTGTCACCTCTGTTCCCATTTGCCCTTGGGCAGTTCATGGGGATTACGGCTGCACGGGACGTACACTGGGCTCTCACCGGTGTCTCGCCCCCTCGCACTCCAAGCAGCGCCGCTCCCGGCGGAGGTGGACCCCATCGGTCGGACCATTTTGAGGCCCTCGAGATTTGCGACGGGGACAGCGGTTTGAGTGATTGTCGGCGTCGTTGCGGATGATGTTGCGGGTCGAGTCGGTGATGCGGTCGTGGT
>JBILEB010000052.1:0-40954 GCA_044352295.1 Myxococcaceae bacterium
CGGCTCTGGTAACGATGCGCTGGGCGTCAGCGCGGTGAAGCTGTTCCGTGACACCAACGGCAACGGCGTGGTGGACACCGGCGAGGCCCAGCTGGGCGCCGCTCAGACGTACGCAGCCGACAACGGTTCAGTGACGTTCTCTGGACTGAGCCTCCAGGTGGCAGCCAATGCCCGGGAAAACCTGCTCGTCACTCAGGACTTTGCTGGCAACGCGCTGGCCGGCCAGACGTTCGCCGCCTCCATCGCCACCGGCGACTCGGTGGTGGCCAGAGGCGTGACGAGCGGCGTTACCATCGTCCCCGGAGGGGCCGCTGGTGGGCCTGTGAAGACCATTTTGCAGCCGGCGGCCACCGTGTCGATTGGAGTGAATAACCCCGGCGCAACGACTGAGTTCGCGAATGCTTCTGGGGTGCCTATGCTTCAGGCCACAGTTGGAGTCCCGAACGATGCCATTCGAATCACCTCTGTCAACGTGAGCACCTCGGGTACGGCCGTCGACAACACTGCCTTTGCCGCGGTCAGACTGATTCAGGACGCCAACGGCAACGCCGTGCGGGATGTCGGCGAAGTCCAGCTCGGGAGCGGGGTGTTCCTTGCAGACAACGGCACCGTGACGTTCTCGGGCCTGAGTGTGGTCATCGCAACCGGCTCGACCCTGAACCTCCTCGTCGTCGCTGACCTGTCCGGGACCGCTTCGGTCGGGCAAAACGCGACCTTCAGCCTGACTGCGCTTGCTGCCGTCGGCAATGTGTCGGGGGCCTCCGCTGCGGTCACTGGATTACCCATCGGTGGTTTGCCGAAGACCGTCGCTGCGGCGTTCAACAGTTGGCAGGCGACGACCGTGGTGGGCGCTCCATCGGCGCGCGCCTTTCACACTGCTGTGAGCACTGGCTCCGCGATGATTGTGTTCGGTGGCGAGGACTCGGTTGGGCTGCTCGCGACGGGAGCGCGCTACGATCCCGGCAGCCGTATCTGGGTCGCGTTGCCAACGTCGGGGGCCCCCGAGGCGCGAGAGTTCCATTCAGCCGCTTTTGCCAGCAACACCATGGTGGTCTTTGGCGGGTTCAACGGCACCAGCTTCTTGAGCAACGGTGCAGGCTACGACACCACGACAAACACCTGGCGCACCCTGGAAACGTTGGGCGCGCCGACTGCACGGGCTGACGCCACGATGGTCTCGACTGGCAGCAGGGTACTCGTCTGGGGCGGGCGAGGGCCAGGCGCTGTCAACACAGGAGCCATCTACGACCCGACCACGAACACATGGAGTGCGATGTCGACCGTTGGGGCTCCAGCAGCGCGCTATTTTCACACCGCCGTGTGGACGGGGACCGATATGATCGTGTGGGGAGGCACGGACGGAGCGACCTACCTGAACTCTGGGGCGCGCTACACGCTGGCGACCGATACCTGGTCGGCGCTGCCGGCACCGCCGGTGGCGATGGGGGTGACGTTCCACACTGCAGTCTGGACCGGGTCAGAGATGGTCCTGAACGGCGGCTACAACGGCACTTCTTACCTCGCGACGGTCCTGGCCTATGCCCCGTCTTCCAACACGTGGCGGGTGCCGTCTTCGACGGGTGCACCCACCGCCCGTGCCCAACATGTTTCCGTCTATACGGGGCGTTTCGTCATCACCTGGGGCGGAATGGACAACTTTCTGAGCACAGGCGCGCGCCTCAATGTCCTGGTGAACCAGTGGAGCGCGATGACCAACCAGGATGCGCCAGTTGGGCGCTACGGACACACCGCGGTTTTCCTGGGCGGCACGATGATCGTGTGGGGCGGTCTGACCGCCAGCTCGTACCTCAACACGGGAGGACAATACACTCCCTGATCCGGTGCGGTGTCATTCCGGATGGTGCAGGCCACCCGATGCGAAGGCCCCGGCGCGCGGTGGTGCCTCAACAGCTCGCATGCGTCGAAGGGAAGGACGTGGTCGTCGGCGGCAGGGGGCGTTGCCGGCCTGACGGCTGCGGAGTACGAGGGCCTGAAGGCTGGGACGTTGAAGTGGTGGAGTTCGAACCTGAACCGGTCACCACCACCGGCTTCGAGGCCGCCACGCATCGAGGTAACCGTCGCAGGTACGCGGTCTCCCGGAGCCAGGAATCGTTCAGGGTCAACGACGAGAGCGCCGTCGGCGGGAGCGACTCGAGCGGCGCTGTGCCGTCGCGTCACGTCGGGCGAACGGTCCAGCGCGCGGCCGAGGCACTCCGCGACCGAGCCCGGCTGGCCACCGTCGCACCGATGAGGCGTTCGGCGAGACGACGGCCGCGGAGCTCAGCCGAGACGAAGAGCCCGGCGACCAGCACGAGCGGGGTGACCGCCACGCCCAACCTGACCCCGACGAAGCGCGTGCGTCCTCACGTCGCCACGATGGGGTGCGCAGCGCCCGCCCGCAACCGCCGAACCTCACCATCGAAAGTGGGGTGAGGCGCTGGCACCGAGGTTTCTACGCTCGACCGCGAACGTTCTGCGCCAGTCGCAACATGTCTGCGAGCACCCCTGCCGCCGTCACGTCACCACCCGCACCAGCGCCACGAACGATGAGCGGGTACTCGCGGTAGCGCTGTGTGGTGAACGCCACCAGCGCCTCTTCACCTCGCAGGCTCGTCGCCGGGTGCTTCGCATCGACCGCGACGGGACCCACCTTCACCCGAACGCCGGACTCGACGCGCTCGACCTGTGCGAGGTACCGCAGCGTCAGCCCGTCACGTCGGTAGCGCTCGACCTTCTCTCCGAAGGCCCGGTCCAACCCCTCGAGCTTGCGCACGAAGGCGTCGGCGTCGTTCTCCTGGAGCCACTCGGCCGGAATGAACGGCTCCACTGCGACGTCGGCGAGCTCGACCGCCACGCCCAGCTCTCGCGCGAGGATGACGGCCTTCCGGGCGACGTCGAGCCCCGACAGATCGTCTCGCGGGTGCGGCTCGGTGAGGCCCTTGTCCCGGGCTTTCGCGACGGCCTGGGACAAGGGCGTGCCCTGCATCACCGCGTCGGCGAGGTACGCCAGGGTGCCCGAGAGCGAGCCGTCGATGCGGTGCACGATGTCACCGGTGCGCACGAGGTTCTTCAGCGTCTCGATGACGGGCAGGGACGCCCCACACGTCGTCTCGTACAGGTAGCTGCGGCTGAAGCGCCGCGCCTCGGCGAGCAACGCCTGCCGTTCTCCCCATGGCAGCGCGAGCGGCTTCTTGTTCGCCGCCACCACGTGGGCCCCCAGCGAGAAGGCCTTTGCGTAGAGCTGCTGCTGGCCGTCGGCGGCGGTGCAGTCCACCAGGACCGGGAGCGAGAGCCTGGAGAGTTCGGCGAGCAGCGCGTCGGTGCGCGGGCCGTTCGCGTCGAGCTGCCGAACCGCAGTGGCCGGGTCGAGCCCCCGCGCGTCGAACACCGACCGGTGGCTGTCGACGAGGCCGACGAGCTTGAGGCGCACGCCATGATCCTTCCGCAGCGCCTCGGCCTGCGCCGCCATCTGCTCCAACAGCCGCCCGCCCACCGTCCCATGTCCCAGGAGCACCGCGTGGAGTTCGGTCTCGGCGAAGTTGAAGGCCGCGTGCACCGAGCGCACGGCCGCCGCCGTGTCCTGCGCGTCGACGACGCACGCGATGGAGCGCTCACTGGCGCCCTGGGCGATGGCGCGCACCTTGATGCCGATGGTGCCCAGCGCCGAGAAGAAGCGACCGGCGACGTTCGCCTGCTGACCCATGCGCTCCGCGACCAGCGTCACCAGCGTCACCGGCGCGCGCACGGCGCCCACCACGACCTCGGCGTCATCGAGCGTGGCGAGCGCGGCGCGGCCCTGCTCGGCGTCAGCCTGGGGCACCACGAACGAGGCGGAGACGCCCAGGCCTGTCTGGTTCGTCATCCACACCTTGATGCCGCGAGCGTCGAAGGTGGCCAGCGCCCGCGCGATGAAGCCGGCCGGCAGCGCCGAGCGGCGGGACTCGACGTGCAACAACGCGAGGTGCTCGAGGCTCGTGACGCAGGTGGGTTGGCCGTCGTCGGTGTGGCCCCGGGCATCGATGGTGGTGCCGGGTCGATCGGGCTCGGTGGTGCTGCGAATCGTGAGCGTCGCGCCGGACTCGATGAGCGGAATCACCGTGCGCGCGTGGAACATGCGCGTCCCGAAGTGCGCCAGCTCGAGCGCCTCGAACCAGGTGAGCTTGGTCACCGGGTACGCCTCGTTCACCAGCGACGGGTCGGCGGTGAAGACCCCGGGAACGTCCGTCCACACGGTGACCTGCCGCGCCCCCAGCGCCTGCGAGAGGAGCGACGCGGTGTAGTCAGAACCGTTGCGGCCCAGGGTGGTGGTGTGCCCTGTCTTCGAGCGGCCCAGAAAGCCGGTCACGACGGGAATGCCGCGCCAGCCGCTCGCCGCGGCTTCGATCTTCGCGCGGGTCTGCGCGACGTCGACGACGGCGTTCTGCGAGGTGTCGTCCGTCACCACCACCTCGCGGGCATCGACCGGCGTGGCTTCGAGCCCCCGCTCGAGGAGCGCCCGACTCACCAACGCGACGCTGATGCGCTCGCCCACCGACATCACCTCGTCGAGCGAGCGCGGCGTCACTTCTCTCACCAGCCCGATGCCCTCGACGAGGCGACGCACCGGCGTCAGCACCCGCGCGGCGTCGTCTTCGAAGGCCGAGAGCGCTGTGCCCGAGAGCACCTGCCGGGCCGTCGACACCGCGAGGAAGTGCACCCGCGTCAGGTCCGCGTCTGCGCCCGTGGTGTCCCCGGACGCCGCTCTTCGGGCGGCGCTGATGAGCCAGTCCGTGGTGTCGCCGAGCGCAGAGGCGACGAGGGCCAGGCGGGTCGGCTCCGCGGCACCCTTCGCGACGAGCTCGAGCACCTGGGGAAGCCGGCCGGGGGTGCCGAGGGAAGAGCCGCCAAACTTGTAGACCTGCCAGGAACCCATGCGCGCCTCGTCGTGGAGAAGGAGTTCAGCGGTTGAGCGCCCGCGTCACGAGTGGGGCGAGCTGCTCCCACTCGATGAGGAAGGCGTCGTGCCCGTGCAGGCTTCGAATCGTCGCGGTCTCGACGTCCGCGCCAGCCTCTGACAGCGCCTGCGCGAGGAAGCGAACCTGAGCGGTGGTGTAGAGGGCGTCGGTGTCGATGTCGACGACCAGCGCCCGGGTACCACCGAGGCGCTCGAGGCGCGGCGTACGATTCACCACGTCATGCGAGTCCATCGCATCGAGCAGCGCGACGTAGGGCGCGGCCTCGAAGCGCGCGGCCAGCTTGTCGCCCTGATGCTCGAGGTAGCCCTCGATGCGATAGCGGCCCTTTGCGCCAGCGGCGAGCGGCTGCGTCCGTGATTGGGTCGACTCGAGCCCGGGCTCCGCGCGGTAGGTGAGCATCGCGAGCTGGCGCGCCACCTCGAGGCCCCGCTTCGGGTCCAGCGCGATCGCCTGCCGCTGGACATGATTGAAGCCGACCAGCCAGGCGGTCGAGAAGGCGGTGGCGCCCAGCGGCATCAGCCGCTCGATGGCGTTGGGCCGCAGCGCCGCCATCGCGAGAAGAATCATCCCGCCGAGGGAGCCACCCACCGCGAGGTGGAGCTTCGAAAGGCCGAGCGCCTCGAGCGCGCTCCAGAGGGCCCGCGCCTGGTCGACCGTTGAGAGCGAGGCGTTGGCGGGCCACCCCGGCTCCAGAGGCCCGGTGGAGCCGTAGTTCGAGCCGAGGTTGTTGAAGCAGAGCAGCCGCACCTTCGTGGGGTCGAGTGGGTGCCCGGGGCCGACGAGTGGGGTCCACCAGCCGAGCTCACCACCCGCGCGCGCGTCACCCGTGAGGGCATGCACCAGCAGCACCGTGGGAATGGAGGTGTCGAGCGCACCCCCACGAGCGCTCGACGGAAGCGGCGAGTCGCGTCGCACCACCGCCAGCGGCGCCAGGAGCGATCCTCTGGGCAGCAGCGTGGTCGCCGAGGCCAACACCGGAAGGTCGGCCTCAGGCCCCCACCACCAGCCCCGCGCGTGATGCGCCGACACGACTCCGCCGCCCTCGAGGGGCAGGTCGGGGAGGCGGAGGTCGAAGAGGCGGGGAGACGTCATGGCGTTCCAGAGAAGAAACCTCACCCGCGCGTCCAGTTCCTTCCCTGCGCTCAGGAGACCAGCACGCGCAGAGGCTCGGACGCCGGGTGAGCGGAAGGGGTCAGGACAGCGCCTGGTCGAGGTCGGCGATGGTGTCGTCGGGGTGCTCGAGGCCCACCGAGAGCCGCACGAGGTCGGGCGTGACGCCGGTGGTGCCCTGCTCCTCGGGCGTCAGCTGCGAGTGCGTCGTCGACGCCGGGTGGATGATGAGCGAGCGCGAATCGCCGATGTTCGCCAGCAGCGACCACAGCTTCACCTTGTCGATGACGGCCTTGCCGGCGCTGAAGCCACCCTTCGGCCCGAAGGTGACGAGCGCGCCGAAGCCGGCGCCCGAGAAGTATTTCTTCGCGGCCGTGTAGGTCGGGTCACCCTCGAGGCCCGGGTAGCGCACCCAGCCGACGCGCTTGTCGTTCTGCAACCACTTGGACACGGTGAGCGCGTTCTCGCTGTGCCGGCGCACGCGCAGGTGAATCGTCTCGAGGCCGTTGATGAAGGCGTGGGCGTTGGTCGGGGCCAGCGCGGCGCCGACGTCACGGAGCAACTCGACGCGCGCCTTGATGATGAAGGCGAGGTTGCCGAACGCCTCGGACAGCTTGAGGCCGTGGTAGCCGGGGTTCGGCTCTGTGAACTCGGGGAAGTTGCCGTTGGCCCAGTCGAAGTTGCCGCCGTCGATGATGACGCCGCCGATCGCCTGGCCGTGCCCGCCGATGAACTTGGTGGCCGACTGAATGACGACGTTGGCGCCGTGCTTGATGGGGTTGAGCAGCACCGGGGTCGCCGCCGTGTTGTCGACGATGAGCGGAATGCGCTTGTCCTTCGTGATGGCGGCGATCTTCTCGAGGTCAGGCACGTCGAGGCGCGGGTTGCCGAGCGTCTCGAGGAAGAGCGCCTTCGTCTTCGGCGTCACCGCGGCGCGCACGGCCTCGAGGTCGTGGATGTCGACGAAGCGGGTCTTGATGCCCAGGCGCGCGAAGGTGATCTTGAAGAGGTTGTACGTGCCGCCGTAGAGGCTCGACGAGGCGACGAGCTCGTCACCGGTCTTGAGGATGGTGAGCAGCGCGAGGGTCTCGGCGGCCTGCCCCGAGGACACCGCGAGGGCCGCGACGCCACCTTCGAGCGCGGCGATGCGCTTCTCGAAGACGTCGTTCGTCGGGTTCATGATGCGCGTGTAGATGTTGCCGAACTCCTTCAGCGCGAAGAGGTTCGCGGCGTGGTCGGCGTTTTTGAAGCTGTACGAGGTCGTCTGGTAGATCGGCACCGCGCGCGAGCCGGTGACCGGGTCGGGCGAGTAGCCAGCGTGCAGGGCGAGCGTCTCGGGCTTGTAGGAAGGCGTCTGGCTCATGTTCGGCTCTCTCTTTCGGGCATCACTGCGGGTCGGAACTGCGGCGTCTCCGCCACGACGGAGGCTGGTTTCCATCGAAACTCGGCCGGGCGTCGCTCAAGAAGACGTTCATCCGTTGCGGCAGATATCGAGCGTCGGGGTAGATGTCAACTGGAGCGGTCGTCTGTCCGCTGAAGCAGAGCACCTCGGTGTGCACATGGTTCGGCCAACCCTGCGGAGGGCCTCATCCGTTCGAGCGGAGAGGATGTCAGGCGAGCTGCTTCATCAGGCCCGTGAAGGCCCGGGCGCTCTCTTCGGCGAGCGGGTGGTGACCGCCCGAGACGATGGTGCGACCCGCGACCACGACGTCGCGCACGGCGGCGCTGGAGGCCGCGAGCACCGCGCCCGAGAGCACGGCCTCGTCGGGCACGCCCACGAGCGACGGATGACGCCGATCGAGGAGCACCGCGTCACCCGTGGTCTCGATTCCAAGCGAACGCGCGCCGTGGATCGTCAAGGCGTCGAGGAGCACTTCTCCAAGCGCGTTCTCCCGGGTCCCGACGACCGTGCCGGGGAAGAGGACCGCCCGCGCCAGCCGAGCCAGCCGCAGGTGCCCTTCGAGCTGCCGCGCTTCGTCGAGGAGGTCGATGTGCGCCTGACTGTCCGAGCCGAGGGCGACGCCGACGCCTGCCGACAGCAGCTCGTCCGCGCGAACGATGCCGTCGCCCAGGTTCCGCTCCGTCGATGGGCATGCGCAGACCCGCGCGCCCGCCTCGCCCAGCAACCTCATCTCGTTGGGCTCGAGGTGAATGGCGTGGACGCCGGTGAAGCGAGGACCCAGCAGTGCAACGTCGGCGAGCAGCTCCACGGGCCGACGCTGGTGCTCGGCCAGGCACGCACGAATCTCGGCCGGCTGTTCCGCGACGTGGGCGTGCACCGGGCCGGTCGTGACGAACTTCGCGATCGCTTCGAGCCACGGCTTCCCAACCGCGCGAACGGAGTGCGGCGCCACGCCGATGGTGACGAGCGGCTCCTTCGCCACCGCGGCCTTCAGCGCGTCCACGCGCTTGAGGAAGAGGTCGACCGAGGGATCGATGAAGCGCCGCTGGCGAGGGTTGGGCTCGACTCCGAAGCCGGCGCGCGCGTATGCCACCCGCAGCAGCACGATGCGAAGGCCCACGTCGCGCGCCGCCTGGATGACGGCCTTCGCGAGCACCGACTCGTCCTCGTACGGCGTGCCGTCGGCCTGGTGCTGCAGGTAGTGAAATTCCCCGACTGTGGTGACGCCGGCGAGCGCCATCTCGACGAAGGCCTGCCTGGACGCGATGTAGAGCTGCTCCGGGTCGAGCGCGGTCGCCGCCTGGTACATGCGCTCGCGCCACGACCAGAAGTCGTCGGCCTCGTGGCCTTCGGCGCGCAGCTCCGTTCGTCCACGCAAGACCCGCTGGAACGCGTGGCTGTGCGCGTTCACGAGGCCGGGCAGGCGAATGGTGTCGGCGTCGAAGGACCAGCGGGAACCGGAAGGCACGAGGCTCCTCTCAGTGGACCTGTCTCGAGCCGTCAAGCACCGCGGGCGTCGAGCAGCGCCTGCTCGAAGTGTTCCGTCAGGTGCAGCTCGGGAATCATCCAATCGGCCTCGGCGAAGTACATCCGAAGTTCTTCGAGCCCTCGCTCATCACTCGGCCAGCGCGCGAGGACCGATGGAACCGGGTGAAGCGCCTCCCAGAGCACGTTGACCTGACGACGAGAGACTTCGTCATTCGCTGTCCAGTTGCGGGTCGTGGAGGCGGCGCGGAAAAGAATCTGAAGGGACGCGCGCAGAATCGGTTCTGGAGCCAGCGGTGATTCCATGGCGCCATCAACCGCCGCCACTGCGAGAAACTCCCTCAGCCGGCCGGGTAGTACGGACGAAGCATGAGGAACACCACCACGCCCGTCACCGACACGTAGAGCCACACCGGGTGCAGCACCTTCGTCACCTTCGTGTGCTTCGCGAAGTCCTTGCGCCAGGCGAAGTAGAACGCCGCGAGCGCCATCGGCACCACGCCCATCGAGAGCAGCACGTGGCTGGCGAGCAGCAGCAGGTACACCACCTTCACCGCGCCTGCTCCGCCGAACTTCGTGTCGCCGTGCACCGCGTGGTACGCGAGGTAGCCCACCAGGAAGAGCGCCGAAGCGACGAACGCCGACACCATCAGATACCGGTGCACGTCGGCCCGCTTCTTCTTGATCGCGATGAACCCGGCTACCAGCAGGCTCGCAGCCGTCGCGTTGAGGCACGCATTCACCGCCGGCATGAAGCGCAGGTTCACCGTCGGGTTCTGCAGCCCGCCGTGAATCAACAGCAGCCACGCGAGCAGCGAGAGCGCCGCCACCGAGACGACGGCATTGAAGATGAAGAAGACCTTGTCACTGGGGGGTGCCACCTGCGCGGTCTGCATGAGCGCCTATGTGCATCAGCGCGTTTTTGTTCGCCACCCCTTCGCGTTCGCCGGGCTTGCCGAAGGCATCATGTCCTCTGGCAGAGGACACTGACTGCGCTTCGACGCTCCACCTCGGGCTGACGGTCGTTCGCAAGTCCCTGATGATCTTGAGACGCGTGGTGGCCGTGGCGCCGGAAGACCCCTTGCGCCGGTGGCCGTGACCTTGCTCGAGGAAGAGCAGAACCCCTCAAGACTCCTACATTTCCGCTCCAGTCACACATTGCTCGTTGACCTTGATCAACGCACAGTTGTTGGTCCCCAGCAGCCCCGCTTCCACGCCACAGTGAGGTGCCCGATGCGTGTGTTGACCAAACTCGTGAGCAGCTGCATCGCGCTGCTTGCCATGTCGTCGCTCGCCGACGGACCGGTCTGCGAGGCCGACGCCTCGAAGGTGCCGCTCGAGCGCCACGTGCGCCAGGTGTACCTCGACCTGCTCGGCCGTCCGCCAACGATGGCCGAATATCGCTTCTACCAGGCCAAGGGCGCCCTCCTCGAAGAGGACATCGCGTCGCTCCTGGACCAGGAGGGCTTCTACGGCCGCATGCGCACGTACCACCGCGCGCTGCTCCGCTCGAACATCAGCCAGAGCATCTTCGTCAACGGCGACATGCGCCTGGGCGACGTCCCGGTCGGCTTCCGCCCGCTCGGCATTCGCGGCAACCCGTCCTCGGGCCTGCGCGGCCAGAACGGCGCCGGGTGCGACGCCTTCGTGATGCAGGACGACTGCGCCTCGACGCGACAGGACCCGCACCTCGAGCCGGCGAACAAGCGCTGCCGTGATTCCTACGGCGTGCCCATGCCGGTGAGCGTCGACTACAACACCGACCAGTACCGGTGTGAGCCGTTCCCCGCGGCCGTGGCGGACTGCAACGCCGCCATCAACCAGACGGACACCGGGGGGCGCATGATGCCCCGCAAGCACCTCCTCTTCTGCGACATGCGCCGGGTCGGTACGGCGCTCCGGCCGCACTACTGCCTCCCGAACCCCGCCGCTCCCCAGACGGCGGCGCTCACGGCTGAGGTGTTCGACGGCGACAACGAGTTCGTCGTCTCGTTCACCAACCCCTCGCCGCAGCCTGGCCAGTTGACCCGCCTCACGCGGTGCTCGCTGGACCCTACCTTGAACGGTGGCGTGCGTGGCCGCTATCAGGTGCCGCAGGGCTGCATTCAGCGCGAAGGCGTCGTGATGACCGAGGCGCCGTACTGGATGCCGGCGAACACGCCCCAGCAGCCGATGTGCGCGATCGAAGCGCAGGCGCGTGAGACCAACCCGTGGACCATGGAGTCGTGCAACACGGGCCGCTTCTCCGGCGACCGCTCCTGCGGCTGCGGTGTCAAGTCGAACCGCTGCGAGTCGGCCAACACCGCGCTCCACAACGCCCGCATCAACGCGTTCAACGACGAGCCGACGCTCATCGCCGACTCGGTGCTCCGCCGTGACGAGGACTACTTCAACATCCTCACCACCCGCCGCAGCTTCGTGAACGGCACGCTCTCGCAGCTGTACCGGCAGAACCAGTCGCCGCAGTCGTGGCTGGTGACGCCGCCCACCGCGCGCGACGCCATCCCCGACGTGCCGCTCAGCGACACCACCACCTGGGTCGAATTCACGCGCGACGAGCAGGCGTCCGGCGTGCTCACCACGCCATCGTGGCTCTACCGCTTCCCCACCCAGCGGGCTCGCGTGAACCACTTCTATGAAGCGTTCCTCTGCAAGCACTTCGCGCCCGAGGCTGGTGCCGCCGCCCCCGGGCCGGAAGACAGCTGCAACCGCGAGAACAACCTCGCCAAGCGCTGCGGCTGCTCGTACTGCCACGCCACGGTCGAGCCCATGGGTGCGCACTGGGGCCGGTACGGCGAGCGCAACGCCACCTGGCTCAACCCGGAGCAGTTCCCCAGACTCGACGCCCGCTGCCGCGACTGCGCCATCAACGGCGACACGAACTGCAACGGCGAGTGCGGGAACTACGTGATGCAGGCCTTCGACGGCGACGGCGCCAACTCGCTCGGCCTGCTGCGCACCTACCTCTACCGGACGCCCGAAGAGGAGCCGAACATCGTCGGCGGCCCGAAGATGCTCGTGCAGCGCTTCCTGCAGACTGGCGACCTCGAGAAGTGCGCCGTGCGGAACATCTGGAACCACCTGCTGGGCCGCCCGATGACGACGCAGGAAGAAGGGCTCTACCTCGGCAGCCTCTCGGCCGACTTCGCCAACAATGGACACAACCTCAAGGCGCTCATGAAGGCCGTCGTCGCCACCGAGGCCTACCGGAGGGTCGACTGAAATGAACGCGCTCAAGACGTCCTGCGTCGCCGTCGCGCTCGTGCTCGCGGCCTGCTCGTCGAAGCCGGCCGAGAAGCCCGAGATGGCTGGCACGCTCGAGACCATCGACATGGGCAACCACCCGCCGGTGGTGAAGCTCGCGGACCCCGAGGCGAACCAGGGACACGTGGGTCGCAAGCCCCGGCGCATCACCGTGGCCCAGCTGCGGGAGTCCATCCTCACCACCACCGGCCGGCAGTGGTCGCAGATCAACAACCTCGCCGCGTCGTTGGGGCAGCCCGACTACGCGCTCACCGTGAGCGAGTCGACCGAGGCCAACCTCGTCTTCGCCAAGTTCCTCGAGGATGGCGCGCGTGAGGTCTGCTTGGGCGCCGCCAACGCCGACCTGAGCGCCACCAACGCTTCGAACCGGGTGCTCTTCCCCAACGTCACGGTGATGAACCGCGACTTCACCACCATGACGGACGTGCAGGTGAAGGAGAACCTGCAGTACCTCGCGGTGCGCTTCTGGGGCCAGCGCTTCGCCGACGACGAGCTCACCGCGTGGACCACCACCTTCCGTGGCGTCGCGACACGCGCGAAGACCATCAACCAGCCTGCGCAGGCGTGGGGGGCGATGTGCGTCGCCTTCATGACCGACCCGCGCTTCATCACCTACTGACGGGAGCGAACGACGCCATGAAGAAAGACCTCTCCCTCAATCGCCGCACCTTCATGAAGGCTGCCTCGGGCTTCGCCGGCACGGCGATGTTCGGCGGCATCTCGTTCAAGGCCTTCGCCCAGCAGGCCCAGGCGCTCGCGCCGGCCGACCACTGCTTCGTCTTCGCCTACTTCGGCGGAGGCTGGGACGTGCTCCTCAACCTCGATCCACGCGACCCCAACGAGTTCACCGCGGAGCGCATCAGCGAGACGCGCATTCTGCCCGGCTACTCGCTGCTCTCGCAGGACCCCAGCTACCCGACGATGCCGATCCGGCCTGCCGGCTCGAACATCGCCTTCGGGCCCGCGGTGGGCCGCTTCGCCGACCACTTCGACAAGATGGCGTTGGTGCGTGGCATCAACATGAACACCGTCGCGCACGAGGTGGGCTTCCGGTACTTCCTCACCGGGAAGGAGCCCAACGGCAGCGCGGCTCGCGGCTCCACCACCGCGACCGAGATCGTCGGCCAGCTCTACCCGACGATGGGCGCCAGGCCGCCCGTGCCCAACCTGGCCTTCGGCATCGAGACCTACAACGACCGCTACGGCGGCTACGCCAACGCGCTGAGGGTCTCGTCGTCGAACGACCTCCTCCTCACCCTCGCGCCCAGCCCGACCGCGCTCGACAGTGAGATCGAGAAGCAGCTCATCGACATGCGCGGCAAGCCGGTGACGTGCGAGGCCCAGCTGTACGACTCGCGCGGGCTCGTGACCCAGTACCAGGACGCCCGCAAGCAGGTGCGCACGGTGCTCGACGCCACGCTGGACCGGTACTTCCGGTTCGACAGCACCATGGGCGACCCGGCCGCGGTGGCGATGGAGAAGTCAGCCACCGTCGAGCGCTACAAGCTGCGCGTCGGGAGCAACGGCTACCCGAACGACCCCCGCAACTCGTCGGCGGCCCGCGCGGCGCTCGTGGCGACCGCGCTCAAGAAGGGCGTCAGCCAGTGCGTCAGCATCAACATCGCTGGCGGCCTCGACACCCACTTCGGCACGCAGTTGACCCAGGCCAACAACCAGCGCTCGGGCTGGAACGCGCTGGCCGATCTCATCGCGGATCTGCGGGAGTCGGCGCACCCGGGCGGGGGCACGTTCCTCGACCACACCACCGTCGTCGTCTTCTCCGAATTCAGCCGCACGCCGCTCATCAACTCGTCGGGCGGGCGCGACCACCACATCACCAACTCGTGCGCCATCGTCGGCCGCGGCGTGAAGCACAACTTCGTCTTCGGTGCGTCGGGGAACGTCGGCATGTCGGCCGGCGTCGTCAACCACAACACCGGCCTCGCCGACCCGAAGGGCTACCAGTATCTGCCCGACCACGTCATCGCCTCGATCATGGCGTCGGCGGGCCTCGACTACAGCATCATGCGCGTCGAGCCCCTCAAGGGCTTGATGGCCGGCACCTGACGACGCCTCATTCCTGCTTCAGCGCGCGGGGCTCGTGGGATGCGACTCCCCCGGGCCCCGCAGTCGTTTCATCCCCCTGGCCCTGGCGGGGGAGTACACTTCGTCTTCAGTTGGCCGATGCGTGACCGGGCCCTTTGGTGGGCCCGGCTCGAAAGGACCCTCCACCGTGATGCGGCGCCACCTGGCCCTGCCCCTGTCGTTCTGTCTCGCCGCGTGCGGCGGCGTCATCACCGAGACGTTGAGCCCCGCGCCCGTCGACGTCACCACCATCGCATCCATGGTCGATCTCGCCGCGACGCCCGCCTTCGCCGATGAGCGAGGTGGCGGACTCTTCGTCGACCTCGCTGGTCGTGTCGTGCGGCTGCGCCTGGACGGAACGCGGGCGGCGCTCGAGTCGCACCCGCAGAACGCCGTTCCGCCTGGTCCCGCCACCAGCGTGTGGCCACTGGGTCCCTTCACCGCGCTCGTCGTCACCGACCGGGGGCTCTACGTGGCCGACGGTGGGTGGCTCATCGCGCCTCCCTGGCAAGCTCGCTTGCCGGCTGACGGGTTCCTCGCGAGCGCCACCGGCCTCGACGGCGTCGCGTGGATTGCGCACCGTGACGGGCTGTTCCGCGTGGAAGGCGGTGAGCTCAAGGAGCTGAAGGCGGCGGGCGCCTCCATCACCGGCATCACGGCGCTCGCCGTGGGGCCCGCGACCGACCTCCGTCCGGGTGTCTGGTTTGCCCAGGGCAACGTCGTCTCGGTGGCGGCGCAGACGGCGCCCAACGCCTTTTCGATTCGCGACAGCGGGCTCACCTCGGACGACCTCGCGGGCGGGGTCAACGGCATCGCTGGCATCGCGCCCTCCTCCGGGTCGCAGGGCGAGGTGTGGATCATCACGTCGAAGGTGCTGCTCCAGCGCACGCTGACGAGCTGGCGCCGGTACGAGCTGGGTCGCACGCCGAAGCAGGTGCTGTCGGCCGGGCGGTTCCTCTGGCTCCAGTCGGGCGACGGACTGTTCCGCTACGACGCCGACGCCCGCGGGTGGACGGGCGCTCGGGGCCTCGAGGCCGTGCCTACCCTCCTCGCCGTCGACGCGGCGGGCAGCGCGTGGGTGCGTGTCGGCAGCAAGACGTTGTCCGTCTCGCCCAGCCCGACGCTGCGGGTGAAGGGGCTTTTCCAGAACCAGGTCGTCTACGAGCCCGAGGCGCTGCTTCAGGTGGCCGTGCCGAGGGCCATCACGTTCGAGTCCATGTCGTGGCGCTTCGACGACCAGGAGCCACGCACCGTCGACGTCACGAAGGGGCAGGCTGGCGCTCCGCCCCAGCAAGACCTGACCTTCCACGCCCTCCAGGGCCTCGAGCCTTCGGGGCGCGCGCGCGTGGTGTCCTTCGCCGCGCTCTCGGATGGCTGGCACACGTTGCGGGTCACCGCGAAGACGACCGAGGGGGTGGAGACCGAGCGCGCCGTCCACTTCGACCTCGAGGCCTCGGCCTCGCTGGTGGTGTCGTACGAGCGCGACATCAAGCAGTTGTCGGCCGCCCGGTGCGAGACCTGTCACCAGGTGGGACGCACGCAGCCGGTGCTCGCGACCTACGAGCAGTGGAAGGCAAACGCCGCCGCGGCCGCCGCCGCTGTTCGCGACCGCCGGATGCCGGCCGATGGACCCCTCGACGCCGCGGGCATTCAGCTCGTGCAGCGTTGGGTCTCGGGAGGGACCCTGCCGTGACGACCACGCTTCGCCTCGCGCCAGTGCTGGTGATGCTCTCGCTCCTGACGTGGGGCTGCGAGCCCGAGACGCCGCGCCCGCCCGACCCTCCGCCGCCCATCGACCGCTGCGAAGGCCTCGCCCCCATCGTCGTCACCTCGGCGCCGCCGACCGTCAAGACGCTCGGGGCCGCCAGCCTGGGCGCCACGGGAGGCTCCGGCCGCTACACGTTCACCCTCGAGACGAACGCGTCGGGTGGCTCCGTGTCGGGCTCCCGCTTCGTGGCGGGCCTGGCCCCTGGCTTCGACGTCGTGCGCGCGACGGACGACTGCGAGGGCTCGGCCACGTTGCGCATCGAGGTGAAGCCGGCCTTCGACGTGCAACCGCAGCGGGCCACCGTTCGGCCCGGCACCCGCTTCACCGTACGCGTCGTCGGCAACGCCGGCGCCGTCACCCTTCGTCCGTCGACGGGGGCGCTCGCGTCTGGCGGCAGCATCAGCGTGCAGGGCGAGTACCTCGCGGGCCCATCCGAAGGCCTCGACCTCGTGGTCGCTCGAGACCCGGTGTCAGGTGACCAGGCGCTGCTTCAGTTCCGCGTGACCGCCCAGGCTCGCTTCCGGGTTCGCCCGTCGAAGATGGCGGCCCCCACGGGCGCGGTGGTGCCTCTGGAGACCGCCGAAGGCAGCGGCGTCGTCGAGTGGCGCCTCATGAGTGGCCCCGGCACCTTGACGGGCTCGACGTGGACCGCCCCCGCGTCGGGGAACGGAACCGCGGTGCTCCAGGCCCGCGATGTCTTCACGAATGAAACGGCGTCCAGCTCCATCCGGATCCTCACCGAGTTGACGCGAACCGCCCGGGCGCAGGGCCGACGTGCCGACGTCGGCAACCTCGTGACGGGCGACTTCGATGGCGATGGGCTGACGGACATCGCGCTGGGTGTTCCCGAGAGCGACTTGAGTCGGCCGCAGGGCGGAGCCGTCTTCCTCTTCAAGGGCGCGGCGACTGGGCTGCCGACGACACCGACGTGGACCATTCTGGGAACCTCCGACACCGGCCAGCTCGGCTCGGTGATGGCGGTTGGCGATCTCGATGGCGATGGGAAGGACGACCTCGCCATCTCCGAGCCAGGCGCTGACGTCACCATCGCCGACTCCGGCGCCGTGCTGTTGTACCGCATCGGAGACAACGGTCCCGAGCGTCTCCGTGCGCCGCTCACGGGTCTGGGCCGGGGCAACTTCGGCGCGTCGCTCGACATCGCCGACGTCGATGGTGATGGAGACCAGGATCTCGTCGTCGGCTCTCCCGGCGCAGATCTCGCCGCGTCAGGCAACATCAACCAGCGCGGCGTCATCGACCTCTTCCTCTTGCAGCGCGACCAGGCCGTGCCTGATCTCGGCGCGGTTCGGCTGGGTGGACAAGACCTCGCGGTCGATGGAACGACGCGCGCCGCGGGTGGCCTGCGGTTTGGGCGCGCCCTCGTGGCGAAGGATCTCAACGGCGATGGCCGGGTCGACCTCGCGTTCCTGGGCGCGGTGAACAACTCGCTCATCGGCGGCACTGCGCTCGCGCGAAACCAGATCGCCGTGCAGGTGCACCTGGGTCGCGATGGCACGCCGCGCTTCGACGCCAAGCCCGACGCCTACGTGCTGCCCATCAACCCGATGGATGGCGCGGAAGGCACCTGGCGGCTTGGCTACGTTCCCGCGACTGGTGGCGTCGGGCCCTTCCTCATCGCCGCGGCGGATCAGACCGATTCTCCCAACCTCATGGCGATGGGCGGGAACCCGGCCGGCTCGAACGCCGGCGGCGCGGTGTTGTTCGACCTGCGCATGCTGACCGTGACGGGCGCCGCAGCCGACAAGCCAACGCAGGTGGGCCGCGTCGCCGCCTTCGCAGAGCTCTATGGCGACCAGTCCGGCATCCAGGCCGGGCGAAGCTTCGCGGTCGGGGACCTCGACGGTGACGCACGGCCGGAGCTCGTGCTCGGCGCGCCCTACGCCACCACCACCCTGATGATGAGCGGCATGATGGTGTCGACGCCGAACACGGGCCGGCTCCTCGTCTATCCGTTGGGTGGGCTGACTGCGGGCGCGAAGCAGAACAAGGCCCCGATGCTGCGCGCCGGGAGCTTCCGCACCGACGTGCTCGGCATCGCAGCGGGCGTGTGGCGCATTGGCGGCCAGACGCAGCTCCTCGGGTACGCGGGGCGGGCCACGACCGAACTGGGCGACTTCACCGGAAGGCTCGATGCGTTCGCCGGCACGGGCATGGATCTCTCGACGTGGACGCGCGCCTCCGCCTCGGTGCCGAACCTTCCAGCCGCGCAGCAGTTCGGGCTTGGGGTCGACGTCGCGCCGGGCATGGGTGGGCTGCGCGCCATCGTCGGCGTCCCCAACTTCAACGGCCAGGCCCCCGACGTCTCCGGCAACGAGCTGGGCGCCGGGCAGGTGCACCTCTTCTCCTCGGCCACGCCGCAGACGCCCCGCATCGTCCAGGAAGGCGCCAACGCCCGCTACGTCACCGACGCCGGCGTCACGGCCTTTGGTGGTCGCACCCTGGGTATCGACGTCGCGATGACGGACTTCGACGGCGATGGACGCCAGGACGCGGTGTACGCCGCGCCCAACCTCTCCGTGCCGGCCAGACAGGCCGACGGCGGCGTGCCCACCACCGAGTACGCCGGGAACCGACCGCAGTGTTTCCAGAGTGGGGGGCAGACGCCGGGCGGTGCGTTCGTGCACCTGCAGCGTGCCGACGGCACGTTCGCCGAGGGCTTCCGGGTGTGGGCGCCGGTGGCCATCTCGGGCTGTACCGTGCCTGACGGCGGATCGGCGGCGGTCTGTCAGCGCAGCGCCTTGTCCCGCAACGGGCTCGTCGGCGGTTTCGACTTCAACGGCGACGGCACGCAGGACCTGGCGATGACGCGTACCAATGGCCTCGAGGTGGTGTTCGGCCGTGCGCCTGATGACACGAGCCTCGCGCGGCCCTCCATCGCGTGTGACGTGGGGGTGAGCCTTCCCAACGTCGCGCAGGGCACGGCGATGCCCGCGTCGCTGGGTGACTTGAACGGCGATGGCTGCGCCGAGCTCGGCCTGCGGTACGGCGACCGGCTCGGCGTCATCGTCTACTACGGCTTCGATCCCGGCGGCGCGCGCTGCGGCGGACGCACCGAGGCCTCCTGGGTGCGCATCGCAGGCGACGCCGAAGCGGGCTTGCCGACGATTCGGCTCGGAGTGGCGCTCGCGCGCGCAGGCCAGGTGCTCGCGAACGACATGCGCGACTTCATCGCGGTGACGGCCGATCTCTACTCCTTCCAGGGCGTCGCCCAGCCGACGGTGCTCCTCTACGACGTGGCGCAGCTCAACATGCGACGGCCGATGTCGGGTGGCGTGATGGTGGGCGCGCTCGGTGACGGGCTCGAGCCGGTGCCCCTCGTCTTCCTCGAGCGCGCGCCGGGCTTCGGGCGCATGCTGTGGGGCGGCGTCAACGTGGTGGGCGACGCGCGGCCCGATCTCATCGTCAGCGCACCGGGGGCCTCGGCGAACGGTGACGGCACGGGCGCGGTGTTCGTCTTCGCCGGCGGAACCGTCGTCTCGGGCCGCAACGAGCCCGCCGTGACGATCTTCCCGGACCAGCGGGAGCGCGCCTTCTTCGGCCAGGATCTCGCTGCGTCAGCAGCCTCGACGACCCTCAGCCAGCCAGCCGCCATCGTGGTGGGTGCGCCGACGAGCTATCGCTCTGGCACCTCGAACGGTACGGCCTTCATCCTGCCGATGGACTTCTGATCGTCACGACCCGGCGGAGGCGAGCCTCTCCGACGGGTGGGCTTTCCCGCCGACGCTCGCGGCCTGAAGCGGCTTGCGGGACACCACGTGCAGCTCACGGCGCAGGCGCAGCGCGCGACCGAGCGTCGAGGTCAACCAGTAGACGGCGAAGCGGGGCCACTCGAGCAGGGGGTTCGCGGTCGGCCGGAAGACGGCCTTGTGCTCGTGCATCACCTCGAAGCCGCAGCGCTCGAGGGCGCGGCGCAGGTTCGCGCTCGAGAAGTACACGTGGTGCTGCCAGCCGCGCAGCTCCGGCCGGAGATCCCGGCCCAGACGCGGCATCAGGGCGATCTTCCACTTGTCGGCGTCCGGCACGACGATGAGCACCGAGCCACCCGGCCGCAGCACTCGGAAGATCTCCCGCAGCCCCGCGAGCGGATCGTTCACGTGCTCGAGCGTGTGCTTGAGCGTGAGGATGTCGACGGAGTCGGACTCCAGGGGAATCTGATCGAGGCTGCCCATTTCCGCGCGGTAGCCGCGCTCCCGGCAGAGCGTGACGGCGAAGTTCGAGAGATCGACGCCGATGGGGGTCAACCCCAGCCGTTTCCCCGCTTCGAGCACGTAGCCAGCCGAGCACCCGACGTCGACCACCACCTTCGCGTCCGGCGTGACGACGAGGCAGTCACGGAGCTGCCGCATGCACTTGCGCACGCGATGCGCCCAGCGCTTGAGGAAGCCGGCGCGGTTGAACTTGAAGTACTCGTCTTCGTACGGAATGCCGAGGCGCTCGACCTGCTCGGACTTGTAGATGAGCCCGCATTGCGCGCAGCGCACGTAGACGAGCTCGGGGAACTCGACGACGGGCAGCGACTTCGTGTCTTCGCAGACAGGACACTTCGCAAAGAAGGGGCGACGCATGAGCGGCGGCACCACAATCCATCAGGCCCTGGTGAAGCAACCCCTCAGGCGGTGATGAAGCCGGGGAGCAGACCCGTGGAGTCCCCGAAGGACGAGACGGGGGCGCCCAGCGCGTCGGTCATCGACACGAAGAGGTTCGCCACCGATGGCGCGCCGCTGAAGCGCAGGTGCCGGCCACCCGCGACGCGCCCGCCCGCCTTGCCCGCGACGAGGATCGGCATGTTGTCGTGGCTGTGGGAGTCACCGTCTTCGATCTCGCTCGAGAAGAAGAGGAGCGAGTTGTCGAGCACGGACGAGCCGTTGGGCTCCTGCATGCCCTTGAGCTGGCGCGCGAGGTAGGCGAACTGCTCCACCTCCCAGGCGCCGATGCGCTCGAGGGCGTCGTTGTTCGCGGCGTTGCCGCCATGGTGCGAGTACGAGTGGTGGCCGTCGCTCAGGCCCAGGAAGTTGAAGACGTACCCGCTGCCGGCGTTCTGCAGCATGAACGTCGACGAGCGCGTCAGATCGCAGCGGAAGCTCCAGGCGAGCAGGTCGAGCATCACGCGGGTGCGGTCGCGCAGATCGCCCACGGTGGTGGGTCGGTTTCCGGGCGTACACACCGCGGCGGCCTGCTCCGATTGCACGCGGCGCTCGAGCTCGCGCACGCCGGTGAGGTACTCGTCGAGCTTGCGTTGATCCGTCTTGCCCAGGCGCGGCTTGAGCTGCTCCGTGTCGCCCTTCACCGCGTCGAGCACCGACTGCTTGAGCCGCTTGCGCTTCTCGACCATCTGCTGGCTCTGGTTCGGATCCAGCCCGCCGAAGAGCCGGTCGAAGAGCACCTGCGGGTTGGTCTCCTTGGCCAGCGGCTGCGTCTCGCTCGCCCACGAGATGTTGCGCGCGTACGCGCACGAGTACCCGGAGTCGCAGTTGCCCGAGGAGCCCCCACCATCGGTCCCGGTCTCGAGCGACGCGAAGCGCGTGCGGCCGCGCCACGCGTTGGCGAAGACCTGATCGAGCGAGATGCCGTTGCGAATGTTGGTGGACTCGGTCTTGAACGGGTGACGCGCGGTGATGAAGGCGCCAGTCCCCGAGGCATGGTCGCCCGCGCCGTCAGGGCGCGCTGGCCGGTTGGAGAGCCCCGTGATGACGTTGACGTCACCGATCAGCGAAGGCTCCCGGCCGCGCGCACCGAGCGGCGTGAGGATGGGCGTGAGCGCGAACCCGGTGCCCGTCGCCGCAGGGGTCCACCGGTTCATGCGAATCCCGCACGGCACATAGAAGGCCAGGAAGCGCTTCGGCGACGTCATGTCCTGCGCGAGGCTCCCGCCCGGCAGCATCGCCTCGAGCCACGGCAGCGCGAGCGACGCGCCGGCGCCCTGGAGGAAGAAGCGTCGCGACAGCTTGAACGTCATGGCGTCTCTCCGCGGCGGTGCGTGAAGGAAGGGCTGGTGACGATGGCCTGCACCAGCGCGCTGAAGCGGTGACCGCCTTCCTTGAAGCGGGTGGTGATGGCGTCCACCTGGCACGACTCCTCGCGGCTCGGGTGTCGGCCCAGGCCGTAGGTGAAGAGTTTCTCGGTGAGGCAGTGCGACACGCGCGGATCCTGCTTCAGGATTCCGGCGAGCGCAGCTGGTCCCTCGAACGATCGACCATCGGGCAGGGTGCCCGAAACGTCGAGCGGGAAGCCCCCCGTGTCCATCGTGCGGGAGCGACCGACGCCGTCGAAGCGCTCCATGCCGAAGCCGATGGGGTCCATCAGCGCGTGGCAGCCGGAGCAGGCCGGGTTGGCGCGGTGGGCCTCGACCCGCTGCCTCAGCGTCGCGTCCGGCGTCATCGGAATCGGCAGCGCCTCCACCCCCGGAGGAGGCGCTGGCGGTTCCTGGCACATGAGGTTCGCCATCACCCACGCGCCGCGCTTCACCGGTGAGGTCCGGGTGGGGAACGACGTCACCGTGAGGAGCCCGCCGTGACCGAGCAGCGAGCCCCGCTCCGCCGAAGCGGGCAACGTCACGCGCTGGAGGGTCGACGAACCGGGCCGTGGCAGGCCGTAGTGATCCGCGAGCGTGTCGTTGAGGAAGGTGAAGTCGCTGCCCAGCAGGCCCAGCACGGACTCGTCACGCGTGAAGAAGTGCTCGACGAGCGCTTCGGTCTCGAGCCGCATGGCCGTCTTCGTCGCCGCGGTGACGTTCGGGTAGACGCTGGCAGAGGGCGCGGCGTCTTCGACCTGGTTCGTCCACAACCACTGGCCAGCGAACTTCGTCACCAGGGTCTTCGCCTTCGGGTCCGCGAGCATGCGGCGAACCTGGGCGTCGAGCTGCGCAGGCTGCGACAGGGTGCCGTCGTCGGCGGCTCGGGAGAGCACCTCATCGGGCGTGGTGGCCCAGAGGAAGTACGACAGACGCGCGGCCAGCTCGTGGTCGGTGAGCGGGTGCGGCGCCAGCGAGGTCGGATTCGGGTCGAGCTCGACGCGGAAGAGGAAGTGGGGCGACAGCAGCATCGCACCCAGCGCCATCGCGACGCCCGTCTTCACCGGTTCGCCTTCGGCCTGCGCGACCGAGACGACGGTGACGTAGCGATCGACCTCGGCAGTGGTGAGCGGCCGGCGCCACGCCTTGCGTCCAAACCGGGTGAGG
Organism: Myxococcaceae bacterium; assembly: GCA_044352295.1. GTDB lineage: Bacteria > Myxococcota > Myxococcia > Myxococcales > Myxococcaceae > Xiheimicrobium. The sequence goes on from JBILEB010000052.1 coordinate 23,268, forward strand.
ATGGTGCGCACGCAGCTCGCGCCGCCCGTCATCGGGTCGCACACCATCACCTTCGCCACGGACGGGTCGACGACGGTGCCCGGCCGCTGCACCTCGAACCAGTCGACGAGCAGGTTCCGGTCGCCGTTGGGCGGCATGTAGTAGTCGTTGGTGAACTCCACCTCGACGCGGTGGGGGCCCGCCATCACCTCGGCCATCGCGGTGTAGGTCGCGGGCGCCGCCTGGGTGCCGGTCACCGAGAACGTGCCGATGGCGCGTCCGTCGAGGCTGAGCACCATGTTCGCCGCGTCGGGGCCGGCCTGCTGCTGCGCCGCCGACACGCGGAAGGTGTAGCGACCGGTGGTGACGAAGTTCACCGTCGAAGAGAGGGTGCCGTTCGAATACAGATTCCAGAACGCCCCCGCTGCGGCGCCCGTGGACTTCGCGCAGTCTTCGGCCTGAACGCGGGTGGTCTGACCGGGCGAGGCTTCACGCGCCACGACGGCTTCGGCGAGGGTGCGTGCGGCGCGCTCGTACTTCTCCACCAGGACCGGCGCGGTGGAGAGCACGTCGGCGATGTTGTCGAAGCCGTGGCCGAAGTCGTCGGCGGTGAAGTCCTGGGCGGGGCGCGTGGCGTCGTCGAGCAGATCGCGCACGGTGTTGTCGTACTCGAAGCGATTGAGGCGACGCAGGGTCACGCGGCCGGGGTCGAGCTCGGTGGCGGGTTGGCACGAAGGTCCGTGCTCCTGTCCACCAGGGCCCATGGCGCCTGGCACCGTTGGCGTGGTGCCGACCGGCAGCCCCTCGACCGTCCCGCCCAGGAAGCCGCCCTCACACCCAACCGCCACGAGTCCGATCGCAAGCCAGCGATGCATGGCGGCTTCTCCTGCAAAGCCGTGACCGGCCTCGATCCACGGCCACCCCCATGGATTCAAGGCGCTTTGGGGGCCCACGCCTGGGAACTGGAGGAGACAGTGAGCAGCCCCGTGCCCCGTTGCGCCCCTCACCGCACGTCAGCGACCGTCGGTGGCGCCGAGAACTGGTGCCTGGCGAAGAGCGCCGAGGACTCCTGGTTCCGCACCCAGGGGGGCTCGCCCTCCGCCCGGATGAGGGCGACGCCGAGACGAGCGCAGGCCGCCGTGGCACAACGCCCGGCCTGCGCATGCACTGGCTCGACTCGCTCTACCTCTCTGTCACCTCCCGCCAGCCTCTCTTCGACGCGGGCTGGGGGGAGGTCGAAAGACCGCTGGGTGAAGTGTCGCGCTACCTCGAGCGTACGAGCGCGACGGCGCTGTTGCTCGACTTCGTTCCCATCGGGAAACGCGTCGAGGACGCCAGCGTGCGCTCGCCCGCGTCGCTGCTCCCCGACGAGACCTCCCGGCTCCACGTGCGCCGGTTCCGCGCGCGCGGGGCGTTGAGGGCGCGGGTGGTGGTTCCACCGTCATGGGGCGACGAGGGCTTTGGGCTGCGCCGCCGACTCTTCGATGGGCTCCGCGACCGAGGCGTCGAGGTGTGGTTGTTCGAAGGGGCCTACTTCGGCAGTCGCCGGGCCCACGGCCAGCGCCGCGTCGGGCTGCACACGGTGGGCGACTTCCTGCGCATGGGGTTGGCGAACGTCGTCGAGGCGCGGGCCCTCGCCGTCACCGCGGCGAGCCTGGCGCCCTCGGTCCCGGTGGCGCTCGCGGGCTACTCGATGGCCGGGCAGATGTCGGCGCACGCGGCCGCCTCGCTCGACGTCGACCTCGCGGTGACGGTGATGGCGCCTCCAGACAATGCGTCGGTGGTGTTCTGTGACGGGCCGCTCTCGGCCAGCGTGCGGTGGAGCGCCCTGGGGGCCGAAGGACGGGAGCGGCTGCGGGCGGTGCTCGGTCAGTTGTCGGTGCTGCGGCAGCCGGTGCCGCGCTCGAGCCGCAAGCTGGTGGTGGCGACGCGCGGTGATGGCATCGTTCCGCCGGCCTCGATGCAGGCGCTCGCCGAGCACTGGGCGGTGACGCCGACGTGGATCGACTCCGGGCACCTCGGCGCCTACGCCCTGCACGGTCGGGTGCTCCGCGCAGCGGTCGAGCGGTCACTGGGCCTGTCGTGAGTCTGCGGCCGGCCCTTCGACCTCGCGAGGCACGATCGACACCATGTGGAACGGAGGCCCTCGGTGAAGAGAGGTCATCCCGTGGCCCGAAGACCGGGCGCTGCGTGATGGAGTCATGCAGGCCTGCGAGAACCGCGTGGACCGCCGGGGAGCGCTCGAGCCATTGACCGTGAACGAGGCGTCTTCCGGTCGTGCACGGGAGCCACTCACAGCGCTGCGTTGATGCGGTCTCAGCGCGTGACGAGGGTGGTGTTGAGCGGATGCGTCGGGTCGGGCACATAGACGGCGGCGGCGCGGTCCCAGGCGAAGCGGGTGATGGCGACCCTGTGGGCCGATGGATCGATGTCGTACACGTTGTACCCACAGCGGCCGTGCAGGTCGGTCGCGCTGCCGGCGTTGACGATGTGCCGTCGCTTCGTGCGGATGGTGAAGGGCCGGTGCAGGTGGCCGTGCAGCACGAGATCGACGGTGACGTCTTCGCGGTCGAGCAGCGTCATCAGCTCGACGTCGTCGCGCAGCCCATGACTGCGGGAGTCGCGCTTCCCCGTCATGCGCAACAGCCCGTAGTGCAGCGCGACGATGACGAAGCGGTTTCGCAGCGAGGGGTCGGTCAGGATCGAAAGCAGCGTCGAGCGCTGGGCCTCGCCCACCAGGCCGGACGAGTCGATGAGGCTGGTGGGCCGCGCGACGTCGAGCAACACGAGCGTCACGCCTACCGGGAGCGTCTTCACCGCGGGAAACCGCGCGCCCTCGCACAGCGAGGCGAAGTGCTTCTCGAAGAGGCCGGCGGCCGAGGTGACGTAGCGGTCATGGTTGCCGGGCAGCACGGTGAACCGTTGCGGTTGTTGGAGCCGGGTGCCGAAGAGCTCGGCGACCCGCGCCAGCTCCTGCTCGGTGGCCACCCCGGTCAAGTCGCCGGTACACAGGGCGTGCTCGACCTGCTGAGCGTCGACGTGCTCGAGCAGCTTCGCGATGCGTCCATCACTCCCCTCGAAGTGCTTGCCACGCCCGGCGAGGGAGTAGCTCGCCACCGCCGCGAGGCGCTTGAGGGCGAAGGCTCCCGAGAGCGGGAAGTGCGTGACGTGAATGTCGGAGAAGTGCGCGAGCTTCATGTGTTCACCGTGGCCCGGAAGACGGTGCCATGCCCAGAGAGCGTGAGCGGGCCTTCGTCGAAGCCACAGAAGCCGGACTCTCCGCGCGCCAGCGAGAGGTTGGCGAGCTGCACGCGGCCCTCGACGCACAGGAGCAGGTCGGCGCCAAGACGGGGCAGGGTGAGCGGCCCCGTCACGTCGAGCCGCGAGAGGCGAAAGTCGGGGAAGGGGGTCTCGTAGAGCGCTTCCGGAGAACCTCGGGGCCGGAGAACCGGCGCCGGTCCGTTCGAGAAGTCCAGCACCCGGAGGAGCTCGGGAACGTCGACGTGTTTCGGGGTCAGCCCGCCGCGCAGCACGTTGTCGGAGTTCGCCATCACTTCGATGCCGGTGCCCTCGAGGTAGGCGTGCAGGTTCCCCGCGCCGAGCGCGAGCGCCTCTCCTGGCTGCAAGTGCACCAGGTTGAGGAGCAGCGCGCCGATGACGCCCACGTCACCCGGGTACTCGGCCGCCAGCGAAACGGCGTTCGCGCACTCGGCCTCGAAGCCCGCAGGTGGGCGCGACCGACACGCCGTGACGACGTCGTCGACGAGGGTGCCCGCGGCCGCCCGGGGCATCGTCATGACCTGTCGAAAGAGCGCCTGAAGCCCATGGGCTGCGAGCGTCGAACGCAGGGACTCCAGCTTCAGGGCCGCGAGCAGGTCGGCCGTCTGCGCGGCCGCTCGAAACCCGCACAGCGCGCGGAAGGGCGTGACTGCGCAGAGGAGCTCGGGCTTGTGGTTGTCGTCCTTGTAGGTGCGGTGCGGGGCTCCGAGTGGCACCTGCGCGGCGTTCTCTCGCGCGAACCCGGCGAGGGCCTGCGCGCGGCTCGGGTGTGCCTGAAGGGAGAGCGGTCTGGCCGCGGCGAGGACCTTGAGGAGAAAAGGGAGCCTGGGGCCGAACCGTGCGACCGATGCGGACCCGAGCAACGCCTGTGGGTGCTCCGCGATGAGGGCATCGAGCGGCCCTCCGTCGGCGAGGGAGGGCGCAGAGGGATGCGCGCCGATCCACAGCTCGGCCTGAGGCGCACCGGTCGAAGGCGTTCCCAGCAGCGCGGGAATCGCCGTGGGGCTGCCCCATGCGTAGGACTGGATTCGGTTGTGAAGTCGCCTCACGGGAAGTGCTTCTGCTTCAGAGTGGCGGATCCTGCCACGCGTCACTTCTTCTTCTTCGGACGACGCGGCGGCTTCGATTGCACCCACTCGTGGGTTCTCCTGCGGCGCGGCTTTGCTGGGGCCTGCGGGGTCGTTCCCGGTGCCTCGCGTCGAAATGACAGCACGTCACCTGCCTTGAGCGTCGTCTCCACGGTCCCCTCGACCACCCCGACCAGCAGCTCGAGCGCGCCCGCCAGCAGCAACAGGTCGTCGCGGGTCGGCTTCCGTGGCGCCATGCCCTTCGTCGTCACCACCGACGGGCAGGGTACGCCGAGGGGCCCGAAGGCCTCGTCCAGCACGCCGGGCTCCGCCATCACCGAGCGGTTCTGTCCCCGCATCACGCCCTGGCCGAAGAGCAGGTGGAAGTCGTCGGTCGAGTCGTAGACGGCTGCGCCAAACTCACGCCCGCCCTTTCCGAGCACCGAGACCGCGGGCTCGGTGGGCTTCTTCGTCCGGCGAAGGGGGAGGCCCATTTCGCTCGGCAGCTGCTCCCACAGCTGCAGGGGCCAGAAGGCACACCACGCTTCGACGAGCCGCTTCACCTCGAGCTGCCAGGTCGGGGGGAACCGCGAGACGATGGAGAGCGCGAGGGTCGCCCGGAAGACGAGCTCGTCGTGCGAGAGCGTTCGCCCGCGCCACTGCCATCGCTTGCCCACGAAGGCGAGCGCCTCTTCACACACCACCCCGCCCTCGAGCCGCGACGCCAGCGCTTCGGCCGCGGCGCCCACCGACGACTCCACTGCAAGATCGATGGAGCCGTCGGCCTTCAGCGCGACGAGCGCCTGGGCCGCTTCGTGCGCGACCGGCAGCGAACCCAGCCTCAGGACGAGCGTCGGCATGAACGGCTCAGGCCAGCAGGCTGCGCAGCATCCAGGCCGTCTTCTCGTGGATCTGGAGTCGCTGCGTGAGCAGATCGACCGTCGATTCGTCGCTCGCCTTCTCGGCCACCGGGAAGATCTTCCGCGCCGTGCGTGCCGACGCCTGGTGTCCTTCGACCAGCAGCTTCACCATGTCGGTCGCCTCGGGCACGCCCTTCGTCTCGGGGATCGAGGTCAGCCTGGCCAGCTCGCTGTAGGTCGCCCGCACCGGGAAGCCGAGGGCGCGAATGCGCTCGGCGATCGGATCCACCGCGAGCCACAGCTCGTTGTAGTGGGTCTCGAACATGAGGTGCAGCGTCTGGAACATCGGGCCCTCGACGTTCCAGTGGAAGGTGTGGGTCTTCTGGTACAGCGCATAGGTGTCGGCGAGGAGCGCGTTGAGCCCCTCGGCGATGGCCTTTCGATCGACCGTCGAGATGCCGATGTCGACCACGGGCTTCGACTGCGCCGCCACCGTCACCGCCTTGTTTCCCTTCGCCATGTCTGCCTCCAAATCGGGTTGCCCTATCGATGCTGCGTCGTCAGAGAGGTTGCGCCGTCACTTCGGGTTGCGGCCGTCAAACTCTGGATTAAGTCTAAGTCCGAAATGAGTCCAGACATCCCCCAGCGCCTGAAGGAGCACGGTATTCAGCCCTCGGCCCAGCGGCTGGCGGTGGCCCAGTACGTGCTGTCGACCGACGACCACCCCTCGGCCGACCAGGTGCTGGCGCGGGTGCAGCCGTTGGTGCCGATGCTGTCACGGGCGACGGTCTACAACACGCTCAACCTCTTCGTTGAAAAAGGGCTGTTGCGACAGCTCGTGCTGGCCGAGGGCAAGGTGGTGTTCGACCCCGTGCTCGAGCGGCATCACCACTTCATCGACGACGAGACGGGCCGCATCGAGGACGTGCCGTGGGACGCCATTCGGGTGTCCGACCCGGCTCGCCTCGAGGGCTACGACGTCACCGACTACATGGTCGTCATGCGAGGCCGGAAGCTCGGCGGGCCCCGCAAGAGCAGCAAGAAGCGCTGAGCCGGTTTTCCACGCAGCACCTCACCCCCACACAAGAGAGACACACATGCTCGTCCCTGGTTCGAAGGCCCCCGATTTCAACGTCCCTGCCTGCGTCAGCATCGAGAAGGGCAAGGAGTTCAAGAACGTCACCCTCAAGGAGAACGCCGGCAAGTGGGTAGTCTTCTACACGTACCCGAAGGACTTCACGTTCGTCTGCCCGACCGAGATCGTCGAGTTCGACAAGAAGCTGAAGGACTTCTCCGACCGCGGCGCAGTGGTGCTCGGCGGTTCGACCGACAATGAGTTCTCGCACCTCGCGTGGCGCCAGAACCACGCCGACCTGAAGAACCTCAAGCACCCGTTGCTGTTCGTCACGGGCTCGATGGCCCAGGCGTACGGCCTGCTGCACCCGGGCGCCGAGGCGGCCCTGCGCGCGACGTTCATCATCGACCCCAACGGCGTGGTGCGCTTCGCGACCGCGAACGACCTCTCGGTCGGCCGCAACGTCGACGAGGTGTTGCGCGTCCTCGACGGTCTCCAGACCGAGGAGCTCTGCGCCTGTAACTGGAAGAAGGGCGAGGAGACCATCTCGTCGAAGCTGAAGAAGGCGAGCTGAACCCACGGACGCTCCCCGCGAGGGGCGCGTCGGTTTGAGAGAACGCATCGACCCGGGCGTGGTGTGGGGCCCAGCTCCCGCCACGCCCGTGGTGTTTTCGCCACCAGCGCTTCGTCTCGAAGCGCGACAGCCCGTGCTCACGGCGTCCGGGGAACGACGCCCGAAGAAGGAGAAGCCGCCATGGAGAACACCGACAAGCTGCGCGACTCGTTTCCCGACGCCGCGCGAGACATCAAGATCAACCTGCAGAACGTGCTGCAGCCGGCGACCCTGAACCTCGAGCAGACGTGGGGCGTCGCGGTGGCCTGCGCCTGGGCCTCCCGCCACCGGCCGCTCGCCGATGCGCTGGTGGCCGATGCGAAGGCCAGGGGCGTCTCGGACGCGGTGCTCGAAGACGCGAAGGCCGCCGCGGTGATGATGGGGATGAACAACGTCTACTACCGGTTCCGACACGTCATGGCGAAGGAGTCGTACGAGCAGAAGCCCGCGCGCCTGCGCATGCTTCGCCTCAAGCAGGTCGCCTCGAACCAGGTCGACTTCGAGCTGTTCTCGGCGGCGGTCTCGGCCATCAACTTCTGCGAGGCCTGCCTCAAGTCGCACGAGCATGTCGTGCTCGAGGGCGGCCTCACCGAAGACCACGTGCACGACGCCGTCCGCATCGCCGCCGTGGTTCAGGCGGCCGCCGTGGCGCTCGAGTCGATCTGAAAGGTCTTGAAGAGAAGGGAGCGCGCTGGGGGGGGCCGAACACCGCACCCGGGAGGCGTTCTCTCCGGCGCGCAGCCAGGGTGTCGGCTCGTACCCGTCCATGTTCCTCGACCGGGGTCGGGGCCTCGAGCCGTTCTTCTCTGGCTGCCTGCCCGCGAAGGATGCGCTGGCTTCGACGTGCGCGGCGGATCTCATCGCCTCGACGGCTCTCTCTCGCGGACGAAGGAGCAGTGGGCGTCGGGCGCGGTCTCCAAACCCATACACGCGACCACCTTGTCGGGCTGATGGCTCGCGGGCTACCGCTGCTCCCATGACGATGATTCGAACGGTCCTCGCCTGTGCCTGCGTTGCGGCATGTGCGGCTCCGCCCCAGCCGACGACGTGCACCTTCACCGCCGAGACGGGGCTCCCCGATTCACTCCTGAAGCAGGACGGGACCTGCATCGGTCGCGCGGACGAGTGGCCCTCACGCATGGAAGACCATCGCCGCCTGGAGCTGGGGTGCGCGGCGCGTGATGGACTACCTCGAGACCGATCCCCAGGTGGACGCGCGAAGGGTCGTCATCGTGGGGCACTCCCGTGGCGGAAAGGCGGCGCGAAAGACGACTGGGCCGACCCGGAATGAGAGTTCCTGGGCCTCGCGTATGCGTCGCCGGTCTACGCCTTGTTCGGTCACCCGCCGATCGCACCGACCCAATGGCCGGGGGTCGACGAAGCCGTCAGCTCGCTTCCCCGCGGCTACCACCTGCGCGCCGGTGATCACGATCTGACGGCGGTCGATTGGGGCCGGTACCTCGACCTCGCGGATCAGGTCTGGCGGTAGCGCGAACGGTGGACACTCCGGGCACCTTGCGCATAGGGCGCCTCCCTCGTTCCGTGCGCCGTTACCTCCCAGGAGCCCTCGCCAGCTTCGCCTTCCGCTACGCCTGCTACGGCGTGATGGTGTGGCTCGCCTTGTGGGCAGAGGCGCGGCCGGCTCCGTCGTTGCCCGACTTCGTGCTCGAGCGTGTGCCGTACCTGCCGTGGGTCGACCGGTGGAACTACATCCTCTGGTTGGTGGCCTACGTGCCGATCGCGCTCGCGTTCTTCGTCGCCGATGGCGCGCGCTTCATCCGGTACATGGTGTCTTCGGGTCTGGTGGCGCTCGTGCGCGGCATCTGCATCGTCGCCACGGGGCTGGGACCGGTGCGGGGGCCCGATTTGCACGTGGGCATGGACGTCGACGCTCGCGTGCGGGCGTTCCTCGATCTGATGACGCCGTTCGGCTTCTTCGCGCCGGACTCGGGGGCGCGCGTCTATCTCATCAAGGACCTGTTCTTCTCGGGTCACACGGCGACGACGCTTCTGTTGCTGCTCTACGTCTGGCCCCATCGCCGGCTGCGCTGGTTCATGCTCGCCTCGCACGTGCTGGTGGTGACGAGCCTGTTCTTCGCCCACCTGCACTACACGATCGACGTCATCGGCGCGTACGCCATCACCTTCAGTCTCTTCGTGCTGCGGGAGGGGTGGCCTGCGCGCCCCGGCCAGCCCCGCCAGCTGGCTTCGCCCTGACACGACGGACGGATTCTGCTTCGGTGCGCAGCCCATGACGGTCCTGTTGGTGCTCCTCGCTGCCGCGCCCACCCTCACCACGCACGCCGAGCGCACGGGCTTCACCGAGACCGGCCGCTACGCCGAAGTCGAATCGCTCTGCGCCGCCTTCGCCCGCGCGTTCCCCGGGAAGGTGCGCTGCGACCGCTTTGGCACCACGCCGCTTGGACGACCGATGCTGGCGTTGGTGGCGAGCGCCGATGGCATGCTCACGCCGGAGGCCACCGCGAAGAAGTCCCGACCCGTCTTGTTCCTCCAGGGCGGCATTCACGCGGGTGAGATTGACGGCAAGGACGCCGGATTCTGGCTCTTGCGCGATGTCCTCGAAGGCCGGGTGCTGCCTGGCGTCCTCTCGAAGGTCACCGTCGTCTTCGTTCCGGTCTTCAACGTCGATGGACACGAGCGCTTCGGGCCGAACAACCGACCGAACCAGGTCGGCCCGAAGGAAATGGGCTGGCGCGTCACCTCGCAGAACCTGAACCTCAACCGCGACTACGCGAAAGCCGACGCGCCCGAGATGCAGGTGATGCTGCGCCTGCTCCACCGGTGGAATCCCATCCTCACCGCCGACCTGCACGTCACCGACGGCGCGAAGTTCCAGCACGACGTCTCCATCACCTTCGAACCATCGAACCTGGGTCCCGAGCCGCTGCGAACGTTGGGACGCTCGCTCCATGACGCGCTCTTCGCGCAGCTCGAAGCGAAGGGGCACCTGCCGGTCGACTTCTACCCGTCGTTCATCAAGGAGGACGATCCGACGAGCGGCTTTGGCTACGGCTGGCCTCCGCCGCGCTTCAGCAACGCCTACTGGGCGGCGAACAACCGCTTCGGGCTCCTCGTCGAGACCCACTCGTGGAAGGACTATCGAACCCGCGTGACCGCGACCTACGACGTCTGCCTCGCGTTGCTGGGCCTCACGGCGTCGGAAGGGGCCCGCTGGCTCGCCGCCGCGAACGAGGTCGATGCGCTCGAGGCGCGCCGGGCCGGACACGACGTCGTGCTGCTGTGGGAGGCGACGAAGACCTCTCGCCTCATCGACTTCAAGGGCTACGCGTACACACGCGAAGCGTCGGCGGTCTCAGGGCAGCCGTGGGTGCGGTACGACGAGACGAAGCCGGAAACCTGGCGGGTGCCGTACTTCGGAGCGCTCGCGCCGGCCCTCACCGTCAAGGCGCCCGCCGCAGGGTGGGTGGTGCCGCCGCCTCACGCGGCGTGGGTCGCGGAGAAGCTGAGCCTGCATGGCATCACCTTCACGCGGTTGCCCCAGCCGCGCGCCGGCGTCCTGGTCGAGCGCTACCGACTGGCCGAGCCGAAGTTCCGGGCGACGCCCTACGAGGGGCGCCTCACGGTGACCGGCCGGGATGGGACGTGGAGCCACGCGGCGGTCGACCTCCCGAAGGACACCCTCTTCGTGCCAGCGGCGCAGCCCCGCCTCGCGCTCGCCATGCACCTGCTCGAGCCTGCCTCGCCGGAGTCGTTCCTCGCGTGGGGCTTCTTCAACGCCCACCTCGAGCAGAAGGAGTACCTCGAGGACTACCTCACCGAGCCGTTTGCCCGCGAGCTGCTCCAGGACGCGGGCGTCCGCAGCGACTTCGAGGGCCGGCTCAAGAACCCCGACTTCGCGAAGGACCCCGACGCGCGGCTGCGCTTCTTCTCATCGCAGCACCCCTCGGCCGATCCGCAACTGAACGTGCTGCCGGTCTACCGCGTGGCCACGGCGCCCTGAGTCACTTGACGCAGCCCCACTGGCCCATGCGCTCGAGCCACTCGGGCAATCCGTCGACCTCGTCACGAAGCTGCGCCACGAGTTGTTCTTGCGCCGGCACGGGCACGTCGCAGGCCGGCGGACGAACGCGACACTCCCGCTCCCAGGTGGGCCTCGAGAGGTTTCGGCTCCAGCAGATGTCGAGGTAGCGCCGGCACGGCTCGAAGTCGCGCTTGAGTCCGTTGAGCTTCGCCTCCGCCTCGCGCAGCGCGGTCTTTCGTTCGACGGCGCGCTCGAGCGCCTTTCGGCAGGCGGGCAGGTCCTTTCGCCAGAACGGCTTGTCGAAGGCGCGGAGCGGCGGCTCCTCGGCCTCCTTCGCGGCCTTGTCCTTCCTGGGCAAGAGCGTGGCCGCGGGCGTCGCCGTGCGGGGGACCTGGGTCAGCGAGTCCGTGAAGTGGACCACGCCGTCGTCGTCGGTCCACGAGTAGACGGTCTGCGCGACGGCGACCGATGAAACGCCACAGGCTACGAGCCAGAGGACACGCACGACCGGCCTGACGACTCCGGCGGGGGAAAATTCACGGGTGCGGCGGAAACGGCTGGTTCAGCCACTCGGCGTAGTGGCGCTCCAGCGTGCGGGCGAAGGCCTCGTCACTCTCCCCGGGCGCAGGAGGCGGCATCGGCGGCATCACCGTCACCCGCACGTCGCTCGTCACCGAGAACGTCGGCCCGTCTTCGAACACCAGCGCCCCCGTCCCGTGCACCACCACGGGCACCAACGGCACCTGACACGTCTGCGCCAGGGTGAACGCGCCGCGCTTGAAGCGCAGGCGTTGCAGGCCCGACGCGTAGGTGCCTTCGGGGAAGATGAGCACCGGCTCTCCGGCCGCGAGCAGCGCCTCGCAGCGCACCAGCATCTCCTTCGTCGAGGGCAACCGGCCGCGCTCGATCGAGACGTGGCGCATGCGCCGCATCATCCAGCCGATGAAGGGAATCGAGAACAGCGACGCCTTCGAGACGAACTTGAACGGCGTGCGAAGCCCCATCAACGCGAGGATGTCGGCCATCGACTGGTGGTTCGCGATGAGCACACACGGCCCCTGCGGCAGCCGCTCCCGGCCAGAGACGCGGACACGCCAGAGCGGCCAGCACGCGCGCAGGTACTGGTGGAAGAGCGCGTTGACGACCGAGGTCAGTACCCGCCGGTGCGGATCGAACGGCGCGGTGACCGCGAAGACGACGAGCGCGAAGAGGTAGATGGGTGGGAAGGTCAGCGCGACGACCAGCCAGAACCACGCGGTGGTGACGCCCCGCACGGTCAGAGCTTCGATGAGAGGTACATCTGGTAGTTGACCTCGAGGCCGCCATCGACGTTCAGCGTGGTGCCGTTGACGTACTTCGAGCCGTTGAGGCACAGCCACTCGATGGTGGAGGCGATCTCATCGGCCGGCGCGATGTACCCGCTCGGAACCTGCGTCTTCATCTCGGCTTCGAGCTTCTGCCACTGGTCGCCGACGTAGAAGCGGGACGAGTCGGTGTCGATGTAGCCGGGGTTCACCGCGTTGACGCGGATCTGTTCGGAAGCGAGCTCGGCGGCGAGGTACTTCACGAGGATCTCCATCGCGCCCTTCATCGCGCCGAGCAGCCCGTGGAACGGCAGCGGAATGCGCGAGTCCATGCCCGAGACGGCGACGATGCGGCCATGGCGACCCTTCATCAGCGGCGCCGCCTGCTGGACGGCCAGGAGGAACGACTTCACGGTGACGTTGAAGGTCTTGTCCATCTGGTGTGCCTTCACGTCCATCAACGGCGAGAACTTCGTCGAGGCGGCGTTGGCCACGAAGACGTCGAGGTGGCCGAACGTCTGGCCGATGCGCTCGAACACCGGCGTGAGCGACTCGGGCTCGAGCTGGTCCGCCACCACCGTCACGCAGCGGCGGCCCAGCGCCGTCACCTCGGCCTCGAGCGACTTCGCGGCCTCGGCGTCGCGGCGGTAGGTCGAGATGATGTGGAAGCCCTGCCGGGCCAGCCGGAGGGACAGCGCGCGACCGACGCCGCGGCTCCCACCGGTGATGAGGGCGACCTGCTCCGTGGAAGGCGTCATGGCCGCGAGGGCCTAGCAGGCCGGAGGACCGAAAACACGACGTCTCCCCGAGGTGTGGAATGCTCACGCCCCCATGCCGGAGCGAAGCTGGTCGAAGCTGTGGATCGCGGCCGAGGAGGCCCGTCGTCGCGCGCACGCGCCGTATTCGAAGTTCCTCGTCGGCGCGGCCATCGAGTGTGACGACGGCTCCATCGTCTCAGGGTGCAACGTGGAGAACGCGAGCTACGGGCTGACGGTCTGCGCCGAGCGCAACGCCATCGGCGCGATGGTGCTGAAGGGACGCACGCCGCGGCGGGTGGCCATCGTGGTCGACCATTCGCGGCCGGTTCCTCCATGCGGGGTGTGCCGGCAGGTGCTGGCCGAGTTGGCCGGCCCGGACGTGCCGGTGCGCTCCCGCACCCTGAAGGGTGACGTGCTCGAGACGACCGTCGGCGCGCTGCTTCCCTTCGCCTTCAGCGGCGAGTTCCTCGACGAGGCGAACGCCGCCCGTCGCAAGCGGCGGTGACGTGATGGGTCCAGGACCGGTTCTCCTCGTCGGCGCAGGGAAGGGCGAGGCCACCTGCGGCATCCTCTACCTGGCTGGCTACCTGCGGCGGCACGGCGTCGAGGCCTACGTGCGGCTCTACGACGGAGACCAGACCGAAGAGGACCTGCAGCGAACGCTCAAGGCCCTCATCGCGCACGTCAAGCCGGCCGTCGTCGGCATCAGCCTCAAGTGGTACCTCCACGTGCATCGCGCCTTCGTCATCGCGCGCACCGTTCGTTCTATCGATCCGCGCATTCGGGTGGTGCTCGGCGGAAACTCGGCGGCGCTGTGGTGGCGCGAGCTGCTGGCCTTCGACTGCTTCGACGACGTGGTCATGGGCGATGGCGAGGTGCCCTTTCTCGCGCTCTGTCGTGGCATCGCAGAGCCACCGAACATCGCGCGGCGCAGCCGTGATGGCGCGCCGGTGAAGGCGCCCTTCGAGTACGTGCAGACCGAGGCGAGCGCCGACGTCTTCTATTCGCACTTCGACGAGATCTTCCTCAGCCAGCTCGACCTCGCCGGCTTCTCGGGCTGGGTGGCGCCAGGCAAAGGCTGCGATCAATCCTGCGTGTATTGTGGTGGCCGGCGCGCGGCGCAGCGGCAGTCCTTCGGTCGACCCAACCCGTTTCTGCGGCCGGTGGCGCCGGTGCGGCAGGACCACCGGGAGATCGACGCGCACATCTGGCAGTACCGCTACGACTTCCCCGGCGGCTCGACGCCGTACCTGTGCGACGTGTGGCCCGGCCTCGAGCTCAAGCACCGCGCGACGACGTATTTCTTGTGGGGCGTGCCCTCGCGGGAGCTGGTGCGGCAGCTGTCGGAGCGGTTCGATCGCGTCGCGCTCATCCTCGACATCGGGTGCTTCGGCGAATCCCAGCGCGCCGAGCTGATGGCGAAGGGGCTCCTCAAGCCGTGCCCGACCGATGCGGCGCTCTTCGACGCCATCGATGACTGCCTGCGCCACCCGAACCTCGAGCTCGAGGTGTGCGGCATCGCGGGGCTGCCGTTCGCGACGCCGAAGAGCCTCGCCGAGGAGCACGCGCTGATGCAGCGGGTGCTCGAGCGCGGCTGCAAGGTTGGCTACCAGCGGCTCCAGTCGCAGCCCGGCGCTCTGGTGACCTCGCACCCGGACCGCTTCTCGATGCGCTCCGATGCCGTGACGTTCGACGACTTCCTCGGGTGGTTCTCGAAGCGCGGCACCGTGCGCAAAGGCATTCCGATGATCACCTTCACCGACGCGGGCCTCGAGAAGGCGGTGCAGCAGAATTGCGCGCAGCTCGACGCCACCATCGCGGACTTCACGGCGGCGCGGGCGCCGGTGGTGACGGGCCGGAGCCGGGTGAAGACGACGCTGCTGGGCCGACGCGAGGTGCCGCTCGGCGACTGGCTGGGCCGTTACAAAGTGCCCGCGAAGGCGCAGCGCGTGCCGGTGACGGTGCTTCGGTCGTTCCTGGGGGCTGGCCTCGCAGTGGCCCCGACGCTCGATCCCCGCCTCTTCGAAGACGCGATGGTGGAGCCTGCGGAGAACGGCGAAGTCGTGCTCGCCGCGCTCGAGGCCTGCACGAAGCCGGTCGCGCTGGACGAGGCGGTGAGCCGGCTGATGCGCACGCACGGCCTCGATCCCGACTCGGCGAACGAGCTGCTCGGCCACCTGCGGGAGCAACGGTTCTTGAGCCTCGTCTGAGCTCCAGACGCGTCGAAGCCCTTCGCGAAGGTGGTTCGCGAAGGGCCTTTGGCTTCATCGTTGATGGGCTCGTCGCGTCACTGCAGCTTCGTGCACCGCACCGACTCGCGAATCTGCATGTAGCCCTGGCACTCGTACACCTCGGCGCCGCAGGTGGCCTTCCACTTGGGGCCCTTGATGGGGTCGGCGCCGTACGTATTCGAGATGTCGAGCTGCGAGGCGTTGCAGCCACGAATCCGCGGGGCGCTCGCGTCGGCGAGGCCACCCTTGATGGCGGCGCAGTTGGTGAGGAGCGAGGCGAAGACGGTCGAGACGAGAACGAGACGGCGCATGATGGAACCTTTCGTGAGGGGAAAGAAGCACCAGGCCCTCGAGCGAAGCCCGCGCCGTCGGAAGGCCTCGTCATCACGGGAAGGTGCGCGTCACCGTCTCCACGGGAGGATGGTCGCGCCGCTACGCCGCGGGCACCTCGAAACCCTCGGTCTGGTACTGCTTGAGCTTGCGGAACAAGGTGGCCTGGCCGATGCCGAGGCGCTGTGCCGTCTTGGCCCGGTTGCCATGCTCGGCCGCCAGCGCCGCCAGAATCGCCGCCCGTTCGACTTCGGCGAGGGTCTGCCCCGCTCCGACTGGCTCCGGGAGCTCCATCGGCGCGAGGAGCTCCTCCGGCAGATCTGCCGGCTGGAGCGTGCGGCGATCGGCCAGCACGGCCGCGCGCTCCATGGCGTTGAAGAGCTCACGCACGTTGCCCGGCCAGCGGTAGTCGAGCAGCACCCGGCTCACCGCGGCCGACAGCTCCTTTGGCGGCAGCTTCGCCCGCGTCGTCGCCTCGAGCAGCGCGACCTTCGCCAGGGGAATGATGTCCTCGGCGCGCTCGCGCAGCGGCGGCACCTTGAGCGCCACCACCTTGAGCCGGAACAGCAGGTCCTCCCGGAAGCGGCCGGCCTTCACCTCGGCGCCGAGCTCGCGGTGCGTCGCCGCCACGAGCCGAACGTCGATGGCCCGCGTCCTGTTCTCACCCACCCGCCGCACCTCGCGCTCTTGCAGCACCCGCAAGAGCTTCGCCTGCATCGCCAGCGGCAGCTCGCCCACCTCGTCCAGGAGCAACGTGCCGCCCCGCGCCGACTCGAAGAGGCCGGGCCGGTCCGACACCGCGCCCGTGAAGGCCCCGCGGGCGTGGCCGAAGAGCTCGCTCTCGAGCAGGCTCTCGGGCACCGCCGCGCAGTTGATGGCCACGAAGGGCCCACCTTGGCGCCGGGAGGAGTCGTGGATGAGCCGCGCGATGCGCTCCTTGCCGGAGCCGCTCTCACCGTTCAGCAGCACCGTCGCGTCTACCTGCGCCACGCGGCGGGCCTGCGCCACCACCGTCTTCATCGCCTCGCTGCGCACCACCAGCCCTGAGGCGTCGTCCGACAGGCGCTCGAGCTCACGCCGTCGCGCCGACAGCCCGCGGTCGACCTTCTTGAGTGACGCCGCCAGCTCCGTCATCGCCTCCGACAGACAGTCGCGCTCGTAGAACGCGAAGAAGGGCCGGGTGGCGGCGTCCCAGTCCTCCTCGTAGCGGCCTACCATGCGGCACACCGGGTCGCCCTTTCCGCGGCACGCCGTCTCGAGGCAGTAGATGGTGCGCCCGTTCACCCGGCTCAAGTACCCGCTCGCGAACCCCGTGAGCGTCCAGCACGCGCACTCGTCGGCCTTTCCGTGGTGCAAGAGGTGCTGGTCGGCCTCGAAGCTGTCCGGCCACACCGCCTCGGCGAACGGCGTCGGCGTCGTCTGCTCCTTCGGGCCTACGGGCTCGAACGTCACCATGCCGAGCAGCCGGTGGAGCCGCCCGCCTGCCACCCGCCACTCGCGCTCGTCGGCCCACGCGATGGCTGCCTGCATCGCCTCGGCGAGCCGCCACCCGTGGCTGTACCCGAAGCGCGTGAGAATGCCCCGCGCGCCCGACACCCCGAAGCTGTCGACGAGCTGCTGCCGCAGCAGCCCCAGCGCCACCGCGTCCATCAACACCACCCGCTCCCCCGCGAAGGTGAGCACCCCTCCTGTCGGGTCGAACTCGAGGAGGTCGGGCAGGGTGAGCTGGTTGGCGCGGGTCACATGGCTCTCATAACGAGAGCCATGGGCGTTTCAAGATGAGAGTGTTTCGGGTCGTTCTCGTGGAGAGAGCCCGCTTCACGCCCAGATGCGCGTGGCACGCCTGGTGCTCACGAGGAGGTCATGGACCACACACGACGAACCGTTCTCTTCGGTGCCGCGAGCCTGGCAGGGTGCCGGCTCACACCGGGGCCACGGGTCGAGGAGCAGACCGTCATGATGACCCTTCGCAAGGCTGAAGCACGCGGTGGCGCGAACCACGGGTGGCTGGACACGAAGCACACCTTCTCGTTCGCCAACTATTACGACGAGCGACACATGGGCTTCCGCAGCCTGCGTGTCATCAACGAGGACCGCGTCATTCCGGGCGCGGGGTTCGGCACGCACCCGCACCGGGACATGGAGATCATCAGCTACGTCCTCGAGGGCGGGCTGGCCCACAAGGACT
>JBILEB010000309.1:0-3966 GCA_044352295.1 Myxococcaceae bacterium
GCCGCGATCACCGACCCCGAGGTCGTCGCCATCACGCCCCTGGCCCTCCCCTCGGTCGATCCCCCGGCCGACGAGGGACCTCGGCTGGAGCTGCCTCCGGATCCCGATGAGCTGGTGCCGGTCCCGAGCCTGAGCCGGGCTGCTCGACGCCCGCCGCAGCCACTGGCTGAGCCTTCGACCGAACCAGAAGCCCGCGCCGTCAGTCGGCCCCCGGCCCCCTCCATGCCTCGGAGCGTGAGCCGCCCCGCGACGCCCGTCGTTTCGACCTCGTGGACCACGACCGAGCTCGAGGCTCAGGTCCGGTGGGGGGCCGTCGCGCTCGCTCCTCTGTCGGCCCTGCTCGTCGTCGATCTGTTCACCGCGGGTCGACACCTCGTGCCAGTCGGTGTGGTTGGCCTGCAGACGCTGCTCGCCGTCATCACCACGGGCGCCCTGCTGCGGCGGTCGCGCGTGGCCTGGCCGGGCCTCGGGCTGCTGCTGGCGTCCCTGCTGTGGTCGGCGCTTCGTCCCGCGGTCGACCCGTGGGGCCTCGCCGCCACCTTGACGCTCGCCTTCGGACTGGTCGCGCTCGTGTGGCCCGGCGCCTCGACGGGACGGTTCGCGGCAGGAGTCCTCACGTCTCTCCTCGCGGTCGGCATCGCGACCCCCGACCTCCTCGACGGTTTCGGTGGCGAGCGGGGAGCGGGAGCGGCCCGCGATCGGAGTCGGCAGCTCCTCGGCGAGCGGGTGACCTCCCCGGTCGTCGACCAGGGCACCGGCATCCAATTCGGGCCTGGGACCCTCGCCCTGCATGCGACCTCGGTCCCCGGCCGCTTCGTCGACCCACGGACCGGCGTGACGGTGCTGGCCGAGGCGCTCCCACTCAACCTGTCCTTCGAACGAGCCACCCAGGAGGCCACCGGGGCACTCGTGCGCGCGGGGCTCGCTGACGTCACGGTCGATCCGCCGCGCGCCGACGAGGCAGCGCCCTTCGATGCGGCGTCGACCTTCGGGTTTCGCGCGCGCCTGGGCCGGGCTCGTGTCAGCGGGGTGCTGCGGGTCGGCGAGACCGGGCCAGAGGCCTTCATGCTGGCGGCGTGGGCTCGCCCCTCGCGCGCGGCGATGCTCACCTCGACGTTCGAGGGCCTGACCGCCACGATGCGGCGTGATCCGCCCGCCCGGCCGAGCTTCGAGTCCCCGCAAGCCCGCGCGCTGGCCGAGCGGAGCGTCGCGCAGGTCCAGAACACCTCGACCTGGGCGGTGCGCGTGGTGGTCGGTGGAAAGGGTGCGGTCCTGGTGCCGTCAGCCCTGGTGCAGGACGCGACCGAGCTCCCCCTTCTCATCGGTGGTGTGGGCGCGAGGCTGCCGCTCGGCGCGCGGCGCGTGGTGGCCGGCGTCTCCGTCGTACCGTCGGGGTTGACCAGCGAGGCCGCACCGCTTCGTGCGTTCGCGCAAGCCCCGCGCACCAGCCGGGTGTTGGTTCGCGGGACAGGCTGGAGCGGCGGGTGGGTGAGCTCCGAAGCGGGCGAGCGCCGACGGGCCGTCGATCTCCAGAGCCAGATCATTGGCCCAGCCTTCGACGTCTCCGGAGCGCTGGTCGGCGTGGTGACCGAGTCAGAAGGGGTGCGCGAACTGGTGACGATGGAGGCGCTCGCGCCCGTCCTGGCGGAGGTGTTGGGGAGCGTGCCGACGCTCTCGCCGGCACCGACCGAGACGGCCCCGCTCTTCGTGCCTCACACGGACGCCGAGGACCTGGAACGATCCGTCGAGCAACGCGTGCGCGAAGGCGTCGTCATCATCCAGACGGCCTCGGGCCCCGTCGCAGGCGTGGTGGTGACACGGGCCACGCGCGGGTGGGTGCTCGCCGTTCCTCGTGGCGCGCTCTCACCCGACGCGCGGGCCGTGAGGGCCCGGCTCTCCACGGCCCCTGAGGCCGAAGGTCGAGCCGCGGAGGTCGTCCGGGTCTCCTCGAACGTCGCGCTCCTGGTGATGGACGCTGACGCCCTCGACGCGCTGAGCCCGCTGCCGGCCGTCGATTCGCGCCTGGGTGGCGGGAGACGGATCGCCTTCGGGTATCGGCTCGATCCCGCCACGGGCCTGCCGACGCTGCGAGGACAGTCAGGCGAGCTGGTCGACGCGGCCTTCGAGAGCGATCCCGGGGTGCAGGTCTCGGCCGGTCCGGTCGTGACCCCCGATGGCCGGCTGGTCGGGCTCCGGCTGATGGACGGCGTGACGGTGGTGCCAGCGTCGGCGCTGCTCGAGCTTGGCGTCGCCGGCGTCCGCGACGCGGTGTGGCGGCTCTCGTTCGAGCCCACGGGGACCTGTCAGTTGGCCGCGACCATCGAGCTGGAGGATCCGCTGGGTGACGCGACCCTGGTCGCGCTCCGCCTCGAGCCGGGTGAGGCTCCCCCCCGAGGCGACGGCCCGCCGCCGCGGCTCAAGGTGGCCCGCCTCACCGACACGACCCCGAAGGACGGCGAGGCCCGGGTGCTCTTCACCCTCCGCTGCTTCACCTCGCCCATGCAGCTGCAGGTCGAGGTCGCCTCCCAGGGCCAGACGCGCGCCACCTGGCCGCAGACGATCCGGCCGCCGGACGATCTGCCGTGGGTCGTCCGCGGCCGCTCGAACGGCTCGCCCGGCGCGGGTCCTCCGAAGAACACACTGGCCGCCGAGCTGTGGGACACGCCACAGCGCGCCACCATGAAGCACCCCTGTGGCACGGCGCCCCAGCTCTGCGAGCGCGCCTGCGCGGTGGACGATGTCGACGCCTGCACGTTCGATGGCCGACACGCCCTTGCGACGAAGGAGTACAGCCGGGCGATCGCGGTGCTTGATGGCGCCTGTGGACGAGGCGAGGTCGAAGCGTGCGTGTTGCTTCAGTGGGCAGCGGCCGAGCAGAAAGGGGCACGCGTGCGCTCGAAGCCCGACGAGGTGCTCCGCCCGTGGTGTTCAGCCGGAGTGGCGCGCGCCTGTGCGGCGCTCGACGTGACGGGGTGGCGCCGCTCCCTCGCACCGGCGAAGGAGCGCTGCCTCGAGAGCCCGAAGACCTGCCGACCGTTCGCCGAGCTGTTGCTGGCGGGTCCCCGGCTCGAGCTCGACCTCACGCGCGCGCTCGCAGCGCTCAAGCAGGCCTGTACGATGTCCGACGAACGGGCCTGTGGCCTCTATGCCCGCACCGTCATCCAGCTCGATCGGGAAGAGCCGGGAAACGTGATGCCATTGCTGGAGCGGGCCTGCGCGGCCGGCGATCTGCCGTCCTGCACGTTGCGGGCGATGAACCCCGGCCTGGGGTTGACGATGCCGCGCAGTCCGCAGACCGCCAACGCCTGGCTCCAGGAGTCCTGCGCGAAGGGCGCGACCGACGCCTGCGCCCTCGTCCTCCGCTGACTACACGTGAATGGCGTGGCCGAGCGTCGCCTCGGCGGCTTCCTTCATGATCTCCGACAGCGTCGGGTGCGCGTGCATGGTGTGCGCGAGTTCCTCGGTGGTCGTCTCGAGCTTGAGCGCCACGCACGCCTCGGCGAGCAGCTCGGTCGCGTGCGGGCCGATGAGGTGCACCCCGAGCACCTCGTCGTACTTCTTGTCAGACACGATCTTCACCAGGCCGAAGGCCTCATCGCTGATCGACGCCTTGGTGATGGCGCTGAACGGGAAGGTGCCGACCTTGACGTCGTAGCCGCGCTCCCTGGCCTTCTTCTCCGTCAGGCCGACCGAGGCCACCTCGGGGTAGCAGTACGTCGCGTTCGGCACACGGTCGTAGTTGATCGGCTGCGGGTTCTTCCCGGCGATGTGCTCGACGGCCACCACGCCCTGCATCGAGGCGCAGTGCGCCAGCCACGGGTACGGCGTGATGTCGCCGATCGCGTACACGTTGGGCTCCGACGTGCGCATCATCGCGTCGATCTGGATCGTGCCCTTCGGCATGAGCTGAATGTTCGTCTTCTCGAGCCCGATGCCCTTCGTGACGGGCGCCCGGCCGACCGCCGA
>JBILEB010000310.1:0-3964 GCA_044352295.1 Myxococcaceae bacterium
TCATCGTCGACCGGCTCAAACGCGAGCACAAAGTCGAAGCCAACGTCGGCAAGCCGCAGGTGGCGTGGCGCGAGACGGTCACCGCGACGGGTGAGGGCGAGGGCAAGTACATCAAGCAGACCGGCGGCAAGGGCCAGTACGGGCACGTGAAGCTGCGGGTGTCTCCGAACGAGTCGGGGAAGGGCTTCGAGTACAAGAACGTCATCGCTGGTGGAGCGATCCCCAGGGAGTTCTTCCCGGCGATCGAGATGGGCGTGTCGAACTCGCTCAACCGCGGCGTGGTGGCGGGCTACCCGCTCATCGATCTGAAGGTCGAGGTCTACGACGGCAGCTTCCACGAGGTGGACTCCGACGAGATCAGCTTCACGGTGGCGGCGGCGATGGCGTTCAACGAGGCGTGCAAGGCCGCGTCGCCTGCGTTGCTCGAACCCGTGATGCGCGTCGAGGTGACGACCCCGGCCGACTACTACGGCGCGGTGACCGGCGACCTGAACCGACGACGTGGAACGATTCGCGGCATGGGCTCGCGCGGCTCGTTGCAGGTCATCGACGTCGAGGTGCCGCTGTCGGAGATGTTCGGGTACGTCGACTCGCTCCGCACGCTCACGCAGGGCCGCGGGAACTACTCGATGCACTTCGGCACGTACGCGCAGATTCCCCCGAACATCCTGCAGCCCCTGCTGCTGCGTCTGCGCGGGTATTGAGTTCGCCCTTCTCGCCTCTCGCCGTCAGTGACGTCAGAGGCGCTTCGTCTGTGAGGAGTTCACGATGCGACACCACGTCCGCCAGGTCATCGATGACACGCTGCACGCGCTGAAGACCAGCGGTGCGCTCAGCTTCGAGACCATTCCCAACTACGCCGTCGAGCTGCCGAAGAACCTCGAGCACGGCGACTGGGCCTGCAACGTCGCGATGGTGATGTCGAAGACCGTGGGGAAGAAGCCCACCGACCTGGCCGACGCGATCGTTCAAAACCTCGTCGATCGCCACTCGTCGGTGGTGAGCGTCGAGAAGGCCGGCCCGGGCTTCCTCAACTTCCGCCTGAAGGACGTCGTCTTCCAGCGCGTGGTGACCGAGGTGCTGAAGGCCGGCGTTCAGTTCGGCCGCCGGATGCCGAAGTCGACCGGCCGCAAGGTGATGGTCGAGTTCGTGTCGGCCAACCCCACGGGGCCGGTGCACATCGGTCACGCCCGAGGCGCGTTCATGGGTGACGCCATCGCGCGGTTGCTCGACGCCGCGGGGCACGACGTGACGCGCGAGTTCTACATCAACGACTTCGGCAAGCAGGTCGAGACCCTCGGCCGCACCGTCTACAAGCGCTACCGCGAGCAGTTCGGCGAGACGATCAGCCTCGTCGAGGGCGAGTACCCGGCCGAGTACGTGATCGACATCGCGAAGACGTGGAAGGCCGAGGTCGGCGACTCGTTCTTGAACAAGGCCGAGGCCGAGTGGCTCCCGGCGGCGATCGAGGTCGGCACCCGCGAGAACCTCAAGGCCATCAAGTCGACGCTCGCGAAGGCGAACATCAGCCACGACGTGTTCTTCAGCGAGGCGTCGCTCCATGCCTCGGGTGCGGTGCGGTCGATCGTCGACGTCTACAAGGCGCGGGGCGTCACCTACGAGGCGACCGAGGGCAAGCGGAAGGACAACAAGGAGAAGGTGCGCGACGCCGAATCGAAGGCGTCGAAGTACGCCGACCGACAGCTCGGCGGCACCTTCCTCATGACCGCGACCTGGCAGGACGAGAAGGGGAAGACGCCGCTCAAAGACGAGGAGGATCGAATCATCCTCCGCGCCGATGGCACGCCGGTCTACCTGACCGCCGATCTCGCGTACCACAAGGCCAAGTTCGACCGCGGCTTCGACCTCGCCATCGACGTCTTCGGCGCTGATCACGCGGGCCACGTGCCGCGCATTCAGTCAGGCATGCACCTGCTCGGCATCGACCCGAAGAAGCTCGAGTTCGTGCTCGTGCAGATCGTCCGCATCACGCGCGGCGGTGAAGAGGTGAAGGTCAGCAAGCGCAAGGGCACGCTGTTCGAGCTCTCGGATCTGATCGACGAGGCGGGCGCCGACGTCTGCCGGTTCATCTTCCTGATGAAGACCCGCGAGGCGCAGTTCGACTTCGACCTCGACGCGGTCACCAAACAGTCGAAGGACAACCCGGTCTTCTACTTCCAGTACGGCCACGCCCGGTGTGCGTCGATCCTCAAGAAGGCGACGGAGAAGGGCGTCTCGTTCATCGGCGCGGAGCGGCTGACCGACGCGCACCTCGCCCGGCTCGTGCTGCCGGAAGAGAAGATGATGCTGAAGAAGATCTCCCAGTTGCCGGACGTCGTCGCGAGCGCCGCGGAGCGCCTCGAGCCGCACCACGTCCTGTATTACTGCCAGGAGCTGATCGGCGACTTCCACGCCTACTACACGCAGTACAAGTCCGACCCGATCATCAGTGACGACGCCGAGAAGACGCAGGGGCGGCTCGCGTTGGTGGCGGCGCTGAAGCAGACGCTCCAGAGCGCGTTCAAGATCCTCGGCATCGACGCGCCGGAGCACATGGAGGCGCCTCCCGAGGAGGTGTGATGCTGTCCACGCTCGTCGCGGTGGCGCTGTGCGCCGACGGTGGAACGCCGCCGGTCCGACAAGAGCTCGCTCGGCTGGCCCAACAGGTCTCTCCGCAGGCCACTGCGCCGTGGGTGCGCGAGTGGCTCGCGACATTTCAGTCACTCGAGCCCGTGACGCCCACCACCTGGCAGTGCTCGAAGCCCGAACGTCGCTGCGTGCTCCAGGCTCCACCCGACGCGGGCTTCGTGGCTCGGGTCGTCGATGACGAGTTCGTGTACGCGCGCATCGCCGATCCGCTCGGCTACCTGCGCGCGTACGAGCTCGCCGCCGAGCAGGGCTTCATCCCAGCGAAGAAGAAGGTGGTCGACTTCGGCTACGGCAACCTCGGCGCGGTGCTCCCGCTGGCCCGGCTTGGGGCCGACGTGCATGGCGTCGAGGTCGATCCGCTCCTCGTGGCGGGGACCCAGCGCGTTCGGGGCACCGTGACGCTCCACGACGGGTTCTTTCCATCGGACGCGAAGCTCGTGAAGGCCATGGGGACCGGCGCGGCGCTGTGGCTGTCGAAGAACACGCTCAAGCGCGGCTACGTGCACCCCGCCGAGCCACCTGGCGCGAAGGGGATGATCGATCTCGGGCCGGACGAGCTCGCGGTGCTGCGCCTCATTCGAAACCAGCTCGAACCGGGTGGGTTGTTCCTCGTCTACAACATCGCCGCGGTGCGGCCCGGGCCGTACGTTCCCATGGCCGATGGGCGCTCGCCGTTCTCGCGGGCCTCGCTCGAGGCGGCGGGGTTCGAGGTGATCGCCTTCGACGCCGATGACTCCCCGAAGGCCAGGACGATGGCGCACGCGCTCGAGTGGGCGAGCGAGTGGCCCGACGTGGAAGAGTCGCTCGTCGCGACCTACACGCTCGCTCGCCGGCCAAAGAGCCAGCGTCGCTGAGTTGCCCTGGGTGCAGGCACTTTCGTAACGTCGTGCCTGCATGCGACAGCTCACCATCCGCAACGTGCCTGCGAAGATCGGCAAGCGCCTCGACAAGGCCAGCCGGGACACCGGGAAGAGCATCAACACGCTCGTCCTCGAACTCCTCCAGGCGACCTATGGCCCGAGTCGAATGGACCGGCTCCTCAAGCACGTCACCTGGACCGACTCGGAGGCGCAGGCGTTCGACGAGATCATTCGACGCCAACGGACGATTGACGAGGATGACTGGCGATGACGCGGCGGTGCGTCCTCGATACCTCCGCCTACAGCCAACTCAAGCGCGGGCATCGGAAAGCGCTTCGCCTGGTTCATGACGCGACCCACGTCCTCATGCCCACCATCGCGATCGGCGAGCTCGTTTCGGGGTTCCATCAAGGGCCCAGTCCACGCGAGCACGAGGCGGCGCTCGAGGCATTCCT
>JBILEB010000005.1:0-102042 GCA_044352295.1 Myxococcaceae bacterium
AGAAGGGCCTGCGCGAGGTGCGCAAGCGCGTGTCCATGGTGTTCCAGGGCGCGGCGTTGTTCGACTCGCTCTCGGTCGGCGAGAACATCGCGTACCCGCTCAACGAGCACCTGAAGCTGTCAGCCTCCGAGCTGTCGGAGCGCGTCGCGAAGAACCTCGCGCGGGTGAACCTGCCGGGCATCGAGCACATGCGGCCGTCGGATCTGTCGGGAGGCATGCGCAAGCGCGTGGGCCTCGCGCGCGCCATCGCGATGGAGCCCGAGATCATCCTCTACGACGAGCCGTCGACCGGCCTCGATCCCATCTCGACCCGCGTCATCGACGAGCTGATCATTCGCATGAAGCAGGACCTCGGCTGCACGCAGATCGTCGTCACCCACGACATGGACAGCGCGTTCCGCGTGTCCGATCGAATGGCCATGCTGTCCCAACGGAAGATCGTCGCCCAGGGCACGGTCGCCGAGATGAAGGCCTCGACCCACCCCGACGTGCGCGCGTTCCTCGACGCGCGAGCGAGCTGACCCGCCATGAGCACGCCTGCCCTCAACCCCGCCGAACGTGAACGCCGGATCATCGTTCGCGCCGGCCTCTTCATCGCGCTGGGCCTGGGCCTGGCGATGCTCGTCGTCTTCGTCATCGGCAAGGAGCGCAACCTCTTCGACAAGCAGAACACCTACACGGGCGCGTTCGAGAACGTCGACGGGTTGCAGTTCGACTCGCCGGTGCGCCTGGGCGGCGTCAACGTGGGCCGCGTCACCAGCATCAAGTTCGGCTCCGATCTCGGCGACAAGCGCATCATCGTCACCATGGAGGTGGTCGAGAAGTACGAGGAGCGCATTCGCAAGGACTCCATCGCGCGCATCACCAACCGCGGCGTGCTCGGCGACAAGGCGGTCGAGGTGTCGATCGGCAGTCCGGATCAGCCCGCGCTCCCCGACGGGGCCGAGCTGCAGACCGGCACCTCGGGCGACATCTCGTCCATCCTCAAGGCCACCGGCGAGATCATCGACAACACCGTCGGCATCACCCGCGATCTGCGGACCGGCGTCGCGACCTACACGAGCCCCGAGATCCAGAAGGACGTGAAGGACGTGGTGACGAGCGTGAAGAACATCTTGAAGGAGGTCGAGACAGGCAAGGGCGTTCTCCACGCCGTCGTCTACGACAAGGGCCTGACGAACGACGTCAAGGTGTTGCTCTCCGAGGCCTCGGCCAGCGCCGCGAAGCTCGACGCCGCCATCACGAAGGTCGACGGGTTGCTCGCCGACGTGAAGGCCGGCGACGGCACGCTCCACGCGCTCATCTACGACAAGAAGATCGCCGACTCGCTCACCGATCTCGGTAAGGCCGCGGGCGAGGTCTCCACCCTCGTGAACGACGCGAAGTCCCGCAAGGACGGCGTCGTCTACCAACTGGTCTACGGCGACTCGCGCGTGCTGCTCACCGACCTCGGCCAGGCCGCCGCCGACATCAAGTCGCTCACCACGAAGATCAACAAGGGCGAAGGATCCCTGGGCGCCATCATCAACGACCCGACCGTGTACGAAGACCTCAAGGAGATCCTCGGGAACGTCAAGCGCAACCGGGTGCTCCGGGAGCTGGTCCGCTTCTCCATCTCGAACAGCGAGCAGCTCGACAAGGCCGGAAAACCGGTCGACAAGAAGTGATCTGACCTTCTGCTTGGGAGCGTCGGGGCGAGTCGTGTAGGAGGTCCGGCCGGAAAGAAGGCCGACCGCTGCTCGGAGTCCCCATGATGCACTCGCTGATCGTCGTTGCGCTGCTGGCTGGACTGCCCGGAGAGGCCGAAGGCGAGGCCGGGTACACCGACTTCTTCGCGCGCGGCGAGGCCATGGCGGCGAAGAAGGAAGACAGCGCGGCGATCGCCCTGTGGCGTGAGGCTGAGCTCTTCAAGGGCACCCCGGAGTCGGCGAAGCGGCTGGCCGGCGCCTACGAGCGCCTCGGTGATGGCGCGTTCGCGACGCTGTACTACCGCCTCGCCCTGGCGCGGGCTCCGGAGTCCACCGAGGCGCCGGCGATGGCGCAGAGCATCGGCACGTTCCTCGGGAAGGCCGGCTCCGACGGCAAGGGCCTCATCGAGGTGTTCGCGCCGCGCGCCTTGAAGCTGGTGGTGCAGGGCCGGGAGTTTCCGCCGGGACCGATCGCCATGTTCGCGGCGCCGGGTGAGTACGAGGTGGTCGCCACGTTCCCCTCGGGCGTGAAGTCGACGCGCGTGCGGGTGAAGGGCGGGCAGGTGGCCAGCCTGCAGTTCGAGCCGCTCCAGCCGCCGCTCCTCGCGGTCGACCAGGCGCTCCCGGAGGCTGCCATCGCGCGGGGCGCGACCAGCGACGAGGGCCCCCCCGCAAACGTGCTGCGAATCGTCTCCATCATCGCGACGGGTTTGGGCGTCGTCGCGGCGGGCGGCGGCATTGCGCTCGGTGTCAGCTCGAGCCAGGACGCCGCGCAGGCCCAGAATACGATGATTCCCCGGGCCGAGCGGCAGCGGTTCGCCGACGCAGCCAACGCCAAGGCCGTGCCCGCGAACACCTTGATGATCGCGGGCGCGGCGGCGGTGCTGGCGGGCGGGGTGATGTTCTTCTTCTCGTTGCCTGAGCCCGGGAAGAAGTGAGCCGTCCTTCAGTACACTGAGGCGCCCGAGCCGTAGCCGCGCTTGGCCTCGATCTTCATCGACTTCACGCTCTCGGACTGAACCGCCGCCGGGGCCTGAGGTGCGGCCTCGAGCACCTCGGCCTGCTTCTCATTCGCGGCGCGATCACCCTCGAAGGCACTGGCGCCCGTGACGGCTGCGGCGTCGTCGAACAGGAACTGGTTCTGACGGATCAGCTGCTGGGCTTCCTGGAAGCGGCCCTTCTGCGCCGCGACGGCGGCCTTCTCGACGTTCTGCGAGGCGCGGGCGCGGGTGGCGAAGACGAGCGAGTCCTTGTCGCGGCGCTCATCGGCGATCGACCGGTCGGCCGTTAGCATGGCCGCCAGGGAGAGCTTCGCATCCGCGGCCTGCGTGGTGAGGAGATCGGTGTAGTCGAGGCGGAAGGTGCTCACGTCGACGGCCGTCCCTTCCGACCCCGAGGCGCCCACGCCGAGGTGCACCACCAGCTTCTCGGTCTGACGTGCCGAGAAGTCGGGCAGCGCGACGAACACCTGGCGGCCCTGCTGGTTCGCGGGACGGCCGAACACCTCGCGCAGCGTGACGCCGGGGGGCAGGTCGAAGCTCAAGGTGACGCCGCGCGCCACCATGGTGCCGGCCTGGGCGAGGTCCTTCTCGAACAGCGCCACCGTCGACTGCGCGTCGCGAATGAAGCCGTAGGAGCCGCCGCCGATCTCCGCGAGCTGCTGCATGAGGTCTTCGTTGAAGTCCGCACCGACGCCGAGCGAGGTGACCGTGGTACCGGCGTTGCGGAGCGTGCGCGCGATGTTCGACAGGCCGCGCTCGCTGGTGACGCCCACCGTCGGCTGGCCGTCGGAGAGGAGGATGAGGCGGTTGACGGTGAAGTCGCTGCGCGCGACGTCGAGCTGCGCCTTGCCCGCCATGAGCCCGTCGCCGATGTTGGTGCCGCCCTCGTCCGAGATGCCGCGGATGTAGCGGCGCATGCGCTCCTTGTTGTCCTCGGAGGCGAAGGCCCCGGGGAAGAACCGCACGTCGCTGCCGTAGTGGACGATGGCGAGCCGGTCGTCCGCCGTCAGCAGGTCGACCAGCCGAAGGGCCGCGCGCCGGGCCTGTTCGATCTTCGCGCCCGACATCGAGCCGGAGCGATCGATCACCACCGCCAGGTTCACCGGCGCCCGCTTCTGGCCGGGCACATCGACCGCGCTCACCTCGAGCGTCGCGAACACGTCGCTGGTGCCGGGCACGAGATACGGGTGCGACAGCTTGCCGGTGAGGCTCAATGAGCCGGGCCGGTTGACGGCGACCGGGGCCGGCGTTGGCGAGGGCACTGGCGCCGGCGCGGGCGGGGAGGGCGTGGGGGCAGGGGCCTGGGTCGTCTTCGGCAGACCCACCACCACGGCAACGAGGAGCAGCGCAGCAGCGAGGGCGATGTAGGCAGAGGTTCGGTTCATGGGCGTCGCGCTGAAACGCACCAGGCGCCCGTTCGATCTGTCAGGCGAACTTCCAAGTAAGTTCAGCCAGTTGTCCGCGTTGCCAGCATCGGGTCAACAAGACCTTTCTTGACGCACCATCACTGTGCACGGTACCGGTGATCGCATGGCATCGAAGCCGCTCGTGGTGGTGGAGTCTCCGGCGAAGGCGAAGACCATTGGTCAGTTCCTGGGGAAGGATTTCACGGTGATGGCCTCGGTGGGCCACGTGGTGGACCTCCCCTCGAGCGGCCTGTGCGTCGACGTCGAGAACGACTTCAAGCTCACCTACGAGGTCACCAAGCGCGACGTCATCGCCTCGCTCAAGGCGGCGCTGAAGGACTCCTCGGAGCTCTACCTCGCCACCGACGAAGACCGCGAAGGCGAGGCCATCGCCTGGCACCTCAAGGAGCAGCTCAAGCCCAAGGTGCCCACCCGCCGCATGGTGTTCCACGAGATCACCCGCAAGGCGATCGAAGAGGCCGTCAGCCACCCGCGCGACATCGACATGGGCCTGGTGGACGCCCAGGAGGCCCGCCGCACGCTCGACCGCCTCTACGGCTACGAGGTCTCGCCGGTGCTGTGGCGCAAGGTGAAGACGGGCCTGTCGGCTGGCCGCGTCCAGTCGCCCGCCATTCGCGTCATCGTCGAGCGTGAGCGGGAGCGCATGGCGTTCCGCGCCGCGAGCTATTGGGATCTCGCCGCGAAGCACGCCACCGAGCCCGCCTTCGAGTCCTCGCTCTATTCCATCGACGGCGCGCGGGTGGCGCAGGGCCGCGACTTCGACGCGCAGGGCAAGCCCGGCGCGAACGTCACCTGGCTCGACGAGGCGAAGGCGCGTGGCCTGCTCTCCCGCATCACTGGCAAGCCCTTCACGGTCTCGTCCACCGAGAAGCGCCCGTATCGCTCGAGCCCGCGCGCGCCGTTCATGACGTCGACGCTCCAGCAGGAAGGCGGCCGGAAGCTGGGCATGAGCGCGCAGCAGGTGATGCGCGTCGCCCAGGGCCTCTACGAGCGCGGGTACATCACCTACATGCGCACGGACTCCACCAACCTGTCCGACACCGCCGTGAAGGCGGCGCGCGCGCAGGTGAAGGAGCTGTTCGGCGAGAAGTTCCTGCCAGCGGCGCCCCGCGTGTACGCGAAGAAGACGAAGAACGCGCAGGAGGCCCACGAGGCGATTCGTCCCGCCGGCGAGAGCTTCCGCACGCCCGATGAGCTCAAGGCCGAGCTCGCCCCCGCCGAGCTGCGTCTCTACGATCTCATCTGGAAGCGCACGATCGCCTGTCAGATGGCGGACGCCGAAGGTGAGACGGTGTCGCTCAAGCTGGGCGTGACGTCCTCGATGAATGAGAAGGTGGAGTTCAGTGCCTCGGGCCGCACCATCACCTTCAAGGGCTACATGCAGGCGTACGTCGAGAGCACCGACGAGCGCGACGACAAGCGGGAGGACGAAGAGGCACCGCTCCCAGCCCTGAAGGAGGGTGACAGCGTGCCTGTCGCGTCCCTCGATGCGCTCGGCCACACCACGTCACCGCCGGCCCGCTACACGGAGGCCTCGCTGGTGAAGAAGCTCGAGGAGCTCGGCGTCGGCCGGCCCTCCACGTACGCCAGCATCCTCGGCACGCTGCAGGCCAAGTACGTGTGGAAGAAGGGCTCGGCGCTGGTCCCCAACTGGGAGGCCTTCGCCGTCGTCCAGTTGATGGAGAAACACTTCGTCGATCTCGTCGACCTGCAGTTCACCGCCGAGATGGAGGAGGAGCTCGACAAGATCGCCGGCGGCGAGCGCGAGAAGGTCGGCTACCTCAAGGAGTTCTACTTCGGCGACAAGAAGCACCAGGGCCTCAAGAAGCAGGTCACCGGCAACATCGAGAACATCGACGCGGCGGCGGTGAACAGCATTCCCATCGGCACCGACGACGGCGGCGTGCCCGTCGTCGTCAAGCCGGGGCGCTACGGACCGTACCTCAAGCGCGGCGACGACACGGCCTCGGTGCCCGACGCCCTCGCGCCCGATGAGCTCACCATCGAGAAGGCGATGCAGCTGCTCACCGCGCCCAAGGGCGACACGCCCATCGGTCAGGACCCCGTCTCGGGAAAGAACGTCTACGCGAAGAACGGCCGCTTCGGGCCGTACGTGCAGCTCGGCGAGGTGGTCGACGGCGCGGACAAGCCCAAGACGGCGTCGATCTTCAAGACGATGAAGGTCGAGACGATCACCCTCGAGCAAGCGCTGGAGCTGCTGACGCTCCCGCGCGTCCTCGGCACCGCGGACGACGGCGAAGAGATCATCGCGCAGAACGGCCGCTACGGGCCCTACCTCACCAAGGCGAAGGACAGCCGGAACCTCGGCGTGGAGAACGAACAGAAGCTCCTCACGATGACCCTCGGGGAGGCCGTGGAGATCTTCAAGCAGCCCAAGCAGTTCCGCGGCCGCGGCCAGGCCAAGCCGGCCATCATCAAGGGCGTCGACCCGGTGAGCGGCAAGGAGATCCAGCTCAAGGAGGGCCGCTTCGGCTGGTACGTCACCGACGGCGAGACGAACGCGACGCTCCGCAAGGGGGACGCGCCGGAAGAGCTCACCAACGAGCGCGCCGCGGAGTTGTTGCAACAGCGCCGCGAGTACATGGCCTCGCCCGAGGGCCAGGCCCGCGCCGCCCAGCGTGGCCAGAAGGCCGCCGCGAAGAAGGCCGCCCAGCAGGTGAAGGCGCAGAAGGCGAAGGCCGAGAAGGCCGCGGCGAAGGAGGGCGCTGCCAGGGCGCCGAAGAAGAAGCCCGCGCCCGCGAAGGCCAAGGCGAGCGCCGAGAAGAAGCCCGCCGCCGAGAAGAAGGCCGTGCCGCCGGTGAAGAAGAAGGCCGACGCGAAGAAGGCTCCCCGCAAGTCGGTCTGATCCACCTCGCCATGTCCGACGAGAAGGCCTTCCTCACCAGCTACCGCGCGAAGGACTACCCGAGGCCGTCGGTCGCGGTCGATCTCGTCATCCTCACCATCATCGACGCGCAGCTCCGCGTGCTGCTCGTCAAGCGCAGGGAGCACCCCTTCAAGGGGCAGTGGGCCCTCCCGGGGGGCTTCGTGCGCGTGGGCGAGTCGGCCATCGAGCAGGGGGAGGATCTCGACGACGCCGCCCGGCGCGAGCTGCAAGAGGAAACCGGCCTCGATCCAGCGCGCGTCTTCCTCGAGCAGCTCTATACCTTCGGCAAGGCGGGCCGTGACCCCCGCATGCGCGTCGTCACCATCGCGTACTACGCGCTCGTTCGGCCCGATCTCGCGCCCTTCGTGAAGGCGGGCGGCGATGCCTCCGACGTGGAGTGGTTCGACGTGTCGGTCGTGCCGAAGCTGTCGCTCGCGTTCGATCACGAGGACATCGTCGACATGGCGCTGACCCGCATTCGGGGAAAGCTCGACTACACGAACATCGCGTTCGATCTCGTACCGGCGACCTTCACCATCCCCGAGCTGCGGCACGTGTACGGCATCGTCCTCGGAAAGCCGATGGATCCCGGGAACTTCCGGCGCTCGTTCAACCGCTGGCTGGAGGAAGGGCGCCTCGAGCAGGCGCCGGGCAAGCGGATCACGACCTCGAAGCCGGCCGCCGTGTATCGCTTCAAGCGGTAGCTGGCCCTCGGCCTGACATGAGAACGTCCCGCTCCATGCGCGCGCTCCTGCTGGGCCGGTTTCACGCGGTGACGAAGGCTCAGGGCGAGTGGCTCGAGGCGCTCTCGAAGGAGCCCATCGACGGCCTCACCTGCGTGTTGACGAGCGCGAACCATGCGGGCACCCGGCGCAACCCGCTCGACGCGGCGACGCGCGAGGCCATGCTCCGCCCGGCGCTCGCTCGCACGAAGCGGCCGTTCGACCTCGTCCGCATCGACGACATCCCCGACTCCGAGGCCTGGGTCGAACACGTGCTGGCGCAGGTGAAGGCGCAGACGGGCCGAGCGCTCACGCCCGAGTCGACCCGGCTCTATTCCGCCAATCGCGACGTCGACGCCTTGTTCGCCACGAAGGGCTTCGGCGTCGTCGCGGGTGAGGTGAAGGGGCTGACGCCACACGAACTGGTCCAGCGCATCGCCGATGGCCGGCCCTGGAAGGACGACGCCACGCCCGAGACGGTGGAGGTGTACGAGCGGCCCGCCGTTCGCGAGACGCTCAAGGCCGTCTTCCACCAGAAGCTGCTCAACGACGACGGTGAGCTGGGGCACCTGCGCGACTTCGGCAGCTACGGCGCGCAGATGGACGCGTCGCTGCGGCAGAAGCTCGAGGATCTCGCGCGCTGGGTGACGCCGGGCCACATCGTCGACAAGGGCTGTGGCACCGGGAAGCTGCTGGTGGAGCTGTCACGCCTCTTCCCCACCTCACGCTTCTCGGGGGTCGATCTCTCCCGCGAGTTCCTGCGCCTGTGTGACGAGAACACCTACGCGACCGACGACGTGAGCCTCGTCTTCGGCAACGTGATCGACGTGTGCGTCCCGGCCGGGAGCGCCACCACCGTCATCTTCTCCTCGGTGATGCACGAGGTGCACTCGTACACGGGCTACCAGCCGAATGAGATTGACCGCGCGCTCCAGAACGCTGCCATCGAGCTGGCTCCAGGTGGGCGGGTGCTTGTGCGCGACGGGGTGAGCCCCCAGCCCGATACCTGGCGCCTCGAGCTCCTCACCGAGCCGACCCGCCAGACGTTCGAGCGCTTCGCCAGGGAGTTCCGCCAGGGCCGGGGCGTGGCGTTCACGAGGGTGTCCGACTCCATCGTCGAGCTGTCGTCTCACGACGCGAACGAGTTCCTCTGCAAGAAGGACTACCTCACGAACTGGCACATCGAGGTGCACGAGGAGTTCGGGCCGCTGACGCTGCGGCAATGGGGCCAGGCGCTCGGACGCGCAGGGTTCGAGCCGGTCCACCTCGAGGAGACCCGCAACCCGTGGATCGTCAAGCACCGCTACGAGGGCACCGTGCGCGTGACGGATCGTGAAGGGAAGCCGCTTTCCTGGCCGGCGACGAACTGCGTCGTGGTGGGGACGAAGCGGGCCTAGAAGTTCAGCGTCGCCGTCACCATCAGGCGCCAGACGAGCTGCTCCTGCATGCGGAAGCGGCGGCCGACGCGATCGACGCGGAAGTCGTAGTTCGGGTTGATCTCCACGGGGTTGGTCGAGAAGTCGATGGTGCCGTTCCCGTTCTGATCCTTCCCGATGTTCTCGTTCGTGAGGTACCGCTCCGTCTGGTACCCGAGCGAGCCGTAGGCCTTGAGCATCACGAACTCGGCGGCCTGGCCGACGAAGCCCACCTGGACGCCCGCGGTGCCAAAATCGGAGCTGGAGAGCTGTTTGAGGAGGAGATCCGACAGCTCGTTGTAGCCGCGGCCTTCCGAGGTGTACTGCCAGAAGCCGCGCAGATCGATCACCACGCGCTGGAACCGATCGGGCCGCTCGAACGCGATGATCTCATTTCCGAAGGTGACGAGGCCGACGTGGGCGGGACGAATGCCGGTCTCGAGGCGGCTCCACGGGCCCTGGCGGCAGTTCTCGGCGCGCGCCATGCGGACGTCGAGGGCATTGTCACAGTTCGAGTAGTAGCCGGGGCCGACCGAGGGCAGCACGTAGGTGATGCCGAGGTAGGGCTCGAAGAAGTCGCCGATGCGGCGGGAGACGGCCGTCGAGAACGAGTACCGGTGAACCCGATCGCCGACCGCGCCGCGCATCTCCGGCGAGGTCGGCAGCGACGGGTTGAGCTGGGACGCCGTTGGCGCGGTGTAGTCGAATCTCAGCGTCCACGTCGGCTTGGTGTCGTCCTTCGTCTGGTTGAAGACGTTCCAGGCGATCCCGAAGGTGAAGTCGCCGAGGCCACCGCGGTAGGCGGCGCGCCCGTCGGGACCGATCTCGAAGAGCCGACCTGCACCCAGGCCAGCTTGGTCTCGGCCGCAGCCTTCGCCTCTTGCGTCACCACAATTGCGGAACAACGTCGTGTTTGTCGGGTTCGTTTGGGAGGCAAACGTCCAGCGCCGGTCGTGCTGAAAGACGATGGGCACGCCGATGTGGAGCTCGAGGTCGCGGAAGATGCCAATGTGCGCGTCGATGCCGAGACGCGTCTCGTCGCGCTGGTAGCGGAGTTCGTCGACGTCGGACAAGCCAACACCCGGTTCGTACCACTCGCGGGTGATCTTCCCCTGGTCCCACGTCCGGTCGAACGTGAAGTGGAACAGCATGCCGAACGGATCCTTCTCTTCGAAGGACGAGGCCACCCGGGTGATCTCGGCAGCCTGTGCGCTGGCGCCCCACAGGGTGAGGGCGAGTGCGGCGGCCCCGAAACGGCACGTCATCATCACGACAAGACGGTAGGCCCCCTGGAGCACCGTGACAAGAATCACGCGCGAAGGCTTCAGTTTCCGGCGACGGCGTCAGCCGGCATGAGGGCCTTGAAGCTGGCGACCTTCGCCTCGAACCCGGCGCGCTCGGCGGGGGACAGCTGACCGCGCGTCGTCGAGTGGCTCTTGAACGGATCGACGACGGTGCCGCCCTTCATGAGCTGGTAGTGCAGGTGCGGCGCGAACGAGCGCCCGGAGTTCCCGGACTGTGCAAGGACCTGCCCCTTCTTGACGTGCTGGCCAGGCTGCACGGACTTCGGCAGCTCCGAGAGGTGCAGGTACATCGCGGTGCGACCCTGGCCGCCGGACTCCTCGATCTCGATCGAGTTGCCGTTGCCGCGGAACGACCAGTTCTTCCGGCTGATGACGCCGTCGAAGGTGGCGCGCACCGGGGTGCCGACCGGGGCCTTGAAGTCGACGCCCTTGTGGCCGCGTCCGTCACGAAGGAGTGACGTGATCTGCTCGTAGTCTCCGATGGGGCCGCCGACGAGCTCCTCTTCGAGCGTCGAGCCATCAGCCTGGAAGAAGCGCGCGTGCGAGTCCGAGACGGCCTGGAACCGGAAGGCCTCGAACGTCTTGCCGAACTTGCGGCTGGTGAAGCGAACCGCGTGGACGAGCGGCTCCTGGCCGGGGCGCTCCTCGTACACCGCGGTGAGCACGTCTCCCTTGAGGAGGTCGCCCGGCACCTTGAGCCACCACACGAGTGAGCGGTTGACGACCTGCGTGAGGGGTTGGCCGACGTCTTTGCCCAACTGCCCGACGATGGCGGACTCGAGCGGGCCCGCGATGGTGGCGGTGAGCGTCTGAAGGCCACCAGCGGCGGCGGGCTTCGGTGCGAGCGGGGCGGCGACAGTGAGTGCCTGCCTCGGAACGGCGGGCGGCTGGCTCGGAACGGCCGACGGATTCACTGGCGCCGGAGGGCTCGTCGGGGCGGAGTCGGACGGCGTCGGCGCCACCGCAGCGACCTCGGCAGCGGCGACGGACTCCGTGGCGGGCGCGGGCGTGCTCACCGGGGCGGCCTGGGCCTCGCGGTGGGTCACCCACCAGGCGGTTCCAGACAGGGTGCCGACGAGGGCGGCGACGAGCGCGACGGGGACGAGAGGGGACTTTTTTTCGGTCGTCCCCAGGGTGGGCATGTCGGTCATGCGGGCTCCTTGCGGAGCGGACCGTACCGGGCGCGGGGGAATGTGAAAGTTTTTCGCCACAGGACTGTGCCAGGTGCAACAGCCCACCCCCAGCCGGTCATTCCTCGGTGGGTGACTCGTCGCGCAGCCCGAACTCCTTCATCTTGGTCTGGAGCGATTTGCGGCTGATGCCGAGCAGCTTGGCTGCGCGCGTGACGTTGCCCTCGGTCTTCCCCAGCGCCTGAACGATGAAGGCCTTCTCGATCTCGGCCTGGCGTGCCTTGAGGATCTCCTTGAGCGGCGTCTCGCCGATCTCGTGGGTCAGGCTCTCGGGCGTGGGCAGTGAGGTGCCGCCGACCCCGCTGCGAACCGGCGCGGGCAGATCGTGCGCCTCGATGCGCGGCCCGTCGGCGAAGAGGATCACCCGCTCCATGAGGTTCTCGAGCTCGCGAATGTTGCCGGGCCACGGGTACGCCTGGAGCGTGACGAGCGCCTCGTCGGCGATGCCTTCGATCTTCTTGTTGAGCCGCTTGTTGTACTTCTCGATGAAGTGACGGACGAGCGCGGGCACGTCGGCGCGGCGATCGCGCAGCGGTGGCAGGTGAATCGGCACCACGTTGAGGCGGTAGTAGAGATCTTTGCGGAAGCGCCCGGCCTCGACCTCGGCCAGCAGATCGCGGTTCGTCGCCGCGATGACGCGCACGTCGACGCGGGTCGTCTTGATGCCGCCGACACGCTCGAACTCGCTCTCCTGCAGCACGCGCAACAGCTTCACCTGCATCTCGATGGGCACCTCGCCGATCTCATCGAGGAAGAGGGTGCCCGCGTCGGCGAGCTCGAAGCGACCGGGCTTCGAGGTGACGGCACCAGTGAAGGCGCCGCGCTCGTAGCCGAACAGCTCGGACTCCATCAGATCCTTGGGGATCGCCGCGCAGTTGATCTTGATGAGCGGCTTGTCCTTGCGGGAGCTCCCGTCATGCAGCGCCGTGGCGACGAGCTCCTTGCCGGTGCCCGACTCGCCGGTGATGAGCACCGTCGACGGAGAATCCGCCACCTTGTCGATGATCTTGAACAGCTCCTGCACCTGCGACGACTCGCCGGTGATCGACGAGCGCGCCTTGCCTTCGGGCGGCACGTGGGCCTGGTTGGCCTCCTGCGTGCGCGCGGCCTTCGCGACGACGGCCTGGATCTCGGCCTGCTCGAAGGGCTTGGTGATGTAGTCGAACGCCCCCATCTTGATGGCCTCGACGGCCGAGTCGACGGTGCCGTGGGCGGTGATGATGATGACGGGGACTTCCGGGCGGGTGCTGTGCACGGCCTTGAGCAGGTCGAGCCCGCCGAGTCTGGGCATCACCATGTCGGTGATGACGACGTCGGCGCCGTTCTTCTCGAACTCGGCCTGGGCGACCTCGCCGTTCTCGGCCATCGCCACCTCGTAGCCCTCCTTCCGCAGCATCGCGGAGAGGACCTTGCGCAGGTTGGCTTCATCATCGACCACGAGGACGCGGGACACGCCATCTCTTTGGACCCCAAGGTCCCACCCGTCAAGCGTCGTGCATGGACGACGTGGGCAGGTGTCACACCTGGCGCTTCCGCGGCACGAGAGGCGCAGTACAAGGCGCGCGGTGCCTGAAACCCCCACACGCAGTGGCCGCGCGGCCGCGTTGGTCGCCCTGGGAATCCTCCTCTCGCGGGTGGCGGGCCTCGTTCGGCAGAAGCTCTTCGCGCACTTTCTGGGCAGCGGGCTCGAGGCCGCGGCGTTCTCGGCGGCGACGCGCATTCCGAACGTGCTGCAGAACCTGCTGGGCGAGGGCGTGCTCTCGGCGTCGTTCATTCCCGTGTACGCGGGGCTGCGCGCGAAGGGGCAGGGCGACGAGGCGCGGCGCATGGCAGGGGCGATCTTCGGGCTCTTGACGTTGCTGGTCGGCGTGGTGGTGGGCGTGGGCCTGCTCGCGGCGCCATGGCTCGTTCGACTCATCGCGCCCGGCTACGACGGCGAGGCGTTCGCGCTGACCGTCAGCCTGGTGCGACTCATCTTTCCGGGAACCGGCGTGCTGGTGCTCTCGGCGTGGTGCCTGGGCATCTTGAACAGCCACAAGCGGTTCTTCCTCTCGTACGTCGCGCCGGTGGTGTGGAACGGGGCGATCATCGCGGCGCTGCTGCTCTTCCGTGCGTCGCCGGCGAGTGAGCTCGTCACCTGGGTGGCCTGGGCGACGGTGGCGGGGAGCGTGCTCCAGTTCCTCGTGCAACTCCCCAACGTGCTGCGGCTCCTCGGGGGCTTCGATCCACGGCCAACGCTCTCGGTGCCGTCGGTGCGTGAGGTGCTCAAGGGGTTTGGACCGGCCGTCACGGCGCGCGGCGTGGTGCAGGTGAGCGCCTATGTCGATCTCGCCCTGGCGTCGCTCGTGTCGGCGCGCGCGGTGTCGGTGCTCACCTACGCCCAGACGATCGCGTTGTTGCCGATCAGCCTGTTTGGAATGGCGATCTCGGCGGCCGAGCTGCCGGAGATGTCGGCGGACGCCGTGAAGTCTGCGTCGGAGCGCGCCGCGGCCCTCAAGGAGCGCCTCCAGAACGGCCTGGAGCGCATGGCCTTCTTCGTCGTGCCCTCGGCGGTGGCGTTCCTGCTGCTCGGCGACGTGCTGTGCGGGCTGTTGCTCGAGTCGGGGCGCTTCACCGCGAAGGACTCACGCCTGGGCTGGTACGTGCTGCTCGGCTCCGGGGTGGCGCTGCTGGCACAGACGAGCGGGCGGCTGTTCTCCTCGACTCTGTACGCGCTCAAGGACACCCAAACGCCGCTGCGCCTCGCGGTGATTCGGGTCTCGCTGGGCGTGAGCCTGGGCTTCGTCTCGGTTCGCTTCGGAACCCAGGCGCTCGGACTGCCGGAGGACGTCGGCGTGGTGTTCTTGACGCTGGTGACGAGCCTGACGGCGTGGGTCGAGATGATCCTGCTTCGCCGCGCTGTGGCTCGAGCGATCGATGGGGTGCCATCGATCACGGGGCGGCTGCTGCGACTGTGGGCGGCGGCGTTCCTCGCCGGTGGGGCGGCGGTGGGGGTGAAGGCACTTTTCACGCACACGTATGGAGCGCGGCCGACGGCGCTCGAGGAGTGGGGCGGCGCGGTGCTCCCGTTCCCGAACATGCCGGCGCTGGTGCTGTGGCGCTTCGACGTGTCGACGGTGCTGACATGTCTCGTTCTGCTCGGCGTCTATGGCGCCGCGTACTTCGCGGTGACGGCGGTGATGGGCGTGCCGCAGGCCGGAGCGGTGCTGCGTCGGGTGCTTCGGCGCCGGTGAGCGTTGCGTCGAAAGCCCCGTTGGACATACGCTTCTGCCGTATGCGAAATACTTCTTCACAGACCGAGGCCATGTCGATCAAGCTGCCGCGCACGCTGAGCGCCAGGGTCTCCCGGTTGGCGCAGCGGCGAAACGTGAGTCGAACGGAGATCGTGCGCGATGCGCTCGAGGAGTACGTCAACGCCCATGGAAAGACGGAAAGGCGCGACCTCGCCGACCTCAAGGGCTGCCTCAAGGGGCTTCCCCGAGATCTCTCCTCGAACCCAAGGCACCTCGAGGGTTACGGCTCGTGAACCGTGTCACGCTGATCGACACAGGCCCTCTCGTCGCGTTCCTGTCCGAGCGGGATCGGCACCATCTGTGGGCAGCGGAGTCGTTCGAGGCGCTCACGGGACGGGTGGTGACGTGTGAAGCCGTAATCAGTGAGGCGAGTTTCGTGGTCGGCCGCGACGGGCATCGGCGGTCCGTCGTCATCGAACTGATCGAGCGCATGGGCATCGTCGTGCAGTCGCTCAGCGGCGAACTTCGACCGCTTCGTCACTTCATGGAGAAGTACGCCTCGGTGCCGATGTCGTTCGCGGACGCCTGCCTCGTCAGGCTGTCGGAGCTTCACTCGAACAGCGTCGTGATGACCTGCGACGCGGACTTCAAGACGTACCGCAAGAGCAACCGAAGGGTGGTGGACACCCTCATGCCGAGCTGATCCGTCAGCG
Organism: Myxococcaceae bacterium; assembly: GCA_044352295.1. Lineage (GTDB taxonomy): Bacteria > Myxococcota > Myxococcia > Myxococcales > Myxococcaceae > Xiheimicrobium. The sequence goes on from JBILEB010000005.1 coordinate 15,581, forward strand.
GCCTGCGTCCGGGCCCGCCTCACCGGCATCGCGCGCGGCGCGCTTCGCGTGCACCACCTCGTCGATGCGCCCGGCCGTCGCGTACCGCCACTTCCCGAGCTTCTGCCCGGCCTCGTATCGGCCCACCGAGAGCAACCCACCGTCGGGCTGGTAGCTGGTCCACTCGCCGTCTGGCTTCCCATCGACATAGCCGCCGACGAAGCGTGGCTGGCCCGAGCGATAGAAGCCCTTCCACCCGCCCACCTCGACGCCACCATCGAAACGACCCTCGAGCATCACCGCGCCGTTGTCGTGGAAGTACTCCCAGTTGCCCGTCGGGCGGCCCCAGATGAGCTCGCCGCGTTTCTCGAGCGTGCCGTCGGCATGCCAGAAACTCCACGTGCCGTACGGGAGCCACTCGACCGTCTCGTCCGGCTTCGCGCGGCAGATGAGGCACCCCAGCGAGCCCTTCTCGACGTCAGAGGTCCAGTTCCCGGCCACGGCCTCACACCGCTGGGCTTCGGTCGTCGCTTCATTGCCGCCCTCGAACGGGGCCGTGCGCCACGTCTTCCCGTTCTGCCAGAAGAGCGCCCACTCCCCGCCTTTGCGGTTCTCGACGTAGGGCCCTTCGGCCTGCCGCTTCCCGTCGGGGAAGGACTCGACCCAGGTGCCGACCGCTTCGCCGCGCTCGTAGGCGCCCTTCGACTTGAGCGACCCGTCCCAGCGGAAGAACTTCCATGGCCCCACGCGCTCGCCTGCCTCGTAGCGGCCCTCCCACGCCGTCTTGCCGTTCTCGAAGCGCTGCACCCACGGGCCGTTCTCGGTGCCTTCCTTGAACTGCCCGGAGCGTCGTCGCGAGCCGTCGAGGGAGTAGTCGGCGTACGGGCCGTTACGCTGGCAGTTCGCGTACGTGTCTTCGACGAGGAGCTGCCCCTGCTCCGAGTACACACGCCATGGACCGACGGGACAGCCCCGCTCGTACGCGCCTTCCGTCGCCACCTTGCCGGTGTGATGGAACGGCCTCCACTCGCCGGTCTGCTCGACGAGCACGCTGGTGCCCCACACACCGCCGTCGGGTGCGAGGAATTCGTGTTGGCCATCGGGCACCGCGTCACGGAATAGGCCGCGGTGATGGAGCGCGCCGCTGACGTGGAGTTCCTCGACGATGCCGTCCATTCGGCCCTTCTTGAACGGCTGCTTCGCCTTCACCGCGCCGGTGAGGTGGTACGTCGTCCACACGCCTTCCTTGAGGCCCTTCTCGAGGCAGCCCTCTTCGCGCTCGAGCGGCTCCACTTGCCAGACGCCGCCCTTCGCACGGCACGCCTCGGCCTCTGGACCCGTGCGCTGGCCTTCGAGGAACTCCACCTCGCGCCAGCGCTCAGCGGTGACGAAGAACTCGGTGAACAGCCCGTGCGGTCGATCGCGCACGTACGGCCCGACGAGGTGCTTGCGGGGCGTGCCGCGGTAGTACGTCGTCCACTCGCCGGCGCGCTTGCTCTTCTCGTAGCTGCCCTCGGAGACGGGGTTCCCCTCGACGTCGAACTCCTTCCAGGGCCCATCTTTCAGTCCCGCGACGAAGCTCCCTCGCTCGCGCACCTTGCAGTTGAGGAACCACGACGTCGCCGGGCCCTCGCGTCGGCCGCTCTTGAAGGTCGAGCGCTCGACGAGCTGACCACCTGGGCCGTAGCGCTCCCAGACACCTTCGCGTTGACGTCCCACCACGCAGCCGGCCTCGGTGGCGTCCTGTTTCCAGGTGCCCTTGCGTGCCTTGCACTCGGCCTCGTCGGCGCGGGCGCCCAGGCTCCAGCAGAGCAGACAGAGAACGAGCGTTCGCGTCGTCATGGTCCGATGGCCCTCCGGAGCGCTTCGTCGGCGGAGACCCGCACTGGGCTGCCATCGAGGCTGCGCAGATCGGTGTCGGTGAGGGACACCTTCGGGGAAAACGCGTCGAGTTGAAACGCCTCGATGGTGGCATCGACGGTGTCCTTCTTCGTGCAGGCCAGCCGCGAGCCGGAGCGATCGGTCAGGCAGATGGTGGGCGAGGGCCCGACGGCATCGACCTGGATGCGGAACGGGGCCTCGGCCTTCACGGAGAACCGGGTCGAGCGCGACAGCCGTGAGGCCGCTTCGGACGCCGCGGGACTCCCATCATGTGAGACCGAGACCGGGAGGGCGATGCCGACGACCCGGAGCGCGGTCGGCCACTGCCGCATCACCAGCTCGAGATCGGCGCGCGCAGCTTCGGCATTCCCTTCGCGCCGCAGCGCTTCGGCCCGCACCGCGTGGGTCCGCCAGCGGAGCAACCCTTCTTCGGTCGGGAGCCTGTCCAGCGCCGCGCTCGACAGGGCCACCGCGCGCTCGGAGTCGCCATGCTTGAGCTCGAGCTCGGCCTCGAAGGCGTCGAAGTAACTCGAGGAGATCGGCATGGCCTCGTCCAGCACGCGCGCCCTCGCGATGCCCGCGCGGAACACGCCGGCGCCCACCACGTCGAGGAGCTGCGCCGTTCGCCACGCGCTGAAGTCACCGACGTCCATGATGTTGGGCCGCAGCACCAACAACAGCCGCTCGTCTTCGGACAGCAACTGCACGAGCTCCCGGCGCACCTCCCACCGGGTGGTCAACGCCTTCGTCAGCTCGGGCGACGCCGCCATCTGGCCTTTGCCGAAGGTGGCTACGGCCGCGCGCTCGGTGAGCCGGGCGACGAGGCCGTCGAGCGCGAAGGCGTAGCGCGCGGTCCGGCGCAGCCGTTCGATCTTCGGCGGGCTGCTCGACATGCCCGTGCGCGCGGGCTGTCGGTAGACCAGCTCCGCCGTCTTCGCGCCCTCGTCGTCCTTGCCCAGCACCGAGTACAGCTCGGCGAGCACCTCGCGGCGTTGGAGCGCGAACTGCGGCCGCATGCGCTTGTCGAGGGGGCGACCGCTGGCGGTCTTGAGTGACGAGAGCGCCTTCTGGGCTTCCCCTTTGAGCACCGCCACCATCGCGATCTGATCGTAGGGAACGCCGGCGCAGTCCTCCCGCACGGCGTCGGCGCGCACCATGAGGCTCTCGGCCTCGGCGAGCCGGAAGTTCATGAAGGCCGTGCCGCCCGCGTTGAGGAGCAGCGTGCAGCTCTTCTCGTCGGAGGCCTTCACGCCCGCGAGCGCCCACTTGTGCGCCTCGAGGCGATCGTGCTGCTCGAACGCGATGCTGAGCAGACCATTGTAGCCCCAGGTGATGAGGCCGGGTTCTCCCGAGGTGGCGAGCTGCTGTGCGATGGCGCGGGACTCCTCGACACGGCCCAGCTTGAAGAGGGGCCAGATGCGCAGCCGCAGCGGCGCCGGGCCAAACCGTTCCTCGTACTCGTCGAGAACGCTGAGGGCTTCCTGGTTGCGCGCCATCTCGAAGGTGATGTCGTACCGCTCGAGCAGCACCCGCTGCGCCCAGGTGATGTCCCGGTCGTCGAGCACGTCGCGGGCCTTGTCGAGGTACCAGAGCGCGCGCGCGTGGTTGCCCTCTTCGTCGTGGTGCACCTTCGCCATCGCCCAGTTCGCGACGAAGGAATCGGCGCTGCGCGACAGGATCGTCTCCGCGCCGGTGCGGGCCTTGATGTACCGGCGGGCCTCGACGTCGGCGAGCACCGCGCGCTCCTCGGCCGTGAAGGTGGCCTCGAGGCCCGCGAAGGCCATCGACGCGACGAGAACGCTGAGGAGGCCCGCGAACCGCATCACACGCCGCCGATGGTCTGCCGGGAGAGCCGCTCGATGGGCGCGCGGAGCGTCTCGGTGATGAGCGCCTCGACCTGCACGCCGGGCGCGAGATCGAGCCGGTGGGCGAAGAGCACCGGCGCCAGCGATTCCAGATCGGCGCTCGAGACGTAGTCCCGGCCGCGAAGCACCGCGAGCGTCTGGAGCGCGGGAATGGCCTGGACGAGGCACCGCGTCGACACGCCCTGTCGGACCCGCTTGTCGGCACGCAAGAGGCGCGCGATGTCCACCAGGCACTCCTGCACGCGCTCGTCGACGGCCACCTGGGTGCGCACGAGGCCTCGGCTGGCCACCACGTCCCCGCGGGTCACCCGGGGCAGCTCCCGGGCCGCGCGCGGCGTGCCCCAGGTGCGCAACACCTCGAGCTCCGAGGCGCGGTCGATGTGCTTCATCGAGAGCTTGAAGAGGAAGCGGTCGAGCTGCGCCATCGGCAGCGGGTAGGTGCCGACCGAGTCGAGCGGGTTCTGCGTCGCCAGCACGAAGAACAAGTCGTCGAGCTTGTGGGTGGTGTTGTCGACGGTGACCTGCTTCTCCGCCATCGCCTCGAGCAGCGCCGACTGCACCTTGGGCGAGGTGCGGTTGATCTCGTCGACCAGCACCACGTACGCGAACACCGGGCCGCGCCGGAACGAGAACGCGTTGGTGGTGGTGTCGAAGATCATCACGCCCGTGACGTCGGACGGCAGCAGATCGGGCGTGAACTGAATGCGGCGGAAGTCGGCGATGTCGTCGTGGCGGAGATCGTCGACGATCGCGTGGCCGAGTGACTTGGCGAGCGTCGTCTTGCCCGAGCCCGGGTAGTCCTCGAGGAGCACGTGCCCGTCGGCGAATAGCGCCACCAGCACCAGCTCGATGATGTCGTCGCGGCCCATCACCTGATCGCGCATGCGGTCGCGCAGCCGCTGGGCGACCCGGCGTACGTCGTCGAGGCTCGCAGGCACGGTGGAAGCCGCAGGCGCGACAGCGTGGACGGCAGGCGCCGTGGGGGAATCGGTCGTGATCATCTCGGGCTCTGGAACGAGGGGCGTCATCGGGTGAACCACCAGCCAATCGGGTTGAGGGCCGCGGTGAGCCGCTGCCGGAGGGGAAGTCGTGCGCGCAATTCCTGCACCGTCGCGCGGGCCAGGGTCTCGAGCGTCTGTCGGGACGATGGGTCGTCGCCCTTGAGCGCGAGGCGAAGGTGCGCGTCGGTGAGCGGCGCGAAGCTGGGCGCGATCGTCGCCAGCCGCTGTGCGTGACGTTCGCGACTCTCGCCGAAGTGTCGCACCGCGCCGACGTCGGCGAGGCGATCGAGCACGGCGCGGTACAGGTGCGCGGGGGTGCCGGTGGCGAGGCGGCGTCCGAGCTTGATCGTGTACGCCGCGAGCAGCGCCGTGATCACGAGCCCCACGGCGATGGCCCCCCACGGCAGATCGAGCGGCTTCATCGGCGCGCCACGGCCTCCGGTGACGTCCTTGCGGGCGAGCTCGCCGTAGACGACCTCGAGCTCCTGCTCCATCGGCGGCCGGGGCGGCTCGTCGCTGCGCTCGGGGTAGATGTCGAAGGTCACCCAGCCGACGCCCTCGAGGAACACCTCGGGCCAGGCGTGCGCGTCGTTGCCGTAGATGAGCACCGAGGAGCCCGCGCCGCGCCGGTTCGTCTGCACCGCGTAGCCGAGCGCCACCCGCGCCGGGATGCCCTGGCTGCGGAAGAGGAACGTCGCCGCGTGGGCGAAGTGTACGCAGTACCCCTTCATGTCGCCGAAGAGGAAGTTGGCGGTCGGCGTCTCTCCGACGAGCTGCTTCTGGGCGAGGCTGTAGAAGCCCTCTTTCTCGAGGAACTGCTTGATGGCGAAGGCCTTCATGACGTCGTCGCCGACGAAGCGCGGGTCGACGTCGCGGACGATGCGGTCGGACATTTCACGGTAGCGGGGATCAGCCGGCAGCGAGAGGTACGCCGCCCGGCGGTCCTCGCCCAGACTCACGCCGCTCGCTTCGCGTCCGAAGAGTCGCTCCGGAGGCCGCACCAGCACCTGAGAGCGCACCCCGTACGCCGCCACGAAGCGCCGAGGGTCCGGGTTCTCGAGCATCGTCACTTCGCTCGGGTGGCCCAGCCCCGGAAGCTGCGCATGGTCGACGAGGAGGAACATCGTGGTGTCGAACACCTGGTGAAGGTCGGGCGATTGGGGCGACGCGATGGCGAGCGTTCCACCGGCAGGCACGGTCACCGGAACATCGGGGTCGAGCTGGCCCGAGGTGTCCTGCACCAGTGAGTCGTCGACCTGTTTCGAGCGCACCGCCTGGCGGAAATACAGCACCGGGGTTTCGGGGAGCTCGTCCTGCAGCAGCACGACGGCGACGGGCTGCGGTGGACCGTTGCCACCCCCGGAACCATCACCCTTGCCGTCGCCCTTGCCGTCCTTCCCGTCGCCCTTTCCACTCCCGCCGCTCTGGCCGGAGCCATCACCTTTTCCGTCACCGTCTTTCGGCGAGCCCTTCTTCTCCTCGTCGTCCTTCGCGAGCCCCAGCTCGTCCTCTTCGAGCTTCTTGACCGGTTTGAGCCCCGCGCCGAGCTGGAGCGCGATGAGGCCGAGGATCATCACGATGAGGAGCGCCGCCACCGCGCGGCTCGCCGACCGCACCTGAAGGAGCAGCAGCGCCGCCATCACCACCACCACGACGCCGAGCGCCGCGAGGAGCGACTGCGGATCGATCCCGTTGGTCCACGCGAAGTCCGCCAGCGCGCGTGGCTGATGAATGCGCTCGTGCCGGTGCGCCGAGACGGCATGGGCGACCGCGCCGACGACGAGGGCGAACTCCAGCGCTGCCAGGGCCCGGGCGCGACGCGCGAGGAGGCGAAGGGTGAAGACCGCTCCGCCTGAGATGAGCCCGAGGGACATCGTGTCGGCGAGGACGAGGGAGGTCTCTGGCGCCCACGGCCAGGCGATCGAGGTGAAGAGCCGCTCCACGAGCCAGCCGGCCAGCACGGTCCCCAGGCCGACCAACACCCCGCGCCCGAGACGGATGCGAGGGCCGAAGCGCCACGTCACCCAACAGGCAAGCGCGATGCCCGCGACGGCAGCCAGGAGGCCCGGTGGCGTGCTGATGGGCACGAGGAAGAAGAGGGCGCCCGCGATGAGCACCACCCCCTGCAGCACGCCCACCGAGGGCTTCACGGTCGTCACACGTGCCTCCCGCTCGGCCGGTGGATGAGCTGCACGCCGAAGCCGTCGGCCTCGAGGGCCTGACGCAGGGTCGCCAGGTGCTCCGACTGCCGCGCCACCTCGTCCTCGAGCAGCCAGCGCGAGGCGCTTCGAGCGTCGGGTGCGGTGGCGGCCTGGGTCGTGTCCGTGCCGATGATGACGGTCGCCTTCACGGCGAGGCGCTGCGCCATCGCGACGAGCCGCTGACGCCACGGCCCATCGACGGGCGGCGCGAAGACGACACAGGCGCCCAGGCGATGCGGTTGCACGAGCCCCGAGACGGCATCGACGCGAGGTCCGGTTCCGCGTCGAGCGCGCACCGAGTCGATGATCTGCTCCACGGCCTCGGGGATTCGGGTGGTGGGCTGGCTCGCCCCGTCCGCCGCGAACACGAAGTCAGGACCCAACAACCCCTGCTCGACGAACACCCGGGCCACGCCGGCGCTGGGCTCGTCTCCATCACCGGCGAGGAGGAACGCGACGTTCACTGGCTGCGGCGCCACCGCCCGCTCGGGGATTCGCACCAGCAGCCGTCGGGTCCGAGCGAAGGTGCGCCAGAGCACGTGCCGAATCGAGTCGCCGTGCGCGTACGAGCGCATCTCGATGAGATCGCCTTCGGGACGCCCCGAGGGATGCGAGTACGAGTCACCGCTCGAGAAGGACGACGCGAGCGTCAGGTGCACGGGCGCCGCCACCGGAGCCACCCGCAGCGCCAACTCCCACGACAGCTCGAACGTGAGCGAGGCCAGGCCGAAGACGTCTTCGATGGTGACCCGGCGTGTGAGCCGCTCGTGGCGGCCGCGTTCGACGGCGCGAATCCGCTCGCCCAGGGTTCCATCGGCGCGCACCAACTCGACCTCGAAGCCCTTCGGCTCGACCCACTCGAGCTCGACGTCCAACAACCCGAGCAGCCGGACGTTCGGGACGCGGAAGCCGGTGATGAACTCGGCGCCGGTGGAGAGCTCGGGGGGAACGCCGACCGGCTGGGCCTTGAGTCGCCGCCGAACCACCAGCGTCGAGACGGTGACGAGGAGCACGGTCGCCAGCACGAGCGCCAACGCGATGAGGGCGACCGGCTCGAGCAGGTGGTCGGACTCGTCGCGGCTCACCGTCAGCGCGAGGAGCGCGACCGCGATGAGCGCCACGCCGCCCCACCGCACAGGGAGGAGCCGGCGCGCTCGGTGAAACAGGCGACTGAGCCGCGCTCGCATCGGACGCAGACTGTTGGCCCCACGGGCCTGACCGTCAAGCGCCGTCATGCTCCCCTTCATGGGAGGCCTCATCGCTCCAATCGCGAGCCGATGACCCGCGCGGGGCTGCCTGCGACGATCGCCCAGGCCGGGACGTCGTGCGTCACCACGGCCCCCATGCCGATGACCGCGTGATCCCCCACCATGACGCCATCGGTGATGCCCGCGTTCGCGCCCACCCACACGTCTGCGCCGAGGACGATGCCGCGCGAGGTGACGGGTTGTTCTCGCACGGGCCGATCGGGCGAAAGGCCATGATCGAACGCATAGAGGCTGGCGCCGCTCGCGATCCGGCAGCCGTGGCCGATGGTGATGCCCACGGCGCCCCCGTCGAGGCTCGCGCGTGCGTTGATGCTGACGTCGTCGCCGATGGTGAGCGGCCCATGGAGGAACGCGTGGGCCGCGACGGTCGTCCGCGAGCCGATGCGAATGGGCCGCCCCAGCTGCGCGAAGATGCCGGCCTCTGGCGAGATGAAGCAGTCCTCACCGATCGTCACCGTCTCTTCGCGCATGAGCCGGGCCTGGAGCTCCTGTTGCCACGGCCGGGCCCAGACGAGGTGTTTGGGCTTCAACGAGAAGTACAGCCACGGCATCCACGAGAGGCGCTTCTGGTGCTGGGCGCGGAACTCCAGCGGCGATTCGTCGACCGCTTCGGTCATGGCACCACGCGTGAGAACGAGCCGTAGTGATCGTCGGTGTAGTACTTCTCGCCGTTCGCACCGGTGACGATGCGTCGCGCGCCGCGGGTCCGCTCACCGGGCGTCACCACGGTGTACTCGCGGTAGTACCCGCCGGGACGATAGGGGAGCCGACCTTCCCGGTTCTTGAACTCGATGCCGTCGCGGTCGAAGGGGAAAGGCCCTTTGCTCGCGATGAGGGCCAGCGTCTCTCGCGCTTCCGAGGGCAGCTCGTCGGCGCGCATGGTGGGTTCGGTCTGGCCCTTGTCGCGGCGCGGCTTCGGGAGCTCGTCTTCGCGGGTGGCCGCAGGCTCGACGGCGCCGGGCTCCGCGGCTGGTGGCGTGGCGGCGAGGCGATCGAGCACGTTGGTCTTGAAGGCGTCTTCACCAAGGTCGGCGCGTGGGGTTCCGAGCGCCGAGACAGCCTCGGCGATGCGGTCGAAGCGATTCTCGGGATCCGGGTGCGTCGAGAAGAACTCCGGTGTCTTGCCGCCGCCCGCGGCCTTGAGCACCTTCATCACCTCGCCCATCTGCCGCGCGTCGTAGCCAGCCTCGTGCATGAAGCGCACGCCGAGGCTGTCGGACTCGAGCTCGTCTTCGCGCCCGAACTTCATGGTGATGAGCTGCGCGGTGATCGCAGCGAGCGCAGCCTTTGCTCGAGACGCGCTGGGGCTGTCGGGATCCGAGGTGGCGACGACGGTGGCCCCGACGAGACCCTGCGTGAGCTCGGCTTTGGCGAGCCGCTCCGCGCCGTGGCGTCCGACGACGTGGCCGATCTCATGACCGAGCACGCCGGCGAGCTGTGCCTCGTTCATCATGCGCGCGAGCAGCGCCTCGGTGATGAAGATTGGCCCACCCGGGAGCGCGAACGCGTTCACGGTGCGGCGATCGGCGAGCACGGTGAACTTGAAGGGGTAGTCCGTCTTCGCGGCGGCGCTCTGTTTCGCGAGGCGCTCTCCGACCTGGGACACGTAGCTGGCGAGTTGTGCGTCGGCCGTGGCGCCGCCGAACTGCCGCGTCAACTGCGGGGCGCTCGACAACCCGAGCGAGATCTCCTGGCTCGGGGTCAGCTTCACGTACTGCGTCTCGCCGGTGAGCTCGTTCGTCGACCGCCGCGAGAGATACGAGACGATCGAGACCCCGCCAATGACGAGCGCGATCAGGAGCCGCGCGGGAAGACGACTGCGTCGAGAGTCCATGCAGTCCTTCTACCCTGAGGAATGGTCAGGGGAGCTTGCGCATCGACCACGCCAGCACGAGCCAGCCGCCGAGCTGCGCGAAGCCGCCGAAAGGTGTGAGCGCGCCGAGGCCCCGAAGCCCGGTGAGGCCCATGACGTAGAGGCTGCCGGAGAAGATGACGATGCCCGCGATGAACAGCCCTGCGGCGATTCGCGGACCCTTCGTCGAGACGTGATGGGCCACGACGGCGGTCAGGCCCAGCGCGAGGGCATGCACCAAGTGGTAGCGGGCGGCGGTCTCCCACCAGCCCAGACGATCAGCGGCGTCCGGCAGCTCGCGCACCATCGCCTTGAGCCCGTGGGCGCCCAGCGCGCCGAGCGCGACACCAAAGAAGGCCGAGAGCGCCGACAGGAGGCCGAGGGTGCGATTCATGACGTCGTCATGCCACGGGCGCGGTGTAGCGTCGCCCGCCGATGCCTGCGCCGATCGAATCGCTCGATGCGTTTCTCGAAGGGACCCATCAGCGCGATCTCACCCGGGTGGTGCGGTTGCTGCTTTCGAAGGGGCGTGGATTGACGGTTGCGTATGGGAATGGACCTGCGGCCGAACGCCTCGTCGCCACGCTGGCCCGCACGCATCCGGAGGACCGCGCGCACCTCGCCTTGATCGAGGTCGATCCCGTGCGGCTGACGATGGCGCCGCAGTCGAAGGATCCCCGCATCATCGAGGCGGGTCCCAACGGGCCCACGCAGTTCGTCCGGGCGCTGCTGCGGCAGGATCCCGACGCCATTGCCTTGACGCGGCTCGAAGGCTGCGAGGCCCAGGTCCTGGTCAGCGCGGTCTTCACGGGCCACCAGCTGCTGCTCGGTTCGTCCCTGCCCACGCTGGACGCAGTCGTCGCAGCGCTCACGGTCGGGAGCGAAGGCCTGGACGGCCACATTCGATCGACGATCGATCTCGCGTGTGAGCTGGACGAGCACGGCCGGCTGCGGCGCGTGTTTCGCGGCGACAAGAAGGGAGGTGTCATCGAGGCCGCACGGATTGAAAGTGGCCTCGTCGTCACCGAGCCAGACCTGCAACCCGAGCCAGACCTGCAACCCGAGCCGGAACCAGCGCCACGCGCCGCGAGGCTTGCCCCGCCACTCGAAGCCCGCCCAGTGCCGACGCGTGCGCCGCGGGTGGCGTTCCTGCCGCAGACCTCGCCGGGCGTGACGGGACGCTCGCTGCTCGGAACCCGGGTCGCGCATCGTCCACTCGGGACGCCCTGGCCCGCCTGCCGCGACTGTGGTCGCGCGATGGCGCTGATCGTTCAACTCGAACTGTCGGCGCTCCCGGCGCCGATGCCCGCGTCGCCGGGACTTGCCCAGCTGTTCCTCTGCACGGCGGGCGGCTGCGAGGTGACGAACGAGACGTCCAGGGGCGTGCTCGCCGAGGTGCTGACCTCCGATGCGCTCGAGTCCGTCGCGGCTCCGGCGTCGATGGAGGTCGAGGTGCTGGAGCCCGGCACCATCGTGGGCTGGCGACGGTTCGAGGAAGATCCCGAGTCGCAGGATCTCGAGCGGCTCGGACTCGTGAGCGGTGAGGAGGAAGAGCTCCCGCGTCCGTTGCGTGCCGACAAACTCGGCGGCTGGCCGTGCTGGGAGCAAGGCATGGACTGGCCGTCTGCCGAGCACGAGCTCTTGTTTCAGTTCGCGGAGCAGTCCGTGCTGGCGGGTGGAACCCCAGATACCTGGGACGAGGTGACCGCCACGCGCATCGTGGGGCAGCGCCCGCATCGGGTGCTCGATCCGAACCAGCCGTGCCACTTCCCGTCGGTCCTCACCGCCGAGGCCGTGGCGTTCCTCTTCTGGGAGCCGAAGACGCGACACCTCGCCCTTCGATGGCAAACGGGATGACGTCGCTTACGGCTTGACGAGGAAGCGCAGGGTGATCTGGTTCTTAGGCACCAGGTGCGCGCGGGCGAAGGTGATGAGGTCCTTCGCGGTGACGGCGGCGAGCTGTTGCTGGGAGCGAGCGAGCGCGTCGGGGCTCCCGCCAATCCCCACGGACATCGCGAGCGCCTCGGCGATGTCGGCCGGGGACTCGAGTTGCATGAGCAGATCGAACCGAAGGTGATCGCGGATCTCCGTCAGCCGGACCTCGTCGACCGTGCCCTTCGCGAGGGCGGTCAGGGCTTCCTGGATCGCGCGGTCAACGGTTTCGCGCTGTGACTCAGCCTTGAGTCGAGCCTCGACCCCGAAGAGAGAGGGGTCCCGGTGCTCATCGGCCGAGGGCGAGAGCTTCTCGACGAGCTGCCGCTCCAGGACGAGTGAGGTGAAGAGGGGAGACGTCGGGCCGGCGAGGTATTGCCCCAACACGGTCATCACCGCCGCGTCCTTCGAGCCCGGCGGCGTGGCTGGTACACGGAAGAAGAGGCCCGTTCGGGGCAGGGTGGCGGTGGGCCAGGTCAGCTCGGCGACGCGGGGGCCCGAGAACGGGGGCTCCTTTGGAATGACGACGTTGGCGGCGCGGCCGGTCCATGCGCCGTACGCCTTCTCGATCGCCTGCATCACCCGCGCGTCGTCGAAGTCACCCACGATGATCACCACGCAGTTGTCAGGCGTGTACCAGCGCTTGAAGAACTGTTTCGAATACTCGTAGCGCGTCGGCATCGCGCGAATGTCGTCGAGGAAGCCGAGCGTGGTGTGCCGGTAGGGGTGCTTCGAGAACGCTGCACCGAGGAGCGTCTCTTCGATACGCAGCCCCGGGTTCGCGGCGTTCTTGTTGTATTCCCCAAGCACGGCGGCGGCTTCGGTCTTGAAAGGCTCTTCGGCGTACTCGAGCGCACGGAACCGGTCGGCCTCGACGTCGATGAGGGTGTCGAGCTGCGCGGTCGGTCCGTTGATCGTGTACACGGTGACGTCGTCGCTGGTGAACGCGTTCTCGTTGAAGCCGAGCGAGCCGAGCAGCGCGGTGCGTGCGCCCTCGGGGAAGCGCTTGGTTCCGCGGAACATCATGTGCTCGAAGAAGTGGGCGAAGCCGGTGTGTCCGACCTCGACCTCGTTGCGGGAGCCCACGCGAACCACCGTGTAGAACGCGACGAGTCCCGGCGAGGCGTACGGAACGCGCATCACCGTCAGGCCGTTAAGCAGCGTGCTGGTGCGGACGGGCCAGGGAAACGCGGAGGCCGGTTCAGCGGCGTTGCCGGGCAGGGCCACCAACAGCGACAGCAGGAAGGCTCGCATGGGCACGGCGTACTCATGGGGTCGGAGGGCCGCAAGCAGACGAACACGCGAGACGAGCCAGTCCTTGGCGTCTACGGTCCGCCGCCATGACTCCGAACCCGACCCCTGGTGCCCCGGCCGAAGCTCCGAAGAAGGGCGGTCTGTCGACGCTCGTCATCGTCCTCATCGTCGGTGGAGTGGCGACCTGCTGCATCGTGAGCGCGCTCGCCGCCATCGCGATTCCGAACTTCATCAAGTTCCAGGGCAAGTCGAAGCAGAGCGAGGCGAGGGCGAACCTGAAGGCGGCGTACGTCGGCCAGAAGATGGTCTACGCCGAGAAGGACACCTACTCGTCCGATCTCGAAGAGACGGGGTTCTCGCCCGGCCCGGGGAATCGTTACCTGTACGTGCTCGCCGCCGAGGGCGATCTCGCCAAGCCAGGCGAACCGGGCGCGGGGAAGGTGGGCGTGTTCGCGGACTCGGCGAAGTTCCCCGACATCGACAATGAGGCGCTCGAGCGGGCGATTCCGCCGGAGCTCCGCGCCGAGCTGGGTGTGCAGGGCAAGTGCCCTGAGGCGTGCTCCGTCACCATCGTCGCCGCTGGCAACGTCGACAACGACTCGACGGTCGACGTGTGGAGCGTCTCGACGAAGGACCGGATGATCGGCGGTCGTCAGGTGACCGCGGGAACGCCTCACAACCACGTCGACGACACCGTCGAGTAAATGGACGCCGCTCCGCGAGGCCGGCCCTGGGCGGCGATCGTGGTGACCATCGCCGCGCTGGTGCTCGTGTGTGGCGTCCTGAGCGTTCTCGCGATGACGTGGTTCAATTCCTACCGCACCTTCGGTGCGCGCTCCAAGGCCTCGGAAGCCCGCTCCAACCTCAAGGCCATCGCCATCGCCTCGAGGGTGTACTCCGATGACCACGACGGTGGTTGTTCTGACCGAATCGCAGCCATCGGCTTTTCACCGGAGTCCGGCAATCGGTATCTGTATGCGTTGTCCACCGACGGGCCGCTGGAGCCGCGCGGCACGACGCTGCCAGACGCCGTGGGCGTCCTCGCGGACACCCGCCGGCACCCGACGCTCGACAACGCGGCGCTGGAGTCGGGGGTGGCTCCGGAGGTGTGGGACACGGTGGGCATCCGCTTCGAGTCGGGCGCCTGTGCGGTGACGGCGCTGGCAGTGTCCAACCTCGACGACGACCCGGACCTCGACGTGTGGACCATCTCGACGGTCGAGCGCAGGCTCGACGGGGGCGTGGTGGCGCCGGCCTTCAGCCCCTTTCATTACCTCGACGATCTCGACCGCTGAGTCGGTCAGCTCCCCGGGTGGGCGCCGTCGACGATTGACGACCGCCTCGGGATGGTGAAGATGGCGGTCAGACAACTTGAACGAACCGGGGGCGACCTGGTTTCGACGAGGGCATGGAGGCCCTCAGACGCGTGCCGAGTGGGCTCATCACACTCGTAAATAAAAATGGGCAAAAACCACAAAAGCCAACGACAACGTTGAGCTTGCGCTGGCCGCCTAAAAAACGGTTCACGCACGGTCGCCTCGGCTTCGGCTCGTGAGCTGAGGGTCGACCGAACCAATGCGAGCTGGCTCCTGCTCGAGGCTGGGCGGGCAGGGGCGAGATTTTCCAGTCAGGCCGTCTCGTATTTCGTCCGTGGAAGACGAAGCGGCGTCATCAAAGCGCGGACTACGCACGTAGTGGCTGAAGACCAAAGGCTTTCGGACGTGGGTTCGATTCCCACCGCCTCCACAGTTAACTGGCTGATTCCGCTCGCTCGTTCGGGCGGAGTCAGCCGCTGGGCTCGCGCATCAACGCATCCCATTGCGCACCGACAGGGGACTCCGGTGTAGCGTCTTCGTCACTCTGTCGCTTTCTCAAAGGACCTCGCCATGCCTCGCATCGGTAAAGCCGCACCGCGAACGACCCCGAAGACGTCCACCGCCAGGCCCGCTGAGAAGGCCAGCACGGCGAAGGCCTCCACGAAGGCCAGGGGCTCGGACAAGGTCGAGTTCCCGCGCGCCAACTGGAAAGACCCGGTCAAGCTCAACGACACCATCAACCGCGCCAAGGACCGCCTCGGACTCAACGAGCACCCCCGCCTCCAGCACACCAGGCCCGAGGGCACCACGCCCCGTCCGCCGGTTGTCGCGCGCTACGGCGTCATTCGGCCTCCCGTGAAGCCGCCCAAGCCGCCCGTCGTCGCGCGCTATGGCGTCATTCGTCCGCCCGTCGACGGTGGTGGCAAGCCGCCCAAGCCGCCGGTGGTGGCGCGCTACGGTGTCATTCGCCCGCCCGTCATCGAAGACGGCAAGCCGCCCAGGCCCCCCGTGGTGGCACGCTACGGCGTCATCCGTCCGCCCATCGACAACGACACCAACCCGCCCCGCCCGCCGGTCGTCGCGCGCTACGGCGTCATTCGGCCCCGGCCGGGCATCGAGACCGAGCCCAGGCCCACCACCACCCGTCGCGGCTCCGTCGAGTAAGCCCCACCGCCCATGACGAAGGTCGAGAAGCCCCGGAGCCCCCGGTCGCCTCGTCGCGCTCCGGAGAAGCCCGAGACGCCGAAGTTCGCCTACCAGGAGCGCCTCAAGGACTACCGGCGCACCGCGTACGCGGTCTGGGAGATCACCCTCAAGTGCAACCTCGCCTGCACCCACTGCGGCTCACGCGCGGGTGACCAACGCGAGGACGAGCTCTCCACCGCCGAGGCGTTCGATCTCGTCAAGCAGCTCGCCGATGCCGGCATCACCGAGGTCTCCCTCATCGGCGGAGAGGCCTTCCTCCGCCCCGACTGGCTCGAGATCACCCGCGCCATCGCCGACGCCGGGATGATCCCCACCATGGTCACCGGCGGCTACGGCATCAGCCTCGCCACCGCCCAGAAGATGGCCGACGCCGGCATGGCCCAGGTGTCGATCTCCCTCGACGGGCTCGAGAAGACCCACGACGGCCTGCGCGGGAAGTCGGGCTCGTTCTTCCAGGCGCTCCAGACGGCGAAGAACTTCCGCACCGCAGGCCTCCCGTTCGGCTTCAATTCACAAATCAACCGTCGCTCCGCGCCAGAATTGCCACGGCTCTACGAGGTCATTCGTGACGCTGGCGCCAATGGTTGGCAATTCTCCCTCACCGTACCCATGGGCAACGCCGCTGACCGGCCCGAATTGCTCATCCAACCCGTCGAGCTGCTCGAGCTCTTCCCCGTCCTCGCCCGCGTCACCTGGCGCGCCAACCGCGAGGGCGTCCGCGTCATCCCGGGCAACGACATCGGCTTCTTCGGCCCGTACGAAGAGATCCTCCGCGAGGAGCAGTTCCGCCTCGGCGCTTTCTGGCAGGGCTGTCAGGCCGGCCTTGGCGCGCTCGGCATCGAGGCCGACGGGAAGATCAAGGGCTGCCCCTCGCTCCCGAGTGACAGCTACGTCGGCGGCAACGTTCGCGATCTCTCACTGCAGGAGATCCTCAAGACCAAAGAGCTCACCTTCAACCTCGAGGTCGGCGGCACGAAGGAAGGCACCAAGCCGCTGTGGGGTTTCTGCAAGACCTGCGACTACGCCGACCTCTGCCGCGGCGGCTGCACCTGGACCGCGCATGTCTTCTTCGACAAGCCCGGCAACAACCCGCACTGCCACCACCGCGCGTTGACGCTCCAGTCCCGAGGCCTGCGCGAGCGCGTCGAGCTCAAAGAGAAGGCGGCCGGCGTGCCCTTCGACAACGGCGTCTACGAGCTGAAGGTGGAGCGCATCGACGCGCCGTGGCCCGAGAACGATCCGCTCCGGTTCACCGCCGACACGGTCGAGTGGCCCGAGAGCTGGAACGAGTGGCCGACGTTCTGAAATCAACCGCAGCACCATCCCGGAGGGGACCGTCATGCAGGAGTACTTGCTCAAGGTGAACGAGACCGCCGCCCGCGACGTCGCGGAGTGGCTCATGCTGGCCAAGGCGCCGACCCACGTGCGGTTGGCCACCCTCGCGCCGCTGTCGAACTACGGCTACCCATCGGGCGCTGACGCCGCGGTGCTGAAGGTCTCCGTGCACGGGGTGGTGACCGGCCAGGCTGGAGGCGATCAGGCGCCGCACGACTTCGTGCCGTGGGCGAACGTCGCGTACCTGTCGGACGGCTCCGGGCTCGCGAAAGAGATGGCTGCCGAAAAGAAGTAGCCCCGCTTCTGGCTCCTGCGGCGCGTCGCAAATTCGCTCGACGCGCCGCTCCCGACGCGACAAAGACAGGCCCCATGTCGCCTGTCGTCATCATTGGCATCGTCATTGCGGTCATCATCGTCGTGGCCTTCGTAGCTTCGCGGCGCGCCTCCAGCCTGCCCGCGGGCGCCAACAAGGCCCTCGCCGCTGCATCCTGGACCGTCACCGAAGTCACCACAGAGACCCCGACCACCGTCTCCTTCGGCGTCGACGCCTCGATGGACTTCCAGCCCGGCCAGTTCGTGTTGCTGCGCCCGAATACGTCGTTGCCGTGGCGCGCCTACTCATTCTCCCGGGCGCCCGGTCAGCCGCTCCGCCTCACGGTCCGCCGCGTCGAGAACGGCAAGGTGTCGACGCACCTCACCACGCAGTTGATGACCGGCGACAGGCTCGAGGTGAAGGGTCCGTACGGCCAGTTCGTCATCCCCGCGATCGTCACCCGAGGTCTCTTCATCGCAGGCGGCTCCGGCATCACCCCGTTCCTCTCCTGGCTCCACACACTCGATGGGCGCGGCTGGCCCTTCGCCATCACCCTCATCGTCGGGAACCGGAACGCCACGGAGCAGATCCTCAAGGCGGAGCTCGACGCGCTCACTGCGAAGTCGGGCGGGAAGCTCACCTGCGTCCAGGTCACCGATGACGTCGAGGGGCCGCTGACGAAGGAACTCCTCGGAAAGCTCATCGCCTCGCTCGAGGCGCCGTCCTTCATGGCGATGTGCGGGCCGCAGCCGATGATGGACAACGCGCGCGAGGTGGTGACCGCGAAGTTCCCCGGCATCACCGTGCTCGAGGAGAAGTTCAGCGCGGCGGTCGACACGGTGGGTGACGGGCCGGGCATCACGCTCGAGCTCGCGCAGGACGGCAAGGTGAAGCCCTTCGAGGTGAAGCCCGGAGAGCACGTGCTCGCCGCCGCACGCCGCGCTGGGTACGAGCTGCCGTCCGGCTGCGAGATGGGCGCGTGTGGCGCGTGCCGCGTGAAGCTGCAGTCGGGCGACATCCAGGTGCCCGCGGATGCCTGTCTGTCCGAGAAGGAACTCGGTGACGGCTACCGGCTCATCTGCGTCGGCAAGGCCAAAGGCCCGGCGCGGTTCGAATCGGCGCCCTGACGACCGACCCGCTCGTGGGCCCCGAGACCAGGAAGGTGCGGCGGTCGGGTGACGTCGGCTGGCCGCTCCAGGAGAGGAGCTGTGTGTCGGGCTGCTGCGCCGTCGCCACCGCTTCTCCCGCGCCGCGGACGCCGACCTCGAAGAGGCCCTGGCTCCAGCCGTGCGGGACGAAGACGTCTCCCCGTCGCGGCTTGCGCGAGGGGCGAGGTGGGTCGTTCGGACCCGAGGGGTGAGGGGCTCCCGTGGGACCCGGCAGCTCAGGCCGGGGCTTTCGCCGCCGGGCGTCACTTCGGTGGCGCGGGCGCTGCGTCCTTCGCGGGCGCCGGGGCGTCCTTCCACGCCGGCGCGTTGGCGCCCAGCACCGTGGTCGAGCGCACCGCCTGCGGGAGGAAGTCGAGCTTGCCGAAGTACCAGAGGCCCGCGAGCGCGACGATCACGGCGAGGGTGATGTAGAGCCCCCAGGGCTTGCGCTCCTCGGCGAAGGGGTCGACGGTGTCGAGGCGTGAGCCCGCCGGAAGTGACGCGGTCCGCGTGAGTGAGCCGCCGAAGGGCACGTTGAGCCTGGCGTTGGCGCTCACGGCCCAGCCGTTCGCGTCGAGGAGTGGCCCGATGTTGCGCTGGCGCAGCTTGAGCCAGGCGATCAGCATCGAGGGCCCGCTGATGAGGAGGAGCAGGCCCACCAGGCCCAGCGGCATCCAGAAGCCCAGCCCGAAGAAGGCCTGCAAGAGCGCACCGAGCGCCGCCGTGATGCCTCCCACCGCGACGCCCAGGGCGGCCACTACGCCAACGTCGAACTTCTTCTCGGGCGGTTTCGCGGCGCCGGCCTCGGCCGACTGCTCCACCGCCGTCGCTTTGGCGGTGAGCTTCTCGTTGGCGTCCGCGTCGGCGGCCTGCGCGCGCTTGCCAACCTGCTCCTCGACGAAGCGAATGAGCTTCTTGTAGGGGCTCCAGAACGCCTGACGAACCGAGATGGGGTTGTCGACGATCTTGGTGATGGTGGCGTCCCAGTCTTTGCCATCGCGGTCGTAGAAGAGGCCGTTGCGCCCGACCATGAGGTTGTCAGAGTCCCCATCGGTGATGGCTGCGGCGATCGTCATCTTCTCGCCGGACGCCGGCCGCACGCAGTCGACATAGGCGAGGTAGGCGCGTGAGAGCGGGGCCATGGTGGCGTGCTTGCTGGCGTCTTCCACTCGAATGCACAGCTCGCAGGCGCGCTGATCGAGGAAGAGGGTCCCCACCTGGAAGATGGCCTTCTCCTTGCGTTCGTAGAAGTCCTTGAACGAGACGAAGTTGTTCACGAGGTGAAAGAGATCGCGGTTCAGACGAACGAGCTTCTCGATCGAGATGAGCTGGTCTCCCGTCGAGGCCTGGGCCTTGTCGTCGGCGATGAGGGCGTCGAGCGGCGCGCGCGCATCGGCGGCAGAGAGGGCCTTGAGGCGGTCTGCCCCGAGCTTCTCGACCTTCGCGCCCGCCTTCTCCTTGTTCCACGCCTCATAGGCCGCGAGCTTGCCGCAGACCGCCGTCCACTCCGCCTCGGTGAGCACGGTCTTGTCGCCGAGGAAGGGCTTCACCGTCTTCTCGGCGAAGGTGGCCAGTTTGCCGGCCCACGCGGGGTTGACACCGTCTTTCAGGGGCAGGGCGCGGCCCGCCTCGATGCGCGCGAGCGGGAAGCCGGCGACCTCGTCGGCGGTGATGGAGAGGTCCTTCGCGGCGAGGGCGAGGTACTCCTTCTCTTCGCGGTTGAGGGCCTGGAGCGCGCGCGCGTCGAACGCGGCGAGCCGGCAGCGGGCGAAGAAGTCGTCGACCTTCGATCGGACGGCCTGCAGCGCGTCGAAGGCCGCTGCCGTGTCATCCTTGAGCACGAGCGGGGAGCCCTCGCCCTCGGCCTTCGCGAGCCAGGCGACGTGATCGACGACGTCCTTGAAGAAGGCCGTCACCGTGTCGGCCGTGACGCCGTCTTTTCCCGAACGATCCTTCACCGCGCCGTGGGTGGCGATGATGTCGTTGACGAGCTGCTTGACGCCGTCGTCCTTCGCCGCGTCTGGGATCACCACGCCATCGCCGTTGTTGGGCAGGTTGTCGAAGGCCTTCGTCGCCTCGGCCATGTCCGCGACCGAGATGCTGGTGGCGCTCGCTTTCCCGAGGCCGCCGAGCACCGTCTTGATCGCCGCGACGAGCTTCTTGCCCTCGTCGCTCGACTCGTTGATCCCGGAGAGCTGAAGCTCGCTGGAGCGCTTGAGCAGATCGTCGGGGTTCTTGATGAGGGAGCCCACCCACTTCAAGGCGGCGATCAGCTCCGGCGCACGAATGCGACCGTCCTTGTCCGAGTCGATGAGCTCGAGCGTGCGCGAGTCGAAGGCGAGCCCTTTGGTCGGACACGCGAGCGCGACCCAGAGCTTCTGGTCGAGCTGATCGATCGCGAGCAGATCGGCGCCAGAGTCGAAGCGGACCTGGTCGAATCCACCAGCGCGGAAGAAGTGAAAGGGACGAGCGGCGGCCATGAAAAGCTCCTCGGGGACGGCGAGTCGGAGCGGACCCTAGAGAAGGGGTTGCATCGTCCCTACTCAAAACGCCGCGACGAGAGGCACCCGCTTCAGAGCCGCTCGTCGATGGCGCGGTTCGACATCTCGTCGGCGGCGCGGTTCATCTCACGCGGCACGTGCACGAGCTTCACGCGCTCGAAGTCGTTGAAGAGGCTCAACGCCTCTTCGTAGAGCGGCCGCAGGCTGGCGCTCTTCACCTGATAGCGCCCGCCGAGCTGACGCAGCATGAGCTCGGAGTCTGCGAAGACCTCGACCTCGCGCACCGACAGCTCGCGCGCGCGGCGCAGGCCAAGCAGCAGCCCCATGTACTCGGCGTAGTTGTTCGTCTGCGTGCCGAGGAACTTGCCGATGCGATCGACGACCTGGCCCGACGGCTCGACCAGCACCGCACCTGCGCCCGCGAGGCCCGGGTTTCCGCGGGCGGCCCCATCGGAATAGAGGCGCACGCGCGAGAGGACCGGCTCGGCCGGCTCGTCGTGCCCGTTGCCTTCGATGGCGGCGGCAGCCTTCTCGAGGATCTTCTGCAGGCGCGCGCGATCGAGCTGCGGGAACGCACCGAGGGTGGCGACGAGCGGCTCCTCGTGGGAGATGAAGCGAAGCACAGCGCCCGAGAGCGCGCGGCCGCTCAGTCCTTTGGACTTCGACGCCATGCGTGGTCTTGAACCTACTTCGCCTTCGGCTCTTCGAGCACTTCCTGTGCGTACACGATGCGCGAACACGCGGGGCAGGTGTCGGTGGCCTTCGAAACGACGAGGTTCGTGTACATCATCGCGGGCACGCTCATGCCGCACCCGGTGCATCGGCCCGGAGGCGCGAGCGCGACGAGCGCGGGCATGCGCTTCTTGCGCACGACGTCGTAGCGCTTCATCAACGTGCCATCGACGCCCTTCGCGGCAGCTTCCCGGCTGCCATCGAGCGCGCGCACGGCCGCCTCGGCCTCGGTCAGCTTCTCCTTGAGCTGGGCGACCTTCTCGATCAGGCCCTTCGAGCTGTCCTGGAAGGCGGCGTCCTTCTGGCGCACGACCTCGCGCTGAATCGTCGACTGTCGACCGAGCTCGGTGATCTCTTCGCCCATCGTCACCTGGCCCTTCTTGGCGATGTCGATCTCACGGGCCAGCGCGGAGTACTCGCGGGTGGACCGCTGCTCGGTGAGGCGGGCCTCCCACTTCTTCACCTTGTCCTTCTCGTCGACGACTGTCTGCTCGAGGGTCAGGCGCTGCTTCTCGAGATCGTCGAGCTTCGCGCGCTCGGCGTCGACGGCGGACCTGGCGGCGGCGAGCTGTTTGTCCAGTTCACCGATCTGATTCGGGTAGGCATCGGCGTTCTTCTTGAGCGCCGCCACCTCGACGTCGACCCGCTGCAGTGCCGCGAGCGCCAGCAGTTTCTCCCGCAAAACAGCCTCCGTGCTTCGCGCAGCCGACAGGCGCGCCTCGACGCGGGCCTCTACCCGAAGCGGTCGGCACGCGCTACCGATTCGTTGGAGCCGCGTGCGCGGCCTTCTCCGCTTTCTCGGCCTTCGCCTTCGTGGCGCGACGCAGGTTGAGCAGCTCGACCGCGAGCGAGAACGCCATGCCGAAGTACACGTAGCCTTTGGGCACGTGGGTCCCCAGCCCATCGGCGACGAGCATGGTTCCGATCATCAGCAGAAACGACAGCGCCAGCACCTTCACCGAGGGGTGCTTCTCGACGAAGCCGCCCACCGCGTTGGCGAACACCATCATCGTCAGCACCGCCAGCACCATCGCCACCACCATCACCCACAGTGCCTGCGCCATGCCCACGGCCGTGATGATCGAGTCGAGCGAGAAGATGAGGTCGACAGCGAGGATCTGGACGATCACCGAAGCGATACCTTTTCGATGCGCGGTTGGATCCGCGGCGGCCGTCGCCTTCTCGTCCTCCTCCTCGTGGCCCTCGACCTTCGCGTACAGCTCACGCGTGGCCTTGAAGATGAGGAAGAGGCCGCCGCCCAGGAGGATCAGATCGCGTCCGGTCAGCTCGTTGCCAAGGATGGTGATGAGCGGCGCGGTGAGGCCCATGAGCCAGCTGAGGACCGAGAGCAGGCCGATGCGCAGCACCAGCGCCGCGATGATCCCGAGGCGGACGATCTTCTGACGATCGGCGACCGGGAGCCGCGCGGCGATGATGGAGATGAAGACGATGTTGTCGATGCCGAGGACGATCTCCATCGCGGTGAGCGAGACCAGGGCGGCGATGGCTTCGGTGGAGAACGTGGGCATGACGTGGAGGGGTCATGTCGTCGCGGGCACGCCCCGTCAACGCCCTTCGACGAGAGACTGGAGCGCCTGCCAGCGCTCGTAGAGGCGCTCGACCTCCCGGGAGGCGGTGTCCAGCTCGGTCGACAGCCGCGCGACCTCGGTGGCGTTCGACAACACCGACGGCGATGACAGCTGCTGCTCCAGGCCCGACTTCACGGCCTCGGCCTTCTCGATCGCGGCTTCCATGCCGTCGAGCTCGCGCTGATCCTTGTAGCTGAGCCGGTTGGCCTTCTTCGTCCCCGGCGGCGCAGGAGGCGGTTCCGTCTTCGCAGGCTTCGGTGCGACGGGTGGAGCGACGGAGCTCGCGGGCCGCAGCCGCCGGTACATCGACCAGTTGCCCTCGTAGCGCGTGACACGACCGTCCCCTTCGAGCGCGAGGATCGAGCTGGCCACCTTGTCGAGGAAGTACCGATCGTGCGTGACGAGCATCACCACGCCTTCGAATTGGCGGAGCAGGCGCTCGAGCACGTTGAGGGTCTGCAGGTCGAGATCGTTCGTCGGCTCGTCGAGGACCAGCACGTTCGCGCCCTCGAGGAAGACCCGCGCGAGGAGGAGCCGGTTCCGTTCGCCACCCGACAGCGCCTTCACCTTCTGTTTCTGCGCCGGCACCGGGAAGCCGAGATCGTCGAGGTAGTCCGACAGGCGCACCTTCTGTTGACCGAGCAGTACCCAGTCGTCGCTCCACACCGCTTCGGCGACGGTGGTTTCCTCGTCGAGCGTCGCGCGCTGTTGATCGTAGTAGGCGACCTTCGTGCGCGGGCCGATGACGACGGTGCCTTCGTCCGGCGTCAGCTCGCCGAGGAGTGTTCGAAGGAGCGTCGTCTTCCCGACGCCGTTGGGCCCGACGATGCCGATGCGTTCTCCGGGCTGCACGATGACGCTCACGTTGGAGAAGATGGTCCGCTCGCCGAAGCGCTTGGCGACGCGTTTCGCCTCGATGACGGTCTGCGAGAGCCGGGGCGCCTCGGCCACCTGGAGCTCCGGCACCTGTGGACGCACGAAGCCGCGCTCGGTGAGGAGCTTGCGCGCGCGCTCGATGCGGGCCTTCGACTTGGTGCGCCGCGCCTCGACGCCCTTGCGCAGCCACGCGACCTCCTGCGCGATCCACCGCTGGCGCTTGTGCTCGCCCAGCGAGGCGTTCTCGAGGTTCACCATCTTCTGCTCGAGGTACGTCTCGTAGTTGCCCGGGTACGAGATGAGCCCCGTGTCGGCCGTGCCTGGCGCGTTCACCTCGACGATGCGATCGACCAGCCCATCGAGAAAGTAACGATCATGGGTGACGAGCAGGAGCGCGCCCGGAAACCCGTCGAGCTCGCCTTCGAGCCAGGCCACGGTGTCGGCGTCGAGGTGGTTGGTCGGTTCGTCGAGCATGAGCAGATCGGGCTGGGCGAGCAGGGCGCGCGCGATCGCGACTCGTTTCTTGAGGCCGCCGGAGAGCTCCGAGATGGGGCGCTCCCAGTCCTTCACGCCGAGCCGGTCGAGCAGCTTGCGCGCATGAAAAGACGTGTCCCAGCCGCCGTGACGCTCGATGGACTCGGAGAGCTCCGCCAGCCGGGTGAGCGTCGAGTCGTCGCCTTCTCCGCTTGAGAGCAGGGCGGAGAGCCGGGTGTGTTCGTCGAGCGCGGCCTTGAGCGGCGCCTGGGCCACTTCGAGTTCGCTGGCGACGGTGGCGCCTTCGGGGAAGGTGGGCTCCTGCGGGAGCCATTCGACGCGCGCGCCCCGCTGCACCTGAAGCACGCCGCTGTCGGCTTTGAGCGCGCCCGCGAGCACCTTCATGAGGGTCGACTTGCCGGTGCCGTTGAGGCCGACCAACCCGACGCGCTCCTGCGCCTCGATCACGAACTCGACCTTGTCGAAGAGCGTACGGCTCCCGAAGGTGACGGTGACGTCGGCGGCGCGCAGCAGAGTCATGGGCGCGCCCCTACCGCTCCCCCGGCCCGCGCGCACCTCCCGCGAGTGGGCCTCAGAATTCCGTGAGCGCCGGCTGTCCAAGGCTCGCAAGCGCCTGTTTCTGGGAATCCGTCCATCGGCATGCGGTGTGCTCCACCGTGCGACATGCGTCTCCTCCTGGTGCTCGTCGCGGTTGGTATGGCTGGTTGTTTCGCGCCGGTGGACGACCGGCTGGACGGCGGTGGGAGCGCGGGTGGTGGCGGTCGGGCCGGTGGGGCCGCGGCAGGCGGTTCGGCCGGCGGAAGCGCAGGTGGCGTGGCGGGTGGCGCGGCTGGTGGATCGAGCTCTTGCACCAGCGACGCACAATGCGGGGCGGGGCAGCGCTGCTACGAGTGTGGCAACCGCGCCCTCTGCGCCGAGGGCTGCAGCGCGACGAAGCCGTGTCCCACCGGGCAGGCCTGCACGCAGATCGAGCTGGCGTGCCTCACGTGTCCTTGCCCCGACAGCCGCTGCGTGACGCCGACCTGCACTGATGACGACGGAGACGGCTACCTCGTGCAGCAGTGTCAGGGCCAACCGGGTGGTGACTGCCGGCCGCAGGACGCCACGGTGCACCCTGGCGCCATCGAGCGCTGCGACAACGGGAAGGACGATGACTGCAACGGACTCATCGACCGCCAGGACCCCGCCTGCATGCGCGCGTGTGGTCCGGCGCCGAGCTGTGCGTCGCCATTGGACTGCACGCTCGGCTCCACGACCTGCTCGGGAGGCTGTTGCGACTCGTGTCCCTCCCTCGCCCCTCCGCGGTGCGCCCCGGGTCAATGCATCAGCCCGTTGGCGCCGAACCCCACCACAGGCTGTCTGAGCGATCCGGTTTGCGTGCCCTGCGCGAGGTGCCCTGCCGTCTTCATGCCCGTGTGCGCGAGCCTGTCTCGTGGCGATGCGCGCACGTTCACCA
Source organism: Myxococcaceae bacterium (assembly GCA_044352295.1). Lineage (GTDB taxonomy): Bacteria > Myxococcota > Myxococcia > Myxococcales > Myxococcaceae > Xiheimicrobium. The sequence goes on from JBILEB010000005.1 coordinate 41,781, forward strand.
ATCGCTGCCATGCGACCGCCTCGGGCGCGATCGTGATTCACGAGGGCGAGTGCGTGCGTGGTGAAGGGCTCGCGTGCCGTGGCGGACGACCTTCTTGCTCCGCTGGCACCTATTGCCGAGACGCCTGCCCGCAGTGCGATGCAGATCTTGTGCGCTGCACGAAGGTGGGCGCGTGCGTGAATGACGCCGATTGCCCAGCCGGACTCCCGGCGCCAGGGCCCTGCAGCAGTGGCAGTCCTCCTGCTCAGCGATGCATCAACAACACCTGCGTGCCGAGTTGCGCGCCGTAGCGATCATCGATCGAGGATGACGCTGACATCGGCGAGCTGGAGCCGATGGAGATGCTCCGCGAGCTTCGTTCGCGCCTTCACCGCCACGGGCGCGAGGAGTCCCAATCGTTGGCTGAACGACGAGGCGGTCGTCCCGATCGTCCCGACCGGCCTGAGCACGGGCCCACACTCGCGCTCCAACGCCGAGAAACACGCCAGCGCCCGGTGCTGCCACTCGCCGAGGCGTGCGATGGGCCCCAGAATGCGGAGCCACCCGTCGGCTTCGATGACCTCGTCGTCCCGAAATGCGTGCAGCTCCGACAGCAGCACGCGCTCGGTCGAGGTGATCAGGGAACGGGTGAGGTCGCGCTCCGGCGCAGCGGGCGTGCGGAGCGTGAAGCGCGCTCCCACCCGCGGCGGACCATCGAGGCCGATGACGCTCTGGTCGTGAAGCCGCTGGGCCCATCGACGCCAGGCTCGCCATGCGTCGGGACCGTCGACGGCGCTGAGCACCTCGTCGAACAACAACGGCGCCGCCACGAGGACGGCCCAGCCGAGTCCGCCGAAGTAGCCGAACGCGTTCCCTTCGAGGCCTCGTCGCCGGGCCCACCGTCGCACCTCGGGCAGCAAGACATCGAACACCTCCGTCCGGCCGTGCCAGTCGAGCCGCTCCCGCAGTCGAGACGCATCGGCGGCGCCCAGCGCGAACCGTTGCGCGTCCTCGTCCTGATCGGTGCGCTCGATCGCCACCACATCGAACCCTGAACCCCGTACGACGTGGCGGCTCACCCGTGTGGCTCCGAGCGAGGAGGCGATGAGATCGAGCACCGAGCCCGCCTGGCGGTCGGCGATGATCAGGAGGTCCAGGTCGGCGCCCGTCTGCGGCGGTCCCCACGCGCGAGAACCGAAGGCGCGCACCTCGACGGTCTGTCCACAGGTCTGCGCGGCGTCCGAGATCGCGCTCCGAACGCGATGCTCCAGCGCGTCCATCGTTCGGGCGGGCTGCGATGGACGGCGAATCGTCCCTGCGCCGAATGACACCGCCGCGTGGAGCTCGAACCGGTCGTCCGGCCGCTCGAGCACGCCGATCTCCGACGCCGTCCATTCGACCGAGAGGGCCTTCGCGGCGTGACGGAGGCCGTCGACCTCATCTCGACGGACACGACCCAGCGTGAGGTGCGGCATGAAGGCGCCGTTCGCGCCCCGGTTCTGTTCGGTGCACCAGGGCCACGCCTCCACGAGCTGGGCCTGCAGCTCCGTGAGCCAGCGCCGCGCCGCTGCGTCTGGGCCGAGCGCGACCGTGGTCGTGTCCTCGTGTTCGAAGGTCAGCACTTCGTCGAGACGAACGGTTCGTTCGGCGAGCGGCTGCAGGAGCCGCTGAAGTCGCGGGAGCTGATCTTCCAGCCGCTCCGGCTCGACGAACCCGAAGAGCAGGGTGAGGTGCGGCGGCCAGCGCTCGAAGCGCGGGTCGAACCGGGCGCGAAGCCGTTGCAGCGGGCCCCACGCCGATGCTGGAGGGAGCAGGACGAGCGCGCTGCGGTGACTGACGACCGTCGGCTCGACCGGGGCGAGCTGCGCGACCAGACCGAAGTGATCGGAGCGCGCGGCTGACACCCCCAGCAACGCCGCGCGGAGCACCTGGCTGCGTTCTCCGAACGTCACGATTCGATCGAGGCGGCCCGAACGACCACGCGCGGTGAGGGCGCCGGCGATCGCGTTCTTCTCGACGTCGTAGGTGAGGCCTGGCAGCCCGGGGTTCACCGCGCACCATGCATCCAGGCCGTGGAGCTTCGCGAACAGCGGGTCGAGCTCGTCGGGTTGCGCGTTGAAGTCGCCAGCGAGCACGAGCGTGTTCGACGAGAGCAGCGCCTCGCCCACCCGATGGAGGTCGCGCTCGCGCTCGATCCGTCGATCACCTTGTCGATCACTGGGCAGGTGGAGCCCTGCGAACGTGAGTCCATCGAAATGCGACACCACCACGGTGCGACCGGGCGCCAGCTCCAGCGCCTCGCAGGCCTGCGGCGTCGCGGAAGTCAGCAGCACCACGTCGCAGCCCTCGGCGCGCACCAGCGACCGACCCTGCCTCAGCGCATGGGCCTCGAGCACGGTCACGAAGCCCGTCGTCGCCTCGGTGAAGGCCACGAGGTCGGGCGTGTGCGCCATCACCTCGTCGAGCAGCGCCCGCCAGCGTGTCGGGTGATCGAGCACGTCACCTTCGTAGCGGTTGCTCAAGACGTTCCAGGTGACGATCACCGGCTCCACAGGAAGCGCGGGTCGTGACGCTGGCTGGACCTCGAGCGGACGCCTCGGAACCGGCGCGGAGGAGACGGCGGTGACCAGGCCATGGGGCGCCTGACCCAGCGCCTCCGTGCGACGATCGATTCGGCTCGCGCGATCCCACAGCACCTCGCCGCGGTAGCGAAACCCGACGATCCGGTGCCAAGGTATCGGCCCGTTCGGCAGGTAGTCGCGGAAGGCGATCACCTTGGTGCCGGCGTGTCGATCGAGCAGGACGATTTCACACGCGTCGGCGTCGAAGCGCGGGTCCCAGCGGAGCTGGTGATACACCCGCTGCCCATCCGGGAAAGGGCGTCTGTCGCGGTCGGTTCCCATGGGCGATCTCCACGAGGTGCGCTGACGAGGCCCGTTCCGGCTTCATGACACGTCAGCCGCGGTCCTGCTGCCCGTCCTCGCTCGCGTCATGGAACCGCCCGTTGGCCTGCTCAAGTTCCCACGAACGCCCCACCTCGAGGGCTCGGCGCTCCAGGCGGGCGACGAGGACGTGCCGCGTGCACGGCTCGACGCGGCCGATGGAGTCGAGGCCGTCGTCACCGAGAAGCTCGATGGCGTGAACGTCGGGCTGCGCTTCGACGCGACGGGCCGGCCGTGGTTGTTCTCGCGCGGCCACTTCCTCGGCGCCGAGGCCTGGTTCGATCGACTCAAGCAACAGGTCGCGGCTCAGGCGGGTGAACTCTTCGAGCGGCTGGGCACCCGGTTCGTCCTCTATGGCGAGTGGCTCGGCGCCCGGCACACCGTCTTCTACGACGCCCTGCCGGGCTGGCTGTTCGTGTTCGACCTGTTCGACGTGGAGGCCGATGGCTTTCTGGGGACGGCGGCGCGGCGTCAGCGCCTCGACGGGCTCGATCTCCGCGAACCGCCGCACGTGTGGCGAGGTCCGGTGTCCTGCATGCCCGAGCTGCCTCGCCTGCTCTCGAAGAGCCGCTTCGTGAGCCTCGACGTGGTGACCCGGTTCGAAGCGCTGATCGAGGCGAGGGGGCTGTCGCTCGCTCGCGAGCGCGCGTGGACGCAGCTCTCCGGCCAGGTCGAAGGCCTCGTGTTCCGACTCGAGCGCGACGGCCAGTTCCTCTCGCGCTGCAAGTACGTTCGCCCCGGGTTCCGTCAGACGATTTCGCTGAGCGAGACCCACTGGGCCCGTCGCCCCTGGGTGCCGAACCTGCTCGCGCCCGTGTCAGGATCGATCCGACGCGTCGTCTGATCGCGCCACGAGGTGCATCACCATGTCCACGCTCAGGCAACCGAGCCTCCCCGACTGGAGCCGGACGCCGGACGTGCCCTGGGCCATCGACGTCGCGCGACGCGTGCTGTCCATGGTGTCGTCGCATGAGCTCGCGCCGTCGCGTCGCTCCGGCCTGGTGTCGGGGTTGCGGGTCGGTTGGTGGCGGGCGGGTGTCCCCGTGCTGCACCGTGAACGCGCGCTCGAGTTGATCCGCTGGGCGGGCCGCTTGGAGGGTCCCCGCGAGTGTCCCCTCGTGACAGCGGCGTGGCTCGACGAGGTACTCCCTCGGAAGTCCCGGGAGCCGTGGTGCGACGCTCGACCGGTGAGGTGATCGACCGGCGAGGTCGAGGTCGAGGTGCTGTCGGGCCTCCCGGGCGTTGGCAAGGACACCTGGATCCGCACCCATCGGCCTGACTGGGCCGTGGTGTCGCTCGATGCGCTGCGAGAGGCGTTGTCCCTGGCACCGGGCGAGACCGACGAGCGGCTCTGGCAGGCAGCCGCCTCGAGGGCCTCCGACCACCTGCGCGCGCGACGGCCTTTCGTCTGGAACGCCACCAACCTTCGCCGTCGGGAGCGTCACGCCCTCATCCAGTGGCTCGGCGAGCGCGGGGCGGCCGTGACGTTGCGTAGCCTCGAGGTGCCGTTCGACGTGCACCGACGCCAGAATCGGCGACGGGCGGCTCGCGTGTCCGATGCCTCGCTCGCGCGCATGCTGGCGCGGTGGGAGCCTCCCTGGCCGAACGAAGCGCCGACCGTGGTGCTGCCCGAGGGCGAGACGGTTCGCGCAATCACCTGAAGTCGACGCTGGCTTCGTGACTAGGCTCACCGCACGTCATGGGTCTGCTCACCTCGTTGCTGCACCCTGAAGGTTTCCACGGTCACGGCAAGACGAGCCGCTTCTTCGAGGGCTGGTACGTCAAGCTCGTCTCGGTCGATCGCTCGCAGCGCTGGGCCGTCATCCCCGGCGTGTTCCTCGGCCAGAAGGGCGGCGGCGAGGCCTTCGTGCAGGTGCTCGACGGCGCGACGAAGCGCAGCTGGTACCAGCGCTACCCGCTCGAGCAGTTCGAGGCCCGCGCTGACACCTTCGAGGCGCGCGTGGGGCCCAACCGCTTTTCCCGCACCGGGGTGTCGCTCGAGCTCACCGAAGGCCCGCTCCGCGGCTCGCTCACCTTCTCGGCGCTCAACCCCTGGCCCGTCACGCTCACCTCGCCGGGCATCATGGGCTGGTACGCGTGGATGCCCTTCATGGAGTGCTACCACGGGGTCGTGAGCTTCCATCACACGCTCGCCGGCACCCTCGAGATCGAGGGCACGCCCGTGTCGTTCGATGGAGGCGTCGGCTACCTCGAGAAGGACTGGGGCCGCGCCTTCCCCGCCGGCTACGTCTGGATGCAGACGAACCACTTTCAGACGCCCGAGACGTCGTTGGTCGCGTCGGCCGCCATCATTCCGTGGCTGGGCACGAGCTTCCCCGGCTTCATCGCCGGCTTCTGGCAACGCGGCGTGCTGCACCGGTTCGCGACGTACTCCGGCGCGCGCATCGAGCGGCTCGACGTCGATGACACCCACGTTCACATGACCTTTGCCGATGCCCGCTTACGACTCGAGGTGTCGTCCGAGCGCCGCGGCGGAGGGCTGCTCCACGCCCCCGTTCGCACCGAGATGCACAAGCGCGTCGAGGAGTCGCTCGACGCCGAGGTGCACGTGAAGCTCAGTGAGGTGGGCGGGCGAACGCTGTTTGAAGAAGTTGGTCGCGTCGCCGGTCTCGAGGTCCACGGGGAGCTCGACCGGCTCACCGGCATGGCGAAGTGATGGGATCGACTGGAGTCTCGAAAGTCGCCACAACCTTTGGGCGGTCTCGGGGTTCAACGCAATCGAGGAGGAGGCACACATGAAGCGGGTGATGTTCGCGGTGACGGTGATGGGCTCGGCGTGGGCGCTCGCGCAGCCGGTGCGGAACCGGGTCGAGAAGGCCAACAACCGACAGGATCTCCGGCAGGACAAGCGGCAGGTCGTCGATGATGCGAAGGATCTTGGCGACGTGAACGCGCTGCTGGCCCGCTACGACGCCGCAGTGGCCCGCAACGACGCCGCCGCCATCGCCGCGGTGGACTCGCAGTTCCAGGCCTACCTCGCTCGCGAAGGCGCCGAGGCGCAGCGCGAGGTGGCTCAGGCGAACCAGGAAGTGCGCCAGGGAAAACGCGAGGTGCGCAGCGATCGCCGCGAGCTGGGCCAGGACGTGGCCCTGGGCCGACGCCCGGGCGTGGTGGCCGACGACGCGCGCGATCTCGCCCGCGACAAGGCGAACCTCGCCAACGATCGCGGTGACGCTGCGAAGGAGCGCAATGCCCGCAACCGGCTCTTCCTCATCAAGGGCGAGCTGGCGCCGCTCCAGGGCCTGGCGGATCCCGCATCGGCTGCGAAGAAGCGTGCGCTGTATGCCGAGGTGGTGCAGCTCGCGAAGAGCGATCTCGCGCGCACGAAGGTGGAGCAGGGCGAAGATCGTCGCGAGATGCGGGAAGATCGAAGAGAGACCCGCGAGGACCGCCGCGACCCGATCCGCTGACGTCTACAGGGCCATCGCCGCGCGGAACGACGCGACCGCGCGGTGGTAGTCCGTCAGGGCGTCGATCTCTCGCAGGCGCGCCTCGGCCGTCTGCGTCTCGCGGATGTTGACGAAGAGCAGGTTCGAATCGCCGAGCTCGAACTTCTGACGCTCACCCGCCTCGAGCTTCGTCGCGACGTCGACTTCCTGGCGGGTGAACCTGACGCGCTCCCGGGCCGCCGCGAGCGCTGACAAAGCGTCCTTCACGTCGACCCCGACCCGGTCTCGCAGCAACTGCAGCTGGGCCTCGATGCGGGCGAGCTGCGCCTCAGCCACCTGAATCCGCCCGCGTGGCAGCCGGTAGAGGATCGGGACGTCGATCACGGCGCCGAACTCGACCTCGACGTTGCTCAGCTTCGGGTCAGCGGTGCCTGCGGGGCCGAGGTCCTGGGTGACGATGGCTCCCAGATCGATGGCGGGGAAGAGCTGGTTCTTCTGCAGCGAGACTTCGACGCGTTGCTGTTGCTGTTGAATCGCGAGCCGGCGGACGTCTGGTCGGCGGCTCAACGCCTCGTCGATGAGCGCGCCGTCACCGAAGGTCGGATCCGGATCGGGGATGCCTCGCGGCATGAGCTGATCCTCGGGTTGTTGTGGCTGCCCGTCGGCGTTTCGCCAGTACAACGAGAGCTCGAACCGGGTCTGCTCCACCTGCCGCTGGGCCTGCACCACTAGCGACTCGCGCTGGGCGACGGCGCGCAGGTTGTCCTGCTGGTCGAACAACGGAACGTCTCCCGTTCGAACACGGGTGGCGAGCTGGCGGTCTCGTTCGCGGGCGATGCGCAGGAGATCTCGCGCCACCTCGCGGCGCATCCCGGCGGCCACCCAGTCCCAATAGCGAAACGCCGCCAGGCGGGCGATCTCGATGCGCTGCAGCGCCTCGGCCTGCCGCGCGGCTTCCTGGCCCAGCTCCGCCCGTTGAATCGTGGCGCGCCGCCGATCGATCCACAGGTTGCGGAGCACCGGCACGCTCACGCCCGCGCGGACTTCTCCGAGCAGGAAGGTGAGCCGCTCCTGGTAGTACGGCTGGATCTGGTTCGGGTTCCCGTTCTTGTCGTTACCCAGCGGCGCTCCGAAGCGGTACCCGGCGAACGCGTTGACGCCCGTGCCGGGAATGGGGACGTCAACCGTCAGGTCCGATCGGAATTGGGGGTACGAGCCAAGGCCCTGCGGCGTGAGGAGCGCGCGGCCCCGCAGCGCCGGATCGAAACCACCCTGCGCCGCCAGCGCCTCTGCGTCGGCCGCCAGCACGTCAGTGATCGCCGCAGCCACACTGGGGAACGCACGGTCGGATGACGAGAGGACCTGGCTGAGGGCGAGGCTCCCGTCGGTATTGGCGACGCCCCCGCCCGCCGAAGGCATCAGGACGCTGGCTGGCACGAGCGCCACACGATGCAGCAACGGTCCAGCCCCAGGCACCGGAACGAGGCTCGCCTCGGCCAGCGGCCGATCAGCCCCGGGAGCTGCCCCCCACACCACCACCGCCACGACCCAGCCGATCATCCCTTCGCCTTGTCCTTGCTCTTGGCCTTGTTGCCCGGCTGCGGCTCGCCCGGCGTCACCGTCGGGGGGAAGGCGTTGAAGCGCCGCCACAGCTCGAAGCCCAGCTTCACTTGATCGAGCATCACCCACCCGTTCACGCGCACGCCCTGCCGCAGGTACAGCCCCGTGGGCCATGGCTCATCAGGCTGCCCATCGCCGTTGGCGTCGGTCGGGTCGGGCGTGATGAGCAGCCGGAACTTGCCGGTGCCGTCGTCGGTCGCGTCGATGAGGGCCACCTTGCCGCCGAAGGTGCCGACCGCCACCGAGGGCCAGCCGGTGAACTGCACCGCGGGCCAGCCTTCGAACTGCAACCGAACGTCACGCGCGTTCGAGATGAGGGGCATGTCGTTGCCGTCGATCCACAGCTCGACCGCGCGCGCGACGGTGTCGGGCACCATGATGAGGAGCGGCTCACCGCTCTTCACGAAGACGTTGCCCTGACCCTTGAGGAGCCGCAGCACCGTGCCATCGATCGCGGCCTTCACGTCCATGGTGCTCTGCCGCGCCAGCCGCACGTCGAGGCGGGCGAGCTCGGCCGAGGCGTTGGCCTCTTCCGCGCGCGCCGAGGCCTCGTTCGCGCGGGCGTCGTCGATGCTGGCGGTGACGTCATTCATGACGCGATCCTGATCCTGCTCGAGCGCGAGCGCCTCGCCCATCGCGGCCTGCAGGTTGGCGAAGGCACGCTGCACCTCGGTGGCAGCGCGCACGGCCTCGAACTCGGCGAGCTCGACCGTGCGATCGGACGACAGGCCCTGCTTCTGGAGCTCCTTCTGGCGGGCCACGTTGAGCCTCGCGATGCGCTCCGACTCTTCGGCCGCTTCTTTTCCCCGGGTCGCCGCCTCGATGCGCTGCTTCGCCATCGACACCCGATTGCCGGCCCCCTTCACGGCCGCGTTGCGGGACGACTCGAGGGCGCGCTGGCGTGAGGCGAGCGACGCAGCACGCGCCGCGGCGGCTTCGCGACGGGCGACGACCGCGTTCCGTTCGTCCATCAACCGGTCGAGGATCGCCGGGTCGTTGTCGGTGATCTTGAAGAGCGGCTGGCCCTTCCGCACCGGTGTGCCTTCCTGCACGTACCACTCGGTGACGTTGCCCTCGATGGGCGAGTTGATCTCCTGCTGCCGCTCCATCGGCGCGAAGGCCACGACCCGGCCCTTGCCGGCGATCGACTGCTGCCAGGGCACGATGACGAGCGCGAACAGGAAGGTCCCGAAGAGCGCTGCGGTGAGGCGCGAGAGCACCTTCACGGCGCGGGGGGTCTTCACCAGGCCCATCGCCGCCGAGGCCGCGAGGGACTCCGGAGTGGTGGTGGGAAGGGGCGTTGAAGTGACGGATGGGGCGCTCATCAGTGGCTCGCCTCTCCGGCGGGCTCAGCCGGTGGGTGGGACAACGACGTGACGTCTCGCACCTCGGTGCAGGCGCGCGCGAGGGCGGAGCCGGGGTCGCTGACGAGGGCCACCAACGTCCACGGCGCATCCTTCTTCGTCAGCGCGGCCACCACGCGGGAGCGAGACACCGGGTCGAGCGAGTCGAGCGTGTCATCGACGACGATCAGGCGGGGCGACGCGGCGATGGCGCGGGCCACGACCAGGCGCACGGCCTGTGACGGCGTCAGCGGCGTTCCCAGCGGCCCGAGCTCGAAGTCGTAGCCCTGGTCGAGCGCGCGAATGTCGTCGTCCAGCCCGACACGCTCGACCGCGCTGCGCACCTCGGTGGGCGTGATGCCCGGCCGCGTGAGCGACACGTTCTCGTACACCGAGCCCATGAAGAGATCGTCGGCGCGCACGAGCATGACGTCGTCATGCAGCGCACACGCCTGGGCCCGCCGGACGTCGACGCCCTGGATCTCGAGAATGCCGTGCTCGGCCTTCTTCACCGACGAGAGGATCTCTCCGAGGCTGGTGCCCTGGGCGCCGACGATCGCCATGCGGGCGCCCGCCTTCACCTCGAACGAGAGGTGGTGCCCGTCGCTCTCGACGTTGGTCGCCTTCACGCCGACCGGCCCCGAGCCCGGCAGCGTCTCTCCGGACTCGCTGGTGTCGACCTCGAGGTCGATGAGGTGGCCGACCTTCGAGAGGCCGGTGACGAGGTCGTACGTGGACTCGAGGATCTTCCCGAACTTGGTGATGCTGCTCGTCACCGCCGCGACGATCAGCTCCGCAGCGATGAGCTGGCCCAGGGTGAGCGATTCGTTGATGACGAGGAAGCCGCCGAAGCCCAGCAGCACGGCGCTCGCCACGACCTGCACGGTGAGCGCGCTGATCGTCTGGCCGTAGATGACGGCGAAGTGGCGCTTGCGCGCAGCGAGGTATTCCCGCGTCAGCGCATCGGCACGAGCGGTCGCGAGCGCCGCGCCGCCAGAGCCACGGAAGGCCGAGGGGGCCCGGGCCAGCTCCTCGAGCCAGGCGCCGACCTCGTACTTGTAGCGGCTCTCGTCGAAGGCCGTGCGCACGCCGCGCCTCACCGGCAACAGCACCAGCAGCGTCGTCGCGATGATGATGATGATGTCCAGGGCCAGCAGGTACGGGTGGTAGAACGCGAGCACCAGCAGGCCGATGGTGATCTGCATGAAGGCCGACAGGCCGTCCGTCAGCACCGAGGCGAACGCCTTCTGCACCGTCATCACGTCGAAGAAGCGGTTCACCAGCTCCGGCGTCACCGGGTGGTGGTCGTCTTTCTTCACGCGCGGCAACCGGTAGGCGACGTCGAGCGAGACGCGCGCGAAGAGCCTGGCCTGCAGCGCCTCGATGACCCGCGTCTGCAGCGCCTTGAGCACCCCCTGGAAGCCGAGGGCCACCAGGAAGAGCAACGCGAGGATGACGATGGGCTGCAGCAGGGTGCCGAAGGCGACGGTCCCCACCAGCGATTGCACCGCCACCGGCGTTGCGAGCGACAACAACCCGACGGCCGCGCTGTAGATGACGACGACGAGAATGTCGTCGCGCTCCAGTTGGATCAGCGCCGAGACCCGCTCCCAGGGCCGCAGGTGCTTGAGGTGTTGGTCCTTCCCGTCGTCGCCGCCCACCACGTCTTCGACCGCGTGCGAGGCCGACGACAGGCTCTCCATCGGCGTCGAGGGCACGATGTGGAGCCACGTCACCGAGGTCGCGCTCATCTCGCGCGCCAGCTCGCCCTCATCCATCCAGGTCGCCAGCTCGGGCTCCGTCTGCACGTGGACGCGGTTCGCTTGACGCTCCGTGAGGAGCAACCAGTGTGGTCCCTTGCCGCCGGGGACGATCGCCAACAGCGGGAACGGCACGGTGCGCTTGAAGACGTCGGCGGCTGACAGGGCCACCGGCGTGCACGTCATGCGCATCGACGCCGAGGCCACCCGGAACGACTGGAGCAGTTCCTCCGGGCCGAAGTGGTGGGTGGATCCGAGCGCGTGCCGGGCTTCCTCCCGGGTCTTGGCGGGATCGAGCTCGTGGTTCACCACGTGGGCGACGTGCTCGAGGCCCCAGACGAGGGCGTCAGCAGCGGCCGTAGGTGCCAGGCGGTCGGGGGCGGGGGTCGTCATGGGTGGGTTCAGAGGGGGGACCGGGCATCCATTGGCGACCTCTGACTAATGACGCAGTTCCATTGCTCAAATCGAAAAAACCGGAGGTCAGCTTCCGTCAGCCGAAACCACCTTTGGGAAAGTCGAACAGGAACCCTCACGTTACAAAAGCCCCCATGGCCCTGCCGCCGAAGCTCGCGAGATTGGTCGGTTCGAAGTTCACGAGCCAGACGATTCGACAGGGGTGGACGCACTTCCATGTGGTGTCCCTGCAACGGCTGGACGACGGCTGGCATGCCGAGCTGGCTGCCAGCTGCGACGCCGGCCGGCGGGTGCGGGTGCCCACGAAGGAGCTGTTCGACCGGCAGCAGTGGGCGCCCGGCTGGACACCGCTGTCCGCCGGGGGCTGAAAACGACGACGCCGGCACCCCCAGGACGGGAGCGCCGGCGCCGAACGGAGGCCCGAGTGCGTCGATCAGGCCTCGACCTTCACCTTGAAGCTCCGGGGCTGCGCGAGTTCCTTCTTGGGCAGCGTCACGGTCAACACGCCGTGCTTGTAGGCCGCCTCGGGCGTCGTGCCTTCGACGGCCTCGGGCAGGGTGAAGGAGCGGAAGAACCGGCCCCAGCTGCGCTCCTGGCGAACCCAGCCGTTCTTCTCTTCGGTCGTTTCGTGCTTCCGCTCGGCCGACAGGGTGAGCAGGTTGCCTTCGAGCTTCACCTCGATCCCCTCAGGGCTCACGCCGGGCAGGTCGACCTTGAGCTCGATGGCCTTCTCGCTCTCGGTGATGTCGGTGGCGGGCACCAGCGCGCGGGCCGTGTCGGTGGCCGTCGCCGGAGCGAAGTCACGGAACAGCTCATCGAACTCGCGCCAGAAAGTGGTTGGGATGCGGGCATTCAATCGGGTCAGCGTCATGGTGTGTTCTCCTCGTGGTTCTCGGCGGAGAATCGCTCCGTCGAACGCACAAAACGTGAGACAGGATCGTGCGCTGTCAAGGCACGCGCGGAGGAGGTGCTGGCGCTTGACGATGAGGCACGTCTGGTTAGCGCGCCGACTTCGCGGCAGGCTCGTGGGAACGATGCGCGCGCTCGTGGTGGTCGTGCTGTTCAGCTCTCTGGCGTCGTGGGCGCAGGCGCCCGAGGACGAGTTCTCGATGCCGGTCTTCGCGGCTCCCGACGCTGGCGCTCCCATCGCGACGCCGCCCGCGCCGCCGCTGCTCCCCGCTCCCGAGGCCGACGTGCCGCCGGAGCCGCAACCTGCGCTCGTGTTTCCGTCGGTGCCCGTCGTGCTCAAGGAGCCACGGTGGTCCCGCGCGACGCTCTCCGCGGTGGGGCTCATCTCGGGCCTGCTCGATCTCTCCATCGGCGTCGAGGTGTCCCTGGCGGCGGTCTTCTCGCTCTCGGGGCCGCCCACCGTGACCGACGAGAAGACGCGCCAGGTCGAAGGGTGGTTGGTGACGGCCGGCGCGGACTTCTTCGGTGGGCGCGTGTCGGGCCGACTGTGTGCGGGCTCGGACTTCTGCGGCCAACGCTGGGCCGGCGGCGCCACCGGACGCATCGGCCACGCCACGGCCTACGCCGCGCGCGACGGCTCGGTGGGGCTCAGGCGCTTCTGGTTCGGAGGGCTGTCGGCGCAGGCGGCGTACGTCTCGGTTCCCCCGGCCCCGCTGGTGGCAGGCGCCCAGTGGGTCGAAGGCGTCCTCCGCCTCAAGGCGGGCCTCGAGGCCAGCACGACGCCAGCGCTCACCCGCGCTGCGCGCGCCGCGGTGATCAACGTCCAGGTGTTCGTCTTCGGCGAGTACATCGCCTTCGCGCCCGTGCCCCGGGGGTTCCAGCTTGGCGCCGCGCTCGGCGTGAGCTTCTGAAGGGCAGCGCCCGAGCGTGACAACGCACCCGTCCGTCGCTACTCGCTGAGGCGTGCGGCCATTCTTCCTCAGCGTGCTGTTCGCGTCCGTGGCGTTCGCTGACGAGGACGGTGATGGCACGGCCGTTCCGCCCCCGGCCCCCGAGCTCCCCGCGCCCTCTGGTTTGCGCCCGTCGAAACAGCCCACCTTCACCTCGACCCGCTTGCGCTCCGAGCCCCACTGGCCGCTCGCCCTCTTCGAAGTGAGCGGGTTGGTGTCAGGCCTGCAGAACGTCTTCTTCGGCGTGGATCTCGTCGCGGGCGTGCCGCTGGGCGTCCCGGTGCGGCCCAACCGCAAGCTCCGGCAGGCGTCCGGCTGGCTGGTCATGCCCGTCGTCGAAGGGAGCCTCGGCCGCGTCAACGGGCCCGTGTGCATGGGCGTGCGCCTGTGTGGAGAGCGCTTCCTCGTCGGTCCGGGCGTCAAGCTCGGCCACGGCGTCGGCGTGCTCAACGACGATGGCCTCGTTCGTCCGGGCCGCATGATCTACCTGCAGGTCGCTGCGCTCGGCGGGAACTTCGACGTGCAGGAAGCGCCGCTCGCGCCGGGGGATGCGTGGTTCGAGGGCGTGGTGCGTGCGCGCCTGGGCGGACACCTGGGCTCCGTCGACTTCTCGGGTGAGGGTGGCTTCCTCTCGACCTTCAGCCTCAACGTCGCGCTGGTCGTGGAGTACGTCGCGCTCTCACCGTTCACCCGGGGCTTTGGCGTCGGTGGCGCGATCGGGGTCGCCTTCTGACGGCGCCTTCTCGGCCACGAAGCGCCGCATGGTGCCCTCGCCGCGGCGTCCCTCCGGCAGAATTCGAAAGCCGCTCGCTTCCACGGTGGCCTCGGTGCGCCGGTTTGGAAAGCACCCGCCGGCGACGGCCGTCCACACGGGTTGGATCGTGTCCTGGATCCACCCGCGCACCTTCGCTTCATGGCGCACGTGCTCGAGCATGCGGAGCTGACCCGTCGCCGACAGGACGCGGCGGATCTCGGCCAGACCGATTTCGGGATGAGGCACGGAGCAGAACACCAACGATGAGACGACCGTGTCGAACGCGCCCGCGCGAAACGGCAACGCCTCGGCCGAGGCTCGCACGAGGGGACGATGGGGAGCGCGCGCGCGGGCGGCCCGAATCGCATCGGCGTCGGGCTCGAGGCCGATGACGGGGAGCTGCGGATCGTAGCGGGGCAGGTTCCGGCCCGTGCCGCAGCCCACCTCGAGGGTTCGGCCCTTTGCGCCGTCCACCAGCCACGCGCGCCAGCGAGAGAGCCCGGTCGCCTCCATCACCGCGCACATCGCGTCGTACAGCCAGGGGATCTGTTCCACGCCTCGCATCGCGCCGACACTCGCCGATGGCCACGGCTCTGTCGAGGCTCGCAAAGTTGATCTCGGGCGCGATGGGCTGAGGCTGTGGCCCATGCCCCGCCGTCTCTCTTCTGCCTCCTGCTGGGCGCGTCGTGCGCCACCGTCGAGCGACGCGGCGGAGCAGGGGCTCGAGCTCGCACCGTCGACGGACGGCGGCTGGCGCCTCCAGAAGAAAGAGCGGATCCCCGTGCTGTACGTGAACCCGCGTGCGCTCGATACGCCGGAGACGAAGGCCCTCCAGTCGGCGTTTCACCTCGCGCCGGGGCGGACCTCGTACGAAGTCACCGTCGAGTCGGTCACCCCGTTCGCCGAGCCGACGGGGGGCTTCACGAGCATCGATCTCGAGACGCGGTCGCTGCTGCAGGCGCTCTACTTCGTCGCCCATGGCGTCGAGGTGCCGGCCGACCACCTCGCGGCCGGGCTCGCGCGCGTGACGAAGAAGGCCGACGGCGCTGCGTACGATTGGTCGGCCCAACTCGAAGGGCTCTTCCGGGTGCGCTCGTCTCCGGGGGGCTGCGGCGGTGCGGGACAGGTCAGGGTCGAATACCGGGGTGTGTGCTTCTTCATCGACGTCGGCGATCACGACACGCGCGCCACCTTCGCGCTCTTGATGGAGCTGAGCCGCCTCGAAGTCCCCTCGAGCAGCCGCAACGCGCCGATCCTCACGCTGCCGTTGGGGCAGTAGCCGTCAGCGGTCGATCGGCCGCGGCGTGGGAAAGAACGTATCGAGGTCGGCGTGGCGTCGCAGTCCCATCGCCTCGCGCTGCACCTCGAGGTTCCAGCGCTGCGTGAGGGCGTCTTTCCGGTGCTCGGCGTACTGGGCGAGCAGCTCCGTGCGTTGCGGGCCGTCGGGGCAGGTCTCGAGCTGGGCCCGGAGCACCTGACACGCGGCGATGGCCTCTTCGATCAGGCGCCCCGTGCCACCCAGACTGGAGGCGCGCTCCCGGTTGAGCTCCGAGGTCATCGCAGTGTCGGTGGCGAGCGCCCGCTGCACAGCCTTCATGGCTCAGGAGAATACCTCCACCCCACGCGAGTTTCAGCGCCCCGAGTACCAGGCGGTGATGGCGAAGCGGTCGGCGAAGCTCGGGCGTACCTCGTGCTCGACGACCTCGGAGCGGAAGACGATCAGCGTGTCGAGGCGCGGCTCGAGCGCCACGGGCGGATCCACGAAGAGCTGGAGCGTGCCTCCGTGGTCAGGCTCCCACGCGTCGTTCAGGTAGACGATGGCCGTCATGCGCCGGTTGTCGTCACCTGGAAAGGCATCGCGGTGACGTTGGTAGCCCGCGCCCGTGGCCGGGTAGTGCGCGAGCTGCAGCTCGGTGCGTCGGAGGCCCTGGAAGGCCCCTTCGTTGAGCGCGAGCTTGAGCGCCTCGAAGTGTGCGAACACCTGCCGGAGCGCGAGGTCCGTGGTCGTCTCGTCCAGCCAGGTGATGGCGTCACCACGGACCGTGTCATCGAGTCGATGAGCGCCGCCACGCCGCACGCCCGCGCGCTGGAGCACGCCCGCGTCCCAAAGGCCCTTCGCCGAGCGGTGGGCCGCCCTCGCGAGCTCCGCGCCCAGGAAGGATGACCGGGTGAAGTAGCCCTGCTCGCCGAGCCGGGTGATCTCCTCCGCCGTGAGCGTCAGGTGTGCCATAGACAAGAAGCTCCTTTCCCAAAGGCCCCTGCACGGACGCAAGCGATGACGCCGGTCGAGCTCGAACAGCGCCTCGAGACGTTGCCCCACCAGCCCGGCGTGTACCTGATGAAGGACAAGGGCGGCCGGGTCATCTACGTCGGCAAGGCCGTCAACCTCGCCAGCCGGGTCCGCAGCTATTTCAACCCGGGCTCGTCGGACACGCGGGCGTTCGTGGCGATCCTCGACCGCCTGCTGGGCAGCCTCGAGACCGTCGTCGTCACCAGCGAGAAGGAGGCCCTGCTCCTCGAGAACGAGCTGATCAAGAAGCACCGCCCTCGCTTCAACGTGCAGTGGCGCGACGACAAGCAGTTCCTCTGCCTGCGCCTGTCGAACGAGCACCGCTACCCGCGGCTCGAGATGGTGCGACGCCCCAAACGAGACGCCGCGCGCTACTTCGGGCCCTATGCCTCGGCGTCGTCCATTCGCGAGACGGTGCGGGTGGTGAACCGGTTCTTCCAGCTGCGGACCTGCTCCGATCACGTCCTCGACAGCCGCAAACGCCCGTGCTTGCTGCATCAGATCGGTCGCTGCCCGGCGCCCTGCGTGAAGCCGATCCCTCCCGGGGACTACGGGCGCAACGTCGACGCGGTGACGCTCTTTCTCGAGGGGCGGAGCGAGCCGCTCCTGGAGTCGCTTCGGGGCCGCATGAAGCAGGCCTCGTCGAAGCTCGAGTTCGAAGAGGCCGCGCGGTTGCGCGATCAGATCATCGCCATCGAGCGCAGCATCGAGCGCCAGGCCATCGCGTCGACCGAGGCGATCGATCAGGACGTGTTTGGGCTCTTCCGCGAGGGTGATCGGATCACCCTGTACAGCCTCTTCGTGCGTGGCGGGCGCATCTCGGGCGGGCAGGCGCACCACTTCCAGTCCGAGTTCCCCGACGACGAGCTCGTCAGCTCGTTCGTCAACCAGTACTACGCCGACGACGCCTTCGTGCCGAGCGAGGTGCTGCTCGCGGGGAGTCCGAACGAGCCCGAGGCGCTGGCCGAGTTGCTGAGCGAGCGCAAGGGCGAGAAGGTTCGGGTGCTGGTGCCCGAGCGCGGCGAGAAGGTGTCGCTGGTGAAGCTCGCCTCGAAAAATGCCGAGCGGGCCTTCTCGGAGCGCAAACGCACCGCCGACGAGGTCGAGGTGACGCTCGAGCGGCTCAAGGAGCGGCTCCACCTCAGCAAGCTGCCGCGCCGCATGGAGTGCTTCGACATCTCGCACTTCCAGGGCTCGGCCCTCGTCGCCTCGCAGGTGGCCAGCGTCGACACCGAGCCGGATCCGTCGCGCTACCGGCACTACAAGCTCAAGACCGTCACCGGGAACGACGACTTCGCCTCGATGCACGAGATCCTCTCGCGGCGGCTCAAGCGGGGCCTCGAGGAGGGGGACCTGCCCGATCTGATCGTCATCGACGGTGGCAAGGGCCAACTCGCAAGCGCGGCCGCGGCCATGCGCGATCTCGGCGTGACTGGCGTCGATCTGGTCTCCCTCGCCAAGAGTCGGGACCTCGACTCGCCGCTCCCCGATGATCAGCACGAGAGGAGCCCCGAGCGCGTGTTCCTCGTCGGCCGGAAGGACCCGATCGTCCTCCCGCAGACCTCACCGGAGCTCTTCGCCCTCACCCGGCTGCGCGACGAGGCCCACCGGTTCGCCATCACCTTTCAGCGTAAACTCAACCGGAAACGCGGGCTCTCCTCAGCGCTCGATCAGGTGCCCGGCGTGGGGTCGACCCGTCGCACGGCGCTGCTGCGTCAGTTCGGCTCGGTGCGGCGCCTCAAAGAGGCCTCGATCGAAGAGCTCGCCGAGGTCGATGGCATTGGACCCGCCGTGGCCGAGCGCCTCCACGCCTTCCTCCATGCGCCAAAGGCCCGAATGGCTGAGGCCGCCCCGGAGGACGACGACGCCCTGCGGGAAGCGTCCCTCGAGGATGCGTCGGCGAAGTGACCCACGGCGTCGAGTGCAAAGACACAGAACGCCTTGATTTTTCGTTGCGGCTGCGCGCTTCGCTGACATACAGAGCAGCGTCGTTTTCCATTCAGCTCCACACCCCCAAGGACGACCATGCGGCTGTATCCAAAGCTCGTTCCTCTCATCGCGCGCGAGATCATCGACCGGCTGGCGAAGGACAAAGACATCGAGGTCGAGGCGATCCGCATGGCGGATGCTGAGCTCGACATGGCGGCCATCATGCGGGAGTACCTCGCCAACGAGGAGCGCGTGAACCAGGCTACCCGCGAGGCACTCGAGCGCCGAGGCTACGACTTCTCCAAGTT
This sequence comes from Myxococcaceae bacterium, assembly GCA_044352295.1. Taxonomy (GTDB): domain Bacteria; phylum Myxococcota; class Myxococcia; order Myxococcales; family Myxococcaceae; genus Xiheimicrobium. The sequence goes on from JBILEB010000005.1 coordinate 60,389, forward strand.
CAACCAGGTCAAGCGCGAGATGGCAGACGTTCGCGGCTTCAAGCTGGGTGAAGACGGCGTCGAGTTCATCATCAACCAGATGCTCGAGTTCCTGCTGATCTCGCGGAACATCGAAGAGGTGTTCGCCGACGACACCCAGATGCGCCCGAAGATCCTCCAGGTGATGAAGAAGCACCTCGACATCGACGAGGAGATCGATCGCGAAGCCCGCGGCCGCCTCAAACACCTGCAGGAAGGCACCGGCGCCTACGAGATCGAGTACCAGAAGACCCTCGAGCAGATCCGCCGCGCCCGCGGCTTGGTCTGACGAGACGAGCTGCTTCGGGACTGCTGGCTCATGGAAGACGTGCGGGGAGCGCGAAGCGTGGCGCTCCCCGTCGTCATTTCAGCGGTGGGCGTGCAGCGTGCCAGCGGCCTGCGAGAGCCTGCGGCGCAGCTGGGCGACCACGACCATCAGGTACTCCAGCCGGTTCAGGACGCGGAAGTCCTCGGCGGTCTCCATCAGCTGAATCGGGGACGTGTCCTCCCGGCGGAGCACGTCGAGCACGTCGGTGAAGTGGGCCTCGACCTCGGCGATGGCGTCGAGCCCCTCGCGCAGATCGTCCTCCAGGAAGTCGAGCAGCACGGCCGAGTCCTCGCGGCGCGGGAGCCGCTCTTCGAGTCGTTCGACCGACTCTCGGATCGCGTCGACCGAGCGGGACAGCGGCTGAACCTGGGAGGCGGTGTGCATCGCGGGCATACACAAGACGCTACAGGCCTGCGGCGAGGCGGCAAGAAAACCGCCCTCTTCAGCCGTGCTCCGCGAAGTGCGCAGCCCAGGCGGCTTCCTTGAAGCCCAGGAGCACCTTGCCCGCGTGCACCAGCACCGGCCGCTTCACCAGCTTTCCGTCCTTCGACAGCCACTCGACCAGCGTCGCCTCGTCGGCCGCGTCCACCTTCGCCTTGCCCAGCGCGCGGTAGCTCTGCCCCGACGTGTTGAGCCACTTCTTCACCGGCAGCCCGCTGGCGCGGATCCACTTCGAGAGCTCGGCCTTCGTCGGCGGATCGTCGACGATCGCCCGGAGCGTGAAGTCGATCTGCTTCGATTTCAGCCAGGCGAGGGCCTTCTTGCAGGTGCCACAGCCGGCGTAGCTCAGGACGAGGGGCATACGGCCACACCTACCACTTCAGGTTGCCCTTGTTCTCGGCCTTCGCCGCCTTGTCGCCCGGGCGCGTGTAGCTGGTCAGGGTGGCCCTCACCGCGCCGAGGTCGATGCTGCCCAGCGCCGCGATGGGGAGGCGCCGGTCGTCGGCGGTGATCCACACGTGAATGTCGCGCCGCGCGTCCTGCCAGTCGTGCCGCGCCGCCTCGCCCGCCAGGTGCCAGGTGTCGAACTCGCCGACGGGGAGCGAGACGTGCTCCTTCGGCTGCACTGTGCCCCACACGCGCCAGATGCGCCGAATGCCGTACACGTCGAAGCACAGCCGCTTGCCCTCGGTGAGCTCGAGCTGGCGCATCAGGAAGACCGCGCCCGCGACGTCGCTCACGTCGTTGCCGTAGGTGAGCTCGGCCTGCGACATCTGCCCGTTGGTGGTGCTGATCAGCTTCGCCGTGCGGTTCTTGCGGAAGGTGACGTCCGAGATGCGGTGCCACTCGTTCTCGTGCGCGTCCTCGTAGTAGCGCTGGGGCCGCAGCGTCTTCGGCAGAAGGTAGCTGGTGGCCGTACCGTCGACGCGTCGCACCTTCGAGAAAAACGTGTTCGTCTTCGCGTGCACCTCGACCGGCAGCAACCCGTCTCGCGGCGTCAGCACCCGCATCGTCATGGTGCCGGCCTTCGCGCCGAGGGCGTCGAGATCGAACTCCAGCGACTCCCCCGGGCCGAACGAGAGCGGCTGGCGAATGCTCCCGAGCGCCACGCACTGCGCGTCGGTGGGGAAGGGCGAAATCACCTTCGCCACCCCGCCGTCTTGCGCCAGCGCGGCGGCCGAGACGAGTGAGGTGACGAGGACCAGCTGAGGGACGACGTGCATGCGTTCGACTCCTGATCCGTGGCGCCACTGTCGTGCCACGCCTGACACCGACGTCACCCTGGGGAGCCTATTCAGGCTGAAAGCCCCTGAGAATCCCGGGGCCTGGCGATGACACCGAGAGTCCCGCCGGGTAGGGTGCCGCGCCGTGAAACGCCTCGCCCTGCTCGTCTGGCTCGTCGTCGCCTGTACGCCCCCCGCTCCACCACCGACGGCCCCAACGCCGCTGCGCACCACCTACCGCGTCATCTCCGGCGCCTCGATGGGCGGCATCGGGTCGACCTCGTTGGGCCTCACCCACCCGGAGCGCTTCGACGCCATCGCCCCGCTGGGTGGCCCGCTTGACTACGCGTTCTTCTCACGCTCGATGGATCGGTTCTTCAGCGGCGGCTTCTGCACGAAGGCCGAGATCGAAGCCGTGCTCGCGCGCGATCCCGTCGCGCTCAACGATCCGAAAGCCTTCGCCTCCTGCTCGAAGCGCCCACCGACGCTGCCGTTCGAGCACAGCCAGGACTTCAACCACTGGCACGTCACCATCAACGGCGGCACGTTCGATCGTGAGTCGTATGGCCGCATGTTCACGGATCTCTCGCTCGCCTACGGGAACTTCTTCTCCGAGAACCCGGCCTCGCCCGTCGCGCCGCCAGGGGTCGATCCCGAGCGCATCCGGAAGTTCCCAGCCGACTTCTGCACCAACCCCACGCGGGTGAAGCGCCTGTTCAACGCCGAGTACAACCCCGAGGGCCGCTACGATGCGATCACCTTCTGCGACGGAGAGCCGTCCACCTGGACCTGCCGCGCCACGAAGGAGCGCGTCGACTTCTGCGCCGACCCGGCCAACATCGCCACGCCGCTGCCGGTTCTGAGGGAACAGGCCTTCGCCGACCAGTTCTGCGCGTCGAAGGGCGGCGCGGTCATGGCGACGAAGAGCACCCGCGAGGGCACGCTGGCGTTCCTGGAACACGGCGGGTTTCGGGACCCATGCCGTCTGGCCACCCTGCCGCAGGGCGTGCTCCTCGCGGTCGATTTCAACGGCAACGGCCGGCGCGACTTCGGAGAACCCATCATCAACAACGGCCGCGAGCGGTTCGACGACGTGGGCCCCGATGGGTGCGCCGATGCTTTCGAGGACGGCGCCGGTGGGTGCCGAACGACGGCCACGGCGGGCGCGGTGGATCCGAACCGCGACCGCTACGACGTCGACACCAACCCCACCGGCACCGAGGAGAACTGGGTGTGGGACCCGGGAGAGCCCTTCCGCGACCTCGGGCTCGACGGCGTCGCGAACACCGGGGACGTCGGCGAAGGCAACGGCGCCTACGACGAGTCCACCGGCCGCAAGACGCTCAAGGCCTTCGATGGGCGCACGAACTACCGCGCGCTCGACGCCGAGGGCCGCCGCCGGTTCCATGTGCTGGCCGATGGCGGGCTCCGCGACATCTTCAACCTGGGTCTGATGGCGCGGCACCTGTTCTCGGCCGTGAAGGCCGCCCTCGGCGCCGAGGCCGTGGGGGACTACCGCGACTTCACCGAGATCCCCGGCATGAAGAGTCGCTCCGGTGCCTTCGAGCCATGGACCCGCCGCTGGAGCCAGGTGCCGCGCAACCTCGTCACCTTGTACGGCAAGGCCGAGCCCACCGATGACGATCGCATCGCCGGGGAAGGCGATCATGTCGGCAGCAACGAGCAGGCGCTCTTCCGTTTCGCCGTCGTCTTCAACTGGGTCGGCTCGCTCTGGCCCTCCCTCGAGAAGCCGCCCGTGCCGGCGACGCTCAACGGCGTTCAGAAGAGCGAGTGGTTCGTCTCGAAGCAGCTCGGCGCGAAGTGGGAGTACGCCATCTCGTTGCCCGCCGGCTACCAGGATCCCGAGAACGCCCAGCGGCGCTACCCTGTGGTGTTCATGCTCCACGGCTACGGCATGGATCCGAAGACCTTCTCGCCCGCCGCCCTCGTCGCGGACGCCAACGTCGCCAACCCCAACGTGGCCCTCCGGCCCGTCATCTACGTCTTCCCCTACGGGCGCTGCTGCTACGTCAACGCGCAGGGCCAGAAGGACTGCCGCGAGAACGACGACGAGGGCCGCGAACTGGGTCGCGTGCCTGGCTGGGCCCGCGAGTGCAACTCCGGCACGTTCTGGATCAACCGGCGCGGGTACACCCCCACCGACGTGACGAAGTACGGCGATGCGTTCTTCGAGTTGATGGACCACGTCGACGCCACCTATCGGACGTTGCCCACCGCCGAGGTCGAGGCCCGCTGACGGCAGTCGTCCGACGAGCTACGCTGAAGCCGCTGAATGGGGACTCGACACGGTGACGCCGAAGGGCCCGGTTCTCAAGGTCGAGCTGCAGAAGGCCGATGTGGCAGGCCGCGTCTCGTCCGACGTGGTGCTGCAGGGGTCCGAGTTCGCGAAGGTGCTCGGCGCGGGGCTCGTGGCGGTCCTCAAGGCGGGCAGCGCTCGACGCGCCGCGGATCGCGCCGTGTTGTTCCAGCAGGGCGATGCAGGCGACGCGCTCCTCTTCATCTTGAGCGGAGACGTGCGCCTCTTCGCGCGCAAGGACACGGACACGGTCGAGCTCGGGCTGGCCCATCGCGGTGACGTGGTCGGCGAGTTCGAGGTCCTCGCGGGCCACGGGCCACGGCAGGTCACCGCCGTCGCCGCGGGGGTGGTCGAGTTCGTCGAGCTGTCGCGCACGTCGTTGCTGCAGGGGAGTACGCTGTCCCAGGGCCTCGCCGGGTACCTGACGGCCCGGCGCGCCGAGCGACGGAAGGCCCTCGACGAGATGACCGACTTCCTCAATCGCTGGTAGGCGTCTGGAGGCTCTCATGGCTGGCGGCGGAATCAACGACTGGGGCGGAGACGACGACGACAAGCCCAGGGGGCCGGCTGGCAAGCGGCTCAAGGACTGGGACTGCCCGTCGTGCAACGCCAACAACCCGACGGACGAGTTCGTACCCGAGAAGAAGGGCATCGAGATGCGGTGCAACTACTGCGGCGCGGAGTACCGGGTGACGCTCACCGACGAAGGGCGCCTCAAGTTCAAGGAGCTGTGACGGCGGTGTCGATCGTCTCCGCTGAGCTCGCAACACCGGAGGGCACGACGCCAACTTCCTCGAAGCGCGCTGACCCTCACCGACCTGAGCTCCGAGACACTCGAGGTCTTCAGGGGTGGCGGCCCGAACGCGACGAGCCGCGACGGTCAGCGCGGACGCTCGCCGAAGAGGGCGGTCCCGACGCGGACGTGGGTCGCCCCTTCTTCGATCGCCACCTCGAAGTCTCCGGTGGTGCCCATCGACAGCGAGGGCAGGGCGAGCTCGCGGGCGAGCGCGGCGAGCTGGCGGAACGACGCTCTGGAGGACTCGGGGTCATCGCTGAGCGGTGGCATGCACGTGAGGCCCACCACCTCGAGCTGGGGAAGCTCGCGCACCGCCGTCAGGAACGCCGGCAGCTCGCTCACCGACACCCCCGCCTTCGACGCTTCGTGCGCGACGTTCACCTCGATGAAGCACGACAGCGGGCTCCCGGTGCGTCGGCGTGACAGCTCCTGGGCCACCTCGAATCGCTCGAGCGCGTGGAACACGTGCGCCGCTTTCGCGACGTACTTCGCGTTCTTCGGCTGGACAGGCCCGATGGCGTGCCACCGAAGGCCCGTGCAGGCCGACAGGGCCTCGTGTTTGTCGCGCAGCTCCTGGGCGTAGTTCTCGCCGAAGTGCCGCAGGCCGAGCTCCCAGGCCATCTTGATGAGCTCTGGTGGGTGCCGCTTCGAGACGGCGACGAGCTCGACCGACGCTCGCGTCCGCCCGGCTCGTTCACAGGCCGCAGACAATCGCGCCTCGAGGGCGATGAGGTTGTGCCGGAGCGTTTCCCGCTCGATCATCGTGGGCTCCACGGCATCGGAACGCCGGCCTGTCGGAGCAACTCCACGGCCTCGACGAGTGGCAGTCCGATGACGCTGGTGGAGGAGCCGCGGATCTCCCGAATGAAGGCGCCAGCGCGTGCCTGGGACGCATAGCCGCCCGCTTTGTCGGACCCTTCGCCGGTTTCCACGTACCAGGCGATCTCCGACTCGGTGAGCGGGCGGAACACGACGTCGCTGGAGACGACGACGGAGTGCACCTGGTCGCCCGCTACGGCCACGCCCGTCATCACCTGATGGGTTCGCCCAGACAGCCGGCGGAGCATGGCCGCTCCCGTCCTGGTATCGGTGCCTGGCTTTCCGAGGATCTCGTCATCGACGACCACCGACGTATCGGCTGCCAGCACCACCATGGCGGGACGTCGTCTTCGGACGGCGCTCGCTTTTTCTCGGGCCAGCCGCTCCACGTACGCCGCGGGACGCTCGTGAGCCTTCACCGACTCGTCGAGATCGGGCGCTTCGAGGTCGAACTGCAGCCCGAGCTGCCCGAGCAACTCCCGGCGCCGGGGCGAGGCTGACGCGAGAATGAACGCCACCATCGCGTCAGAACTCAGCTCTCGCCGCCGATGACCTTGTCGATGGCCTTGTCATTGGTGGTGACGGTGGCCTTCGCCTTGAGCGCCTTGAGGAACGCCTCGCGCACCTCGAACTGCTTGCCCTTGACGGCCTCGACCTGGAGCTGCTCCTTGCGCGTCGTGAAGTCGGCGTCGCTGGGCAGCTTGCGGTCATCGAGCACCACCACGGCGAAGCCCGACGTCGTCGCCGCCGGGCCGTCATCGATGACGACGACGCTGTCGACGACGCCCTTCTCGGTGCGGTCCATCAGCAGCTTGAAGGTCGCCAGGCCGCCGCCCAGCGTCGGCACCGACTCGGCGCTCGCGTTGAACTCGCCGGTCTCCTTCACCTCGGGCTTCGTCTCGGCCTTGAAGTTGAACAGGTTCGACTTGTCGTCCTTCGCGTCGGCCGGGAAGATCTCCGTGAGCGTCTTGCCCTTCTTGAGCTCGGCGAGGGCCTTCTCGGCGTCCCCCTTCGCGAGCGCGCGGGCCTGCTCCTTCGTGTACAGCGCGGCGGCGATCTCGTTCTTCACGGCGTCGAGCGGCCTGGTCTCGGGCTGCTTGCGGTCCTCGACCAGGCCGATATGGAAGCCGATGGGCGACTCGGTCACCTCGGTGACCTCTCCGGCCTTGAGCGCGAAGAGCTTGGTGGCGAAGTCGCTGGGGAGCTGGCTGCGCTCGACGAAGCCGAGGTCGCCGCCCTTGTCCCGGGTCTCGGTGTCTTCGCTGAGGCCCTTGGCGAGGTCGGCGAACGGCTTTTTCTCGTCGACGATCTGCTTGCGCACGTTCTCGAGGCGTTTCTTCGCGTCCTCCTTCGTGGCGGCGTCGGCGTCGCGCGCCACCCGCAGGAAGATCTGCCGCGCCTTCACGCGCTCATCGATGAAGTACTTGAACTTGTTCGCATCGTAGTCGGCCGAGATGAGCGCGCCGTTGGCGTCGGTCCACTTCTGCAACTCGGCCGGCTTCGGCGCGACGACCTTGTCGGCGTACATCGAGGGCGTCAGCCGCACGAAGGTGGCCTTCGCCGAGTTGCCGTCCTTCTGGTAGCGCGCCTTGACCTCGTCCTCGCTCACCGCGACGGACGCCTCGACGAGCTGGAGCAGCCGCTGCGCAGACAGTTGCCGGCGGAGCTTCTCCTCGAACTGCACGGTCGTCATCTGCTCGTACTGCATGATGATGTCGGCGTAGCGGTCCTGGTCGAACTTGCCCTCACGCTGGAACGAGGTGTCCTTGAGGATGACGGCGACCACCTCGTCATCGGAGGCGCGAATGCCCTGCAGCTCGGCGGCCTGCGAGAGGAGCTCGGTGTTCACGAGGCGGTCGACCACCTGCTTGTGAATGCCAAACTGCTTGAGGAACTCCGCTGGCACGCCCTGCGCACGGAACTGCTGCGCCTGCGCCTGGTACTGCCCCACGAAGTCCTTGAGCGGAATCATCTGGCCGTTCACCGTCGCGACCGGTTCGCCCTTGGGATCCTCGAGCTTGCCGAAGCGCTCGCAGCCCGAGGCGCCGGGACCCCACTGCAGGCCGAACAACACCGCCAGCGCGATGATGAGCACGTAGTAGCCAGTGCGGCGCCAATCGGAAGTGGCAGCAGCCTGCGGGGACGTCGAAGGAGTCGAATTACTCATGGACTTTCAGGGGGTTGGCAAAAATGAAGACTTGACCTGTAGGATCGGTGCCCACAACATGCAAGGGCTTTCCCGCGCGGGCCGGAAAGCCCCGTCACCGCTCGCCCGTTCGGTGCTCGTCCCCTCGTGTTCTCCTTCGTTTCTCGTCATCGCGAGCCGCTCCTCGTCGGAGCGCTGATCATCGTTCCGTTGATCAGCTTCCTCGCGCGCGGCGGGCGTGGCCGAGAGCCCAACGTGTTCGATCGCGCGGTGCTCTCGGCGAGCGCACCGCTGCAGTCCAGCCTCACGTGGGTGGTCGACCGCGTGGGCACTGGCGTCGGCGCCTACGTGGCGCTGCGGGGCGCGAAGGAGGCGGCCGCTGAGTGCCGCGTGCAGCTCGCCGAGGCCCAGGCCGAGCTCAACACGCTGACCGAGGCGCGGGCCGAGAACCAACGGCTCAAGGAGGCGCTGGGGTACGTCGAACAGTCGAGCAGTGTGGCGATCTCCGCGCGCGTCATCGGCCTCAACGCCACGCCACAGTTCCAGTCGTTCCGCATCGACCGCGGCGAGGAGGACGGCGTGCGCGTGGGCATGCCCGTCGTGACGCCGCGGGGCGTGGTGGGGCAGGTGGTGCGCGCGGTCGGGGCCTCCGCCGACGTGATGGTGATGACGGATCCACAGTCGCGCATCGGCGCGTTGGTGCAGCGGACGCGGGTGCGCGGCACCGTGGTGGGCGCGGGCGATGGCCAGCGAATGCAACTCGACTTCGTGCGGCGGGAGGACGACATCCGCGAGGGCGACGTCGTCGTCACCGCCGGCACCGACGGGCTCTTCCCGCGCGGCCTGGTATTGGGCACGGTGCAGCGCGTCTCCCGGCCCACGGTGGGCCTGTTCCTGCTTGGCGCGCTCGAGCCGGCGGTGGACTTCGGCACCGTCGAAGAGGTGCTGGTGTTGCCGATGACGGGCCTGTCCGCGATGCGCACGCCGGAGGGGCGATGAAGGGCGCGCTCCTCACCGCCCTGGCGCTGGTGCTGCTCTCGCTCGAGTCGGTGCTGGTGCGCAGCTTCGGCTTCGAGGTGACCCGTGTCGACGTCACCATCGCGCTCATCGTCTTCATCGCGGTGCGTGGCCGCACCATCGAGGGCGCGCTGACGTCCTTCGCCATCGGCTACCTCCTCGACGTCTTCACCGGCCGCCCATCGGGGCTCTTCCCGGGCCTCGCCGTCCTCGTCTTCCTCCTCGCGCGGGCGGCGGCGCAGCTGCTCGACGGGAAGTCTCGCCTGGGCTTCGCGTTGTTCTCTGCGGGCGCGAGCGCCCTCCATTCTCTGCTCGCGTTCCTGCTCACGTGGCTGACCTCGAAGAGCGCCGAAGGCCGGGTGTTGTCGCTCTCGGGCATGCCGCTCCAGGTGCTGCTGACGCTCGCGTTCGCGTGGGCGCTCTTCCCGCTGCTGGCCCGCATCGAGCCGGGCGAGCGCTCCGAGGGAGGGCGGCTGGCGTGATCAAGCTCGGCCAGAAGTCCGACGCGAAGGAGCTGAGGCCCCGCATCATCGGGCTCGGAGTCTTCTTCCTCGCTGGCCTCCTGGTGTTGGCCGTCAACCTCTATCGGTTGATGGTGGTGCGCTACGAGGAGTTCCTCGCGCTCTCCGTCGACAACCAGTTCAAGGACGTGCGCCTGCGTGCCCCGCGGGGGCTCATCCGGGATCGTCGTGGCGAGGTGCTGGTCGACGCGCGGCCGAGCCTCGACGTCTTCATCACGCCGGCCTTCTGTCAGAAGTGCACCACCGAGGTGCTCCCGCGGCTCGCCGAGGTGCTCCAGTGGGACGACTCCGAGCTCGCCCGCGTCGAGGGCCTGCTCAAGAGCGCCCACGGGCCACAGCGGTACCAGCCGCTCATCGCCGCGGTCGACATCAGCCGTGAGGCCTTCGATCAGTTGTTGGCGCGCCAGTTTCTGCTCCCAGGCGTCGACCTGGAGCCTGTCCCGCACCGCAGCTACCGCGCCGGTGCGACGCTCGCCCACCTCGTCGGGTACATGAACGAGATCACCCAGGACGAGCTGACGCGGCTCAACGGCACCGCGGAGCGTCCTCCCTACGCGCTCGGCGACTACATCGGTCGGCGCGGCATCGAGCGCAGCTTCGAGCACGAGGTGCGCGGCACCGACGGGTGGGACAAGCACGTCGTCAACGCGCGCGGTGAGGTGATGCGTGACGTGCGCGGCAACATCCTGAAAGGGGCGCAGCAGCTGTTGCCCCTGCCGGGGAACAGCGTCGTGCTGTCCATCGATGCGCGGCTCCAGGCTGAGGCGGAGCGCGCGTTCCCTGGCACCGCGGGCGCCGTCGTCGCGATCGAGACGAAGACCGGCTTCATCCGCGCGATGGTGAGCCGGCCCGCGTTCGATCCGAACGAGATGACGGGGCGGGTGTCGCCCAAACGCCTCACGCAGCTCTCCCAGGATCCCCTCCAGCCGATGGTGTTCCGCGCGGGCGCGGAGCACTACCACCCGGGTTCGACGTTCAAGGTGGTGACGCTTCTGGCGGCGCTCCAGCAGGGCGTGATGACGCCGACCTCCCAGGTCAGCTGTGGCGGCGGCTATTCGCTCGGCTCACGACGCTGGCGCTGCCACAACGAGCGGGGACATGGCCTGGTCGACGCGAGGCGCGCGCTGCAGGTGAGCTGCGACACGTATTTCTACCGCTCGGCGGATCTCATGGGGATCGAGCCGATCGCGCAGATGGGCAAGGCCTTCGGGCTGGGCGCACCGACGAACCTGGGCGTCGCGGCTGAGGTGCCAGGCGTGATGCCCGATGTCGGCTTCCACAACAAGTCGACCCCCGGCGGGTACACGAAGGGCCTCGCCCTGAACACCGCCATCGGTCAGGGCGATGTCAACGTCACGCCGCTGCAGCTCGCGGTGCTGTACTCGGCGGTAGGGAACAAAGGGAAGGTGCTCCAGCCGCAGCTGGTGATGCGCCTCGAGGCCCCCGATGGAAAGGTGACGAAGGCCTTCGAGCCGAAGCTCGTCCGCGAGATCCCCATGACCGACGAGCAACACCAGCTCCTGGTGGACGCGCTGGTCTCGGTGGTGAACGAACCCGGCGGGACCGCGTTCCGCACTCGCAGCGCCGAATACACGGTCGCCGGCAAGACGGGCACCGCGCAGGTGGCGAAGCTCGGTCTGGTGCGGCTCAAGAAGGAGCAGATGGACTACTTCGAGCGCGATCACGCGTGGTTCGCCGCGTTCGCACCTGCGGAGGATCCCGAGCTGACGGTGATCGTCCTCAACGAGCACGGAGGCCACGGCGGCAGCGACGCCGCGCCCACCGCAGCGGCCGTCTTCGCGAAGTACTTCGAGCTCAAGAAGTCCGACGCGTTCGCGCTCGGGGAAGACTGGGTGCCACCGAAGCCGCCGAAACCGGTCTTCCTGCCAAAGCCCGCGGCGCCGCCCGAGGTGAGCGAGCCAGGGCTGGCCTCCGATGTGCCCGCGCCACCCGAGCCCACCGTTCAGGCCCCGAGCGCCACGCCGACGCAGGTGCCGCGATGATGAACCTGTCGACCGAGCGCCGGAGCGTCACGCAGATGCCGTGGGTGCTGCTGGTGGCGACGCTGCTCACCACGGCCGTCGGCATCTACAACCTCGCGAGCGCGTCACGGCCTCCAGGCGCCCCGATGTGGACCGCTCAGCTGGCGTACTTCGTCTTCGGCTGCGGCGTGGCTGCGGTGGTGGCGTGGGTGGACCCGAAGCTGCTCGAGAAGCTCGCGGTGCCCATCTACCTCGCGAACCTCGCCGCCCTCGTCGCGCTCAAGTTCTTCGGCCACAAGGCCAAGGGCGCCGAGAGCTGGTTCGTGCTGGGGCCCCTTCGCGTGCAGCCCGCCGAGTTCATGAAGATCGGCATGCTGCTCATGCTCGCGAAGTACTTTCACGACGACTACCGGCCCCAGCAGCCCACGTACGGCTTTCTGCGGTTGATTCCGCCCGCCGTCATCGCGCTCGTGCCGACCGCGCTGGTGCTGGTGCAGCCAGACCTCGGGACCGCGCTGATGATGGCGTTCACCACCATCACGGTGTTGCTCTTCGCGAGGCCCAGCCTGCCGGTGTTGCTCGTGCTCGGTGTGCTGGCGCTCGCGGGCGTGGGCGTCTTGTGGAACGACTACGTGCGCGCCCAGCCGACCGAGGAGCGGTTCACGATCGTCCGGCACAAGCTCAAGAAGCACCAGGACGCCCGCATCACGGGCTGGCTCGATCCGACGAGCGACTTGAAGGGGTCGAACTACCACGCGATGCAGTCGAAGATCGCGGTGGGCTCCGGCGGCACCGACGGCAAGGGCTGGATGCAGGGGACCCAGACGGGCCTGCGCTACCTGCCGGAGCAGCACACCGACTTCATCTTCTCCGTCTTCGCCGAGGAGCAGGGCTACCTGCGCTGCCTGTTGTTGCTCGTCTTGTACGCCGGGGTGTTGCTGGGGGCGCTGGCGGTGGCGGCCGGCGCGAAGGAGCGCTTCGGTGCGTTCGTCTCGGTGGGCGTGGCCGCGATGATCTTCTGGCAGGTGTTCGAGAACATCGGAATGGTGACGGGCCTGTTGCCCATCACGGGCATCACCTTGCCGCTGATGAGCTACGGCGGCAGCTCGATGGTCTCGGTGATGATCGGCCTCGGGCTGTTGGTGAACGTGGCCCTCAAGCGGCAGCGCGCGGGGCTGGGCTGAAACGAAAACGGCGCTGAAGCCGTGCTCAGGTGCCCGTTGCCCTAGTTCATGATGCAGAAACCGAACGAGACGCCCTGCAGTGCTTCGCACCGATACCCGGCGCGGCAGTTGCTTTGCGATCCTGGGGTCGAGCACTTCGCGTAGCAGAAGGCGCTGCTGCTCGTGCCGGTGAGGTTCACGCAGGTCCCGTTCGTTCCGCACTGGGAGTCGCTGGTGCACGCCCCGCTGCAGGTCCCGCCGGGCGCTCTGGTGCTGCAGAACCGATTCTGACCACAGGCGCTATCGCTCGCGCACTCGCCACCAATCTGACCGAACGTCGGCGTCGGAAAGGTACCGACGGCCTGGCCCTGAGGAACGCACACGTTGTTCTGGCAGACCTGCCCGCCGAAGCAGCGCCCGCTGGTGCAGGGCTGGAAGCACATCCGCTCGCGGCTCGGACTGGTGCCGCACACCGCGGAACGATCGGTTCCGCTGCCGTGACACTGGGCATCGGAGGCGCAGGCCTTGGTGCAGATTCCCTGGGCGTCGGAGGAACGCCCCGTACAGACGAGGTCGGTGGCAGCGTACTCGCAGTCGGACTGGTCATACGTTCGGCGAGCCGCCCATCGGAGCCGGCATCGACGAGGAGGAGGTGTTGCCAAGCGTGATGGTCGAGCCTGCATCCGGCATCGACGGCATCGGGCCGCACGCGGCGAGGACGACCAGGACCAGCGGAATCGTTCGAAACATGGGGGAGAACTCCGGGGTGAGAGGTGCCGCGGCCTTGAGCAGCTCCGGAACCACCCCAACCCATTGAATTCTCAGCTCTTCCGGGTGTGCCTTCTCCCTGCCCGACCCACGCCGTCGTCTAGAACGCCTCGTCGGCCATCGACATCAACTCGAGGCCGCTCGCCTGCACGTGGCGTGGGAGCATCGCGAGGTTCGGCAGCACCTCACTGGCGAAGAAGCGCGCCGAGGCGATCTTCCCCTCGTAGAACGCCGCGTCTTCGCCCGTCGCGCCAGCGCGCTTCGACACCGCGACGGCCGCGTGACGAACGAGCAGCCAACCGATCACCAGCTCCGCGAGACCAAAGAGGAGCCGGTTGCCCTGCAACCCCGCGTGGTACAGCGACTCGCCGAGCTTCTCGAGCAGGTGGCCGAATGCCATCTCGACGTTGGTGAGCGCCTCGTTGAGGGACGCGCGCTCCTTCGCCAGTACTTCTCCGCCCTCGTTGGACTCGATCGTGGCGCGGATGCGCCCCAGCAGGCCCTGCAACGTCGCGCCGCCGTCCTTGGCGAGCTTGCGGAAGATGAGATCGAGCGCCTGGATGCCCGTGGTGCCCTCGTAGAGCGTGTCGATCTTCTGATCGCGGATGTATTGCTCCAGCGGGTAGTCGGCGAGGTAACCCGAGCCACCGAGCGTCTGCAGCGAGAGCGAGAGGATCTCGTACACCTTCTCGGAGCAGTAGCCCTTGATCAGCGGCAGCAGCAGGTCGTTGAGGCCGTCGGCCGCGTGCGCGCGCTCGTCGTGCCGGCCGCCCAGGCGCTCCACGTCGTCCTGGAGCGAGGCGGTGAAGAGGATCATCGCCCGCATGCCCTCGGCGTGGCTCTTCTGCATCATCAGCATGCGCCGCACGTCCGGGTGCTTGATGATCGCCACCCGCTTGGCGTTCTTGTCGCGCGCGTGCATGAGATCCGATCCCTGGAGACGGTCCTTCGCGTAGGCGAGCGCGTTCAGATACGCCGTCGACAGCGTCGCCGCCGACTTCAGGCCCACGGCCATGCGCGCGTGCTCGATGACGTGGAACATCTGCTTGATGCCCTCGTGCACGTTGCCCACCAGCAGGCCGCGGCAGGGCTTGCCGTCACCGAACGTCAGCTCGCAGGTGGCCGAGGCCTTGAGGCCCATCTTCTTCTCGAGGTTCGTGCAGAACACCCCGTTGCGCTCTCCGAGAGAGCCATCGGCGTTCAGCCAGAACTTGGGCACGATGAACATCGACAGGCCCTTGGTGCCGGCGCCCGCGCCTTCAGGACGCGCCAGCACGAGGTGCACGATGTTCTCGACCGCGTCGAAGTCACCGTTGGTGATGAACCGCTTGACGCCTTCGATCTCCCACACGTCGTCCTTCACGTGCCGGGCCTTCGCGCGGGCCGCGCCCACGTCACTGCCGGCGTCGGGCTCCGTCAGCACCATCGTGCCGCCCCAGCGGCGCTCGATCATCCGCTGGCAATACAGGGCCTTCTGCGCGTCGGTGGCCGTGCGATCGATGATGCGCGGGAGCAGGTTGCCCAGAAAGTAGAACGCGAGCGCCGGGTTCGCGCCGAGCACCATCTCGAACGCGCCCCAGGCGAGCGTCGGCGGCGCGCCCACCCCGCCGAGGTGCGTGGGCAGCTCCAGCGCGTTGAGCCCGTTCTCGAAGTACGCATGGAAGGACTGCTTGAAGTCTTCGGGCAGCGCCACGGTGCCGCTCGCTTTGTCCAGCGTGGGCGGCTGCCGCTCTCCGGCCGAGAACGTCGGCGAGAGCTGGTCGAGGCAGATCTGCCGGTAGCTCTCGAGCGTCTGGCGGGCGGTGGGCTCGTCGAGATCGCCGAAGGGCTTGTGGCCCAGCGAGGTCTTCCCGATGTCGAGGAACTCGAAGAGGTTGAACAGCGTGTCGCGCAGGTTGGGCTTGTAGTGGTTGGCGGAGGCGCTCATGGCGAGCGCGGGAAAAGCACTTTTCGCTGCGACGCGGAAGCCTCAGGCCTTCTCGATGCGGCAGATGCCGGAGCGGAACGCCGGAAAGCCACTGATTGGATCGCGCAGATCGGCGCTGATGAGCCGGTTGGGGTTCGCTTCAGGAAAGCCGGCCGGCATGACGGCGCACTCCGGGTGGACCTCTTCGGTCACGAGCGCCGTCATCGTGATGCGTCCGTGCGGGGACGTGATGGCCACCGGACTCCCCGACGTGATGCCGAGCGGCGCCGCGACGGTCGGGTGGAGCTGCACCTCCGGCGAGCGCATGCGCGCCTGAACGCTCGGCACGTCGTGGAACTGGGAGTTGATGTACGCGCGCGGCCTGGGGCCGGTGACGAGGCGCAGCGGGTACTCGGGGGAGGGCTGCTCTGTCGGGGGGGTCCACTCGGGGAGCGCCGGATGGCCATGCCGCTCGAGCAGCACCGACGCGAACTCCGCGCGGCCGGTGATCGTCCCGAAGCGAGGGGTCTCGACCGTGGGCTCAGGCCTCGGTTGGGAAGCCACGTCCTGCATGAAGGGCGCCTGCGGGGAGCGGGAGGCTTCGTGCATCGTGGCCCATGGGAAGAAGGTCCCCAGCCCCACGCGCTTCGCCAGTTCGACGAGAATGGTCCAATCGGGCTTCGCCGAGCCCTGCGGCGACACCAGGCTCTTCTCGGCCACGCGATCGGCTTCGTCGACGTCGGGAGACTCCGCGAAGGTGGTCGCCGGCAGCACCACGTCGGAGCGCCGCGCCGACTGCGTGAAGAACGGGTCGATCGTCACCAACAGCTCGAGCTTCTCCGCCGCTTCTTCGAGCCGCGCCGTGCCCTGGGAGGTCACCAGCGCATTGCTCGCCAGCAGGATCACCGCGCGAATGGCGCCCGGCCCGTCCTTCAATACGGCGTCGGCGAGCAACTGCCCCTGGGCTTCGCGGTTGTAGATCTCGTAGACCGGGTACTCCTTCTGGCCGAGGGCGGGCGTCGTCACCTTCGGCGGAACGGGCTCGGGCGTGGTGAGCGGGTAGAGGGCCGGGAGCATCGAGTCGCGGAACGACGGTCCCGGCGGCGTCAACACCGAGCGCGCGTCCTGCCGCCCATCGAAGCGCCCGACGAGCACCTCGAGGGCGCTGATGGCCCGCAGCGTCTGCACGCCGTTCTCGTGATGCTCGACCCCCAGCCCGGCCCAGACACCAGTGGGTGTGTCCTGCGCCATACGGCGGGCGAGGGCTTCGATCTCTTTCGCGGGGACGCCGGTGAGCCGCTCCACCTCGGGCACGGGGTACTTCGCGGCCAGCGTCTGCAGCCCCTCGAGGCCGTGGGTGTGCGCGTCGACGAACGACCGGTCGTACCAGCCGTTCTCGAGCACCAGGTGGATGAGCCCGAGCGCGAGCGCGCCGTCGGTGCCCGGGCGAATCGGAAGCCACGTCGTCGCCTCGCGCGCCAGCGTGGTGCGCACGGGGTCGATGACGATCAGGTTCCCACCGTCGGCCTTCTTCGCGATGACGTGCAGGAAGGGCGGCGCCGTCACGCCGGGGTTCGACCCCCACAGCACCAGCGTCTTCGTCGAGCGCACGTCGGCGGAGTACTTGCTCCCCACCGTGAGGGCCTGCGCCATGCGCAACGAGGCCTCGCACAGACTCGCCACCGTCGAGACGTTCGGAGAGCCGAACGCCTGCGCGAACCGATGCAGCCAGTTGACGAGCGGGTGACGCACCATCGGCCAGCCGGTCTGGATGAGGAGCGCCTCGGGTCCGAACCGCGCCTTCACCTGCAGCAGCTTCTCGGCCACTTCGTCGAGCGCATCATTCCAGCTCACCTCGTGAAAGGCGTCTCCACGTCGAACCATCGGGTGACGCAGCCGAGCGCCGGAGTGCACCATCTCGCGCAGCGCGAAGCCGTGTCCGCACAGAAAGCCGCGCGTTCGGGAGGTGAGGTCACCCTCCACCTTCTCGAGTCGATCGCCGACGGTGTGGCCGACGATGCCACAGTGCATCAGGCAGAAGCGGCAGGTGCCCTTCGTCGAGGTCGCGGCCGGCCGCGAGAGTCCTCCCGCCGCCACCACGCCCAGCCCGGCCAGCGCCGCGCCGATCGGCGCCGCCTTCATCACGTCGCGTCGGGTGAACGGCTTTCGGACCACCGTATTGGTGGGCGCGCGCTTCACGCCGGGCTCCGCCGCATCGGGCCTCGTCGAGGAGGGGGTGGCGGCTCCGTTCCGAGCGGAACGATGACGATGGCCTGGGCACCGTCGGGGCACGCCTCTTCACACAGGCCGCAGCCCACGCAGGCGTCGGCGTGGAACAGCGGCGCCTTCTGCGGGCCGACCAGCTCCACCGCGCGATCCGGGTAGGGACAGACCTGGTAGCAGAGTCGGCACACGCCCGAGCCATTCCACGGCAGGCACTTCGGCCGCGTCAGCACCGGCAGCCCCATCTTCACCTCTTTCGCGATCACCTCGGCCTTCGCGGCGATGGGGACCAGCGCGTCGGTGGGACAGACCTGCGTGCACTTCATGCAGAGCACACAGGCCCGCTCGGACAGCTCGAGCTGCGGGAGCGCCTGCTCGAGCGAGAAGGTCGACGGAAAGCGGATGCAGCTGGTCGGGCACACCTCGGCGCAGCGGAAGCAGCCGATGCAGGCCTGTTCGAACGCGCCCGGCGCGAGGGCCCCCGGCGGTCGGATTCGTTTCGTGCCGGCGCGGGCCTTCTTCGGCACGGCCGCGAGCGCCAACGCCGCGGCCACCGCGCCGATGAGGCCTCTCCGGTTCATGTGCGCGGCTTCTCCTCGAGGGGGCGAAACACCGAGGGCGCTCCGAGCTTGAACGTCAGCGCCTTCGTCGGACACGCCGCGATGCACCGCCCACACCGCTCGCAGCCTCCGTCGAGCTGGTCCGTCATCGGCCGCTGGCCCAGGTTGCACACGACGTCGCAGATGGTGCAGTCGGTGCACTTCGAGGGCTCGCGGTGCACCCGCACCGGTGACAACGCGCCGACCGTGGAGAACATCGCGCCGCCCGGACACAGCGCGCGACAGAAGCCCGCGCGGGACACGAAGGTGTCGAAGACGAACGCGCCCAGCACCACGAAGGCCCCGGCGCCCAGCGAGCCGTAGAACAGCGCGCGGAACACCTCCCGGCCGATGATGGCGGGCGGGTACACGAGCGGCAGCAGCTGCACGCCCAGAAGCGACGTCGCCAGCAGCAGCCCCACCAACACCACCCGCGCCGTCACCCGCGGCACCTGGACGTCCTTCACGGGCACCCCCAGCCGACCCAGGAACCAGCGCAGCGCGTTGCTCGCCGCGAGGATCGGCAGGTACGGGCACGCCCAGCCGCAGAAAAAGCGCCCCAGCAGCACCACGAGGAGCAACCCGGGGAGGACTGTCCACACCATCGTTCCGTTCACCCCCCGCTGGAGCGCCACCCCAAGCCACGCCAGCGGGTCGACCAGCTCGATGCCGAAGACCGCGATGCTGGTGGGCGCTCCGACGAAGGGCGGGGCCGTCGCGGGGAGTGCGCTGGTGGCAGCGGCCCAGGGCGAGTCCCCTGCCAGCCCGGCGCCTTCCGCCACGGCCGTGCGGAGATGAAGCAGCGGCAGGCCGAACGTCAGCAGCACCGAGAAGCCAAGGAACAGGCGGCGCGCCCACTGGTACCTGCGCCCGTGGCGCAGCGTGAGGTCGAGCGGCTGGAGACTCCGTCGCGCCATGAGCGCGTTCCGCGGTGCGAAGGCAGGGCCAGGTGCCCCCGGCCGCCGGGCTCCTCCAGCGTGCAGATTCTTCGTTTTCGGCAGCGACGGGAAGGAGGGGCGCAGGGGCTGCGCGTCGTGCGCAGGCGGTCGGAATCACTGGGTTTCGGAAATCGGTGTCAGGGGCCTGTGCTACGCCGTGCCGTCGTGAGGGATGCGCAGCAACCAGTAACGTGGGTGTGGCCGCAGGCCGATGTCGATGGCGTCGCGGCGGCCGGGCTCGTGCGGGAGCTGGGGCTTCATTCCGTCACGGCCCGGGTGTTGGCGAACCGGGGCTACGGGACGCCCGAGGGGGCGCAGGGTTTCCTCGACGACGCGCTGACGGGCCTGCCCGACCCGTTCCGCATGAAAGGCCTGCCCGCGGCGGTCGAGCGGCTGGTTCGCGCGATCCGCGCCCAGGAGCGCGTCACCTTGTGGGGGGACTACGACGTCGACGGGGTGTGCTCGACGGCGCTGCTCACGACGTTCCTGCGCGAGGTCGGCCTCGAGGTGCGCACGTACATTCCGCATCGCCTCGGCGAGGGGTACGGGCTCAACGTCACCGCCGTCGAGCGCCTGGCGAGCGAGGGTACGCAGCTGCTGGTGACGCTCGATTGCGGCATCACCTCGCACGCGGAGATCGGCAAGGCCAACGCCCTGGGGCTCGAGGTGATCGTCGTCGACCACCACGCCGTTCCCGAGACGATGCCGCCTGCGGTGGCGGTGCTCAACCCGCTCCAGCCCGGCTGCGACTACCCGACCAAGTGGCTCTGCGCCGGTGGCGTGACGTTCGCGCTGTGCATGGCGCTGCGGAAGTCGCTCCGCGAGGCGGGCTTCTTCACGGCGCTGAAACGTCCTGAACCCAACCTCAAGCAGCTGCTCGATCTCGTCGCGCTCGCCACCGTGGCCGACGTGGTGCCGCTCACCGGCGCCAACCGAATTCTCGTGCGGCACGGCCTCGAGATCCTCACCGCGGGGGCGAGGCCCGGCGTGCGCGCCCTCAAGGAAGTGGCGCAGCTGTCGGGAACGCGAATCACCGCGGGGCACGTGGGTTTTCGGCTCGGCCCTCGGATCAACGCCGCCGGACGGCTCGACGACGCGTCCATCGGCCTTCAGCTCCTCTTGTCGAAGGACGTGGAGCGGGCGCGGCCGCTCGCGCAGAAGCTCGACGCGGCGAACGCGGAGCGACAGCAGATCGAACGCGCGATGGTGCAGGGGGCGCTCGAGCAGGCCCAGGGCTTCGTCGAAAAGGGCGCGCGCGGGCTGGTCCTGGCGAAGGAGGGCTGGCACCCCGGCGTGGTGGGCATCGTCGCCTCACGCGTGGTGGAGCGGTTCCATCGCCCCACGGTGCTCATCGGCTCTCACGAGGGGACCTGGCGCGGCTCCGCGCGCAGCATCGAGGGCTTTCACCTGTACGACGCGCTCAAGACCTGCGCCCACCACCTCACGAAGTTCGGCGGGCACAAGGCCGCGGCGGGGCTGTCGATCGATCCGAAGGAGCTCGAGGCGTTCCGCGCGGCCTTCCACGAGGTCACCGGCGCCCGGCTCACCGAGGAGCAGCTCATTCCCCGTCAGCGCATCGACGCGGTGGTGCAGCCGAAGGAGCTCGACGTGAAGGCCGTGGAGGCCCTGCAGACGCTCGCGCCCTTCGGCATGGGCAACCCGGAGCCTGTCCTGGGCTCTCGCCGGGTGGTGACGTCTCCGCGGGTGCTCGAGAACAAGCAGCCGGGCCTGCCGGGGCACCTCAAGTTGTCGCTCGAGGTGGCCCCACAGCTCGACTGCATCGGCTTTGGCTTTGCGCCGCTCGCGTCGGTGACGGAGGCGCCCGTCGATCTCGCCTACCAGGTGTCGGTCGACGA
Source organism: Myxococcaceae bacterium (assembly GCA_044352295.1). Lineage (GTDB taxonomy): Bacteria > Myxococcota > Myxococcia > Myxococcales > Myxococcaceae > Xiheimicrobium. The sequence goes on from JBILEB010000005.1 coordinate 81,450, forward strand.
GTTCATGGGCACCCAGCGGGTGGGCCTCAAGCTGAAGGCGCTCAAGGCCGGGTGAGGGCCTAGCGGCGCAGCGCCGAGTACCGGATGCCGAGGCCGTTGAAGATGGGGTTGATGGTCGGTACCACGGCGTCGGCTGTGCGGGCCGCGTAGGCATCAGCGACCGTCACCGCTTCCAGCCACACCGACGCACTGCTGCCCTGAACGAGCGCCGCGGCATCCAGGCCCACACCCACGCTCGACGGCCCGTAGTGGAATTCGATGTCGCCGTTGGGGAGGAAGTGAATCTGGAAGTTGATGGTGGTACCCGTGTACGAGGCCTGCGGGAAGAACGTCCAGTCCTCCCACGAGATGATCGTCGTCACGTTGGGCGCGGTGCCCGTCTGGAGCAGGTAGAGGCCCGACGTCGGCCGGCCCTGGAGGTCATCCCAGAACGGCGCCACCCACACCCGGTTCGACGCCGACGGGAGGGCGCTGTTGTCGCAGCACTGGGAGGAGCCGCCGATCACCACGTACCCGTCGGCCGACGCCAACACGGTGTTGACCCCGCCGCTCAGGCCGAACGCACGCAGCGGCGTGCGACCGGCGAGGGTGAAGTCGATGACCGCCGTCGAGGTATCGGGCGTCGTATTCGTTCCAAAGGGAATCCGCGTTGCCGCCGGATTCGTCGCGAGCGCCTGGAAGGCGCCAGGGATCACCTGATGCGGGCGGTACGGCCAGCACGGCCCGTTTGGCAAACCAGGAGAGCCGACCTGTTGGTTACTTCCGTACGACCAGCGCACGGACTCGCAAATCGTGCGGGTCTGCGCACCGGAGATGAGCCAGGGCGCGCGCAAGGACTCCAGCCCGAACGAGGTCCCCTGCAGCTGCGTGGGGTAGGTGAGTCGACTGTACTCCGTCCCGTTGATCCCGAGGCGCGCGAAGCCCCCGGAGCTGGGCAGGGTGAACGTCGAGGGCAGCAGAATGTCGACGGCCGGCCGAGCAATGACGCCACCGTCGTCGATGGTGATGCCCCCCGCCGGTCCCGGGTCACCCACATCGGCGCTCTGGGCCAGCAGCAGGAGCCCGTTGGCTGGCACCGTGGTGCCCGGTGGGAAGGGGAAGGTGGTGGCGACGCTGCCGAAGTCGAGCTCCCAGCCTGAGAGATCGAACCCGGCGTCCGTGCTGTTGGTGATCTCGAGCCACTGCCCGCCCGTGACGGCGGGTGGCGGGTTGGTGTTGATTTCCGTGACACCCAGGAGGTTCGGGGCAATCAGGGGGACGCCTTCGAGTTCGATCACGTCGCTGCCGACGAGCGCCGAGCCCGCGAACGGCGTCGCCTCGACCCGGAGGTTGGCGGGCGCGGGCTGGAAATTGAAGAAGCGATAGACGTCGCCACTGGCGACTGGCATCGCGGGGCTGATCTCGTCGTTCTCCGAGTTGTTCACGATGCCCGCGAGTCCCTGGCCTTGCACCTTGAAGAAGTCGCGGTAGGCCAGGACGACGCGTCCGTTCGAGTACAGCTGCGCCTGGAACGTCATGCGGGCGTCGATCGGCCCGTTGGTCGGCCGCACGTTGGTCCACTGGACGATCAAGCGCCGCGCGTTGCTGACCGAGTCGACCCGCCAATGCACCTGGTTGCTCGCGGTAGCGAGGTTGTTCCAGTACGGAGCGATGGTGAGGGGCTCGAGGAACGCCTCGAAGCGTGGGCCGTTGTCCGCGCGCCCGGCCGTCGCGGTGAACGATGACGTGACCGTGAACCACCCGAACTTCGAGATGTTCAGGCGGCTGCGGCTGAAACGCGTCCCGAAGAGCGTGGCTTCGAAGGCGGCTGGCAGGGCGAGGTTGGCCGCGTTGTCGGTGCCCAGGAAGGTCACCGGCGTTCCGGTGCGGCGAATGTCGATGAAGGCCTCACCGGCCGGGTTCTTCTCGACGTTCTTGAAGCCGCCCACCTGCGTGGCCGACGGCACGGTCGTCCCCGTCACCGAGTTTGCGCCGCCGATCGGAAGCTGACGGGTGAACGTGAAGGCCGCCTGGGCGGCAGCCCCAAGGTCGATGTCGATCGTCCGCACCAGGGGGGTCGATCCGGTACCGTTGTCGGCCTCGAGCCGATAGGTGATGCGGGTGAACGTGCCAAAGCGGTTGGGCACCACGACGAGTGACCCGGTGTCCACGTTCCCGCGGAACTCCCGGTAGAAACCCGACAGGGTGTTGCTCGTGATGCGCACGTTGCGTGCGTTGGTGATGCTCCACGAGAGCGTCACCGTCTCCGCCGCCGTCGTCACCGCGGTCTTGTCGCCGACGAAGAAGTTGAAGGCTAGCGGGCCAACCCCCTCCACCGTGCGAGTCTCGCGGGCCTCGGCGCCGCGCGCGTTGCGGGCGATGAACTCGATGCGGGTGCTCTGGGTCGGCGCGGGAAGCGTGTAGCTCCCCGAGGCCACCTGCGCGGCGGTCTGCGCGAGGAACACGCGTCGCCCGTCGACGATCAGCTCGGCAGACTGCGCGCCGGCGGTCGTCCAGCTGACCGGGAAGGTGGTGCCCGAGAGCGCATAGGCCGGCACGGTGAAGGTGGGGATTTGCACGCCGCCGCCGACGAAGACCTCGAGCGCACGCGACGCGGTCGCAGTTCCGCTGGTGGCCTCCAGCACGTACGTCAGCACCGCGTCGGGCGGCAGGTTCGCGGGCACGGTATCGGTGAAGCTGCCCGACTCGACCTGGCCGGTCGCGATGGGGAGCGGCATCGCGAGGCCCACCCGTCGCAGCGTGACCGAGGTGGCCGAAGCGGTCTCCCACTGAATGGTCACGGGTTCACCGGGGCCCGGCGAAACGGTGCCAGCGGTGAGGACCGTGATGGTGGGCGCCACGCTCACGGTGGTGGTCGCCGTGACGTTGTCGGCGGCGATCTGGTACCGGGTGGTCCGCTTCGGTGAGACGCGCACGGAGCCCGACTCGAGCTGCGTTCCGAGGTCGAGGCGCGGCCCGTTCACCTCGCTGAGGGTGACGGTTCGTGCCCCTGGCGCGTTCCACACGAGGGTCGACGAACCGCCGGCCTCGACGGTCGAAGGCACCGAGCTGAAGAGCACCGAGGTCGCGCGACGCGCCATCGCCACAGACGTGGCGCGGAGGTCGCTCCCGCCCGCGCCCTGGGCGGTGATGAGGAACACGGCCTCGTCTTCCACCCGAATCGTGCGCCGGCCGCTCAAGTCGGTGCCGACCTCGACGGGCCCCTTGCCGACCTGCTCGACGGAGACGGCGCTGGCGTTGGTGGTGCCCCACTCGAGGACCACCTCGCCAGGCCCAGGCAGGGACGAAGGCGTCACGGTGAAGCTGGTGACGGTGGCCGGCGGCGGGGCCGGAAGGGGGGCTTGCGGTCGGGGCGGGCACGCCGTGACCGCGAACGCCAACGCACTGATGGTGACGGAACGAAGCATCGTCATCGGAGACCTCACGGAACCCTCGTGAAACGCAGCGCCATGTTGGGGCGAAGGCTTGCGCGGTTGATGCTGTAGACGAGCGCCCGTGGCGCCTGCGCGACGTTGGCTTCCAGCCACACCGTGGCCTGGTTGCCGGTGGCGCGCTCGGCCGTGGTCGCCGACGTCATGGTGCCATAGTGGTACTCGATCGTGCCGTCATCGAAGAGCTTGACCTCGAAGCTCATGTCGTCGCCGACGAGGAAGGTCTCGATGCGATTCCAGAGGAAGACCCAGTGTGGGCGAGGCTCCTGCGGGTCGGCGCCGGCGTTGAAGCGCTGGCGATAGAAGGCCGAGGTGGTGCGGGTGGCCGGAAGGAACTGAAGGTCGTCCCAGAACGGAGCGATGGTGCCGCCGACGTCCGGGTCCCCGGTACCGGGGGCCGTCTTGTTGAAGAGCGCGGAGTCTCCCGTGAAGGTCTTCGGCAGCATCCACCCGTTCGTCGACACGGTGACCGATGTGGTGGTGACGCCGAACGTCTGGGTCGGGGCCGAGCTGATGTCGATGACCGCGATGGCGTCGTCGGCATTGCTGAAGTTCACGATCTGTCCCGTCGCCGAGATGTCCTTGAAGTTGACCGGGACGGGCCCGAGCCGGTAGCCGATGCAGACGCCATCGTTCCCGACGCCAGGAGAGCCGCGCTGACTGGGCGACAGATTGCCGAAGGTCTGCCCGGGAGGTGACGGACAGAGCCCCGACGTGAGCGGCGCGGTGGATGAGGCCCCGCGGTTGACGAAGGGGCCCGGGTCGACGGCGAGCGAGATGCCCGGCGCCGGGAGGCCGGCGTCCGGCAACGTCAGATCCGAGACGAACCCGAGGGGGTTGGCGAAGCGAATGAGCCCTCCGGTCTGCGGGAGCGAAAGCCCCGGCGCCACCACGGTCCCGGTGGGCAAGCTGTCGTTCTCGAGTGCGTCGCCGCTCTGCGCCACGACGACGAAGCCGCGCGGAGGCAGAGGCACGTTCGTCGGCAGCGTGACGAGCCCGCCGTCGGGCACCCCATCACTCACCGTCCAGCCCGCGAGGTCGACGGTGGCGTTGGAGAAGTTGGTGAACTCGAGCCACTGGCCCCGCGGGAGCACGGCGTTCGGCCGATTCATGATCTCGCTGACGATGATGTCGGTCGGCTTGACGATCTGATCGAACTCGAGCCGCAAACCGCCAGTGCCGATCCGAACCAGCCCCGAGCCCGGCGCAGCCAGGCTGGTGACGAGGGCCGGCGAGGTCGTCGCAGCGCCCCAGGCCACCCGGCTCATCGCGGGCGGCGTCGACGCGCTGATCCCACCGTCGGCGTTGGCAGTGGCGCCGTACGCATACCCGAGCCCCAGCGGTCCCTGGTAGCCGATGCTGACCGCCGCGACAGGCATCGGCAGCGTCACCGTCTGGTACTCGAACGACACGGCGCCGGCCTGGTGCATGCGGGCCTGAAAGCTCAGCTCCGAGGTGGGCTGGCCGACGACCCGCATCCGGCTCCACTGCACGATGAGTTCGCGGTTTGGCGCGGCGCCCGTGACCTGCCAGAAGACCCCACCCGTCGGGCCAAGCTCGAGGTTCGCCCAGAAGGGCGCCACGAAATCTTCGGGCACGACCGTGGCCGAGGTGCCCGGAATGGCGGCTGGCGTGGGACGCGAGTTGGTCTGGTTGGTCGACGAGGCCAGGACGAAGCCGTTCGTCGAGACCCACGCCAGCGCTTCGACCCGACGGCCGCCAAGGAACGTCTCGAAGTCCACCGGCACGAACGAGAGGATGGCGTCATTGGCGCCAGCAGGGAATGGCACGCGCGTGCCAGTCATCGAGATGTCGGTGAAGCCGGTCGAGCCCGTGGTCTCGGTCGGCGTCGGAGAGCCAAAGCCGATGAGCTCGGCAGAAGGACCCCCGACGGTCCACGCTACCACGCCGCTGCCCTGCGTCTGGAAGATGGTGCCGCCGTCCGCAACCCGCATGGTGGCCGGAGCCGTCACGGTGACGGGCGCTCTGGCGATCACCGCGGGTTCGAGCGTGTTGCTGGCCCGCAGCTCGTACGTCGAGCCAGCCCGGTTCGGGTACACCGTGGCCGTGCCCATGGCGGCCTGCGGGCCCTCGACAGCCACCACGGTCATGGTGCCGTTCTCGACGATGCGGGTCCGAACGGCGCCCGGCGCGTTCCAGGTCAAGGTCACGGGCGTCCCGCCGGTCGGGATGGTGGTTGGCATGGCGGTGAGCGTCGCCATCCCGACGTCGGTCACCGCGGTGACGCGGATGGACCTCGTGGCCTCTGCACTGCTGCCCGAGGCAATGGCGGCGACGACGTAGTCCTGCGCGCCCGTCGGCGCCGGCAGGCTGACGAAGCCCGTCCCCACATTGACCCCGGCTGGTGTGCGGTAGAGCACTGCCTGGCCCGAGCGCACCTCGACCCGATCGGCCCCGGTGGTCGTCCACTCGAGGCGGAAGGTGAGGTTCTCCTTCACATAGGTGGGCGCGGTCACCGTGAGGACCTCAGGCGCCGTTCCGTAGACGACGGTGATCGTCTGTCGCACCACCGGTCCCCGGCCTTCGACCTCGAGAACGTAGTTCACCGACGAGCCATCGAGCTGCGGCCCCAGGGTGTCCATGAACGAGCCCATGGCCACCTCGGCGGCGTCCATCGTCTCGCGAATGGTGCCTCGGCCCGCGCTGGTGAGCCGCACCCGCGTGGCGTTCACCGTCTTCCACGACAGCGCGATCTGATCTCCGGCCTTCACCTGGAGCTTGGAGCTGGTGAACTCGGTGATGCCCTGGCCGCGCGCGACGGACACGGTGCGGCGCTCCCCATCGGCGGTCAGGACGTAGGTCGTCTCGGTCGCGCTGGGGTTGACCTCGACGCTGCCCGAGGCGATCTGCCCGGACAGGTCGAGCGCCGCCCCGCCCATCGGAGCGATCTCGACCTTTCGCGCATTGGGGGCGTTCCACACGAGCACGCCGCGCTGCCCGGAGGTCAGGACGGGTGGGTAGGCCGCGAACACGATGCCGGCCGCGTCGACGCCGTCGACCTGCACGCTGGCGATGGCGCTGACCCGCACGCCTCGGCTGTTCTTCGCGGAGAGGACGAAGACCGTGGGCTGACTGACCGGCACTGAGACTTCACCGGTCTGCTGGTCCGCGACGGCCGCGATGGACCCACGATTGAGATCGACGACCTCGGTGTTGGTGGCGTTGGCGGTTTCCCACTTGAGGGTCACCGTCTCGCCGCGGGCGACGTTGGTGGGACTGGCGACGAACCGGGCGATGCGGGGCGGCTCGGGGAGCGGGTCTGGTGCGGGTGCCGTCGGGCAGCCCCAAAGCCCCAGCAGGAGGACGGTCGTCAGGACGGTTCGAAGAAGAGTCATGGCGTGTTCCCGAGGAGGGCGCGGGGCGTGAAGCGGAAGGCGGTGTTTGGCACCACGAGCGGCCCGAAGCTCTCCGAGGCCGTGAAGGTGCGAACGGAGACAGCCAGCGCCGCTGTTCCGTCGAGGTTGTCGATCCACCGGGTGGCGCTGTTCCCGTCGGCCCGAGGTCCGACCATCGAGCCGTAGTGGTACTCGATGACGCCGTTGTCGAAGAGCTTGATCTCGAAGTTCAGCAGGTCACCCGTCGAGCCGAAGACCTCGAAGTTCTTGTATTGGATGACGGTCTTGCCGCCGGACCGCTGCACGAAGGTTCCCGAGGTCGCCGGTGCGCGGATGATGAGGTCATCCCAGAAGACCGCGAGGGCTTGAATGGGAGCGCTCGCGCTCGGTCGGCCCTTGTTCGACAGGTTGTTCGACGAGGTGTCGATGAAGCTCACCCACCCGTTGGTGCACACGCGAGCCTGCGAGTAGGTCTGGCCGAAGTAGGGAAACGGGACGGCCAGGCTGACCTGCAGTGCCGCGTCGTCGTTACCTGAAAAAGCGACCGCCGGTCCGCTCGAGACGTCTTCGAAGTCGACCGGGATCTGACTGAGCACGTAAGGGAAGCATTGCTCGTTGGCGGCGCCGGGCGTGCCGAACTGGGCGGGAGGCCCGAAGCTGAACACCCGCGGGCAGCTGAACGGCGGCGCTCCGGTGCGGACCAACACGCTCTCAGGCGGCTGAACCGAGAGGCCCTCCGTGACGCCGGCATCGGCCGCCGCGCCACCATCGGGCAGCGTGCTGGCCTTCGCGCCCCATGACAGCGACGAGATGATGAGCGTCCCGCCGTCGGCCATCACCGTCGGGACGACGAGGCGGACGATGTCGGGCGTGGTCATCGGCACCGTGCCCATGCTCCAGGCCAGGCGCACGCCGGCATCGCCGTTCTCGAGGGGATCAGCTGACTGGCCCAGCACGTAGAAGGCGCCCGCGTCGATCACCGTGTCGGCCGGCAGCACGAAGGGCATGGTGGCGCCAGAGACCGACTCGAGGCGCAACCCCGACACGTCGAGCTGCTCGGGTTGCGGGTTCTCGAGTTCGACCCATTGGCCCGCCGTCAGCGTGGCCAACGGTGCGGGCATCGCCTCGGAGACGACGACGTCGTTGAGTCCAAACGCGCGAGCGCGGCCGTAGAGGGGAATGTACTCCCCTGGGACCTCGAGCACGAAGCCCAACGACGCGAAGTTGCGCAGCCGGTAGGTGCGGAAGCTCGACACCTCGGGCGCGTTGTTGAACCACGAGCGGTCGGTGTCGACGGCGAGCTCGGCAGAGGTCGCGCTGTTGAACGACACCAGGCCCTGGTACGCCTCGACGCCATCCACCGCGCCGATCGTCGCCTCGGAGCCATCGGCCCCCGGCCCGTCGAGCTTCTTCCAGGCGAAGAGGAACTCACCGGTCTCGAACAGCTGCACCTGGAAGGTGAGCTCCGAGCCCATCGCGCCAGCCTTGCGCACCTTGTCCCACTGAATCGTCAGCCGCCGCGGGTAGATCGCCTCGTCGAGTGTCCACAGCACGCGGCCCTGGGTGCCGAGGTCGAGGTCATCCCAGAAGGGCGCCAGCAACGCCGGGCCGGTGTAGCCAGGGTCGGACAGATCGAGGTTGGTCGGAGCCGACGGCGCCACCGGCCCCAAGGCCACGAAGCCGTTGGTGGAGACCGCCAGCTGGGTCGCCAGGCGCGTCACGAACGGGAACGCGAAGCCATTGGGCAGGGTGAGGGTCGCCACGTCGTTGTCCCGGTTCGCGAAGAAGAGCGCTCGCGCGGCCGGGGCGTTGGTGAGGTCGTCGAACGCCGTGGAGTTCATCGTCACCGTCGGCGGCGGCCCCGACAGGCCCAGCATGTCCGTCGGGTTGAGCTGCGAGACGTCCCACGTGACGGTGGTGGTCTCGCCCTTGGCGAGCAGGTCGGGCGTGACGGAGAAGACGACCGGCGCGCCGACATCGATGGTGCGCTCCTCGGTCGCGCAGTCACCGGCGCGGTTGTACGCCTCGAGCACGTAGGTGCCTTTGGTGGGCACGGTGAACTGACGAGAGCCGTTCGCCACGCTCAGCATCGCGTCTTCACGGAAGAAAGCGGGCCCGTTCTTGAGCCGCAAGAGCACCGCGACAGTGTCAGCGGTGCGCCAGGTCACGGTCACCTTCATGGTGGCGGTCGCCGTGGCCATGGGGGCGGTGAACTCGATGATGCGGGGCGGCGGCACGGCGCGGACCGCCTTCGTCTCGCTCACCTGAAGCCCGTTGAAGTCGAACGCGACCAGCGTGAAGGACGTGTCGGCCGAGAAGTTGCCGAGGCGGAAGCTGCCGGTGGTGTTGATGCCGGCGAGCGGGCTGTAGACGGTGAGGCCGTTCGCCTGGAGCTCGATGCGGTTCGCGCCGGTCGTGCGCCAGTTGAACGTGAGGGGCCGGCCGCGCGTGCCGAACTCAGGCACCTCGAAGAAATCGATGACCGGGCCCTGGCCGACGCGGGAATCGATGGCGCGCACCGTCTCCTGTGGGGGCGTGGCGGTCGAGGCGCGCAGCACGAAGCGCAACGGGAAGCCGTCGCGCACCGCGGGGACCGGAGGCTGCGGAGTACCACCGTCCGACAGGCCGCCATCGAAGACCCCGCCATCGGGCAGCAGGCCTCCATCGGTGGCGGGCACGCCTGCGTCGAAGAAGCCCGCGTCGGCGAAGAAGGACGGCACCACGAAGTCCACAGTGCCCAGCTCGACGTTCATCGAGGTGGACACCAGTCGTCCGAAGGTGACCTCCTCGACGGTGACGGTCTCGGCGCCGGCGGTCTTCCATGCGAGCGTGATGGTCTCGCCTTGCTTCGCAGCCGGTGGCGTGGCGGTGAACGACTCGACGACCGGCAGGACGGTGACCGTCGCGCTCTGGCTCGACAGGCTCCCGTCGGAGCGCTCGCCCGAGAGGGTGTAGGTGGTGCTCAACCTGGGCAGCTCCGTCGCCGACCCGCTCTCCATCATCGACAGGGTGCGCGTCCCGGCCGTCAGCCGAACGTTGCGCCCGCCCGCCGCCGACCAGAGGAGATCGACCCGTTCCCCTGGACGAATCTGCTGCGGCACCACCACCAGAAAGACCGCCTGGAGGCCCTCGTCGACCGCGACCTGGACGAACGCGCCATCGCGCCCACCTTCGCCCTCGGCGCGCAGCACGTAGAACGACGACCTCGAGGGGGTCGCCTCGGCGCTGCCGACCCCGCTCAGCTCATCGAACGTCACCATCACGTTGGCGCCGGCCTGGTCGATGATCTCCACCGACTTCGCGCGCTCGACGGTGAAGGCGAACGACACCTTCTCGCCGCGCCGGATGGCACTCTTGTCGACCGTGAACGAGGTGATGGCGGGTGGGTTCGGCGGCGGCTTCGGCTTCTCCGGCGCGCGGCACGCGACCACGGAGAAGAGAAGGGCCATCGTGACCCCAGAACGGAGCGTCATGTCTCGCCTCGGTGAGCAATGAAACGAAAGGGGTTCAGGTGTGACAACCCCTCGTGTCGAATCAGAAAAATCGGTCAGTCGACCGGGGGGTGTAGCGACCGCGGCCCGTTCCAGTCAACCCAGAATCCACCCCAATGCATGGGGCGCTGTCGGGGAGTGTGTGCCGCTGACGCCAGTCAGAACAGGACTCCGACGCCCGCGCCGAAGCAGGTGTCGTGCATGTAACCGCGCAGATAGCGCGTGATCTCCACCCGCCAGGTGAGCCGCACGAACTCGTCCTCCGTCAGCGCGGGACGTCCCCGAATCCCGATGCCGTACTGGAACAGGAACCGGGCGCCCTGCAGCTGCACCTCGCGCTGATCGACGCGCACGCCAGTGAAGTTCGCGTTCACGCCCACCCCGAGCTGGCCGTACACCCCGAACACCTTGCTGATGGGCCAGGCGATGGCGGGCGCCACGGTGAAGTAGTGCTGACTGGCCCAGCTCGACACCTGGGTCGTGCCGTCGGTGGTGACGCCAAACCGCCACTGCACGTCGGCGAAGAACATCTCGCGCAGGTACTCGTCGGGAATGAGGCGGCCCCACTCCCAGGTGAAGCGCACGCCGAAGGAGAACCGCGGGTCTCCGAGGCCCCCGCGGCTGGCGTCGAACAACAGCATGCCCGCGCCGAGCTCTCCGCCCACGCCGTAGTTGGGATCGTCGGTGTCGGCGAGGCGCTCGTCGCGCTCGGTGGCGTCTTCGTCTTCTTCGCGCAGCCGCTCGGACTTGCGGCTCTTCTTGGGGCGTGGCGCGTCCTCGCTCGACGCACTGTCGTCATCGTAGGGCAGGGGTGCGTCGTCTTCCTTCTTCTGGGCGAGGGCGGGCAGCGCGAGCAACAAGCCGAGGAGGAACGCCAGGGCGTGGGTGGAAACGGAGCGGATCATGGCGGCGGTCGTCACGGCATCGGGTTGGGGAGCTGCCGGCATGTCGTGCGCCGGGAGGCGCCCATGCACGGGTTCCCGGTCATCTTGTCGCCGCAGTCGGCTGATTGGCAGACGAGCTGGAGCCGGTTGATGGCCTCACCGCAGAAGGCCCGTCGCATCTCCACGTTGGAGATGTGGCGCGCGATGATGCCGGTGACCACCTCGGGCGAGAACGCCATCGGCGCGTTGAGGTTGCGGTTGACGAGCTGTTTGAGGCCGGTGCCGTTGGAGTCGTCCGTCTCGTCGTCGTAGGCCGTGAGCAGATCCTTGATGATGCTGTTCACGCCGAGCTCGCCACCGTTGCGGACGCCGGCCTGGAACAGCGAGACCGCCCACACGTTGCCGTAGAGGTACATCTCACGCGAGCGCACCCACTGGTCCTGCGAGAAGCCCTTGAGCGCGTTGCGCAGGCCCTCGTCGACGCAGGCATCGTTGCGCGCCACGTCCCGCTGCTTCGCGTAGGCCTCGTCCGCGATGCTCAAGGAGAGGTACTCGGTGCGGCAGCGCGCCAGCGAGCGGCAGGTGGCGGCGTAGCCGTGCAGATCGGCCAGCCCCTCGTCGAGTGACTTGATGAGGTTGAACGGCTCTCCCCGGAAGTCGGCGTTGGTGAGCACCGGGTGAATGCCCTGATCGTCGAAGACGCGCTTGTTCCACACCCGGTGCGCGACCTCGTGGCCGACGACGCCGAGGTTCATGCCCATCGGAATACGCTGCTCCTTCTCGAAGGGCGCCACCACGAACGACTTGATGAACGAGAGGTAGAGGGCGTTGTCGGCCAGCGGTGTCGCCGAGTTGAGCCGCACCTCGGGCCAGTAGAACACCCGCATCTTTTGCAGCTCGTTCGGCGGCGCGGTCGGGGGGAGGACGTCCTGGAAGTAGAGGAACGCGTTCTCGAAGTTGAAGTACGTCGTCGTCATGTTCCAGGTGTGGAAGTCCGACGGCCACAGGGTGCCGGCGCGGTCGAGGTAGTTGCCGCGCACGTCGGTGCCACGATCGCGCACCAGCACCTCGAAGCGCTGATCGTCGGTGAGCCCCGGCAGGTTGCGCTGCAACGGATCGCTGTCTTCGACGACGATCCGCGCGGCGCCGACCAGCTCGGCCACCGAGCCCTTCAGGTTCGACAGCGACGTGATGGTCTGGAGCTGGACCTCGCGCGTCTCGTACGCGCCGGTCTCGGTGGGGATGATCGCCATCACCTTCACCGGCGCGGGTGGATTGGGGCCACACGAGAGCATGGCCGTCAGCGCCAGCAGCACGAACAGGAATCGACGCATGGGCGTGGAGTGTAGCCACAATGCCCTCGAAGTCAGGAGCCTCGTTGGCTCGACGACGTCATTGCTGGCCCGCACCGCGTCCTCTACGGTGCCTCGGCTTTCGGGTCCTGCCGTCGTCTTTTCCGTTCGACACCTCACGAAGAGAGCCACACCCCATGTCGCACCAGTTCATCTCGAAGGTGAAGCGCACCCACTCCTGCGGCGCCCTGCGCGCCTCGGACATCGGCAAGGAGGTCGTGTTGTTCGGGTGGGTCGCCAACCGCCGCGACCACGGCGACCTCATCTTCGTCGACCTGCGAGACCGCGAGGGCATCACCCAGGTGAAGTTCGTGCCGACGATCGCCGCCGAAGCGCACGACCTCGCGAAGCAGCTGCGCTCCGAGTGGGTCATCGGGCTCAAGGGCACGGTGCACCACCGAGGCACCCAGATGTCGAAGAAGGAGAACAAGGAAGTCTCGGCCGCCAACCCCAACCTCGCGACCGGTGAGATCGAGGTCTACGTCTCGGCGATCGAGGTCTTCAACCGCGCCGAGACGCCGCCGTTCGAGATCAGCGAACACATCACCGCCAACGAGGAGCTGCGCCTGGCGCACCGGTATCTCGATCTCCGCCGGCCCCCGCTCCAGAAGGCCCTCATCACCCGCGCGAAGATGAACGCGGCGACGCGCTCGTGGTTCGTCGAGAACGGCTTCCTCGAGCTCGAGACGCCCTTCATGGGCCGTTACACCCCCGGCGGGGCGCGCAACTTCCTGGTGCCCTCACGCCTCAACGCGGGGAAGTTCTACGCGCTCGCCGAGTCGCCCCAGCTCTACAAGCAGCTCTTCATGGTGGCGGGCTTCGAGCGCTACTTCCAGATCGTCAAGTGCTTCCGCGACGAGGACCTGCGGCTCGACCGGCAGCCTGAGTTCACCCAGATCGACGTCGAGATGAGCTTCGTCGCCCAGGACGACATCTTCACCATCATCGAGGGGCTCCTCAAGCGCCTCTGGAGAGAGGTGCACGGGCTCGACATTCCCACGCCGTTCCCGCGCATGGACTTCGACACCTCGATGGCGAAGTACGGCAACGACAAGCCTGACCTCCGCTTCGGCATGGAGCACATCGTGCTCAACGACGTCATCGCGAAGTTCGGCGCTGAGGGTGGCGTGGCGCCCATGTGGGAGACGCTCCAGCAGAAGGGCCTCATCAAAGCGCTGGTGGTTCGCCCGGTGCAGCCCGGCCAGCACGACCCCTCGGTGGTGAAGGCGAAGGAAGAGGCGTTCCGCCGCGCGAACCCGAACCCCACCGCGAAGGTGCCGCCGCCGCCGGTCGAACTCTCGCGCAAGGAGATCGAAGAGACCGAGGCCTACGTCATCGGCATGGGCGCCAAGGGGCTCGCGCGCGCCAAGCTGGCCGAAAACGGCGACTGGACCCAGGCCCCGCTCTTCAAGACGGCGAAGCCCGAGCTCAAGGCCGCCATCCTCGAGGCGACGGGCGCGAAGCCGGGCGATCTGATCCTCTTCCAGTTCGGGCCCGAGGCGAAGGTGCACACGGTGATGGCGAACCTTCGCGTGTACCTCGCGAAGCGGCTCTGGCTGATCCCCGAGTACGGCGCGGGCGGGAAGTGGAACTTCCTGTGGGTCGTCAACCCGCCGCTGTTCGAATACGACGAGGAGTCGAAGACCTGGGCCGCCGCGCACCACGCCTTCACCCGGCCGATGGACGAGTGCCTCAAGTACCTCGAGCCGGAGTCGTTCGATCCCGCGAAGGTGTACTGCTACCGCTACGACGTGGTGCTCAACGGCTTCGAGATCGGCGGTGGCTCCATTCGTCTGCACGATCCGAAGGTGCAGTCGTTGGTCTTCAAGGCGCTCGGCATCAGCGACGAGGACGCCCGATCGAAGTTCGGCTTCCTCCTCGACGCCCTCAAGTACGGCGCGCCGCCCCACGGCGGCATCGCGCTGGGCATGGACCGGCTCGCCTTCCTCATCACCGAGACCGAGTCGCTGCGTGACGTCATCCCGTTCCCGAAGACCCAGAAGGGCACCGACCTGATGACCGGCGCGCCGGGCGACGTGGACGAGAAGCAGCTGCGCGAGCTGTACGTGAAGAGCACGCCGCCCGCGAAGGGCTGAAACCCAGACACGAAAAACCCCGCGGGCTCCAGGGGAGCGCCGCGGGGTGAGCACGAAGAACGGGGAGCGACTTACTTTTCGCCCCAGGCCTTGGGCTTCTCCGCGAGCTTCTTCATCGACTCCTCGGCCCCGCGGAGCACCGACTTGATCACCGACTCGAGCGTGTTGCGGATCGAGATGGCCTTCTCTTCGGGGGAGCCGGGAGCGATCTCGACCTTCTGCATCAGCTCATCCATCTTCTTGGACTCGTCGGGGGTCAGGAACACCTTCTTGAGCAGCTTGGCGAGCTCCTTCGAGTCGGCGTCGCCGCGCTTCTCGAGGGCCTGGGCGCCGGCGCGCACCTCGGCGTTGTTCTGGGTGAGATCGTAGGAGCCCGAACCGGTCGAGGCGCTCGCGATCGACTGCGGGGGCGCGGGCAGGCTGCTGACGGGGCCGGAGCCTCCACCGCTGCCGGCGTTGAACGAGCTGGCCTGGGTGAAGCCGGTCTGGGCCGACCGAACGCTCGCCGGCGAGACAGGAGAAGAGGACTGCACCGAACCGGTGGTGATGGGCGCGATGCGGGGGCCGTTGCCGCGAATGGTCGTCATGGAGGCATTATCGCACGCACCCTGGGCGTGGGTGCGTGTGGCTCTCACGAAGTAAGAAATCCAGCCGGTTACTTCCCGAGAACGCCGATCAGCCCGTCAACGCCGGCGGGATCGAGCGCGCGGCTCTGGGCCAGCAACCCCGCGGTGTCAGGGGCGTTGACGATCCGCAGGGCATCGTGTGCTTCGGTCTTCACCCGGCCCGAAGCGGTGACGAAGGCCTTCACCAGCGCGCCCGCCGCGACCGACTGAAGCCGTGGCACCTCGGCAGGCACCGGCGCGCCCTGCGGCGTCTGGAGCGCCCAGGCGTTGCCGTTGATCGAAAGGGCCTTCACGAGGGCCAGCTGCTCCGACTCGGCCGAAGCCACGGAGAGCTGCTGGGCGAGGAACGCCGTGACGACGAGGCGCCGGCAGCTCCCCATGCCAGCGAGCACCGCTTCCCGATCGGGCCCCGAGGTGCCGGCCGAGACGAGCGCGGCGGCGGCCGTGTCCGTGCCGAGGCGTCCCAGCGCATCGGCGGCCGCGCGACGCACCGCCGGCTCGAGTCCCGGCGTTCGCAGCGCAGCGGTCAGCACGACCTCGGTCTTCCCGTCCCGGCGCCCACCAAGCGACTCCAGCAGCCCGGCCTGCCAGGCGATCCGCGCGGAGGTGGGCAGGCCCGCGTCGACCGCGCCCGAGAAGGCGATGGCGTCGACGAGCGCCCAGGTCGCGTTGGGTACGGCGTTGAGCATCGACGTCAGAGGGGCGTAGCGGCCGCGCTTGCTGGCGTCGATCCGCGCCAGGCTCGCCCGCAGCGCCGCGATGCGGCTGAACGCGTCAGGGTTCGACGCGCGAGCCGCGGCGATGGAGGGCTCCAGGGCCGCGCGCTCGTTCGCGCTGAGCGACACCGGGAGGGCGCCTTCAGCCAGCGCCACCGACGCGAGGAGGGTCACCACGAGTGCGAGCAGCTTCACGGCGTCACCTCCCACCACTTGATCGACGGAATCGCCCGCATCGCGTTGGTCCCGCAGTGCACCTCGCCGGCGGCGCGGTGATACAGGTTCCAGTTCTCCACCCACTGCACCCGCACCTGGTACGGCGCCAGCGCTGTCTCGAGCTGGGTCTTGAAGAGATCCTTCCCGTTGATGACCGGTCCGTGGGGATCCGGCACGGCCACCGTGCGCTCGTCGATGACGAAGAGGTTCACGGTGCCCGGCTGGTGCGCCAGCGACGAGCCCATCACCGGCTCGTGCAGGAACGGCACCTTGACGATCTCGGCGTCGGTGAGCCCGGTCTCCCGCTTGAGGATGGCGAGCTGCTCGTCGACCTTCACCGCGGCCTCGGCGCTCGCCTGCATGACGTCGGCGTTGGCGAGCAACTGCGAGATGGTCGTCTGCGCGTTCACCTCGTTGCCCCGCTCGTCGATCCACCGCTTGCCGGCGAACACCGGCGTCGAGCCCTGCCCGGCCATCTGGGCGTCGAGCAACATCTGCCGTGCCAGGCGCGCGTCATTCGCCAGCACGATCCACCCACGCGGCGTATTGGCCTTGAGGAAGCTCACCGTCTCGTCGACGTGTCCGACCAGCAACCACGCCGTGTCGACGTTGACCGAGGGCTCCTGGTACTTCTGCGACTCGGTCATGCGCACGAAGGTCTGGTCCGGCGCGTAGCCTCGCACGCTCCCGCGGATGACGCGGCCCAGGGGCCAGTTTCGCGACGCCGTCGTGTACGGCGGAATCGTCTCGAAGTTGCCGAATGAATTGAGCGTCTGCGTCTCCTCGCTGCTGGTGAGATCGACCTGCTGCACCCCCGCCACGTTCTTTCCGCGGAAGCGGGTGAAGACGATGCGTCCGGCTTCGCGCATCGGGAAGCTGCGGCTGAAGGGGTTCTCGATGTTCGCCGAGCGGAAGAACACGCGCATGACGTGCTGGGCGCCGCCAGGGCCAGGCATCGACGCGTAGCCCGTCTCGAAGAAGTCCTGCGTCCACTGGTCCTCGAGCGACGGGGTGACGAAGCCGATGTTCGGGTTCGCGAGCATCAGGCCGGCGCGCACGTCGCGCAGGAAGATGGCCGAGTCGGACTCCCCGGGAATGCTCGAGGCGTAGGCCGTCTCGGTCGGGAGGTTGTGATGGAAGGTGAGGACCGGCGCGATGCGCAGGCGCACGGTGTCGGTGTACGTGCCGGGCTTCCAGTACTTCGAGTCGGGGACGGTGGCCTGCACGCTCACCTCGACGAAGCCGTTCCAGCGGGCTTCATCGCGCACCAGATCGGTCCCCTCGACGAAGAGCGAGAGTCCGGAGACGAGGTCGGCCGTGGCGAGCGGGAGTTCTGGGTCGACCCGCTCGAAGCGGTCGCCGGTCTTCTTGAAGAGGCGCACCTTCGCGTCCACGGGCTCGATCGACAGTCGCACCACCGTGCCCGCCGGAGCCTCGGCCCAGCGCACGAGCTCGAGCCGCGCCAGATCGGCCACGTCGTCATCACCGTTCACCACCCCGTCGGTGGCGTCGTTGCAGTCGGGCAGCGTCGAATCGGGGAGCGGCCGGCCAGCGGTGTCCGTCGGGCGGCAGCGCATGGCATCGTCGTCGATGTTGGGGAGGAACACCGCGCCGTGCCGGGCGTCCCACGTCTCTTCGCCCTCGTCGTCCTCGGCCGTCACCGCGCCGTCGCGGTTGACGTCGCCGCGGAGGTCGATGGGCGGCGTCCCGGGGAGAATGATGACGGTCGCGACGCCTCCCTGGAGCGACGGCAACACCCGTTCACTGCAACCCACCGACAGCACCGCCACCACCCACAGACTGCGTTGCAGCATACCGCTCCGATCCGGCCGGGCCCCGAGAAGGCGGCGCTCGTAGCGCAGGTTGCTCACGCGTCACAAGCCGAGGCCCCGACGCAGGGCGGCAATCAGCGGGAGGGGACCGTCGCGTCGGCGATCGGCGGGGCGACCCGGCGGAGGCTCCAGAGACTCAGGACCAGGGCCAGCGCGAGCAGCGGCACGCTGATCTGGGCGAGCGCGGTGACGGACGCCCAGGCGATGACGCGGCCTCCGGTCTCGGCGCCGGCGGCCTGGCCCAGGTACATGCCGACGGTGTTGAGCGCGATGCCGACGGGGGCCAGCGCCGGCGCGACCGTCACCAGGCGAACCTGCTGACCGCTGTTGATGGCGAAGCACCCCAGGCCCCAGCCCACCAGGCCCACCACGGCGAGCGGGAGGGAGGCGCCAGCGAGGAGGATCAGCGAGTGCCCGAGCGCCATGCTGCCGATGGAAGCGGCCACCACCGCGCTGGGGCCGAGGCGATCGAGCAGCCGCGCGGCGAGCACGTTGCCCACGATGCCTGCGAGGCCGACCACCGCGAGCAGCGCCGAGACGCCCGTCGTCTGGGAACCCAGCACCGAGGTGAAGTACGGCGTCATGTACGAGAAGAGCGTGAACTGCGCCCACGCCTGGATGAACGTGATGAGCACGGTGAGCAGCACCGCCGAGTTGCGCAAGAGCCGGCCCCACGCCGCGCCATCGATCGGCGTCACGAACAGCCCACCCGGCAACGCCACTCGCAGCAGCCCCGTGCCCATCGCCGCGGCGACCGCGACGATCGCGAAGACGGTGCGGAAGCCGAACGCGGCGCTGACCTGGTTGGCCATCGGCAGGCCGAGCACCGCAGCGATCGACCAGCCCAGGAAGACGGCAGCGATGGCAGCGCCCCGGCGCTCCGGGGGAACCAACAGCCCAGCGACACCCGCGGCCTGAGCCGTGAACAGGCCCGCGCTCACCGCCGAGACGACGCGCGCGAGCAGCAGCGTCTCGTAGGAGGGCGCGAGCGCCGCGCCCACGTGGCCCACCGAGAACGCCGCCATGGTGACGGCCAGCAGGGTGCGACGCTCGAGGCGACTGGTCACGGCGGCGAGGACCGGTGCGGTGAGGCAGATGGTGAGGGCGAAGGCGGCGACGAGGCGGCCGGCAACGGGGACCTCGACCGAGAAGGCCTCGGCCAGTCGCGTCAGCATGCCTGGAACGGCAAGGGTGCCCGTGCCGATGACGAAGTTGCCGAAGAAGAGGGTCGCCAGGCGCCGATCCACGAGGACTGCCTACTCTCCCGCCTCGGCCAGCGCCGCATCAATCACCGCTCGCTGTCGCTTGGAAGGCGACCGACTCGTCTGACTGACCACGTTGGAGGTCGACATGACCGTGGTGACGAAAATCGTCCGGGACTTCACGACCCTCGAGGTCGAGGTCGTGAACCCCTGGACCGAGTGAGCGCTGCGCCACCGGGGCCGGCTGGTTAGCACTCGCGTCATGGAGACGTTCGTTCAGCGCACCGAGATGCCCGTGTCCCGCCAGGAACTCTTTACCTGGCACGAGCGCCCCGGGGCCTTCGAGCGTCTCAATCCACCTTTCGACCCGGTCGAGGTCGAGGAGCGGACGGGCGGGCTCGAGGTCGGCGCCCGCACCGTCATTCGCGCGAAGGTGGGGCCGGTGCCGCAGCGGTGGATTGCGGAGCACACTGCGTACGAGCGTGGGGCCCTCTTTCGCGACGAGATGCGCTCGGGGCCGTTTCAGACGTGGGTTCACACGCACCGCTTCCTCGACAGCGGGACGAGCGGCACCAGCGTGCTCGAGGACGAGATTCAGTACGCGCTTCCGCTGGGGGCGCTGGGCTCGCTGTTCGGCGGTGGCTTCGCGCGCGGGAAGCTCGAGCGGGCCTTCGCCTACCGCCACGCGCTGACACGGGCGGATCTCGAGCGACACGTGCAGTTCGCGGGCACGAAGCGGCTCACCGTGGCGGTGACTGGTGCCAGCGGGGTGCTCGCCTCGTCGCTCATCCCGTTCCTCACCACGGGTGGACATACGGTGCGTCCGGTCACGCGGAAGGGCACTGAGCTCGACGCCTCGGCGATCGACGGGGCCGACGCGGTCATTCACCTGGCTGGCGCGGGCGTCGCCGACGAGCGCTGGACGCCGGAGCGCAAGCGCCTCCTCGTCGACAGCCGCGTCGCGTACACCAGACAGCTCGTCGAGGCGATCAAGCGGGCCAGGGTTCGCCCGACCGCGCTCATCAGTGGTTCGGCGGTGGGCATCTATGGGGATCGCGGAGACGAGGCGCTCGACGAGACGTCGTCGCTCGGCGTGCGATCCGACACCGGCCCGGGGTTCCTCGCGGGCCTCTGCATGGACTGGGAAGCCGAGGCGCTCGCGGCGCAGGCGGTCGGCGTACGGGTGGCGCTGATGCGCATCGGGGTGGTGATGACGACGCGGGGCGGGGCGCTCGCGAAGCTGTTGCCGCCGTTCCGTGCAGGCTCTGGCGGGCCGACGGGGCCCGGCACCCAGTGGATGAGCTGGATCTCGAGTGAGGACCTCATCGGCGCGTTCCACCATGCGCTGATGACGGACACCGTGTCTGGCGTGCTGAACGCGACGGCGCCGA
>JBILEB010000189.1:0-13421 GCA_044352295.1 Myxococcaceae bacterium
GAGCACCAGCAGGGGACTGACCTGGAGCCAGAGCGCAAAGTCCGGAATGCGCCGGCCCTCGGTCTGGGACGAGACGGCGTAGCCCACGCGCGCCGCCGGCCCGACGGCGAGCCGGGAGAGGCACCAATCGCACTGGGGCCATGGCGTGGGGCCGAAGAACATCCGCGCGCCCAGGGCGACGACGACGCCCTCGGCCGCCGATCCGAACGGGCCATCACGGCGCGGCGTGCCGAACGGTGTGAGCACCTGGACATCGAGGCCGAGCGTCGGCGTCCCTGACGGTTGCACCTGCGCGGTGAAGCCCACCACCCCGGTCACGGGAAACCATCGCTCGGTGGGCGCTGCGCAGAGCAACGCCGTCAGGGGGAGGGTCAGCAGCACGATGCGGGCCTCGGTGTCGTCGCACGTCGCGCCGCGCGTGTCACGAGGCTGGCCGAGCCCGCGCGAATCGGTGCGTCGCGCCCACCAGGCACGCCGTGAGACTCCACAGTGGCTCCTCAGCGCGGGGAGCGCGTCAGGCGGCCTGGGGCCCCGTCGTCCGTGAGCGCTCCCATGTCGTCACGCCGCGCCACTACGACTTGCACGACCCGCCACACGGGCCCGTGCACGTCTGCGTGAGCACGACGTGACGCACGAGGGCCCTGCCGATCACGGGGCCCTGCAGGGTGCAGCGTTTCCCCAAGAGTCGGCCCCGTTCACCCGCCGTTCTTTCCGAAAGCGCACACCATGTCTTCGTCACCCGTCGTCGTTCCGCCCGAGCGCGATCATCGCCGCCTGGGCAAGTCACTCGATCTCTTTTCGCTCCAGGAGGCGATCGGGCCTGGCCTCGTTCTCTGGCATCCCCGCGGCGCGCTCATCCGCAAGCTGATGGAGGACTGGTGGCGCGACGCCCACCTTGCGCGCGGCTACCACTTCGTCGTCTCGCCCCACGTCGGCCAGGGGGCGCTGTGGGAGCGCTCCGGCCACCTCTCGATGTACCGCGACTCGATGTTTCCGCCGATGCCGATGGCCTCGGGAGAGGTGTTCCTCAAGCCGATGAACTGTCCCTTCCACCTGCACATCTTCAAGGCGCGCAAACGGCGACGCGAGGAGCTCCCGCTTCGACTCTGCGAGCTGGGCGCGGTGTATCGGAACGAGGCGAAGGGGGCGCTCCACGGGCTGTTCCGCGCGCGTGGCTTCGTGCAGGACGATGCGCACCTCTTCTGTGCAGAGGATCAGGCCGAAGCCGAGGTCGCCGCGGCGCTGGCCTTCGCGCTCGAGGTGCTGCGCGCGTTCGGGTTCGACGACGTCGAGGTGGT
The DNA here is from genome assembly GCA_044352295.1 of Myxococcaceae bacterium. Taxonomy (GTDB): domain Bacteria; phylum Myxococcota; class Myxococcia; order Myxococcales; family Myxococcaceae; genus Xiheimicrobium. Next base: position 1,299 of record JBILEB010000189.1, read on the forward strand.
GCTGTCTTCGAGGCCGGCGCAGTCCGTCGGCGCTGACGAGGCCTGGGCCAGCGCGGAGCAGGCGCTCTCGAACGCCGCGAACGCGTTGGGCGTGAGGCTCTCCGTGGCGGCAGGCGGCGGCGCCTTCTACGGCCCGAAGCTCGACGTGCTCATCCGCGACGCGCTGGGTCGCCGGTGGCAGTGCTCGAGCATTCAGTTCGACTTCAACCTGCCGCGCGCCTTCGAGCTCTCCTATGACGACGCCGGCGAGGTGCGGCAGCCCGTGGTGATTCACCGCGCGCTCTTCGGATCGCTGGAGCGCTTCTTTGCGATCCTCCTCGAGCATTGCGGCGGTGCGTTCCCGGGCTGGCTGTCACCCGAGCAGGTGCGGGTGTTGCCGGTGAACGATGGCGCGTCGGCGTTCGCCGGAGACGTCGTCCAGTCACTCTCGGCCGCCGGCGTTCGAGCCCGGCTGGAGGCGCGCGGGAACCTCGGGGCGCGGGTGCGGGCCGCCGACGTGGCCCAGGTGCCGGTGCTCGCGATCGTCGGTGCCCGTGAGGCGGAGGCGCGTTCGGTGCAGCTCCGCGGCCGGCAGGGCGCTGCGCTGGGCGAGGTGAAGCTCGAGGCGCTGGGGGAGCACCTGTCCGCGCTGCTCGCGCGCCCGCCGCTCCACTACCAGCGGTGATAGGCCGGGTGGCCGGGCTCGACGGCGACGAAGGTGCCGCGGCAGATCGCGCGAACCTTCCCGCCAGCCTCGAGCGTCCCTTCGACGATCACCTTCGTACCGTCGGACGCGACCACTTTCGCCGAGAGCGAGATGGGGCCGTCGGTCGGGCAGGGCCGCTTGAGGACGATGCCGTAGTCGGCGGTGACGGTGCAGGGAGGCGTGTCCACCTGGCGCTGGTTCATCAGGTGCCACGCCGCCGTCCAGTTGCAGTGACAGTCGAGCAGCGAGCCGATGATCCCGCCGTTCAGCACGCCGGGGAACGCCTCGTGGTGCGGCGCGGGCGTCCACTCGGCCACCACGGCGTCACCCTTCGCGAAGCTCCGAATGCGCAGGCCCTGGGCGTTGGACGGACCGCAGCCGAAGCAGGCGTTGTGAGGCGCGTAGCGCTCCTGAAGGGACGGCTCGCTCACTGGCGCGTCTCGAGGGGGGTCTCTCGGGCGGCGAAGGCCCAGTCACCCGACTCGCCATGCTCCAGTTTGAGGCCGGCATACTCGCGTCGAACCGCGCGCGCGTAGTTGCGGAACTGCTCGAGCTCGCGCGACTTCATCGCCATGTACACGCGGGTCGGCCCGGCGTTGTAGGCCATGAGGGCGAGATCGAGATCGTTCCCGAAGCGCGAGGCGAGGTAGCGCAGGTAGCGGATGCCCAGGCGCACCCGCAGCGCGGGATCGGCCTCGATCTCCTTCGGCGTCAGGCGAATGCCCTCGCGCTGGGCGATGAACTGGAGCGTGACCGGCTGGATCTGCATCAGTCCGCGGGCGTTCATGTTCGACACCGCCGACTCGACGAACTCGCTCTCGACCTGAATCACGGCCAGCACGAGGAGGGGATCGAACCCGGCGGCCTTCGAATCCTCGGCGATGGCGTGGGCGAGCTGTTCGCGCAGCCGCAAGCCCAGGCCTGGCCCGCGACGCGCCAACACGGCGTCGATCCGGTCGGCTTCGGGAGGACGAACGACCTGCACCCCGGCCACCTCGAGCGACGTGGCTGGCGTCGAGGCGGGACGCTGCACGAGCGGCCACAACGAGAGCCCCACACACACCACGGCGAGCACCGCCAGCGCCGTGACGGTGGTCGCCTTCGGCGTCAGGCGGACAAGGGCACGCGCAACCTTCAGGCGCCACGCCCCACCACCCACGCCGCTGGCGACGAGGGTCCTCACTTGTGGAGGTGGTCGATGCGCTTCATGAGGGTGTCGAGGCGCGAGTTGAGCTGCGCGATCTCTTCCTTGCGGGGCACCCGCAGCCGCTGCAGGCCCACGCGCACGGTGTCTTCGACCTTTCGCTCCATGTCACGGCGCTGTGACGTGAGCTTGTCTGCGTAGTCGCGCACCTGCCGCTTCACCTCGTCCTGGCTCCAGCCCGCCATGCCCTGAACACGGGCCAGCAGCTTGGCGGCTTCGTCTTCGGCGCCAGTGACGGTGACGAGGGCCTGGCTCCACACCTGCTGAAAGAATTCAGCGATGGAGCGACGATCGTGCAGCGGAACGGGAGGACGGCTTTCCATGGGTGGGGCCTCTAACCATATCCACCGACCAGATCGGAAGGGCCTCGCGGGAAGCCCAACCAGCTGAAATAACTGATTTGACTCAGGTAGTCGTCTGGCGCTTCGCCAGGTCATCGACACGCTTCGACAGCTTCGTGAGGCTCTTGGTGAGCTTCTGCAGGTCATCGGAGGTGGCGACGCCGAGCGCGCCCAGCACTTCACGAGGCATCGACTTGACGCTCTTCTGCAGGTCGGTGGCCGTCGACGTGATGCGCTTCTCGAGACCCTTGAGATCCTGCCCGCTGCGGACGCGCGCGAGCACCTTCTCGAGCGACTTCCGCTGCTTCTTCGCCTCGCTGACGATGTCCTTCTCGACCTGCGTGAGCTGCTTCTTCGCGGCCGTCAGCCCCTCGTTGAGACGCTGGGTGGCAACGGCGGTGACGGGCTTCTTCGGGGCCGGCTTCATGGTGGACTCCTCCTGTGATGCGCTGCGTTATAATGCAGCGCGTCAGGGGGCGCAAGAGAGTCCTCTGCCACACGACAGCCGTTGGCGAGAAGGCTCAACAGCGGCGGTGTGAGGGGTGACGGTTCAGCGGCCGACGGGGAGCGTGATGTCCCGATACCCCGGGCGCTCGGGCATCTTCTGCTTGTTGCCCAGCCCGTGACGCTCGTTGGCGATCTTGTCCTGCAGGAGCATGAGGCCGTCGAGCACCTGCTCCGGACGTGGTGGGCAGCCGGGAATGTAGACGTCGACGGGGATGATGCGGTCGATGCCCTGGAGCACGGCGTAGTTGTCGTAGAAGCCGCCCGATGAGGCGCAGACGCCGAAGCTCACGACCCACTTGGGCTCGGTCATCTGCTCGTAGACGCGCTTGAGGATCGGCGCCTGCTTCATGTTGATGGTGCCCACCACCATCAAGAGGTCGGCCTGGCGCGGCGAGAAGCGGGGGAACTCGGCGCCGAAGCGCGCGATGTCGTAGCGGCTGGCAGCCACGGACATGTACTCCATGCCGCAGCAGGCGGTGGCGAAGGGGTAGGTGAAGAGCGAGTACTTCCGTGCCCAGCCCAGGCCCTTCGAGATCACCTTCTGCAGAAAGCCGGTCGCCTCGTCGCGACGGGTGGTGAGGATCGGAGCGATATCGGTGTCAGCCATGGCCTTAGGACTCCCAGTCCAGCGCGCCCTTTTTCCAGATGTACACGAGGCCCACGACAAGCGTCGCTGCGAAGACGAGCATCGTCACGTAGCCGAACCACCCGAGCTGCTGGAAGTTCACGGCCCACGGGTAGAGGAACACCGCTTCGACGTCGAACACGATGAAGAGCAGGGCGACGACGTAGAACTTCACCGCGAAGCGCTGGCGCGCGGAGCCGAACGGCGCGTTGCCACCTTCGAAGGCTTCGGACTTCACCGTCGAGGTCACCTTCGGCCCGAGGAGCCCGGCGACGATCGGAATCGCGATGGCGAGGAGTCCCGCGACGCCCAGCACGACGGCGACGGGGAGATACGGCGTGAGCGGGTGTTCCATCGAAAACCACCCTAAAGACACGGCTGTTCGCCGTCAAAGCGTTTCTGGGGCGATCGTGACAGCGCGGCTACTGGAAGGGTACGAGCCGGATGCACGGGGTCCCCGAACGGTCTGGCACGTTATCGATGTCATCGGGACAGGTGCGAGTGAGGGCGGGCTCCCATTGGCGCAGTCAATGAAGCTCATTGAGAAAACGGCGGGCGCGGCAAGGCGCTCGTGACAACAGGCAGGGCATGCGAGTTCTCCTGGGCGTGGTCGCGGTGCTTTCGGTGGCGTGTGCGTCGGATCCGAACCGCGCGGAGAACCGGCTGGAAGTCGCCTCTGGCGGCGAGCAGTCGGGCACGGTGGCGCGGGCGCTCTCGCTGCCGATTGCAGTTCGGCTCGTCAACGGTGACGTCCCCGTGCAGGGCGCGAAGGTCTCGTTCGCAGTCGCCATGGGCTCGGGCGCGGTGGAGCAGCCGGAGGTCACCACCGACGCCGAGGGCTTCGCCAGCGCCGGGCAGTGGACGATGGGAACGGCGGCGGGCCTCCAATCGATCCTCGTCACCGCGACGAATGCGGTGGCCATCACCTTCAGCGCGACCGCCAGGGCCGACGTCGGCATCAACGTGACGGCGTTCGAAGGGGACAACCAGCAGGCCCCTCGCAGTACTGCGGTGCCCATCGCCCCCGCCAAGCGGATCACCGACACCCACGGCAACCCGGTGTCGGGGTTGAACGTCGAGTGGCAGGTCATCGAGGGCGGAGGTTCCGTGCAGGGGGCCTCCACCGTGGCCACCGACACCAACGGCGTCTCTCGCGTCCAGGCCTGGGTGCTGGGCGCGGCCGCCGGACAGAACCGCCTCGTCGCGCGCATGCCAGGGCTGCCGCAGACGACCTTCGTCGCCACGGCCACCACGGTCGGTCAGGCCAGCATCGCGATCGAGGCGGGGCAGGACCAGACGGCGCCGGTGTCGATGAACGTGCCGGTGGCGCTGGCCGCTCGGGTCCGTGACGCCCAGGGCCAGCCAGCGGCGGGCGTCGCGGTGACCTTCACCGTCGTGAGCGGAGGAGGCACCGTCACGGGCAGCCCCGCGACGAGCGACGCCAGCGGGATCGCGCGCGTGGGGGCCTGGCGACTCGGGCCCACGGCCGGGACGCAGACCGTGACCGCGACGGCACCGGGCTATGGAGCGGTGACCTTCCGCGCCTCGGGGCTCGCCACCGGTGCGCCGATGATCACCCGCACGGTGGTCCTCTCGGGCCTCGCCGTCCCGTGGGATCTCGCCTTCGCGCCGGACGGAACGCTCCTCTTCACCGAGCGCGGCGGGAACCTTCGCGTGGTGCGCCCAGGGGCGACGACCTCGACGGTCCTGCATCGGCCCATGGACATCAGCCCGTCAGGTCAGAGCGGCATGATGGGCCTCGCGGTCGACCCCGACTTCGCCACCACGCGCCTGGTGTTCGTGTACTTCTCCTCGCGCGTCAACCCGACGACCGTCGACAACCGCGTCGTGCGCTTCCGCGTCAACGAGGGGTGGGACGGCGTCACCGACCGGCAGGATCTCCTCGTCGGCATCAGCTGGGGCAACAGCGGCGCCCACTCTGGAGGCCGCCTGCGCTTCGGGCCCGATGGACTGCTCTATCTGACGACGGGAGACACCCGCTCGGCGACCGTGCCGCAGGATCCAACCGCGATGGGCTCCAAGGTGCTGCGGATTCGGAAGGACGGCACGATCCCTCCGGGCAACATGGCCTCGCCCTTCCGTCCCGCGATCTGGGCCTTCGGCTTCCGCAACCCGCAGGGCATCACCTTCCGCCCCGGCAGCGGAGACCCCTACCTGTGCGAGCACGGCCCCGGCACCGACGACGAGGTCACCCGGCTCACGGCAGGCGGCAATGGCGGCTGGGATCCGAAGAACCCGGCCAACGCGAACGACCCGACGTACTGGGGCTACATGGGGACGTCGATGACCGACACCACGAAGTTCCCCATGGCGCTGCGGCCGGCGTTCCGTGACGGCAACTCCGGCGGCATGTCGGGCTGTGACTTCCTCGTGGGCGCGCAGTGGCGTGACTGGGCCGGCGCGCTCGCGGTGGCCTCGCTGGGTGACCGCAACGTGCGCGTGATGCAGCTCGCTGCCGACGGCAGCGCAGTGACGGGGCAGGTGACGACACTCTTCGGTGGCATGGAGCGCATTCGCGCCGTCGTGCAGGGCCCCGACGGCTCGCTCTACCTGACCACCGACGGTCGGCCCGGTGGCGATCAACTCATCCGGGTCACGGCCCAGTAAACGTCAGTCGGGATCGGCGTAGGCCTCGACGGCCCGGTGGTTCGTTCCGCTCGGTCGCCGAACAGGAGGCGCCAGGGTCAAGGTGCGCTCGTACTCCGCGAGCACGATCTTCTCGAAGCGCTCCCGGGTCTCGGCGTTGAGCGGGTGCGCGATGTCCTTGTAGGTGCCGTCCTTGCGCTTCTTCGCCGGCATCGCCACGAAGAGCCCGGCCGCGCCACTGATCACCTTGAGGTCTCGCACGACGAAGCAGTTGTCGAGGGTGATCGTCACGTAGGCGCGCAGCTTGTCTTCCTCGACCGGGAAGATTTTCACGTCGGTAATGTCCATGCAGCCCCCGATGCTGGTGCTCGGATGTTCGAACAGTTCGAACAATGGTGCGCCTTTCATCGTTTCTACAAGTCCCCACACCAATCCCAAACCCTGTGAGCCGGTGGAACGGCTGGTCCTTGACTTGCCTGGACCGATGGATCAGAAGCGCGCCTCTTTCATCCAACGGGAGACCCCGCCATCGCTACCGCACGCGACCAGAGAACTGACCGCCGTATCAAAGCCCGTGAAGTCCGAGTCGTCGGACCGAACGGCGAACAGCTGGGCGTGTTGCCGACCGATCAGGCCCTCGCGCGCGCGCAGGCCGAAGGCCTCAACCTCGTCGAAGTGAACCCCATGGCCCGTCCGCCGGTCTGCAAGATCATGGACTACGGCCGGTTCAAGTACGAAGAGAAGAAGAAGGCGAACGAGGCCAAGAAGAAGCAGGTCGTCGTGAAGGTGAAAGAGGTCAAGCTCCGGCCGAAGACCGAGGAGCATGACTACGAGACCAAGCTCCGCCACGTGCGCGACTTCATCGAAGAAGGTAACAAGGCGAAGATCACCATCATGTTCCGCGGCCGCGAGATCACCCACCGCGAGCTCGGCACGGCGATCCTCGATGACGTGACCGCCGACACGAAGGACATCGCGGTCGTCGATCAGCAGGTGCGCCTCGAGGGCAAGACGATGTTCATCATCCTCGGGCCCAACCCGAAGGTGGCCCAGCGCGCCCGTGACGCACACCGCATCGCCGTCGCCGAGGCCGAGAAGGAGAAGGCCGAGCGCAAGGGCCTGGTGCCCGGAGCCCCTGGTGCGCCCGCGTCGTCGCCGCGCGCCGAAGCCAAACCCGAGGTGCCGGCCCCCGCCGCGCCCGAGCCGCAGCCTGCGCCTCCGCAGGGTTGACAGGTGGGTGGGGAGGCGATAGTGCCGCCGACCTTTCCAGCTGTTTCTCGAGGAATCGTCATGCCCAAGTTGAAGACCCGCAGCGGGGCGAAGAAGCGCCTGCACGTCAAGAAGTCCGGCAAGGTCAAGCACGCCAAGGCGTTCGGCAAGCACCTCTTCACCCACGCCAAGTCGATGGATCGTCGTCGCCGCACCCGCGGCACTGGCCTGCTTCGCGACATGGACGCGAAGAAGGTCGTCAAGGAACTCTTCCCGTACGGAGCGAACTAAGCCATGCGCGTCAAGAAGGGCGTCAAGGCGCGTCGTCGCCGCAACTCAATCCTGAAGCTCGCCAAGGGCTACAGGGGCCGTCGGAAGAACTGCTACAAGCGCGCGAACCAGGCCGTCGAGCGCGCGCTCGACTACGCCTCGCGTGACCGTGCTCGCAAGAAGCGCGACTTCCGCAGCCTGTGGATCGTCCGCATCAACGCCGCGGCCCGCCTCGCAGGCCTCTCGTACTCGCGGCTGATCGCCGGCCTCTCGAAGGCGAAGGTCGTCATCGATCGCAAGATCCTCGCGGATCTCGCGGTGCACGATCCGGCCGGCTTCAACGCCGTCGCCGCCATCGCCAAGGCCTGAGTTCTGGCTCAACGGTGGTTTTCGGGGCTGCTCTCCGGTGATGGAGGGTGGCCCCGAGTCGTTTCGGACGACCCTGGAGGCCCTTCCGTCCCACAGACGAGTGACGCAGCCCTGCGCCAGGCGCTGCGCGAACCACGCCTCGGCGCCACCCGTGAAGCACTCCCGACGATCGGCGTGGAGCGGCGTGAAGTGCTCGACATCGCCCCCGAGCCGCGCGAGGAGCGCTGGCCATGCGATGGACTCTGGGGCTCCTGGTGCTCTTGTCGTGCGCCAGCATCAAACGATCGATGCAGGCGGTCGATGACTTCGCGCCGCCTCCTGCGCTGACCTGGTGTCGCGTCAACACGCCCGTCGAGCCCGAGCTGCTCGCGCCGCCGCCGTGTCGAGGCCGTGAGACGCGCTGGGAGGGCGCGTGGAAGGACGGGAGCTTCACCCGCCAGTGCCGCGTGGGCTCCGAGATCACCGCCCAGCTCAACGTGGTGCTGTCGGACTCGGGCTGCGTGGCCGATCTCGAGCGTTACCGGAACGCCGATGGCATCGTCTCGACCATCCGTCGCAAGGGCCGTTGGCGTGAGGTGTTTTCGCGCAAGCTGCCCTGCCGCGAGCCCGTCGCGCTGTGCCTGGTGGACGCCTACGAGCTCGACCGCCCGGAGCTCCGCGTTCGCGGCGCGTTCGATGAGGACGCTCGCCCGACTGGCACCTGGACGATGACGGCCGGCGAGGTCACGAAGTCCGTCGAGTTCAAGGAAGGCACCGGCACGGTCGAGGGCTTCGGGATCCTCAAGAAGGTGTCGTGTGAGAAGGGGTACGTGACGGGCGAGTTCGCGGCGACGGTGCCGTGGGGCGCCGCCACGCTCGAGCTGTCGTCTCTGCATGAACGCGGGCTTCGTCAGGGCGCGTTCCGGCTCGGCACCACCGCAGGGCCCGAGCTCGAGGGACGGTATGAGAACGGGCTGCCGGTCGGGGCGTGGAAGTTCTCCGCTCGCGTCATCAACATGCCCGTGGCCACGCCCATCGTCGAGGCGACGTGCCGGGGCGACTGTGTGCTGCCGGGCGCTGAGGCTCCGAAGGAGGCGCCGGCCGACGGGAAGGCGGCCGAGCCGAAGAACCCCGTCGTGGCCTTCAGCGTGGCGCCGGGCTACCCGCTCATGCCGTTTCGGTGTCACGAGGCGCTCCTCGAGTCCTTCGGCTCGCCGGCGGAGTGGGTGATCAGCCGGTTCTCGCTCCCGCAGACCCAGGCCTTCACCGAGCTGCGCAAGGTGGCTGCGCTCGCCGCGCCCGATCGTCAGTGACCGTTTCCGCGCTGCGTCCTTTCGGGTAATGCCCGACGTCATGCACGATCGTCTGAAGGCGCTGTCCGAGTCGGCTCGCTCCGAGGTGTCGGCCGCGCAGACCGCTCAACAGCTCGAGGCCCTCAAGGGCCGGTTCCTCGGCAAGAAGGGCGAGCTCTCCGCGGTGTTGGGGTCGATGGGCAAGCTACCTCCCGAGGAGCGCAAGGCCATCGGCGAGGTCGCCAACACGGTCAAAGCCGAGATCGAGGCGCTCCTCTCGGCGGCGCAGGCGCGGATCGAAGCGGCCGCGCTCGAGGAAGAGCTCAAGGGGCCCAGGCTCGACGTCACCTTGCCCGGCCGTGCCGTCGCGTTCGGCCGCAGGCACCCCGTCTCACAGACCCTCGAGGACATCGTGCGCGTGTTCTCGCGCCTGGGCTTCGAGGTCTACAGCGGGCCCGAGATCGAGCTCGACTGGTACAACTTCGAGGCGCTCAACGTGCCGGCCGATCACCCCGCGCGCGACATGCAGGACACGTTCTACGTCGAGGCCGGGTGGCTGCCGAAGGGCGTCGGGCCCGTGGTGCTGCGCACGCACACCTCGCCGGTGCAGATCCGCACCATGCTCGCGCACAAGCCGCCGCTGCGAGGCGTGATGCCGGGCCGCGTGTACCGCAAGGACAGCGATCAGACGCACACCCCGATGTTCCATCAGGTCGAGGGGCTGCTGGTGGACGAGAAGGTCACCTTCGCCGAGCTCAAGGGCACGCTGGCGGCGTTCGCGCGGGCCTTCTTCGGCGCCTCGACCAAGACGCGCTTCCGCCCGAGCTTCTTCCCCTTCACCGAGCCGTCGGCCGAGGTCGACGTGAGCTGCGTGTTCTGTTCGGGCAAGGGCTGCCGCGTGTGCAAGCACACCGGGTGGCTCGAGGTGCTCGGCAGCGGCATGGTGCACCCCAACGTCTTCACGCACGCGGGCTACGACGCCTCGAAGGTCACCGGGTTCGCGTTCGGCATGGGCGTCGAGCGCCTGGCGATGCTCCGGTACGGCATCGACGACCTGCGGACCATGTTCGAGAACGACGCGCGCTTCCTCGCGCAGTTCTGATCCTCTTCATCGGAAACCATCCTCCATGCGCATCTCGCTGAAGTGGCTGTCCCAATACGTGCAGTTGCCCGAGTCGGTCGACGAGCTGGCCAGCCGGTTGACGATGGCGGGGCTGGAGATCGAGGGCATCGAGCGGCCGGCAGAGGCGCTCCGCGGGGTCGTCGTCGCGCAGATCGTCGCGAGCGAACAGCACCCCAACGCCGATCGGCTCTCCGTGACGAAGATCGATCGCGGGGGCTCGGAGCCGCTCCAGGTCGTCTGTGGCGCGAAGAACTACAAGGTCGGCGACAAGGTGCCGCTGGCGACGGTGGGGACGAAGCTCCCCAACGGGACGGAGATCAAACAGGCCGCGCTCCGAGGGGTCGACAGCTCGGGCATGCTCTGCAGCGCGAAGGAGCTGGGGCTCTCCGAGGAGAGCGCCGGTCTTTTGATCCTCGACGCGGGCGCGAAGGTGGGCCAGCCCATCGCCGAGGCGCTGGGGCTCGATGACGTGGTGTTCACGGTCAACGTCACACCGAACCGCGCCGACGCGCTCTCGCACCTGGGGATTGCCCGCGAGGTCGCCACGCTGTTCAACGTGCCCCTCAAGACGCCCGCCGCGACGCTGGCCGAGACCGACGTCGAGGCGAGCACGAAGATCGCCATTCGCATCGACGATCCCGAGCGCTGCTGGCGGTACGCGGCGCGGGTGATCGAGGGCGTGACGGTGAAGGCGTCTCCGGCGTGGATGCAGGAGCGCCTCAAGGCCGCCGGCATGCGCGGCATCAACAACCTCGTCGACATCACCAACTACGTGCTCCTCGAGTACGGCCAGCCGTTGCACGCGTTCGATCTCGATCGCATCGGCGGCGCGCAGATCGTCGTCCGCACCGCGAAGGCCACGGAGCGCCTCACCACGCTCGACGGCAAGGAGCGCACGCTCCAGACGGACGATCTGCTCATCTGTGACGCCACCGCGCCGCTGGTGCTCGCGGGCGTGATGGGCGGCGCGTCGAGCGAGGTGACAGAGAAGACGACCCGGGTGCTGCTCGAGTGCGCGACGTTCCAGCCCACCACGGTGCGGCGCTCGGCGAAGCGGCACGCGCTCCACACCGAGTCGTCACACCGGTTCGAGCGAGGCACGGATCTGCATGTGGTGCCCGAGGCGCTCGACCGCGCGGCGGCGTTGATCGCCGAGCTGGGTGGCGGGCGCGTGCTGAAGGGCCGCGTCGACGTGTTCCCGACCCCGAAGGCGCCCCGCCAGGTGACGCTGCGCACGCAGAAGGTCGCCGACGTGCTGGGCGTGGCGGTGCCGGCCGAGGAGTGTCATCGGATCTTGACCAGCCTGGGCTTCACGAAGCGCTCGGGCGATGGCACGGCGGCCACCTTCGAGGTGCCGTCGGTGCGCGTGGACGTCGCGATCGAAGAGGATCTCGTCGAAGAGATCGCGCGCGTGCGTGGGTTCGCGGCGATCCCCGAGGCGTTGCCGCCTGGCCTGTCGGAGCTCGAGCCCGAGCGTCCGGCCCATCGGGTCGAGCGCCTCATCCGCGGCGCGCTGGCCGGGCAGGGCGTGGACGAAGTGGTGAACTACTCCTTCGTCTCGCCGGCGGAGCTCGCGGCCTTCGACGCGGGGCAGGGCGCCATCGCGGTCGCCAATCCGCTCTCGGTGGAGCAGTCGGTGATGCGCACGACGTTGCTCCCGTCGCTCGTGCAGAACGTGACGCGCGCGGCCCGGCATCAGCTCGAGGGCGTGCGCTTCTACGAATGGGCGCGCTCGTATCAGCCGGACCAGTCGTCGGGCGGGCAGGGCACCGTCCCCGTCGCGAAGGAGAAGCTCGAGGTCGCCGGCGTCGTGTGGGGCCTGCGCCATGGCTCGCGCACGTGGACCGCGAAGGAGGCCGAGGCCGACTACTTCGACGCGAAGGCGATCGTCGAGTCGGTGCTCCGCGCGCTG
>JBILEB010000190.1:0-13368 GCA_044352295.1 Myxococcaceae bacterium
CGCCGCCACCGTCGGGCTTTCGCTCGCACGCCTTCGAGGCCCGGCTCGATGCCGAGACGAAGTCGCGCGCCACCGAGGGGAACACCGTGTCGATGCTGTACGACGGCGTTCAGTCCTTCGCGGAGCGCGAGAAGCTCATCGCCGGCGCCAAGCACTCGGTCTGCTTCCAGACCTTCATCTTCAACTCCGACGACACCGGCTGGAAGCTCGCGCGCCAGCTCGCGGACAAGGCGAAGCAGGGCGTGCAGGTGCGGGTCATCTACGACGCGGTGGGCTCCGGCCGCGCGGATCCGAAGATGTTCCAGCTGATGCGCGACGCCGGCGTCGACGTACGGGCGTACGGCGAGAAGTGGAAGGTGTGGGATCTCAACGATCGCTGGCACGAGAAGAACCTCATCGTCGACGGCCAGACGGCGGTGCTGGGCGGCATGAACATCGCCGACGAGTACGCGCTGGGCGGCTCCGGGCGCATGGTGCTCTCGCGCGGCGGCGGCAAGGACGGCAAGGGCACCGAGGCCTGGCGCGACGCCGACGTGAAGCTCGAGGGCCCGGGCGTGCGCGACTCGATGCACGCGTTCCTGCGCAACTGGAACGAGGTGGGCGCGCCGATCTCCGAGGCCGACCGGCAGAAGCTCTTCCCGCCGCTGGTGGCGAAGGAGGGCGGCCCCTCGGTGCGCGTGGTGCAGCACAACCCCGAGGTGAAGGGCCTGGAGCAGACGGCCACGAAGCTCCACCTGCGCGCCATCGAGGCGGCGCAGAAGCGCATCACCATCGAGAACGCCTACTTCCTGCCTCCGCCCGAACTGCGCAAGGCCCTCATCGCGGCGGCGCAGCGGGGCGTCGACGTGCAGGTGATGACGAACAGCCGCGAGGCCAACGACATGGGCTTCGTCTCGGACGCGGCCCGGTATTTCTACGACGACCTGCTCGCGGCCGGCGTGAAGATCCACGAGAAGCACGGCGGCACGCTGCACTCGAAGACGGCCACCTTCGACGGAGAGTTCAGCATCGTCGGCTCGGTGAACCTCAACGGCCGCTCGAAGAACACCGACGCCGAGATCGCCATGGCGGTGACCGATCCCAGGACGGCCGCATCGCTCGAACAGCGCTTCGCCGCGGGCCTCAAGGAGACGACCCAGGTCACGACGAAGGAGCTGGCGAAAGAGGGTTTCTTCACCAACCTCAAGCAGTGGGCGCTCTCGACGCTCGCGTGGACGTTCTGATGGCGACGACGCTCGATTCGGTGCTGGAGCAGGCGCGCGCGCTCGAGGCGAAGGGCGATCTGTCGGGCGCGATCGGCGCGCTGCAGCAGGCCTCCGAGGTGATGCAGGCGCGGGGGCTGTGGCGGTACGCACGAGGCGCGCTGGCGCTGCGGCAGGGCGATCTCGAGGCGGCGCTCTCGAACCTGGAGAAGGCCGTCGAGGCCGAGCCTGAGGTCCCGGAGTATCGCTCGAACCTCGGCGCAGTGTGGCTCGAGCGCGCGCGACGAGGTGAGGCGGGCGCTTCGGCGAAGGCGCTGGAGGTGCTGGAAGCCGCGGTGCGCTGGGGGCCGACGCTCCCGGACGTGTTCTCGAACTATGCGCTGGCGTTGCAGCTCGCCGGCCGGAACGAGCTCGCCCTCAAGGCCTGTGACGACGCGTTGGCGATCGATCCGGCCCACCTCGGCGCGCGCTTCAATCGGGCCGCGGTGCTCAACGCGATGGGGCGCCACGCCGAGGCGAAGGACGCGCTCGACGCGGTGTTGTCGCAGCACCCGGGCCACCCGGCGGCGAGCGCGGCGCGCGCGAAGGTGGTGGAGCGGCTCTCCCGCGCATGAGGCGCTCGTCGATGTGGACGGCGTGCGCCCTGGCGACGGTCAGCCTGGCCCTGTCGTGCTCGTGCAAGCCGGATCCACCACCGGTCGATCCGAAGACCGAGGCCGACGGGCACTACGTCGCGGCCACCGCGGCGTACCTGAAGGGCGACTTCAAAGAGGCGCACGCGCAGTTCGACGAGGTGCGCAGGCTCAACCCCGGCGACAAACGCCTGCCAGGCGCCGAAGGCGAGCTGCTGATGTCGGAGCAGCGAATCGACGACGCGCTCAACAAGTTCGAAGAGGCCGCGGCGCTCGAGCCGAACCGGCCGACGACGTGGAGCCGGCTGGGCGTGCTCTACGGCATCAAGGGTGAGAAAGAGAAGGCGAAGACGGCGCTCGAGAAGGCGCTGACGCTCAACCCGAAGGACTACAACGCGCTCGAGTCCCTCGCCGACACGGCGCTGGAGAACGGGAACCTCGACGAGGCGGTCAAGCGCCTGCTGATGGCCAGTGACGTGGCGCCGGACAAGGCCCGGGCCGAGCTGGTGGTGAAAGCGGCGAGCGAGCTGGCGAAGGCGAAGCAGGGGCCGCGCGCGCTCGAGGTGCTCGAGGCCGCGAAGGCGAAGGGCGTGTCGTCGCCTGAGCTGAGCCAGGAGCTGGGCGACCGGTATGTCGAGGTGAGCCGGTGGGATGACGCGATCGCCGCGTATGGCGTGGCGGCCGAGGCGGATCCAACCGTGTGGGAGCTCGTCGCGGAGCTCGAGCTGCGCCAGTCACGGCCGGAGAAGGCCGAGGCCGCGTGGAAGAAGGCGATCGCCGCGAAGGATCAGGCGCTGTACCACGTGGGCCTGGGCCGGCTGTGTCTGAGCCGCAAGGACGTGGCCTGCGCGAAGGCCGAGCTCGACAAGGCGCTCACCACGGCGACGGGTGAAGAGGTGCGTGAGTCGATGGAGCTGGCCGACTTCCTCTCCCACCTGGGACGGAAGGCCGACGGACTCAAGCTCCTCGAGGCCGTGGCGGCGGAGGAAGAGCAGAAGAAGAACGAGCCCCTGCAGCTCGCGACTGCGCGCCTGGCGAAGGAGCTGGGCAAGACCGAGCTGGTGAAGGCCGCCTGCGCCCGAATCGCCCCCGCGAAGTGTCCCTGAATCGTTCGTCCGCTCTCGTCTCAGTCGAGGTCTTCGCCCTCGAGGTTGCGAACCGGGTACCCGCGGCTCGACTTCGACGCCGAGATTTCTGCGTGCGAACGCGGCGGCCAGGCCCCCCCACCCTCGAGCCAGCCGGGGCTCCTGGGGCACTGCCGACGCTCGAGGGAGTCGTGCACCTCGGGGTCCTGAAGGGCTCCTTTTCAGAACGTCATCGACAGCTCCGCTCCGGGAATGACGACGGCCCTGCGCGCGCCGTCGACCTGCACCGCGTCGAGGTCGACCGACAATGACACGCGCAGCCCGCGCAGGAAGGTGCGGCTGCCCATCACCCCGGCTGCGAGGTGTGCTCCAAAGGCAGACAGGTCTCCCTGGGTCACCGTCGGTCGCACCACCACCGTGGGCGCCCACTGGGGCGACACCTCGATGAACGGCGCGACCGCGGTCCTGCCCCGCAGCCCCACCAGCGGCCCCAGCGTCGAACGATGCACGGTGGCGCCGCCCAGGGTGCCCAGAGCCAGCGTCCACTGGGCTCGCCCACCCCAATACAACCAACCGTCGGTGCGGAAGGCGGCGCTCAGCCCGCCGCTCACCCCCACGGCGCCCAGGGGCGCCAACATCACCGGCGCGCCCACCGACACGCCCCAGCCCAGCCACGCCCCGTCGAAGCGGCCCGGGTCGGCCACCGGCTCGGCCTCTCCGCCCACTTCCAGGAACTCGAGCGGCGCCCCGCCCTGGCTGGCCTGATACCCGTCGAAGAAGCCTCGCCCGAAGGGCACCGCGAAGAGGCCGCGCGTGTAGCCTTCTTCCAACCCACCGCGAGTACCGACCTCGGCCGCCGCCAGGATGATGCCGCTGCCCAGCTCACCGGCCGTCACCCGCGCCTCGCCCTTCGCCGTCCTCAACCAGTACGCGTCACGCACCGGCAACGACAACGAGACGCGCTCACCGTCCTGGCGGTTGACGTCGAGCAACCGAACGCCGTCGGCGTCTTCGATGGACAGGCGCGAGAACTCGGGACCCATCGGCACCCTCAGCGTCGGGCCCCACGGCGCAGGACCTGCGAGCACCCGGCCCGGATCGAGCTCGGGTGGTGACGTCTTCAGGCGCAGCCGCGCGCGCCCGCCCTTCACGCCGCGAATCGACGACGCCACGAAGGCGTCCAGCTCGCCGTAGGCGATGGAGCCGTCGTGGTTGACGTCGGCGGCCCCCAGCAGGGCGCTGCGCGCCGCGTGGCTGAAGATTCCTGCGCGCAGGCGGCTCCATTCGTGCGTCTCACCCTCTTCGGACTCGGCGAACAACGCGCCCACGGTGGGGTGCGCCTTCAGCTGTTCCTTCGCCAGGCGCGTCTTGAGCTCGTCGAGCAACGCCGGGTCGGCCCCGCGGCTGCCCACCACGCCGCCCGCGTGGCAGGCGTCGATGATGAGGTGCACGAAGTCGGCGCCGAGCCGGTCGACGACCTGCTCGTACAGCGCCGTCTGGTCGAGGCGCCCGTCCACCAGGGTGAGATAGGCCCGCCCCAGCTCGTTGGTCTGCCCGTGGCCCACGTAGATGACGACGACGTCGACCTGCGCACCGCTCGCGCGGTCGAGGCGGGTGCGCTCGGCGATGGCGGCTACCGCGGCCTCGAGCCCCGAGGTGGTGGGCACCAGGAGCGGCTTCCCGCGCTGCGCCTCGAGCGCCGCGGTGTCGGCGTCGGGCACGGTGAGCAGCGTGGCCTCGAAGCCCAGCCGCTCGAGCACCTCGCGCCAGCGGTACCCGTCGTCGTCGGCGAACCGCAGCGGCGCGGTCCCGGGCCGGTCACTGCCATTGTACGCCACGATGAGCGCCCGGCGAACGATGCCAGCGTGCGCGGTCACCGACGTCAGCAGGGCGGCGGTGACGACGGCGAGCGCCACCCGGCTGCGGAGAGCCGACCCGCCGCTCGACGTTCGTCCGCCCGGGGCGTCGTCGACGGGGCTCGTCGACCCCGGCCTGAGGTTCTTCACGGCGCCACCTTCACGACGCGTTTGAGCACCAGCGCCCCAGCGCTCTTTTCACCTCTGGCCGCCGCCGCCGCGCTCACCTCGTCCCCAGCGAACGCCGCCACCACCTCGACCTCGCCTCCTCGCTCGAGCGCCGCCGTCAGGGCCACCGCTTCTTCCGCGCCGACCTGCGCGTTCACCGTCGCCGACACCGATGCTTCGACGGTCGACGGCCCGCGCACCAGCAGCACCACCCTCGAGAAGGCCGGAGCCGCCCCCACCGCGAAGGCCAACGACTGCCCCGCCGTGCACGCGGCGCCTTCCTTCAGCTCGCTCAGCGCCGCGCCCCGCCCACCACAGAAGATGCGCAGGGCGACGGGCACGGCGGTGGGCGCTCCACGCACCGTCAGCTCGTCGCCACTACTCGGGGCGAAGAGGAGCAGCGCCACCGCGGCTGCCATCGCCAGGCCCACCGCCGCGGTGGCCATTGACGGTCGAAAGACCTTCGCGCGAGCGACCGGGCCGTTGAGCGACGTCAAGGCCTCGAGCTCGAGCTGCGCCGGCTCCCAGGGGGAGCGGTGCTCGAGCTGCCGCAGCACCCGAATCGCCCGCTCGTACAGCGCCGCGCACCGATGACAGTTGCGCGCGTGCCGCACCACCTTGCGAAAGCGCCGGGGGGGCAGGGCGCCGCTGCCCAGGGGGCCGAGCTCACCGTCGATGTGCGCGTCGAACAGGAAGAACATGGTGGTTACCCCACGAGGAACAGCTCGAGCACCAGCGTGGTGACGAGGGCGCCCTTCGACGAGGGCCCGTCGAGGAAGCCCTTCGTCGACAGGTGCTTGAGGCACTGGGCCTTCAGCTTCGCTTCTTTGGTGCGCGCTTCCTGGCGCGACCACCCGCACAGCGCGCCCGCCCGCTCCTGCGAGAGGCCCTCGATGAAGCGCGCCGTGGCGAAGGCGCGGTCGTCGGCGCTCAGCGTCGAGAGAAACCCCTTCACCACGGCCGCGGCCTCGGCCTGCAGGGCCTGCGCCTCGGGCGACGCGGTGGGGTCGAACAACGTCTCGGCGACCTCGTCGAGCGGCAGCGCCTCGCGGTGAAGCTTGCCTTGCGCGCGGAGGACGTCGATCGCCGCCGAGCGCGCGATGGCCAACACGTACGGCTCGAAGGGCTTGAGGCCGTCGTAGTGCAGCCGGGCCGAGTCCGAAAAGACGCGCACGAAGGTCTCCTGGTGGGCCGCGTCGAGGTCCAGCGGGCTCACCTGCACCGCGCTCACGCCGCTCGAGACGCGCACCCCGAAGCCCCGAGACAACGCCCGCAGCACCGGCGCCGACAACCGCCGGTAGATGACGTCGAGGACCGCGCGGTCACCACGCCGATACCCTTCGAGGAGCGGGCGGTCGTGCTCGAGCATCGCGTCGTCAGCTCCCCGGGAACGTCGAGGGCCCCACCGGAGCGGCCTTCGCGGAGGCCACGCGCTCGCGCCTCGTCGCCATCGTCAGAGCCCCATCACCGGCGCAGGCACCTCGCGGCCGGCGGCGGTGCCATCACCGAGTTGGCCGTCGTCATTTCGTCCCCAGCACAGCGCCCGCAGCGCGCGCGTGGTGCCGCAGGAGAACTCTTCGCCGTACGACACCATGCGGCTGTCGCCCGAGAAGCCCATGACCTTGACCGGCCGGGACCGGTGAATGCGCGTGCCGTCGCCCAGCTGCCCATTGAGGTTGCTGCCCCAGCACCACGCATCGGCGTTGGCCAGCACGGCGCACGTCCCTCCAGCCCCAGCAGAGAGCCCCACCACCGCCGCCGGCAGTCCGACCGGCTGCACCGGCGCGGCGCGGTCGAGACTGGTGTCGTCACCGAGCGCCCCAAACTCGTTCTGCCCCCAGCACCACAGCGCCCCGGCCGTCGACACCGCGCAGGAATGAAAGCGCCCGGCCGCCACCATCATCATCGGCCCCGGCAGCCCGACGACCCGCGAGGGCGCCGCGACGGGCTCCGGCGACGGCGCGCCGAGGCCCAGCTCGCCGTGCGCGTTGCCACCCCAGCAGTGCACCTCGCCATTGGCCGTCACCGCGCAGGTGTGCGCCGAGCCCGCCGCCACGCTGCGAATGCCGCCGGTCAACCCCTGCACCGCGACGGGCGTGAGGGACTCGTTCTGGGCGCCGCCGCCCAGTTGGTACTGGTCATTGACGCCCCAGCACTGCACCGCGCCGGTCGCGAGCAGCGCGCAGGTGTGCGCCGCGCCGACCGTCACCTGCGTCACCTCGTCGGTGAGGGCCGTCACCTGCCGTGGCTCGAGCGCGGCTTCACGCGAGCCGACGCCCAGCTCGCCGCGCGCGTTCTCACCCCAGCAGAAGACCTTGCCAGCGGTGGTGAGCGCGCAGGTGTGGCCGTTGCCCGCCGCCACCGCGCGCACGCTCGACGTCATGCCCTTCACCGGCACGGGCTCGACCCGCAGCGACCTGCTGCCATCGCCCACCAGCCCCGGAGCGCCCCAGCAGCGCACCGAGCCGCCTTGAATCAACGCGCAGGCGCTGCGGCGACCGGCGGTCACCAGTTCGACCGTGCCGGGCTCGATGGGCGCGGGAGGCGGTTCACTGGTGATGGGCGAAAGACACCCGGCCAGCACCAGCGCGAGCGTCGAGAGGGTGTGTCGTCGGCAGCGCATCACGGGACTCCGGTGACGGGTTCGAAGAACCCCAGGACCGCGGAAGGTGCCACACCCAGCATCGAGATGCCCTGCCCGCCGGCCGAACGGCTCAACACCAGGAGCAGCTCGCTCCGGTCAGGCAGCGCCGGCACCCGGAAGCTCAGGCGCGCACCATCGATGAAGACGGAAAGCCCGCTCGGCCGACTGGCCGGCAGTTCGACCCCGTCGGGCCCGGTGTCGTCTCCGGGGGCGAGTGCGCCGAACGACTGGTCGGCGACGACCAACGGGCCCGCCTCCGCCAGCCCAGCGTTGAGCACCCGTGCCCGAATGAAGCCATCTCGAGGCGCTGCGAACCGGTGCACCACGCCGTACCCTTGCACCCCCTCGGCTGGCGCCGCCACGACGAGGCTGAGCGAGCGGGCCTCCGGAGCGTCGAGCCGCAGCCGCCCCAGCACCTCGCCTGTCACCGAGTCGTTCACCGCCACCTCGGCCGGCCCGGCGTCCAGGACTTCGAACAGCGACGCCTCTCCTGGCCTGAGGCGACGCGCGTGCTCCTCACCGCGCACGGCCACGTCGATGGACCTCACACCGTTCATGACGTTGATGACCCGCACCTGCGCCGGCGTCGGCTGTCCACAGCCAGCCAGTGCCACCAGCAGCCATCCCAGGCGCAGCATGTCGATTCTACGAAACGAGGCCGGCGGTCTGGTTGGTCCGACACCTTTTTCTCGTGACGCAGCAACCAGCCCCGCCACCTCACTCCGTACCGGCCCCGCGCGGATGGTGAACACGCGCTTTCAGATGTCATCCGCAACAATGGAAACTGATCCATCATAGCGGAAATAAAGATGGCGGCCGGCCTTACAACCCCAAGGAAACACACACATGATGCTGAGAAAATACGGAGTCGGAGTCGCGCTCACGACCGCCCTGCTGGGCGGCCTTGCGTGCGGCCCCATGGAACAAACGCCTGATGGTGGAACGGCGGGCGGTCGCGCCGGCGGTTCGGCGGGTGGTTCTGCCGGAGGCTCGGCGGGTGGTTCTGCCGGAGGCTCGGCGGGTGGTTCTGCCGGTGGCTCGGCGGGCGGTTCTGCCGGTGGCTCGGCGGGTGGTTCTGCAGGAGGCTCCGCGGGCGGCGGCGCGGCGCTCGGCGACATCGTGGCGGTGGCGCAGTCGAACCCGAACTTCTCGACCCTCGTCGCAGCGGTGACGCGCGCGAACCTGGCGGGTGCGCTGCAGGCCGCGACGCCCACGAAGACCGTCTTTGCGCCCAACAACGCCGCCTTCCAGACGCTCTTCACGGCGCTTGGTGTGAGCGGCGTCAACGACCTGAGCGTCGACCAGCTGACGGTCATCTTGAAGTACCACGTGCTGCCCACCGAGCAGCGCGCGGCGGCGGTGCTCGCCACGGCCACGGCCAACGGTGAGTTCACGGCGCTGGGCGGAAAAATCAGGGGCTCGCTGCAGGGGACCACCATTCGCCTCGACGCGAGCGCGAGCGTGGTGACGCCCGACGTGCTGGCGAGCAACGGCGTGATTCACGAAATCAACGCCGTGCTGCTGCCCTCGGTGCTCGACGTGGCCACCACCGACGACCGCTTCACGAGCCTCACCGCGGCGGTGCTGGCGGCGAACATCAACGGCCTCACCACCACCCTCGACAACAACGGTTTGACGCCGAAGCTGACGGTCTTCGCGCCGACGAACGCGGCGTTCGGCACCCTCGTCAACGACCTGCGTGGCACGGACGACGGCGGCACGACGGGCATCACCGGGCTCGCGAGCTTCTCGCCCGCGCAGCTGGCGCCGGTGCTCGCGTACCACGTGGTGGCGACGGGCCAGGTGCTGGCCGCGCAGGTGCCCGCGACGGGCACGGTCACCTCGCTCGGCGGCCGGCTGGCGGTCACCCGCACGGGGTCGAACGTGACGGTCGACGGCGTGCCGGTCGTCATCGCCGACATCATCACCTCGAACGGTGTCATTCACGCCATCGGCTCGGTGCTACTGCCCAGCATCACCGACATCGCCACCACCACCCCGGCGCTCTCGAGCCTCACCTCGGCGCTGGTGCTCGCCGACTCGTTGCCTGACGGCGGCTCGAATGCGAACGGCCTGGTGTCGACGCTGGACTCGCGGCGGAGCGACGGCGGCCTCTTCACCGTCTTCGCGCCGGTCGATACGGCGTTCGCGGCCACGGTCTCGGCGCTGCGCGGCACGGACGACGGCGGCACCACCGGCATCACCTCGCTGAGCAGCTTCTCGGTGGCGCAGGTGACGCCCATCTTGACCTACCACGTCGCGCCGAACCGCATCCTCGCGTCGCAGGTGCCCACCACCGCGGCGAAGGTGCCCACCCTCGGCGGCACGGTGTCGGCGGTGCGCGGCTCCAGCGGCGTGACCATCGACGGCACGAACGTGACGACGGCCAACATCTTCGCCTCGAACGGCGTGGTGCACCTGGTCAACGGCGTGCTGCTGCCCAGCATCACCGACCTCGCCACCACCACCCCGTCGCTGTCGAGCCTGACGGCGGCGCTCGTGGTGGCCGACTCGCTGCCCGACGGCGGCACCAACGCGAACGGCCTGGTGGCCGCCTTCGACACGACGCGCGCCGACGGCGGCACGTACACCGTCATCGCGCCGAGCAACGCGGCCTTCGCGACGACGGTGGGAGCGCTGAGCGGAAACCCGGCGACCGGCATCACCGGCCTGTCGAGCTTCTCGGTGGAGCAGATCAGCCCCATCCTCCGATACCACGCGATTGCGTCGACGGTGTACGCGTCGCAGGTGCCCGCGTCGGCGTCCGTCGCGACCCTCGGCGGCGGCGTGCAGGCGGTGCGCAACTCGTCGGGCGTGACGTTCGATGGACGGCCGGTGGTGACCGCGAACCTCTTCGCGTCCAACGGCGTGGTGCACGTCATCAACCAGAGCGTGCTGCTGCCCAGCATCGCCGACGTGGTGACGACCGAGCCGAGCCTGTCGAGCCTGGCGGGCTTGGTGACGTCGGCGACGGGGACGCCGTCGGTCGCGGCGGCGCTCGATGGCACCGCCAACTTCACGCTCTTCGCGCCCAACAACGCAGCCGTCGCGCAGGTGCCCTCGGCCAGCGTGCCGTCGGGCCAGAACCTGACCAACCTGCTGCTGCTGCACGCTGGCACGCAGGTCTCGCCGACGGTGACCTCGCCCATCTACGCCTCGACGGTGCTGGGCCTGGGTACGGGCGTGCAGGCGACGTTGGCCACCGCGCTGACGGGACGAAGCCTCGCCGTGGGTCCGTTGAACGGCACGGTGCGGGTGTTCCCCATTCCGACCTCGGGGCCGACGCCGCCCTTCGACCCCATGTACCCCCGGGTCGTCACGCCCAACCTGTTCACCTCGAACGGTGTGATTCACGTCATCAACCAGGTCCTGCTTCCGTAGGACTCACGGCCCAGGCGTCGCGGCGAGGCACCCCTCCCGCGTCGTGACGCTTCGTGGTCGGCGGCGGAGCAGCGCTCGTTCAGGCTGCTCCGCCGTTTTTTGTTCCGGACCCGTGCGTCGGTTGGGCTCGTCGGAGCCGAAGGAGCCGAACCGACCGGACGTGCCCGCGGACTCGACACGGCTGAACGACGGATTCGGTGACGCAAGGCCGCTCGACATGTTTCAGGGTGACAGCGCCCGAGCGACCGGGGCTCTGCCTTGTCGGTCTCGCAGCGTCTGGCAGCACGTGAGTGGAGCCGAGGTCTGTTGCTGGCAGGTCGCTCGTCAGGCGTGGGTCAGCTCGGCATCTTCCGGTACACGCCGACGACCTTGCCCAGGATCATCGTCTGCTTGAACTGCGCCTTGTGGACGTAGATCGGCTGCATCGTCTTGTTCGCCGGCTGGAACCGAATGCGCTCGCCCTCGGGGAAGTAGCGCTTCACCGTGGCCTCGTCCTCGATGAGGGCCACCACGATGTCGCCCGGTGACGCGCTCGGCGCCTTGCGCACGAACAAGAAGTCACCATCGTAGATGCCATCGTCGATCATCGACTCGCCCTTGACGCGAAGGGCGAACACTTCCTTCCCGCCCGCCCCGCCCAGCAGGAACGAGTCGATGCGCACGGAGTCTTCGATGTTCTCGGTCGCCAGCAACGGCGCGCCCGCGGCCACCCGTCCGAGCAGCGGCACGTCGATCATGTTCGCGTCCCGCTTCGTCTGCCCCAGGCCCAGAATCAGCCGCGCCCGCTTGGTGGGAACGAGTGAGCGGCTCTGCTGTTCTCCTCGCGTGAGGTACCCCTTTCGCTCCAGCGCCTTGAGGTGGTCGTTGACGCCGTTGGTCGACGCGATGTCCATCTCTTCGCCGATCTCGCGAATGGTGGGCGGGAAGCCGCGCTCCTCGGACGTGCGGAGGACGAAGGAGAGGATCTCTTTCTGCCGGTCGGTGAGCTCTTCCACGGGACACCCTTTCAGTCGGAAACGTGCGTTCAGTATGCTTCCTGAACACCCGTGTAGAGTCAACTTTTTGTCCAGGACGGGTCCGAAAGTGTGCCCGCGCCTGGGGTTCGGGCTTAACTGGCGCGCGATGCGTTCGGTGTCGGTGCGTGTGTGTCTGCTGCTCGCCCTGGCCGGGTGCGGGGCGGGGCTGCGCGAAGGCCGCTTCTTCAAGGACGGGCTGCGCTACCGGGTGATGGCGCCGAGCGAGGCCGAGTGGAAGCCCATTGGCTTCGCGGAGAACGATCTCGCGTGGGCCTCGAAGAGCTCGGCGCACCTGCTGGCGATGAACGCGACCTGCAAGGACCACGGCGATCCATCGCTCGAGGTCCTCACGGGCCACCTCCTCATCGGGTTCGACGATCGGGTGCTCGTCGATCGCAAGGCCGAGACCCTCGACGGGCGGGCGGCGCTGCGCAGCTTCTACACGGTCTCGATCGACGGCGTGCCGGCCGAGGTCGAGGTGGTGGTGCTCAAGAAGAACGGCTGCGTGCACGACTTCACCTACGTCGCGCCGAAGGGCGATCGTCCCCGGCAGCAGGCGGCGTTCGACGCGCTCGTCGCCGGCTTCGTGCAGGAGGCCTCGCCATGAGCGACCAGGCCCAACCGCCACGTGGGCCGACGACGCGCGAGACCGAGCTTGCGCTCCTCGTGCAGCAGGAGCTCGAGTCGATCATCCCCTTCACCGCGCGCATCAACCGGGCGTGGCTCCAGCTCGGCGGTATGGTGTTCATGTTCGTGCGCGGCATCGCCCGCATCTTCACGCCGCCGCTCGCGCTGGGCTCGATGGCGTACCAGGTGGTGATGCTGGGCGTCCGTTCTCTGTCCATCGCCACGCTCGTCGCGCTCTTCGCGGGCCTCGTGATCTCGCTTCAGTTCGCCTACTTCCTGGCGAAGTTCGGCGTGCAGCACACGGTGGGGAAGGTCGTCATCCTCACGCTCTTCCGCGAGCTGGGGCCGGTGCTCACCGCGCTCACCGTCGGCGCGCGCATCGGCTCGGGCATCACCGCGGAGCTGGGCTCGATGAAGGTGACGGAGCAGATCGACGCCATCTCGGCGCTCGGCGCGGATCCCATCAAGAAGCTGGTGACGCCCCGGCTGGTGGCCTGCGCGATCGTCTTGCCGTCGCTCACCGCGCTCGCCGACGTCTTCGGCCTCATCGCGGGCTCGGTGGTGGTGAACCAGACGTACGACATTCCGTACGACCAGTACTTCCGCTCGGCGATCGACACCGTCTCGCTGATGGACTTCGGCGGTGGCATCTTCAAGTCCTTCGTCTTCGGCCTCATCATCGCCATCGTCGGGTGCTTCAAGGGCTTCTCCGTCACCGGCGGCACCGAGGGCGTGGGTCAGGCGACGACCGAGACGG
>JBILEB010000311.1:0-3917 GCA_044352295.1 Myxococcaceae bacterium
GATCTTCCTCTGCTGCGGCGGCATCACGCTCTCGCCTCCCCTCCCGTCACCCACAGGAAGTCCATGAGGTCCTCAAAATGGTCCGACCGATGGGTTCCACCTCCGCAGGCGTTCCACGTTCGGTTGGGAGCACCGGTCGCCACCAACTCGCTGAGCAGCTGCCCGGTTCGAGCGAGTCGGACGCGCCACTGATGACCAACGAAGGTGTGCTGGTCCCGAATCGCGCCTGGGGCGATCTCTGCGTACTGCCGTTCGCGACACGCTCGGTCAACCCAGGAGAGGACGACCGGCTCTCCGACGCAGTCGTTGGCGACGCTCAGCATCGTTTCGCTCGACGCTCCCTCGGGAGTGCAGCGCGTCGACTTGAAATCGGGCAGCGGGCGCGGAGTACACCTGATCGCCCCAGTGTCGAGTTGCCGAAGTGTCGTCGGCACGAACCCGCTGTCGAGCACTTCTTCCAGTCGAGCACCTCCGTCCGTTTCGGCGCACACTGTGACTTCGGTCGCCGTAGATCCGGGTGCGGCGTATTCGAGGACCACCGCGCCAGAACGCTCGTCGAGCACGCGCCAGACATGCATCGCGAAGGTCGTCACCGTTCGCGTCTCGCCACGCTCGATGTGGCCGTAGTCTCGCTCGGCACAATCGAACCCCAGCCAACGAAGCCCGACCTTCGACGGGCACCGATTGACGAAGCGGAGCTGGGCGCGAACCGAAGTCTTCATGGAACAAGCGGCTTCTGGTGGCACACCGCCATCTCGAGACCGCGGATCAACGCTGCCCGAATCGGCTGCCGCCGCGCGATCGTCGTGAAGCTCAGGTGAAGTGCTCTTCACCGACCCAGGCGTGTTCGGATTTGCCTCGAACGCGCCATCGGCAGAGTGCGCGACTCGGTTAGTCGCGGATGCTTCGGGGGCGCCTCCGAGCTGCGACACCGGCACCTGGAAGCGCGGCGCTCGACTGCTGCCCCGCTCGTCACTCGCCGAATCCGTCGCGCCCGGTGCCTCGTCGGCGGAGCGCTGATCGCGAAGGAACCACAGCGTGAGCAACGCGAGTGCGACGGTGATCGCAATGAGGCTCGCTGACCTGATCGCGTTGCGCCTCGTCACGAGGCTTGAACCTTCGCAGTTCCTCTCGCACCGTCAATCTCAGGCCAGCCAGCCAGTCTCTCCGCTACGGCGCAGGCGGAAACCGGGCCTCGAGCTCGCCGATCACGTTCGCCGTCTCGTTGACCGTGCGCTGCGCCACCAACGGCGTGTTGCGCAGGTAGCCGAGCGCTCTCAGCGTCCTGAACCGCAGCGCCACGTCGCCGATCGGGGTCAGATCGAACTGCGTCGAGGTGTATCGGCTGGTCAACGTCGTCACGTCGACGCCAGCGACCATCGCGCGCTCGGAGAGAACCGTCGTGCTGACGTGACAGGTGATGCACTGAATCGTGTCGGCGGTGTTGAGGGTCGGGTTGTCGCTGGCGGCGAGTGACTCGAGCGCCTCGCGCTTCTGCTCCGCCGTCCCATCCATGAAGGAGCGCAGGCTCATCGCGCGCGCGAAGCCCTTCGGCTCGTCGGCCTGCGGCATCGTCTGGAACTCGGTGGCTGAGAACAGCAGCGACACCTGGTCGATCTCCATGAGGTCGGGGATCTCGATTCGCGCGAAGCCGCCGCCGCGTTTCTCCATGCCACGGAACACCCAGATGAGCGCGGCGCGGTTCGTCATCTGCCCGAAGAGCGTCAGCCGGAAGATGCGCGCGGCGCTGGCGTAGCGACGAACGAACGCCGCCAACGTCGAGGTGAACTCCGCGTCGACACCGAACGCCAGCCCCGAAAACCCTTCCCCGCAGCCCGCCGGGCCCCAACGCCCCCTCGATGCCCTTCCCGTTTTCAGCTTTGTTCGACTTGTCCTTCGCTCCCACGTGGAGGGTGAGGCAGGTGACGATGAAGCCCACGCGCGGTGCGGCCGCGAGCACGAACCCGAGCATCACCAGCTCGGGAATGTTCGAGGCGAGACCCGCCATCGTGCCGGCGACGAAGGGATTCCAGCCGACGCGGCTGCCGACCCCTTGAACGCTCTTGATCATCGCGTCGCAGCTGCCGAACACGACCGCCAGACCGCCGAGCCCAAGCGCGCCGCCCCGGAGCCACACAGGAAGGGCGTCGTGCCCGAGCACCTTCTCGGCCAACGTCGCACCTCCGACGAGGACCCCTCCACCAACGAGCATCCAACTTCCGCCGACCGCCATGACGTCGCCGTAGAGCGGAAGAACCTGAATGGGTAAAGAAGGTTCTTTAGAGGCTGCTCACTCATGGGAATCGATGCCTTCGTCCAGCGGGACTGTGCTCCTCAGGCGGCGCTCGGCAGCGCGTTCCTCGACGCGATGGCGTTTCGGCGAAAGACGGCGCTCTTCTTCTCGTCGCACGTCACGGTGGACGGCCAGCGACACGAGGTCGTGTTGCCGCCCGAGGGGCTCCCGATTCAGACGACGCATGGAGATGGACGCGTCGACACCGTCGTCGTCACGCGCGCGATGGCCGAGCAGGCCGCCGCCCAGCTGCAACCCCTCGCGTCGCACTGCAGTGCCTGCCCCGTGAACGTGAGCGGCGAGCCGTTCGGCTGTCACGGCTTCGTCGGCTACCCCATCTCGGCTTCCACGGAGCGCTGGCTGATGGAGGTGGCGTCGTCGATGGGACTCGCAGGGTCCGTCGCGACCAAGCTGCTCGCGACGGTCGGGGTGACCGGAGCCCAGGTGGCCGCACTCCGCGCGCGCAGCGGAGTGTTCTTCGAGTCGACCGTCGCGACCGTCGCCGAGTGGAGCACGTCAGACGGCCAGGTGATTCGACTCTCGTCCGACGCGCTGATGGAGCTCGTCTTCTTCCAGCTGCCCACCCCACGCGCGCAGTCGTTCTCTCGTGGGCGGAGGAAGCAGCTCGAGGCCATCGCCTGCATTCTGCTCGGGTGGTGGACCACCGAGGAGGCAATGACCTGGGTGCGTGAGGGCGGTGCACCTCCGGCCATCGTGCTCCGCTCAGGCCCGTCGCAGGAACTCGGCGACTTCTTCGCGCGCCTCGCGCTGGCGCTTCGCCATGACGTTGCGCTCGTCAGTGACGGTTGAGATCGACGCCACTCGAGCGGGAGAAGAGCCGCATTGAACTTTTCGTGCATTCATCGGCGAGGTTGAGTGTCTTGCTGATGTGAAGCACCCCCTCGTCTTGCTCGCAGTGGTGTCGCTGGTGCTCAACGGCTGCCGTTGCGGGTCGCAAGTCCAGCAGGTGGAGCCTGGCCGACTGGTCGTGACGCCGCAGCGCCTGTCACTCGGCGCTGTGTACGTCGACCAGGTGGTGACCGGTGTCGTGTCGGCCACCAACGAGGGCGGCGCGCCGCTTGAGGCCGACGTGGTGGTGGACTCGCCCTTCACCGTCGAGACACCCCGCCTTCGCCTGGTGCGCGGTGAATCAATTGAACTCACCGTCAGCTTCGCGCCGTCGCGGCCGGGGCTCGTGTCGGGCGTGCTCCTCGTCGGCGAGCTTCAGGTTCAAGTTGAGGCCGAGGGCCTGGAGGTGCCCGCCTGCGTTGCCACCACCGTCTGCTCCGAGGCGCGCTTCGACGTCGTGGGCGCCCAGTGCATCGAGTCCACCAAGGCCAACGGCGTCGCCTGCGAGACGAGCTGTGTGATGGGCGCGTGCAGCGGCGGCGCCTGTCTTGGGCAACTCAAAGGCTGCGACGATGGCAACGCGTGCACCATCGACGCTTGTGACGAGACGACCGGCTGCAGCCGTTCCCCGCGCGTCTGCCCTCAGCCTCTGGCGCGTGACGGTTTCTTGAGACACCTCATTGGGGTGAAGATCGCCTTGGAGGTGATTGATGGGGAAGCGAGCGAAGGAAGAGCGCGGTCGGTACACCGCGAAGAGGAAGGTCGAGGCGGTGAT
>JBILEB010000053.1:0-40643 GCA_044352295.1 Myxococcaceae bacterium
ATCGGCTCATCACCGACACCACGGTGAGCCACGAGTACTGGATTGCGCACACAGAGCTGGGGCTCTCGCTCGAGGACCTCACCACCATCATCGTGTCGGGCTTCAAGAGCGCGTTCCTGCCGTTCCGAGAGAAGCAGGACATGCTCAAGGCGGTGAACGCCGAGATCGAGGCGACGCTCAAGCGCTTCGAGGCCCAGGCGCCCGCGCGCTGACGGGCCGTGAGCGCGCTTTAGGGCGGCGCGACTCGGGCCCGCACCACGCGCCAGTACCGCAGCGTGCCAGGCCGCGTGGACGCCACCATGAAGGCCCGGCTCGGCATGCTGGTGAGGAACGACGGGAAGCGCTGGCTCTGCGTCACCTGCAGCCCTTCGGCGGTGAGCTGATCGTCGCCGATGTCGGGGGAAAGCACGACGGTGCGCTCGGCCGAGGGCCCCAGGGCGGTGAGGCGCTCCTTCACCTGCGCCGCCGAGAGCACCTCGAGGTCGCGCTGCGCGTAGTACGGCAACGAATGCGTGGGCGTCTCGCCGATGATCAGCATCGAGGTCTCGGCGGGCTCCTGCGCCTTGATGAGCGCCGCCATCGCCTCGCCCGGCTGAAACTCGAGCAGCGAGCGGTGGAGCGAGCCGTGGAAGAACACGAACAGCCCCGTGGTGAGCGCGAGCCATGCACCGAGGACGCGCTCAGGCGCCGCTGCGGTGCGCACCAGCCACCAGGTTCCGACCTGCACACCCGCGACGACGACGACCCACACCCAGCTGCCCGGGAACAACCAGGTGAGTGACGCGCCGACCGCGGCCAGCGACACGACACCGAGCACGCCGGCTCCAAGCCGCCACCAGCGCGCGGCGGCGTCCGTCACCAGCGTGAGCTCCCGAGCGGCCAGCAGACACGCGGGCGCCACCAGCCAGTACACGTACTGCGGCAGCTTGTAGGTCGAAGCCGAGATGGCCACGAAGGGGATGAGGAACCACCAGAGCGCGACGCGCTCCACGGAGCCGGGGAGCGAACGCGCTTGTACGAACGCGAGCAGCCGTCGACCCAGCCCGAGGAAGAGCCACGGGGCCAGCGGCAGGAAGGCCCAGGCGCCGGTGTGCACGAAGAAGAGCGGGGTGGTGCTGTCGTTCCAGCCGCTGCTGCCGGTCAGCCGCCCGAAGCCCTGCCGCACCAGCAGGTAGGTCGCCGCGTCCGCGCCGCTGCGCAGGTACACCACCACGTAGAACGGCGCGGTGATGGCCGCGACGATGAGAAGGCCGCGAAGCAGCTTCATCGCCTTGAACCGCTGCCACAGCGTCGTGCCCGGCAGCCAGGTCGGACGGATGAGCTCCGGCCCCACCGCCGCCATCGGCAACACCAGCCCGAGCGGCCCTTTGGACAACATCGCGAGGCCCGCGGCGAGCCACGCGAGCCAGACGAGGGCGGGCCTTCGACGCGTCACCAGCAGCGCGGCGATGCTCAACGCGCTGAACGCGAGCACCGGCATGTCCACCTTCGGGTCGGCCACCATGTGCTGGAACGCCGTCGACGCCCCCACGCCGATGGCCGCGACGCCGCCGGTCCGCGCGTCCCACAGCTCTTTGCCCGCCACGTACGTCGCCCAGATGGCAAGCAGGCCAAAGAGCAGCACCGGAAAGCGCGCCGCGAACGACGTCACGCCCACCAGCGCCATCAGCACGGCCTGGGCCCACATCGTCATCGGCGGCTTGTTGGTGAACGGGCCCCACGAATCGTGCAGGTCGAGCCATTGACCCTTCGCCAGCATCCGGCGCGCGACCTCGGCGTATTGCGAGGGGTCGAAGTCGTGAATCTGGTTCGACAGGCCCAGCAGCACCGGCGCGACCGCGAGGGCGAGCAGCAACTTCAACCGCGCGCTCACGTCGCGACCTCTTCCGCGTCCACCGGTCGCAGGCCCGCCCCCAACGCCAGCACCACCGCCATCGAGAACGTCGGCTGGAAGAGGGGGTCGTGCGCCAGCGACAAGCCCACCAAGAGCGCCAGCGAGGCGAGCGTCAGCACGCCGTCGGGTGTGCGGGTGGCCAACGAGGCGAGGCTCGCGAGCATGAGGAGGAACAGCAGCGCGCCGGGAACACCCACCTCGGCCGCCATCGAGAGGAACTGGTTGTGCGCCTTGCCCGGGTTCTCCAGCACCGACTGCGGCATCAGCGCGCTGGGAAACTTCGAGGGCCGGAACTGGCCGAGGCCGACGCCGACGAGCGGGTGCTCCGTCACGGCGCGCACGCCTGACGCGCGGAGCTCTGCCCGGTAACCGCCGCCTTCATCGGTCTGCGCGCTCACCAGCCGCTCGCGCACCGAGTCCACCGTCACCACCGTGACGAAGGAGGCCCCGAGGACGAGCACGATGACGCCCAGCGCGAGGTCTCGACGCGGCGCGAGCAGGCCCGCCGTCACGACCAACGCCCCGAGCAGGGCCAGCGACGCCATGCGCGCATGCGGGAACACCCAGACACACACGGTGGCGAGGCCCGCGAGGCCAAAGGCCAGCGCTCGGTCGCGTCGGGAGTCCGTTCGCGCGCCCGCCACCACCAGCGCGACGATGGCCAGCGCGCTCACGTGCGCGAACTTGAGGCGATGAAAGATGAGTCCACCGCCCATGAAGCGGCCCTCGGCGCCCGGCACGGGCTCGTACACGCGCTCGAAGGGCAGCTTCGTCCACCGGTACGGCTCGAAGGCCTCGAGCGGCGGCCACACGCCGAGGTGTTGGAGGCCGGCCAGAAGGCACGACACCGCCAGCGTCACGCCGAGCGCGATGACGAGGAGGCGACGAGAGGGGAGGCTCCAGACAGCGAACCCCACGAGCGGCACCGCCAGCCAGTCCAACGCGCGGGCCAGCCCCGTGCCGGTGGGAAGCGCGCCGCCCAGCAGGGGCGCGAGGAGACTCCACGCCAGGAAGGCCCCCAGGGGCCACCAGGGCCGCCAGGCGATGCGCCGGACCTCGGGCAGGACGGAGACCGCGGTGACGATGAGACCCACCGTGGCGAGCGCCTCGAGGGCCTGGACGCCGACGACCCACGCCAGGAGCCCCGCTCCTCGAAGCCGGAGCCACACTGGGGGAAGAACCGTCGACTTCACGCGGCCCGAGTAGCATGGTGACGACACGTGCCAAAGCGCGTGCAAGACACCGACCTGAGCCGCTCGTGGAGGGACGTCGCCTGGCGGCACCCGGCGCTCTGTGTGGCCCTGATGCTGGTGGGCTCGTTTGCCATCACCGTCATCGGCATTCGCGGCGGTGGGCAGACCGCGCCTGGCCTCTTCGACGGCCAACCCTTCTTCGACATGTGGGTGCGCTGGGACGCGGGCTGGTACCGGCAGATCGCCGAAGAGGGCTACACGTATTCCCCCGAGAAGCAGAGCTCGGCGGCGTTCTTCCCCCTCTATCCGCTCTCGATTCGCCTGGTGATGCGCCTCACCGGCCTGCCGGTCTTCCTCGCCGGCATCGTCACCACCTGGCTGTACGGCTTTGCGTGTTGCCTGACGTTCTTCGCGTGGGCTCGGCAGGTGAGAGGCGAGGCGGTGGCCAGCCGGTCGCTGTGGCTGCTCCTCGCCTGGCCGTTCGCGTTCTACCTGTGCGGCGCCATCTACGCGGACGCGGCGTTTCTGCTGTGCGTGACGTGCGCGTTCCTCTTCCTGGAGCGCGACCACCCGTGGGCGTCGGCGGCCTTCGGGGTGCTGGCGACGGCGACGCGTCCGCTGGCGCCGGCGGTGGTGCTGGGGCTGCTGGTGCGTTCGCTCGAACGGCGGCGCTCGGCGGGACTGTCGCTGCGGCCCATCGATTTCCTCCCGCTCGCCGCGGGCCTGGGGCTGCTCGGGTACATGCTGTTCCTGCACCAGGAATTCGGAGACGCGTTCGGCTTCGCCACCACGCAGAAAGGGTGGAACCAGCTGTCCGGGCTCGCCTCGATTCTCAAGGTCGAGGCGCTGTCGAAGTTCAAACCGGCCGACTTGTCGAACCCGCTCCTGCACGCGGCGCTCGCGGTGCTCTGTCTGTGGTTGGGCTGGCGGCTGCGCCGCACGCTGGGGTGGGGCTACGCCGTGTACGTCCTCATCGCCGTGGGGATTCCGTTCGTCACCTCACGCGACTTCATCGGTCTGGGCCGGTACGCGCTCGCGGCGTTCCCGGTCTTCGTCGAGTTGGACGCAGGGCTCGAGGCGAAGGCCGGTCGACGCACGAGGTGGCTGGTGGTGAGTGGAGGCCTCCTGGTGTTCCTGACGCTCCGCTTTGCCAACGCGTTCTACGTGGCGTGAGGGCCGCTCAGGGGCCGCAGACCGGTCGGTACCGGAGTGTCAGGCTTTGGCCGGCGTTGCACCACCAACGACGCGGCGTCAGGCCTGCTGCACGAAGTTGAGCCGGTATCCGTCCGGGTCGGTCACGACGATGTCTTTCGTGTGCCACGGCTGCACCTCGGGCCCCTGCACCGGCGCAGACACCGCTCGCGCGCGCTCGGCGAGCGTGTCGACGTCGGTCTCCGAGGTGAAGCCCAGCAGCACGCCCCAGCCCCGCCGTCCTTCGAACGACACGCCCGGCGGCAGGCCCACGAGGAGCAGGTCTCCGCCAGTCGGCCAGCGCAGGTGCACGAAGGTGCCGTCGGTGGCGATGTGGAGAAACCCCATCGCTTCGTAGAAGGCCGCCGACGCCTTCAAGTCGAGGACCAGCAGCTTGGTGAAGGCGCGCAGGGGCGAAGGCTCGCTCATGGGGCGGGGCGTCTACCCAATCACCACGTTCGCGCAACGCCGTCAGTCGTTGGGCGCGCCGAGGCGAATCCACGTGCCGAGGGTGACGAGCGCGCTCACCGGTGAGGGTGGCACCGCGGTGGTGCCCAGCGGCATCACGCCGCCACACGCCATCGGCTGGGTGCCCGCCATCTTCCGGTAGAGGAGCGAGGCCTCTTTGTCGTTGGGCACGACGAGCGAGGGCACGCCGGCGTTGCGGCAGGCCGTGCCGTGGTTGTGCATGACGTTGACCAGGCGCGTCCACGCGGCGTTCGGCGTGCTGCCCACCTGGTAGTTGCCCATCGCGCCGTGACAGCCGACGCACTGCCCGCCCTGCAGCACCGGCACCCCCAGCACGCTCGCGTACACCTCGGAGAACCGCGGCGGGCGCACCATCACCGTCACCTCGCGTGACTCTGGCGGCGAGCGGTTGTCGGTGACGGTGACGCGAAGCACGAAGGTGGTGGGCGTGAGCGTCTCTGGCGACACCCAGCGCTGCGCCGTGGCGCTGCCGTTCTCGAAGAAGGTGCCGACTTCGACGGGTGGAGAGACCTGGCTCCAGGTGATGGACAGGCGGTCGTTGTTGGCATCGCTCGCGGTGATGGAGAGCGACGTCTGCTGGCCGGCGAAGACGCTCGTGACGGGCGCGATGATGGCGGCGCCGACGACGGGGGGCACGTTGGGCCCGCTCTGTCCGCCCGCAAAGCCGCCGGCCGAACCGCCGCCCGCTCCGCCGGCCTGCCCCGCGTCGGAGGTGCCGGCGTCTCGTCGCATCATCCCCGCGTCCCGAGCGCCCGAATCCACCGGTGGAGGCGGCGGCGGGGGTCCACACGCCACGAACAACGCGACGACCACAACAAGGGAACGCACGGGCGAGAGTCTACGCGGCTGTCTCGCCGTCTGGAGCGCGGTTCCGCTGCCCATCAACGTCGGCTACAGGCCCACCTCGTGACCGACGGCGACGAGTCCACGAAGCCGAAGCGCCGGGGCCGGCCCTCGCGCACCCAGCGTGTGCCCCGCTTCGCCGCCGCCGCCACCGACGTCACCATCGAGGCGTGCTCCTCGCAGGCGCTGCGCGACGAGTTCGTCCGCTTTCCCATGGCGCACTACGCGGGCGACCCGGTCTTCGTGCAGCCCATCGTCGCCGAGCGCCGGGACTTCATCGACGAGCGCATCAACCCCTTCTTCGAGGCCGCGCGCGCCACCTTCTTCCTCGCCCGCCGCGGGGGCCGCGTGGTGGGCCGCATCGCCGCCTGCGTCGACACCCGCTTCAACCGCTTCCACGGCACCCGCGATGGCTTCATCGGCCTCTTCGAGTCGCAGAACGACCCCGGCCTCGCGTCGGCGCTGTTTCAGCCCGCGTGCGAGTGGCTCCGGCAGGCGGGCATGACGCGCGTCATCGGCCCGGTGAACCTCGCCTTCCACCACGACGTCGGCGTGCTCATCGACGGCTACGAGCAGCCGCACGCGATGATGAATGCCTACAACCACCGCTTCTACGCCGCGCTGCTCGAGGCCAACGGCTTCGAGAAGCTCAAGGACCTCATCAACTTCGAGGTGTCGGCGAGCGCGGGCCTTCCCGAGAAGGTGGTGCGCCTGGCCAACCGCGTACGCGCCTCGGGCCAGGTGCGCATTCGCCAGGTGGACACCTCGGACCCCGAAGGGGAGCTGCGCCGCATCAAGGCCATCAGCGAGTCGATGCTCCGGCCCGGCGCGTTCGGCCTGTCGCCGATGAGCGAGGCCGAGCTGTCGCACATCGTCAAGAAGCTCAAGCCGCTCATCCTCTTCCGGCCCGAGCTGTGTCTCGTCGCGGAGGTCGGCGGAGAGCCCGTCGCCTTCTGCTTGACGGTGCCCGACACGAACTCGGCGGTGAAGGAGGCGCACGGCACGCTGTTCCCCTTCGGCCTGGCGCGCATGCTGTGGGCGGCGCGGCGCATTCAGCGGCTCAAGGTGCTCCTCTTCGGCATCAAGGCCGGCTTCCGGCGCCGCGGCATCGACGCGCTGCTGGCGCACGAGACGTACCTGGGCGCGACGCGCCTTGGGTACACCACCGCCGAGGTGGGGTGGATGCCGGAGGACGACAAGCTCCTCACGCGCATGGTGCAGGCCGCTGGAGGCCGTCGCATCAAGACGTACCGGGTCTACGAGCGCCCGCTGTAGGGACGTGCGTCACTGGATTGTTGATGAACCACGCGCGAGCGCTGGTACAGGGCACCGCGTTTCCCTTCACTGGAGAACCCACATGATGAAGCGCATCGCCGTCGCCGTCGGCGTCCTCGCCGTGGCTGGTTGCACCGAAGACCTGGGCCCCATCACCAAGCTGTGGACCGAGACCGCTGCCGCGCTGTCGGCGCAGGTGGCCGACCTCTCGAAGGCCGTCGCCGAGCTCAAGGCCAAAGCGGGCGGCGTCACCATGCCCGCCGCCGATGACGCGACCGGGCTCGACCTCAAGGCGAAGCTCGACGCGTCCGTCGCTGGCCTCGAGCAGGTCGTGGCCGATTGCCAGAAGCTCGTCACCGACGGCACGACTGCGGTCAACGAGGCCATCACGAAGGGCAAGCTCGTCGGCGTGCAGACCGCCATCGACAAGGTGAAGACCGACGTCACCGCGGCCATCGCGAAGGTGAAGCCGCAGTTCGCCACCGTCGAGGGGGTGTTCGGTGACCTCGAGAAGCACGCGGCGGAGTTGGCCGAGAAGGCGAAGGCGGCGGCGGCTGCAGCGGCGGTGGCGCCTCCGACGGTGGATGCGACGAAGGCGAGCGAGGCCGACTACTCGAACATCCGCTTCAAGGACGGCACCGACGAGCTCGACGTGGGCAACGAGGCCACCAGGGCCAACCTCGACGCGCTCGTGTCGCTCATGACGAGCTGCAAGGAGATCGTCGTCGAGGTCGAGGGCCACACCTCGAAGGTGGGCGACGCCAGGAAGAACAAGGAGCTCTCCGCCAGGCGCGCTCAGACGGTGACGCGGCACCTCATCAACGTCGGCAAGGTGAGCCCGTCGCAGATCAAGAAGACGTACGGCTCCGGCAGCGAGAAGCCGGCGATGGACGAGCCGGACGTGGGCAGCGAGGCCGAGAAGGCGATGGACCCCGAGACGCTCAAGCAGGTCCGTGCGCGCAACGAGCGCGTGCGCCTGCGAATCCTCAAGCCGTGCCCCGGCGGGAAGTAGGTTCTGAAATCAAGCGCTTGATATTCTTTTCGTGATGCATCGCCAGCAGATTTCCGGCATATTTGCTGGCGATGTTTCACCGCAAACTCCAGGCGCCGACGGAGACGACCCTGTTGCTGGGTCCGCGGGCGACCGGGAAGTCGACCTGGCTCGAGCAGGTCTTGCCGCACGCCTCGCGGTTCGACCTGCTCGATACGCGGCTGGCGCGTGACCTGGCCGCGGACCCGTCGCGGTTCGCGCGTGAGGTGGAAGCGCTTCCGGATGGGGCGTGGGTCGTCGTCGACGAGGTCCAGAAGGTGCCCGCGCTCCTCGACGAGGTCCATCGGCTCGACGGGAAGCGAGGTCGCCGGTTCGTGCTGTCGGGCTCGAGCGCACGCAAGCTCAAGCGGGGCGGCGCGAACCTGCTCGCCGGTCGCGCCCTGCGACGTGACTTCTTCCCGCTGGTGTCCGCCGAGGTGGGCGCCGCGCTCCCGCTCGACCGGGTGACGTTTGGTGCGCTCCCGAGGGTCCTCGGCCTCAAGCGGCCGCACGCGTATCTCGAGTCCTACGTCGACACCTACGTGCGCGAGGAGGTGCAGGCGGAGGCGCTCACTCGCAACATCGGCGCCTTCTCCCGTTTTCTGGAGATCGCTGCGCGCCAGAACGGGCAGGTCACCAACGTGAGCAACATCGCGCGCGACGCGCAGGTGGCTCGGCCGACGGTCCAGGGCTTCTTCGAGGTGCTCGTCGACACCCTGCTGGGTTTCTGGCTGCCGGCCTGGAAGCTCAAGCCGGGAACGAAGCTGGTGGCTCACCCGAAGTTCTTCTTCTTCGACGCTGGGGTTGCGCGCACGTTGAGCCGCCGCCTCGCCTACCCGCCGACGCCTGAGGAGTACGGGACGCTCTTCGAGACGATGCTCTTCCATGAGCTGCGCGCGTACCTGTCGTACGAACAGCTGCAGTACCCGTTGAGCTACTTCCGCACCCACGACGACGTCGAAGCCGATGTCGTGCTCGAGACGCAGCAGGGGTTTGTCGCGTTGGAGTTCAAGGCCAGCAACGAGTGGAGAACGAGCTTCAACGCCGGCTTCAACCGGCTGCGTGAGGAGCTTCCCGGCATCACCTGTGTCGGCGTCTTCACGGGAGCGCGCGCGCAGAAGGGTGAGGGCTACACCGTCCTCCCCTGGACCGAATTCCTCGCTGCGCTCTGGGGTGGAGCCCTCATCCGGTGAGACGTGACGCTTTTCGTGAAGGCGCGCTGGTCATCGCGTGACATGACGCGCGCGTGCTGACGCTGGTGGTGGCCCTGGTGGCAGGAGGTGTCGAGGTGGCGCCAGGGACGCCCTGTGTGTCGCGCGAGGGCCTCGTCCAGCGGCTGGAGGCAGCAGGAACACGGCTCCCGGTGGGCGCGTCGCTCACACTCGCGGCCTCGGGCCCCGAGGCGTTGCTCGCCCGGTACGTCGTGAAGGGCGTCACGCTGGAGCGTCGGGTGCCGGCGCCAGCCCAGGACTGTGACGCGGTGCTGCGTGTGGTGACCGCGCTGGTGCAGGCGTGGGTGACGACGCCTCCCCGGACTTCGCCTGGACGCGATGCGGGGCCGTCCTCAGGCCTGTCGGATGACGCGACACGGGATGGCGGCGAGGCGGGCGCGTCGCCTGACGGTGGGGCTCGCCAGGCGAGTGAGCGCTCGTCTCCGACTCCGGACGCGGGGAGGCCGGCCATTGCCGATGCCGGGGTCAGCACCGGTCGCGCATCGCCCGACGCAGGGCTTCGCGCTTTGAGTCCGGTGCGCGAGCCCGGGACGGACCCCGGCGCGGCGCCGACGGTGGGTTCTTCTTCACCGAATGGCGTGGAAAGCGACGGTGGTACGGCGCGCGCGGTGGGTTCCACCTCACGGACGAGCGCCGAGACAGGTGCGCCCTCAGCGAAGCTTCCACGAGGCGACGCCGGAACGGCGGAGGGTCCGTCACCCCCGACTGCTGACACAGCGGCTCGCTCGACGAACGCGGTGAGAGGCGACGGCCGTGTGGCGCTCCCAGCGGTAGGCGATGGTGGTGTCGCCTCGTCGACCGGCGATGGGGGTGAGGTGGAGGTGGCGGTCCGTGGTGACGGCGGCGTCAGCTCGTCCGACGCACCGAACCTCGCCGCGACGTCGAACGCCGCACCCGACGCGGGAGGCACCCTGGCTGAACGGGAACCGTCGTCGCCGCGCTGGACCTTCGGGGCAGGGCTCTTCGGCGGCGTGGCCTCGGGCGCCACGGCGCAGGTGCTCCCCACGGGACTGTTCACGCTCGACATCACCCGCGGACTGTTCGGAGCAGCCCTCGACGTCGGGCTCTCGCGCGAGACGAGCGCCGAGCGGTCCCCGGGCACCGTTGCCTCGTCCTGGCAGTGGCTCTCCGTCAGCGCCCGGCTGGCGATTCCCTTGCTCGAGCGCCTGCTGGTCGAGGTGCAGCTCGGCGTGCGGGGCTACCGCGTGACGGCGCGCGCGAGCGGCTTCGAGGTGGTCAGCCCCGAGCAGGTGTTGCTCTCCGTGGGGGCCGTGGGCAGCGTGGGCGTGTCGTTTCGGGTGGTCGGTCCCGTGGGCGTGTCGCTGCGGCTCGTCGGCCACACCCGCCGCGCCGAGTCCTTCCGTGTGGAGGGCCTGGGGCCCGTGCTCGAGACCGGCCCCTTCGAGGGCAGCGCGCTGGCAGGGCTCGTCGCGCGCTTCTGAGGCCCTCGACTTTCCAACGAAATCAGCCAACTCCAGCTGGCCTCGATTTCGTGAAGCTCCAAAGCGCGCGGCG
Organism: Myxococcaceae bacterium; assembly: GCA_044352295.1. Classification (GTDB taxonomy): domain Bacteria; phylum Myxococcota; class Myxococcia; order Myxococcales; family Myxococcaceae; genus Xiheimicrobium. The sequence goes on from JBILEB010000053.1 coordinate 10,663, forward strand.
GCACTCCCTCTTCTTCGTGATGTCGGTACAACCCTTTCCCATGGCGGCGGCGAGCGAGGTGGGCCCGGCAGAGGCGGTGCGGCGGCTCTACGTCGCGCACGCGGCAGAGCTGAAGCTCGGCATCGCACGGCTGGCTGGCAAACACCTCGACCCCGACGACCTGCTCCAGGAGGTCTTCATGGTGGCGCTCCGCAAACCGCAAGACGTCCTCTCTGCCGATGCGCCGAAGGCGTGGCTCTACGGGGTGGCGGTGAAGGTGGCGGCCTCTCGTCGTCGCGCGGCGACGGTGCGTCGCTTCTTCGGGTTCGACGAGGTCGCAGAGGTGGCCGGTGCCGAGTCTCCAGCTCGCACGGCGGAGCAACGCGATGCCGCCCGGCACGTGGAGCGCGTGTTGAGCAAGCTGTCGGACAAGAAGCGCGAGGTGCTGGTGCTGCACGAACTGCAAGGCCTCCAGGGTGAGGACATCGCCGTGGCGCTGGGCATTCCCCTCAAGACGGTGTGGACGCGGCTCTTCCACGCCCGCAAGGACTTCGCCGCCGAGCTCGCCCGCCTCGACGTCATCGAGGCCCGCACCAGCGGACTGCCCCCGGAGCGACGTCATGGATGAGCTCGGCCCCTGGCGTGACTCGACGGACGAGGGCCACGCGCGCGCCGCCAGCCTGGTGCAGACCGCTGCCTCCATCGGGCCTGCGCCGGTCGACCTGTCCTCCTGGGACGAAGTCGTCGCGAGGCACCAGCGCTCGGGCCGCGACGGCCGGTTGCTCCCGGCGTTTGGCCTCTCACTCGTGGCCGGCATGGCGCTGGTGGTGTGGCTCTTCCCGCGCGCCGCGCCGCTGCCGCCCCCAGAGCCGCCCGTGATGGTGGCGTCGGCGAGCGCCCGCTGGAGCCAGGGCACCGATGGCGTGCTCTCGCTCGAAGCAGGCCGATTGTCGGTCGAGCGGACGAGCGCCGCGCGGGTGGTGGTGAAGACGCCACACGCCGTCATCGAGGCCACGCGCGCGCGCTTCCTCGCCGAGGTGACCGCCGGTGGCACCACGCTCGTCGTCGAAGAAGGAGAGGTGGTGCTGCGTGCGCAGGCCCAATCTCGCACGGTGAAGGCCGGTCAGACCCTCGTCTGGCCCGAGACGCCGCGCATCCCCGAGCCGCTCGAGGCCCGGCCGACGACGGTGACGCCGGTGTGCGAGGGCTCGGGCTCCCGGCTCGAGTGCCTGCGCCTCGAGGCCGCCGGTGAGGGGCTCACCGCCCAGGCGGCGTTGTACGAACTCGGGCGATTCGAGCTCGGGGCCGGCCGGAGCGCTGATGCCCTGGCGGCGTGGACGACGTCGCTGGCTCGTTTCCCCGACGGCGTGTTGCACCCCGAGGTCCGGCTGGCGCTCCTCGTCGAGCTCACCCGGCAGCGCCGCTTCGACGAGGCGATGGCCGTGGCCCGGGCGTTCGAGGCCGCGTGTTCGACCGACCCGCGGCTGGTCGACGTCCAGTCGCTGCGGCGCTCCCTCGAGGCCCGGTAGCTCGAGCCCGTCGAAGTTCGCGTGCGACCGACCGTGCCTGGGTCGGCCGGGTGGAGGTCTTCGACGAGAACCTCACCGAGGCCCGGGCGAATCCGCTCGACGGTCTGGGGAGCGGCTCGCTACTTCATCCCCACGAAGAGCGTCTGCACGTCATCGTCCTCGTCGAGCTCCTGGAGGAAGTCGTCGACCTCGGCGCGATGCTCCGGCGGCACCGTCACCGGGTTCTTCGCCCGCCACACCAGCGCGGCCGACGACACCTTCCAGCTCGCCGCCTCGAGCGCCTTGCGGACGGCGTCGAGGTCCGACGGCGCGGTATAGAAATGCGTCACGCCCTCATCACCGGGCTCGAGGTCCTGCGCGCCCGCCTCGATGGCCGCGGTCTCGGCGTCGGCGCCGGCCGGTCCCGTGGCGTCGATGGCGCCCAGGCGGTCGAAGTCCCACGAGATGGCGCCGGTGGCGGCGAGCTGCCCGTGGCGGAAGCACTGGCGCACGTTGCTCGCCGTGCGCGTGCGGTTGTCGGTGAGGCACTCCACGATGACCGGCACCCGGTGTGGCCCGAAGCCCTCGTACGTCACGCTCTCGTACGTCACCGCCTCATCGAGCAGCCCCGCGCCCTTCTTGATGACGCGCTCGAGCGTGTCCTTCGTCATGTTGACGCTCTTGGCGTACTCGATGGCCAGACGCAGGCGCGCGTTCGACGTCGGGTCCGCGCCGGCCTTCGCGGCGATGAGGACCTCCTTCGCGGCCTTGCTCAAGAGCTTGGCCTTCGCCTTCGAGTTGGCCTCACGGCCCTTCTGCTTCCATTGCGCGCCCATACCGACGCCGCATAGCGCGAAGCGGCCGGGCTTTCCCCGTCAGACGCGCAGGCCCAGCGGCTGGCCGGTGCTGCGACAGGCGCCGCTGCCGAAGCTCGTCACGGATGACTGCCCCAGCAGGCCGAAGAGCTCGACGTGCAGGTCCGACAGCGGGCGCCGCGCGGTAGGGACGATGTCCTGGCCGAACTTGAGGTCGCTCCCAGCGCCGCAGACGAGCATCGGGAGGTTCTCGGGCAGGTGCACGTTGCCGTCCGACATGTCGGAGCCGTACAGCACCAGCGTCTCGTTCAGCAGGTTCGCCGCCTTCAGCTTGTCGAGCAGGTCGGCCAGCAGCCCGACCTGCACGCGGTTCATCGCCTTGAGCCGCGTGATGGCCCCCGCCGAGCCGCCATGGTGCGCGCACGCGTGGTGGCCGCCGCCCTGGCCCAACGCCTCGGTGAAGTGCAGGTGATCCGACACGCCCGGCCCGTACATGAGCGTCGCCACGTTCGTCAGCCCGCACTGCATCGCCAGCACGATGAGCTGGTGCATCAGCTGGAACCGCAGCGCGTACTGGCCATCGGGGTTGGAGAAGTCCTGACCTGGCCGCGCGAGGTTCGGCGTGCAGGTGAAGCCACCACGCGCCAGGCCCTGCTCCACCTCGCGCACGGTGTCGAGGTACGCGCTCAGCGTCGGCCGGTACTCCGCGCCCAACCGGTTCGACAGCCGCGTCGCGTCCCGGTGCAGGTGGTCGAGCACCGAGCGCTTGCGCGCGTGGAGCCACGCAATCTGTTGCGCGCTGCCTTGCTGGCCGCCGAAGAGCTTGTCGAACAGCTGCGCCGGGTTCGGAATCGGCGAGCGGAACTTGTCGGCCGTCTGCCAGCTGATGCGGTTGAGGTAGTCGTTCGAGTACCCCGGGTGGTCGTTCAGCGAATGCACGTGGTAGTAGAGCCCGCCGATTTCGAGCGAGCGGATGGGCATCGGCGTCGCGTCGGCCAGCACCTGGTCCATCGTCTTGCCGATGCGCGCGACGCTCGAGTCCCCCAGCACCATCGGCTCACACGAGAGGAACCCGGCGCAGTTCTGCCAGTGCGGATCATGCCCGGGGAAGCCGTTGAACAGCTTTCGCACCACCATCGTGTTGCCGCGGTGGCCGCGCGCCTCGAGTGGCTGGAGCGCCTCGGCCCAGGTCCAGCTCCCGTCCACGCCGCCCGGCATGTGCGCGCCGTTGGGGAAGTAGGCCCCGATGAAACGCCGCCGGGCGGGGGCGTTCGCGTGCGCCACCGACGGCAGCAGCGGGAGCGCGAGCTGCACACCGAGCCATGAGAGAACCGTGCGGCGGGAGGGCGTCATGGCGTCACCTCGGTGAGCGGCAGCGCGCGCATCAGCGCATCCACCGTCAGCGACTGAAGTCCGGGCGTGGTGCCGTTCAGCGGCCGCGCGAGGCGCTCGACGAGGCACTGCTCTTCCGTGCGGAGGCCACGGTTGAGCGCGAAGGTGAGCAGCTTGTTCGCGACGCACGCGCGGAACTCCGGGTTGTTCTCGATGGCGGCCGAGAGCTCATGCGGGTCGCGCACGGTGACGCCGTCGAGGTCGAGGTCCGAAGCGATGGGCGCACCGTTCTCGTAGGTGGTGCGCCACCGGCCCTGCGAGTCGTACTTCTCGAGCGACAGACCGATGGGGTCGATGCGGCTGTGACAGCCTCCACAGCGCGTGGACGAGTCGCGGTGCAGCTTCATCTGCTCGGGCAAGGGCAGGCTGCGGTTGATGGTGTTGGCGGCGTTGCCAATCTCCTCGAGCGTCGCCGGGTCGAGCATGGGGAGCTGCCGGCACAGCAGCCGGCTGAGCACCCACAGTCCGCGGTGAATCGGTCGGGCGAACTCCGAACCTTTGCCCGTCTTGACCAGGAAGCTGCCCTGGTCGAGCACGCCACCGCGCGTCGGGGTGGAGACGCGCATGACGCCCGCGCCCGTCGCGCCGCCGAGGGCGTAGTGGGAGGCGAGCGGGCCATCGACGACGGTGAAGCCAGGCCGGAGCAGCCGCTCCGCGGGCAGGTCGTCTTCGAGCACCGCCGCGAAGACGTCGGCCGCCTCCCGCTGCATCGAGGCCGAGAGCGGTCCGCCTGGCCCGTCGCGGAAGTCGAGCCACTGCCCGCCGAAGGCCGTGGTGAAGCGCGCGCGGTTTTCGGTGAGGAGCCGCGCAGCTTCCCGACGCACGGTGACGGGGTCGCTCAGCGCGTCGGCCGCCGCCAGGTTCCAGAGGAGGTCGTCCGGGACGGAGCCGCGGGTGAAGAGCGCGAGGCGCGAAGCCACGACGTACCCGCGCTCCGAGGGTTCGAGCCCGCCGGGGAGCAGCTCGGGTTTGAAGACGAAGTTCGGCGAGAGAAACACGGCCTGGAGGACGCCACGCAGGGCTTCGTCGACGGGCTCCGAGAACCCTGCCGTCGTGGCGCCCTGGAGCGAGGTGGTGAAGAGCGTCTGGTACGCCTGCGCTTCGTCGGGGCGCAGGGGACGGCGGAAGGCCCGGCTCGCCAGGCGCGTGACGAGCGGCTCGACACAGCCGGTCCAGGCCCAGCCCTGCTTTCGCGAAGCAGCCGTGAAGCCGAGCGACGCGGTGAAGGCGGTGGAGTCCCAGAAGGGGTTGGCCTTGCGGTGCACCACGAAGTCGACGACGTCGCCGCGGGAGACGGTGAGGGTGGCCGAAAAGGGCGTGCTGCCGCCGTTGGGCAGGTCGCGGGAGAAGACGGTGGCGGCCTGGTGGCGAATGGAGACGAGTACACCGTCACCTCCGCCCGTGTCAGCGTCGGCGAAGGAGCCCGATACGGTGAGCGTCCCGTCGACGGGCGCGGTGAAGCGGCGCACGGCATCGACGGTCGAGCCGGGGTGCGCGCCGGTTCGCCACAGGTAGGCGCCCTGGTCGGGTTCTGTGCGCCACCTCGCGTGCATGTTGTCGAACGCCATGCGCGCGCCGCTGGAGTCCACGTACGTCCAGCACTCGCGGTCCTGGACGTCGGAGAAGTCATCGGTGGAGGCGTAGCTGGCCTCGAGCGTACAGACCGGGGTCTGGGCAGGCTGGGGCGCGGGGCAGTGCGCCGTGAGGGCCGGCGTCGAGAGCACCAGGGAGGCGAGCGCGTCGGCGGTAGCGAACTGCTCCTCGAGGCCCTGCGCGTCGATGCGCGTCGCGCTCATGGTGTCGAAGCCGTGCACCGTGGCCACCGGCGTCCACCGGGTAAAGAGGGCGGGGTCGACTGGCACGCCCAGCACGTCCAAGACCATCGCCCGGTACTCGTGGGTCGACAGGCGGGTCAGGGTGGGAAGCGCCGCGGCCGTCGGCGCACACGCAGCCGGTGCGGGTGGAGCGTTGGGTTCTGAAGGGGGCGTCTCGGGGGCGTCGGGTCCGTTGCTCCCGCGGACGATGACCCCGTCGAGGACTCCCGGGAGGATCGAGCCCTCACACGCGCTCACCACGCTGACCACGACGAGCAGGAGCGAGGGTCGACGACGCACCACGAAGGACATTCTCTGAGTATCGACCGAAGCGCCTGCTGAGAAAAGGGAGGGAATCTTACCCGGTGAGAGTTCCGCCCACCGCAGGTCACACGGCAGAGAGCTCCGCCCCTCGCCTTGGCTGTTGACCGGTTGGACCCTCTAAACGTCTCGAGTCGTCTTCGTCATCGCCGAGCTCGCCGCGTTCTGAGGCCTCAGGGGGTCCCTGGGCCGATGGGAAGTGCAAGCCTCCTTCATCTCGGTCGAGGGTCGAACTCGAACACGTGCGTCGCCCGCTCGAAGTCCTCCGCACCGGAGGGCACGTAGCCGAGCTCGTCGAACACGTCTTCCACGCACGCCGCGATGTATGGGTTCTGCGTCGAGGCCACACGCACTTCCGAGAAGCCACCGTCCTGGAGCGGACGGAACCTCACCTCGAGACGCTGCACCTCGCGCAGGTGGGCGCGCTGGTCGTCGAAACAGCGCATCACCTCGGGTGTCACGGCGGCGAGTGGGGCGGCGAGGGCGCGCGGCCACACTGGCGTCGTCGCAAGGCCTGCATCGCGCGGCGCGGGCGCCACCACCACCGGCGCGACGGCCGGAGCCGTCGCCTCGGGCGTCACCGAGGAGGGTACGGGCGGTACGACGGGTGGCAGGGCCGAGGCCGCTGGGTCCTGCGTGAGCACCAGCGCCAACACGACGAGCACGAAGAACGGCACGAGGACGGCGCTGATGAGGAGCAGCTCGCGTCGCTTCACCGCGGCTCCACCTGGGACCGCGAGCGCTCCGCCACGAGCCGCTGCCGTGGGGCGTGCCCGGACACGGATGACACACACCTGCCCATCACGCGCCCTTCGTCCACAAGGCTTCGAGCTGAGTCTCTTCGACGACGGTGGGCGCGCGGCGAACCCGGTCGAGGGAAAAGCCGGAGAGCAGCTCCCGTGGCGTCACCGGCGCGCCGTCACCCAGTCCACTCCAGCCGGCCAGCAGGCCCACGATGGCGGGCCCGCTCACGCCACGCGCGCGCAGGCCGGCGGCGGTCGTCGCGCCATCGCGCTTGGCCAGTCGTTTCCCGTCGGTCTGGAGCAACAACGGCACGTGCGCATAGCTCGGCGGGACGAGGCCCAGCGCCTCGTGGAGCTGCAGTTGCCTCGGCGTCGAGCTCAGCAGGTCATCGCCGCGCAGCACCTCGGTGACGCCGCTCGCTGCGTCGTCCACCACCACCGCGAGCTGGTAGCTGGCCACGCCGTCGGTGCGTTGCACCACGAAGTCGCCGACGGCCTGCGCGACGTCCTGCTCGACGGGCCCCTGCACCGCGTCGAGGAAGCGGACGAGGCCAGGGGAGACCCGAAACCGAAGCGCGGGCGGGCGGCCTGGCCTGGGCGCGGCGCCGTTCCGACAGGTGCCGGGATAGACCGGACCGTCGTCTCCCAGGTGCGGCGCCGACGCGGCCCGGGCCACCTCGGCGCGCGAGCACGTGCACGCATACACCCGGCCCAGCACCGTGAGGCGAGCGAGCGCCTCCCGGTACACCTCGGCGCGTTGCGACTGGTGGAGCTCCGGGCCATCCCAATCGAGGCCGAGGAACTCGAGGTCCTCGACGATGCCGTCGACGAACTCGGGCCGGCAGCGCGCCTCATCCAGGTCTTCGATGCGCAGGAGGAAGCGGCCGTTGCGGGCGCGCGCCGACAACCAGCCCAGCAACGCCGAGCGCAGGTTGCCCAGGTGCAGCCGGCCCGTCGGACTCGGCGCGAAGCGGCCGACGACGGCCGGGACCATCACTTCTTCTTGAGCGGAGCGCGGGGCCCCAGCGGCTTGCGCGGGCCGTCATCTTTGCCCGGCTCCTTGCCGGTGCCCGTGGACTCGAGGCCTTCGAGCGCCTCGGCCGCGGCGGCCTTGCCCGGCACCACGCCGTACTTCACCTCGGCCACCTTCGCCGACTGGCCCGCGAGGTCGAACGAGACGCTGGCCGGCACCTTCACCAGCTCGCCCGTCTCCTTCCCCTTCTTCGCGACCTCTCCGGCGAGGTTGTAGAACTCCATACCGGCGTTGAGCAGCTCGGCGTCGAAGGCGGCGCGGGGCAGCCGGCGCACCTCGTTGGACGACACCACGTAGACGAAGGTGTCGAGCGTCAGGCCCTTGCCCGCCTTGGACGACAGGCCGCCGAAGATGATCATCTCGGCCTGGGCGTCGGCGGCGAACTCCCTGGCGGCAGCGAGGGCGTCAGGGTCGACCTTGTTCTGCGCGACGGCGGCGAGGAGGCGCGACTCCGGGTCCTTCGCGGCCGAGACCGCGCGCACGAGGGCCTGCTTGCCGGCCACCACCTCGATGGTGCCCCCCTGGAACTCGCCGTTCGGCAGCGCCGCGCGCCAGAAGTGCAGGCCGGGGGGCACGTCCTTCACGGTCAGCGGCGTGGAGCCCAGCGCGAGCCCGTCGATGAGCACGCTGGCGTTGGCGGGGGTGGACTCGACGACGAGCTGGCCCCGCTGGGCGTCCTTGACCGTCTTGCGCGTCTCGGTCACCACGCGCGCGAAGAGGGCGGAGGTCTGCGCGAGGGGCAGCTCGCGGTCGGGCGCCAGCGCCAGCGCGGCGGTGAGGGACTTGAGGCCCTCTTCATCGCGGCCGGTGTTGTACTGGACGGCCGCCAGGAGCGCGTACGCGTCGATGACCTCGGCGAGGTCGGTCAGCCCGGCGACGTTCTTCTGGTAGAGGCCCAGGGCCTTGCCGAGCGACTCGTCCGCGAGCCGGAACTTCTTCTTCGCGCGGAACTCCTGGGCCTCGGTGACGTGCTTGCGGGCCTGAGCGAGGGCGTCGGTGAAGGCGGCCTCGGTCTCCTTCTTCTTCGCCTCGAGCAGCTCGAACTTCTCGGCGCTCTTGAACTCCTGGCTCAGCATGCCCACGGCCTTGAGGCTCGCGCGCGGGTTGATGTCAGCCGACAGCAGCGCGAAGGGCACCACGGTGAGCTTCGGCTTGGGGTCGGCGTCTTGCGCGAGGGCGGGCAGGGCCGCGACGAGCACGAGGGCGGGAATCAGGCGACGCATGGCGGGGCTCCTACACGACTCGATGCACCCGTGCACGTCGAACGACCGTCGATGACGGGTGGGTGCGTACGAGGGAACGCCGCTCGCGTGTCAGATGTTCACGCCCCGCTCGAACGAGGAGTCGTCGAGCTACAAGAGGCCGTCGCACTCCGGCGGCCTGGGCGAGCCACACGACTGGGCCAGGAGCGCGCGCGCACAGGCGGCCTTCTTCTGGGCCCGGGCCGTGTCGACCTCGACCTTTCGGCTCGTCTCCTGGCACTGCTTCGACACCGCCATGCAGCGGTCCTTGCCGTCCTTCTGGCAGCTCGTCGCGTGGCACTGGGCGCCGGCCCAGAGGTCGCACAACCACCGTTCACTGTAGGTGTTCGGGCGGGTGCCGGAGGACGTCGAGAGCGCAATCGTGGCGGCGAGGGCGATCAGCATGTGAATCAGTGTACCTCCATTTCGGTGATGGCGAAGTTCTCGGCCAACCGGCGGGGCGTGGTACCGTCCGATGTGTGCCGATGGACGACCTGAGGATCGAGGAGCTGAAGCACCTCCGCGCGCTCTCCCGGACGGTGGACGACCTGCTGGAGGAGTCGCTCAAGCACCGGGAGAACCTCGAGAAGACGTTCGACCGGCTGTTCGCGCCCGTGATGCACTTCATCGGCGCTCGCGGCATGGCCGTCACCACGCTCGACGAAGAGCTCGTCTCGACGACGTTCTTCCATGGCGAGTTCGACGGGGTCTTCCCGGGGACGCTGCTGACGGGGAGCCGGTGGGGCGTCCGCAAGCTCGAGTCGGGCCACACCTTCGTCTCCCAGCAGCTCGACGTGGTGGGTGTGCCGGTGGGCAGCATCGGCGTGCTGTTCGAGGGCGACCGGGTGGCCGACGCGGCGAAGCTGGCGCGCTCGCTCGAGACCATCGCCGAGGAGCTCGACACCGTGCTGGCGTCGGTCCAGACGGCGGCGGAGAAGCACCAGCTCCTCGTCACCATCAACGGCTACCTCGCCAACCGCGTCTTCGAAGTGGGCATGGACGGCGCGGTGCGGGCCCTGTGCGAGAAGGTGAAGCTCCCTGGCTTCCTCCTGCTCTACCGCGACGCGGTGGAGTCGGGCTCGCTGCACTACCGCGTGTACAAGTACGGGCAGCTCGAGCACGCCTCGAACGGGCGCCGCTTCAGCACGCTCGACGACGCGATCCGGTCGTACGGCCCCAACCTGGTGACGCCCAACGACAAGCACCTCGCGCAGGTGCTGGGCGAGCGGAAGGCCGTCGAGACGGTGTTGATCAGCGGCGTCGGAGGCGCGCACGCGCTGGGCAAAATCATGGTGTGGAGCGGCGGCGACGGGTTCTCGGCCTACGCGGTCGACCTGCTGCGACTCCTCGCCTCGACGCTCTCGCAGCGCCTCATCGACTACAACCGCGAGCGCATTCACCTGGCGCAGTTCTTCTCACCGCAGGCCATCGACGAGCTCCTTCGCGACCCGGACTACGAGCGCCGGTACCTTTCGCCGCGCGCGGAAGAGGTGGGCCTGCTCTTCGCCGACATCAACGGCTTCACGCGCATCTGCGAGCAGGTGCTGGAGCGGCCGGAGCGCATCGGCAAGTTCGTCGACGACTGGTCGGCCGAGGCGGTGCGCATCCTCCATCGCTACGGCGGGGTGTTCGACAAGATGGTCGGCGACTGCGTCATCGGGCTGTTCGGGCCGCCGTTCTTCAAGGAGCGCCCCGGCGAGCGCGCCACCGCGGCCATCAAGGCGGCCGTCGAGATTCAGCGCTTCACGCGCGAGACGATGAGCGCGCACCCGGAGATCAGCCGGCTGTCGGAGATCCTCGAGATGCCGGGCCTCGGCGTCGCCATCGGGGTCAACCTGGCGGTGAGCTTCTGCGGGCTGTTTGGTCCCAATCGCAACTACACGTCTTTCTCGACGGGCATGAACCAGACGGCGCGGCTCCAGTCGTTGGGGGCCTTCCGCGAGACGCTGCTGATGAAGGAGGCCTGGGAAGGCGCGCAGGCGATGAAGGACCCGGCGCTCGCGGGCATGTCGGTCAGCTCGCTCGAGGAGACCCCGGTGAAGAACGTGGCGCAGCCGCTGCGCTACTACCGGCTCATCGGCGGGTGACGGCATGCGCAGAGGCCGCGCGTTTCGCGCCGTCAGTCAGCCCATCGAGTTGACGGAGCGCTCACGGCACGTCGAAGGTCGCGCGCAGGAGCAACCCCGCCGTCGCGCTCGCCGCGTTCACCAGCGCCGCCCACTTGAGCGCCGTCTCGACGCCGTGAAACTTGAGCCACACAGCCTCTCCGGCCACCGCGAAGCACTCGGCGGCCGCCACCATGCCCCAGTAGCCCCAGGAGAGCGGACAGAGCGCCGGGAAGAGGAACCACACGATGGGGTGGGTGAGGGTGCTGGCGAGCAGCGAGACGCTCCAGCGGCCGTCGGTGATGCGCAGGTAGAGCGGCACTTCGATGGCTTGCGTGAAGAGGTAGCCGACGAACCAGGCTCCCAGCGCGCTCACGGCGAACGCCCCTGCGTGAACCACCGCGCGGCGATGGCCAGCTCGAGGTAGCCGTGGAACGCCGCAAGTCTGAGGTAGCCGTCGCGCGCCGCCGCCAGGTTCACCACGCCCCAGCCACCGATGAGGAGCGCGAGCGCCGCCACGAAGAGCAACGCCGGGAGCCCGAAGTCGTGCACCAGCGCGCGCCACGAGGCCCGGAACGTTCGCGGGGCCCGACGCTCGCGCGCGTCGTCGGGGATGAGCCGCAGCCACACCGCGTAGTGCACGGACTGCAGGAAGCAGAATGAGAGCACCGCGCGCGCCGCCAGCGTCGGCTCGAGGCCCTGGGTGTGCGTCGTCACCAGGTCTCCGAAGTCGGCCCCGCTCGACGGAGCGCTCCAGCCACCCATCGCCGTCACCACCGGGTCGAGGGCTCCACCGAGAATGAGCGCGGCGCCGGAAAGCGTCAGCCCGGGAATCCACGCGTGGCTCAACGGCCGGGGCCGAAGGAAGAACCAGAGCGCGAGCGCGACGACGTTGTGCAGGTGGAGGAAGGCGAGCTGAAAGGCGAAGTCGTCACGCCACGCGAGCGCCAGGAGTCCCAGCGTGCCGAGCAGGGCGAGGGGAACGGCGCGCGACCACCGACCGAGGAGCACGGCCGGGACGAGGGTGAGGAGTCCTGCGAGCGGACCCGCGCCCCACGCGACGGCGAGGAGTGGCACCGCCATCGCGCCCATCAACCAGCGGTTGCGATGCAGGCCTGGTTGGACGACGAGGTAGCGCACGTCCGAGACGAGGTGCGGCACGCCCAGCACCACGGGCCCGAGCGCGAACAGCCACAGCGGCGCGACGCCGGTGAGTACGAACGCGAGCAACACCGACACCACACCCACCCACAGCACGCGGCGTGAGCGGTCGGCGAAGAGCGGCGCCACCCACGGAGAAAGCCAGCGCAAGACACCCGCGCGCGCCGAGTCGAACGGCAGCCACAGCGTGTCGGCGAAGGCTCCGCGGTGCACGAGGAGGTCAGCTCGACGGCTGCAAGCGACGGCCGCGGCCGAACACCTTCACGGCGAGCAGCGCGCCCATGATGAGCAGAACGAGTCCCGCGGCGAGATACGGCGGCGCGGTGGCGACGCGCGCCGAGGCCGAGGCCACGCAGATGAGCATGTCGACCTCGATGGACTTCGGCGGAACGCCCTCGGAGTAGTCCAGGCGCCCCACCTTCTGCATCACGCAGGTCCCGGCCTTGCCGTCGTCGGTCGTACACGCGCCGCCAGCCGACGCGCCCTGGCACTGCGAGGCATTGCTGGGGGGAATGTCGGCGAGCGCGACCGCCGAGAGCAGCGCGAGGAGCAGCGGGAGTCGCTTCATGTCGGGCCTCACTTCGCCTTCGTCGGAGACTTCTTCAGCGGTGTGGGCGTCCCGGCATCGGCCGCGGCCGGCGCGGCGCACCTCAGGCAGTCGACCTGCTTCTGCTTTGGAGGCGGCCCTTCACTGTAGTCGTTGCGGCTGCACTTCGAGGGCGTACACACACCGGCGCCGAACTCCGCGCGGCACGGGTCATTGGCCTTCTTCGAGCGGCACTCGGCTTCGGCGGGCGCGATGACGTCGGCGAAGGTGACCGGAGCGGCGAGGGTGAGGGCGAGCAGCAGGAGTCGGCGCATGAGGCGCACGAGCGTAGCGCGCTCAGGCCTCGAGGCGTTGCTCGGTGTACTTGCGCGAGAAGTGAATCCACTTGCGGGCGTCGATTTCGACGAACCACTCGGCGTTGGGCACGAAGGTGAAGCGGCGCGAGATGAACTGCTCGAGCAGCTCCGCGGCCTGCATCGGCGAGAGGCCCGGCCCGCGGAAGGACACGCGGATGAAGGTGTCGAGGGTGGGCGTGATGTCGAGTGAGGCGCACACCTGCACGGTGCCCACGGTGCAGAGGTTCTCCTTGTTCACCCGCCGCGTCGGGAGCGCCCAGCCCTTCGGGTCGAGCGCGCGCTCCAGCAGCGTGCCTCCGGCTTCGTTCATCGTCGTTGCCACGGTGGGGTGTGGGCGCATCGGTCGGCCTCGATGACGGTGCTGTGTGAGTGACTTCATGAGACGCCGCGCGGACCGACGAAACAAGGCGGGCGGTGCCTTGACGCGGTCGTTTCTGCCGTCCTCTCCGCGCGCCGCCTGGGGCTCGTGCCGACCGTTCAAGAACGACGCTCGACGGTCCGGTCAAGGCCCGCGCTCGACGCACGTGCTGCCTGCGTTCAATGGGGCATGGACTGGAAAGCCTGGAGAGCCCACTTCGAAGCCTTTGCGCGCCGGCCGCTGCCCGAGGTGACGCCGCCGACGTTGGACCCGGTGCGCCACGCGGCGCTGGTAACGTCGCTGGCGCGGTTTCAGCTCGGAGAGTCGGGTGAAGGCCGCATCGCGCACGACATCGACCGCGCGACGTTCGGCGGAATCGACGATGACTACCGCGCCTGTCTCAAGCGCTTCGTCGCAGAAGAGGGCCGGCACGCGCGCCTGCTGGGCCAGATGGTGGCGGCGATGGGCGGGACGCTCCCAACGCGGCACTGGAGCGAGCGGCTCTTCGTGCACGGGCGCCGGCTCTTCGGCATTCGCTTCAAGCTGCTGGTGCTGCAGGCGGCCGAGGTGGCGGGCCTCTCTTGCTACGCGGCGTTGGCAGCGGCGCTGCCCGAGTCTCCGATGCGGAAGACCCTCGAGCAGCTGTGCGCGGACGAGCGGCACCACCTTGCGTTCCACCGCGACTTCTTCCGCTCGCAAGCGGGCTCGCCCGTGGTGCAGCGGCTCTTGTGGCTCCTCTGGTGGCCGCTTTCGGTGACGGGCGTGGCGCTGGTGCTGCTCGACCATCGCCGGACGTTCGAGGTGTTCGGTGTCGCGCCGAGGGCCGTCTGGCGGCAGGCGTGGGCCTCCATCCGCGCGGGCGCTGGGGCAGGGGAGCGACGCGGACTGCTCCAACGGTTGCTCGACTGACCGCTCGATGGTGAAGGGCGGGTCGTGACGACGCGAAAGACCGGACGTGAGGCGCTGACGCAGGCGAAGCGGGTGGTGGTGAAGCTTGGCACCAACGCGCTCACCCACGCGACGGGGCGTTTCCACCGGCCGCACTTCGAGAAGCTCGCCAAAGAGCTGCTGGCGCTCGGCGAAGACCGCGAGCTCGTCGTCGTCTCCTCCGGCGCCATCGCGCTCGGCGTGGAGCGGCTCGGACTCCCCGCGAAGCCCAGGGACATTCCCGGCAAGCAGGCGTGCGCGGCGGTGGGGCAGAGCCGGCTGATGCGCGCGTGGGAAGAGGCCTTGTCGCCGCGGGTGGTGGCGCAGGTGCTCCTGACACACTCCGATGTGCAGGACCGGCGGCGCTACCTCAACGCACGCCATACGCTCGAGCGCCTCATCGCGCACGAGGTGGTGCCCGTCATCAACGAGAACGACACCGTTTCGGTCGATGAGATCAAGTTCGGCGACAACGACACGCTGGCGGGCCTGGTGACGGGGCTGGTGGGCGCCGACGTGCTCGTCATCCTCTCCGACGTCGACGGGCTCTACGACGCGGACCCCCGGCAGCACCCCGACGCGAAGCGCATTCCCCTCGTCGAGCAGGTGACGCCGGCGATGCTGAAGGCCGCAGGCGGGAGCGGCAGCGCTGTCGGGACCGGCGGCATGGCCACCAAGCTGCGCGCCGCCGCGCGAGTCACGGAGCTGGGGCATCGGTGCGTCATCGCAGAGGGACACCGCTCCGGCGCGCTCACGGCGTTGTTCGAAGGTGCCGACCTGGGGACGGTGTTCGAGCCCATCTCGACGCCGCGTGACGCCCGCGCCGCGTGGATTGCCCATGCGCTCAAGCCCAAAGGGGCCCTCGTGGTCGACGACGGCGCGCGCAGTGCGGTGCTGGAGCGAAAGAAGAGCCTCCTCCCGTCAGGCGTTCGAGAGGTGCGCGGGACGTTTGCCCACGGCGACCCGGTGGACGTGTGCGGGCCCGATGGCAGGGCCTTCGCGCGCGGGTTGGTGGCCTACGCGGCGGACGACCTGCGCCGCATCGCGGGCCTCAAGACGTCGCAGATTGAAGCGGTGCTGGGCTGGCGGGGGCTCGACGAGGCGGTGCATCGCGATGACCTGGTCGTGTTGGGCTGAGTGCTTGAGGGAGATTCCGTTGGTCGCTCGCCAAGCTCGACCGCTCGAAGCAGCGCCCGCTCTGAGAGGGCGTAAGGTGCCGACCGGGCAACGAGCGCCCGAGCGTCGGCACCGATTCGGCCCGCCGACTCACTGGTCTGCGTCGAGCGGGGTTCACAGCGTCATGACACTTCGGTGTGTGCTCGTTTTCGGCGTCCTGGTGGCGTCGTGTCGGTGTCAGCAGGGGGCCGTCGCCACTCCCGAGGTGGCAGCGCTGCGTCTGAGCCCTGGTTCACTCGACTTCGGACGCGTCTGGGTTGGCGTCGAGGCGACCGCGCCCCTCGTCGTGCAGAACCCCGCGCGGCTCGAGCAGCCCGTGGCGCTGGTCGTCTCCCGGGGCTTCACGCTCGACGGCTTTCCCACCACGCTTGGCCCCGGCGACGAGGTGACTGGCCGCGTCGTCTTCACGGCGCTGGGCCCCGGGCTCGTCGAGGGCTCCGTCCAGTTGGGCGCGGAGGTGGTGGCGTTGCGCGCGATGGCCGAGGCCATTCCCTCGTGTGCCGCGCGTGACGCCTGCCACGTGGCGCGCTTCGACACCGAACGTGGCGCGTGCGTCGAGACCGAGGCGCCGGATGAGACGGAGTGCACGGCCTCGTTCGCGTGCTTCGTCGAGGCCCGGTGTCGTGCAGGGCAGTGCATCGGCCTGCTCACCACCTGCGACGACGGCAACCTGTGCACCCGTGATGCGTGCGGCGCCGCCGGCTGCGTGCACCTCGATGACTCGCTGTCGTGTCCCCTGCCGGCCAACCCGTGTCTGGCGCCAGCGTGCGACCGACAGCGCGGGTGCACGTCGGTCGAGGTGGAAGACGGCACGCCCTGCGGTTCGAGGACCTGCGACACCGCCGCGATTTGTCTCAGCGGCCAGTGCCAACGCCGACCGGCGCCGCAGACGCAATCGTGCACCACGGTGATGGCCGGGGTTCCTGCCGGGCCCGGCTTCGTCGACGGGCTGGCGAACGACGCGCGCTTCGACCGCGTCACCTCGATGGTGTACCTGCCAACCGGCGACCTGGTGCTCGCCGAGGGCGACGGCACGCTTTCAGCCGGGCGCCTTCGTCGGGTGAGTCCTGATGGAGCGACTCGAACGCTCGCCGGTGGCCAGCCCGGCAGCGCGGACGGCTTCGGCGCTCGTGCCCGGTTCGGGCCGGTCCCGCAGATTCTGGGGCTCGACCCGCGGGGGAACCTCTTGATTCGGGACGGGGTTCCCGGCGCTGGCCTCAAGCGCTCGTTGCGTCGAATGAGCCCCAGCGGCCTCGTGGTGACCGAGTGCCTTCAGTGCCTTGGTGGAGACGACACCTCGCTTGGGAAGAACCGACGCGGCGAGCTCGTGATGGTCGACCGGGGGCCGTTGGCTCCAGTCACGGTGTCCTACCGGTCCGATGACGGTCAGACCCGGGTCCGCACGGCCGACGGGCTGGTGCTCACGGGAATCTGGATGGTGTCTGCAGAGCCGCTGACGCTGTGTGCCTCCATCGGGGCCCTGGCCACGATTCCGCAGACCCTCGTCCATATCGAGGAAGGCCCGGGCCAGACCCTGACGTGGACGAGAGGTGCTCCATGCTCACTGCGTCTCGGCGCGAAGCTGCTCCCCGATGGCGGGAGCCTGGTGCTCGCCCCCGCGGGCCCAACCGACGATGGCCCCGTGGGGAGCGTGGGGCTCGAAGAAGCGGGATTCGGCGAGTTTGCGTCCGACGCGGACGGTGGCCTCGCCATCTACGACCGGCTCCGCTTTCACGTGCGTCGGGTCGAAGGTGGCTTCATGCGCACGCTCGCCGGGCCGGTGCCGCGACGCGGAACGACCGATGGCGCCCGTTCTCTGCTGTTGACCAGCCCACGGGCGGTGGCCGCGAGCCCGTCAGGCGTGTGGTTCACCGACGAGGACCGCCTCCGCCGTCTCGATAGCACCGGCGTCACGACGGTGGTGGCCGATGCCGGTTCGGTCGGGCGGGACCTCGCATGGAGTGGCACCTCGGTCGTGTGGCTTGGTGGCGTGGCGTCCGAGTTTCTCGGGCAGACATTCTTCGCAGCCGTCGACCAACTCACCGTCTTCGCTCCGACCGGCGCCCTCGAGTCGAGCCGAACGACGCCGCGAAAGGACCTGACGTCGGTGGCCTGGTCGACGTCGGGACTCCTCGTCGCACACCTGGACGCTGGACTCGAAGGCGCGCTCGACGCTGGGTACGACCCCTTCTTCTCTGCGCTGCGCGTACGAAGCGGGAGCGGTGCCCCTCGCGCCTACGTCACCGTCCAGTTCGGCTCTGGGCCGCGCCGAACGACGGAGCTGTTCGACATCAACCCCGGCGAGGACTGGAACAAGCCCTTCCTTCAACGCGACGCAGGGCAACCGTCGTTGACGGACTTCTATGAGCTTCGCCCGGGAGTCCTCATCGGCCTGTCGGGGCGCGCAGTGGTTCGACGCGACGTCGCCTCTCGACAGGAGACGACGGTGGCCGAGCTGAGCGAGCTGCCGTCAGCCATTGCGCCAGGGCTCGACGGCGGCGCCTCCGTCGCGGTCCCTCACGCGATTCTCCACGTGCGCTTCTGAGGTGCGCTTGCGACGGGTCGTGTGCGTGAACGGCCAATGCCCCTCGGAAACTCGTTCCTTGACGACGCAGGTCACACCCTCCTACACGCCCGCACATGCGCGCTCTTCCCCTCGTGGTGTTCCTCGGTGTCGCCGCCGGTTGCCCGACGATGCCGCCACCGATGCCGTGCAATTCGACGACGTGTCGCGGGTGCTGCGGCAGTGACGGCATGTGCAACCCCGGCAGCCTGTCAAGCGCCTGCGGCATCGGCGGCCAGATGTGCGGCATGTGCTCGTTCAACCAGGCGTGCATCAACGGCACCTGCAGCTCGTTCGGCGCGGGCGGTGGCATGGCGGCCGCGGGTGGGACGGCGGGCGGCATGATGACCGCGGGCGGCGTGGCGGGGGGTGACGCGGGTGGTACGGCGACGGCGGGCGGAGCGGCTGGTGGTACGGCGACGGCGGGCGGAGCGGCTGGTGGTACGGCGACGGCGGGTGGAGCGGCTGGTGGTACGGCGACGGCGGGTGGAGCGGCTGGTGGTACGGCGACGGCGGGTGGAGCGGCCGGTGGGACCGCGACGGCGGGCGGCGTGGCCTCGGCCGGTGGAAGCGCGGGTGGCGCGACGGCCGGTGGTTCTGCGGGTGGCGCGACGGCGGGTGGTTCTGCGGGTGGCGCGACGGCGGGTGGTTCTGCGGGTGGCGCGACGGCCGGTGGGACCGCGGGCGGCGCGACGGCGGGCGGCGCCGCTGGAGGCGCGGCGATGGGCACGGGCGAGAGCTGCCAGTCCCCCCGGCTGCTCCCGTTCGGCATGCCTCAGCAGGGCACGACCACGGGTCGGCTCAACAACTTCCGGCTCAGCGCCGGCATGGGGTGCCTCGCCACGCAGACCTCCGGAGACATCGTGTACCGGGTTGACGTCCCCGCGGGCGGAGTCGTCGTTGTCGGCACGGTGGCCACCTGGGACGTGGTGCTCAACGTGGTCCAGGCGCCGGCCTCGAACTGCGGCAGCCTGGTCGGCGGCATGACGCAGAACATCACCTGCGTGGCCAGCGCGGACACCACCGGGAACGAAACGGTTCAATTCTCGAACACCACCAACGCCCCCGCGACGTACTTCGTCCTCATCGACGGCTACTCCACCACGTCATCGGGCAGCTTCACGGTGACCGCGGAGCTGTTGCAGCGGCCCGTCGGCCCGTCCGAAATCGAGCCCAACGACACGCGCGTGCTCGCCGACGCGACGGGGCAGCTCCTCACCCCCGGGACGTCCATCAACGGCGACCTCGGCGTGAGTGAGGCCGACCTGTTCCGCATCAACGTCCCCTCGCCGGGTGTGCTTCGCCTGACGGTCGAAGGGTTTGGCTGTCAGGGCTTCTCGAGCACGCGGCTGCAGTTCCTCGACGCAGCGGCGAACGTCCTCAGCTCGGAGACCGTCTCGACGGCCTCTGCCTGTCGCCTCTTCGTCGGGCAGGTGCAACCGGGCACGTACTACGTGTCCTTCGCTCGCACGGCGTCGGGCGCACAGTCGCTCC
This sequence comes from Myxococcaceae bacterium, assembly GCA_044352295.1. Classification (GTDB taxonomy): domain Bacteria; phylum Myxococcota; class Myxococcia; order Myxococcales; family Myxococcaceae; genus Xiheimicrobium. Next base: position 30,196 of record JBILEB010000053.1, read on the forward strand.
CGTACTGGCTGACCGCGACGCTCGTCACGGGCCGCACCTCGGAGGTCGAGCCCAACGACACCACGAACCAGGCGACGCTCTTCGCGGGTCAGGACACCATCGTCTGTGGCGCGCTCGGAATGACGACCGACTTCACCGACGTCTTCCTCTTCACCCTCGCGCAACCGGCGCGGGTCCATGCCGAGGTCATCGAGTCGATGGCCGGCGTGATGCCGGCGTGTGAGTCGAACATTCTGACCTCCCAGCTCGAGCTGCTGAGCGGCGCGGGGCTCATGCTCCAGAGCAACACCACGAGCGGGCGAGGGCTGTGCTCACGGGTCGACGATGGAACGCAGCTCTCGGCGGGCACCTACTTCCTCCGCGTGACCGAGGTGGTCAGCGGGGTGCGCCGAGGCTTCCCGTACTGCGTCGCGGTACGCCTGCGCTAAGGCGGTCGCGCGGCTATCCCTCACCGAACAGCAGCCTCACGGTGAGGCTGAAGGGCGAGCCCTCGAACAGCGTTCGCAGCCAGGGCGTCAAGAGCAGCACCTCGATGCCGGCGAGCCCAATCCACGGGCCAAACGGCATGGACGTGGTGCCTGGCGTCCACTCGGGGGCCACGGGCTCACCCTCGGCCGTCTCTTCGGCCGGCGGGTCGTCGGGGATGGGCTGGAGGAAGACGACGTAGGGCACGGCGAGCAACCGCTGCAGCACCGTCAGCCCCGGCTCCTTCCACTCAGGCGTGAAGCCGGGCTCGACAGGCTCCTCGGCGGACGCTGCGTCTGCCTCACCTTCAACCGGGAGCGGCGCATCACTCGACGCGCGCCCACGCAGGCCCAGGCTGATGAGGCCGAACACGGCGCCCTGCAGCGACGAGAGGAACAACACGCCGAACAGCGGCCGCCACCCGAGGAAGGCGCCCAGCATCGCCAGGAGGAACTTGTCTCCGGCGCCGAGGGCTTCTTTGCGGAAGAGCAGCCAGCCGACGAACTCCATCACGCGGAACGCGAGGAACGCCGCGCTCGCGCCGATGACCGAGGCGATGAAAGCGTCGAGGCCCAGCGGAATCGCGAGCCCCAGGCCCAGCGCGATGCCCGGCAACGTCAGCTCGAACGGGAGAATCCAGTGCGAGGCGTCGATGAACACCAGCGGCACCACCAGCGCCATCAGCACGCACGAGGGGAGCAGCGCGTACGTCCACCCGAAGCGCACGGAGCACGCGACGAAGAGGACGCCGGTGAGCAGCTCCACCAGGACGTAGCGCGGTGAGATGGGCGTCTTGCAGGCGGAGCACTTCCCGCGCAGCGCCAGCCACGAGACGACGGGAATGTTCTCGTACCAGGCGATGGCGTGGCCACAGTTCGGGCACTGTGAACGGCTGGGCGAGACGAGGCTGCGGTAGCCGACCCACCACGTGCTCGTCTCACTCTCGGCCAGCGGCAGCCGGTGGATGACGACGTTGAGGAAGCTGCCGAACAGCAACCCGAGCACCAACAGAGAAGCAACCTGGAGCGACTCCACCACGCGGAGGACGACCCTATTCCGTCCGCTGGCCTCGTGGCCGACAAAACCGCCACCCGGTGTGGCGGTCCACCGGTGCGGCAGGCAGAGTGCTTCTTCATGTGGCTTCGCGACGAGACGGGGGCGCTGTCTGCATGGGACCGACAGTGGCTCGAGCGGGAGGTGCTTCACCTCGGCTCGCTGCAAGACGTCGTGCGCTACGCCTTCTCCGCGACGCCGCCGCGGGACGTGCGCGAGGTGGTGGTGCAGGACGAGTACTCGCACGACGTCGTCATGATGTGGCGTGACGGCCTCGTGCTGGCCTTCGACACGACGTGACTGGGCGCGATGAACGGAGTCTCCGTGTGGGACCATTCACCGTCGCCCGATGAGCTGTTGAGCGCCCGCCTGCGCCATGGGTGGACGCCCACGCCCACCAGCACCGTCGATGGAGACGTCGTGCTCGGCCACGCGGCCTGTCGCGTGCGCGCGCTGCGTCCCTGAAGGCCCGGTTCGAAATCGCCGCAGCCTCGCTGCCATGGCACTACAACGAGGTTCGATGCTCTCGACCACTCGATGCGCGAGGAGCGTGGCGGCCTTCCTCTGCCAGAGGGACGTCAGGCCGTCGACGCCACCTCGTCGCTGCTCGGCCGCGCGCACTCGCCGCCGAGTCTCCGCATGAACGAACCCTCTGGAAACACGCTGGGCCTCAAGCCGAGCGAGCTGAAGCACCTGCGCAACACCTTTCGCCGGCGCGTGTCTTCGCACGACATCGTCAGCTCCGAGCTCGCCCGGCACCTCGTCGAGTTCAGCCACGAGACGAACCGGCAGGTTGGTGTGCTCCTCTCGCGCAAGGGCGAGGTGGAGTTCGTCGTCGTCGGAAACGCGCACAAGCTCGAGCTGCCCGACATCGGCCGCACCCGCGCGGGGCAGGTTCGTCTGCGTGGCCTGCGCCTGGTGCACACCCACCTCAAGTCCGAGGAACTCACCCGCGACGACTTGACCGACCTCGCGCTGCTGCGCCTCGACCTCGTGGCCGCCATCGGCGTGAAGGACGACGGCCAGCCGGGCGTGCTGCACTACGCCCACCTGTTGCCGGAGAACCGCGACGGCGCCTTGTGGCGCACCGAGACGCTGCGCTCCGTGTTCGACGAGCAGCCCGACTTCGCCGCCACCATCGAAGCGCTCGAGGACGAGCTCTCGTCGAAGGCCACTGCGCGCAAGGTGGGAGACCGGGAGCGCGCCGTGCTCGTGGCGGTGTGTCTCGACGGCCGCCGCGCCGACACCGAGGCCTCGCTCGCCGAGCTCAAGGAGCTCGCCCGCACCGCCGGCGTCGAGGTGGTGGACGAGCTGCTGCAGGTGCGCCGTCAAGCCGACCCGAAGTACCTCATCGGCAAGGGCAAGCTCGACGAGCTCAACCTGCGCGCGATGCAGCTCCACGGCGACGTGCTGGTGCTCGACAAGGACCTCTCGCCCAGCCAGGCCCGCGGCATCAGCGACGCCACCAGCATGAAGGTGGTCGACCGCACCCAGCTCATCCTCGACATCTTCGCGCAGCGCGCCCAGAGCGCCGAAGGCAAGCTGCAGGTCGAGCTCGCGCAGCTCAAGTACCTCATGCCCCGGCTCGTCGGCGCGAACGAGTCGATGTCCCGCTTGATGGGTGGCGGCGTCGGTGGCCGTGGCCCGGGTGAGACGAAGCTGGAGATCGACCGCCGACGCGTGCGCGACCGCATCACCATGCTGGAGCGCAAGCTCGAAGGACTCTCGGGCGACCGCCGCACCCGTCGCCGCCAGCGCACCCGGCGTGACCTGCCCATCATCTCCATCGTCGGCTACACGAACGCGGGCAAGTCGACGCTGCTCAACGCGCTGACGAAGTCCGACGTGCTGGCCGAGGACAAGCTCTTCGCCACGCTCGACCCGACGAGCCGCCGCCTGCGCTTTCCGCGGGAGCACGAGGTCATCATCACCGACACGGTGGGCTTCATTCGCGACCTGCCGAAGGACCTGGTGGCCGCGTTTCGCGCGACGCTCGAGGAGCTCGAGGACGCCTCGCTGTTGCTCCATGTCATCGACGCTTCGGACCCGGCCCGCGATGCCCAGGTGGAGGCGGTGGAGAAGATTCTGGGCTCCCTCGATCTGCTCGCCCGGCCGCGCCTGAAGGTGTGGAACAAGATCGACCGGCTCTCGGAGCTCGAGGTGGCGGCGCTGGTGCGCGCGCATGGCGGCGTGGCGGTGAGCGCCCTGTCCCGTCGGGGCTTCGACACGCTGCTCGAGAAGGCCGAGACGACGTTGTTCGCCGAGGGGAACGCGCAGCATGCCGAAGCGCTGCACGAGGCGGCGAGCGCGGGTGAAGGGAGCGAACCTCAGACGTGACGTGCTCCTCCCCGTGCTGGCCGGGGCTCGCTTTGGTCACGCCCTCATCGCGTTCTGTGGGTCAAGACCCAGGCCCACGAGGAGCGCGCCGAAGAGCAGGCTGCTCGTGCTGTCGAAGGTGCATCCAGCGGGCTCCCGAGGAGCCTGCCCTCCGATGCCCGGTCCGCCAGCGACACGTCCCGGCGTTGAGCCCAGGCTGCAGACCGCTACCGCCTTACGTTCTCGAGAGCAGCGTGATGAGGACGAGCGTGCTCAAGAAGCCCGTCACGATGCCGGCGATCGCCTGGCCGCGACGACCCATGGGCGGCGTCGCGTTCGGATTCACTCTGCGCAGCCCGATGACCGAGAGCACCACCGCGAACGGCCCGACTGGCCAGAGCACGAGGCTCAACAAGCCGAGCAGGAACCCCTGCCGCGCGATCGAATTGTTGCAGTAGACGTCCCACAGGTTTCGCAACTTCGACGGGGCGAGGTCGACCTTGAAGAAGAGCTGGTTGCGCGCATCGACGAAGATCAGGGCCGCAATCCCCAATCCAAGCACCGCGGGGCCGAGCGACGCGCCGAGTGCTCTGCCGAGCTCTTCGGGCGTGCCACCGGTGGCCAGCGCAGGGATCAGGCTGAACAGCGGCGTCACGAAAAGGGCAACTCGAGTCCACCGGTAGCCGGCGAAGTAGCAAACGCCGACTGCCCCCGGCACCAGGAAGACCAGGCCCATCACGAGAGCGCCGTTGGCCAACGCTCCGAGCGCCGCAATGAGATTCCAGAGGGAGCCGAACCCAATCAACCACGCCCAGCCATCGCGCTTGCCCCAGTACTTCAGCCGAAACGTCTCGAGGTAGTTGACCTCTGGCAACGCGCCGCAGGCCTCGCAAAAGACCTTCGCGTCGATGAGCTTGAAGTCTTGCGCACACACGAAGACGCCGCAGCGGGTGCAGGTTCCCTCTGCTGACTGGTCAGGATGGTTGGGACACCGAGCGTCGACCATTTGGTAACCGGAGCTGAGTCTCAGAACGAGGCGATTGTGCAGAAGTGTGAGTTCCGAAAAGTCTGACCGGTCCCGTTCCGGAGATTCTCGCCGGTCGCAAGGCCGGGCGGACACGGCAGAACGACGGGATGCACAGCATGCCTGGCCGCCTCGACTTCAGGGTCTCAAGCCGTCACGCGGCGTCGGCGGAGCAGCAGCACCAGGCCCAGCAGCGGCGCGACGGCGCTCGCCTCGGAGCACCCACAGCCCATGCCCTTCGCGCCGATGCGGCCCATGTCGGGCACCAGCTCGGTCGAGCCCGCGCCCACCGTCCGCGTGCCACCATCCGCACTGCTCCCGGAGCCCGCCGTACCTCCACCCGTCATTCCCGAGGCGCCACCGGCCGCAGCACCACCGGCGTCTCCACCACCCGCCGAGCCTCCCGCCTCGCCACCCGCCGCACCGCCACCGACCCCCGCGGAGCCACCGCCCACGCCGCCCATCGGCAGGCAGAACTTGCCCTCGGGAAGCCCCGTGCAGATGGTGCCGGCCGGCGCGCACGACTCGAACTCGTCGGCGCCGCAGGGCTCGAAGCAGGCTCCGCCGATGCAGGTCGTCCCGCTGCGGCACGCGGCCTCGTCACGCCACACCGTACAGCCCGTCGGCGCCGTGTCGCACCGCTGCGGCGCGTTCGCCGTGCACCGCTTCGCGCCCGACGGGCACTGGTTCATGCACGGCGGAATGCACACGCCCAGGTCGCAGCGCTCGCCGCCGCCGAGGTCACACTGGCCCGTCTGCGCCCAGGCGCGGCAGCCGGTGGCGGTGAGCTGACAGGTCTCCACCACGCCGCTGGCGCCACAGCGCTTCGTCCCCTCGGTGCAGGTGGTGGCGCAGGCCGTACACGTTCCATTCGCGCAGGAGGCGTTGGGCGGGCAGCTCTGCGCGGGGCCCCACACCGGGCAGTTGTTTGCGTCGATGCCGCACGTCTCGATGCCGTTGCCGTTGCAGCGCATGGTGCCGTTCGCGCACGAGGTGCCGCAGACGCCGCACGCGCCGCCGGAGCAGAAGGTGGTGCAGGCCTCGGTGACGCTCCACGAGGTGCAGCCGCGCGGGTCGGCCACGCACGTCTCGACGCTCCGGCCCGTGCAGCGCTTCGCCCCCGCGGTGCAGGCGGTGGTGCACGAGGCGCAGGTGCCGTTGGCGCAGACGCTCCCGGTGGGACAGGTGCGCGCCGCCCACTGCGTGCAGCCCGACAGGACGTTCCACTCACACTCCTCGACGCCCGTCGCCGTGCAGCGGCTCGCGCCCACCGCGCAGCCCGTGCACGAGTTGCAGCTGCCGTTGGCGCACACCTCGCCGTAGCTGCATGTCTCGCTCGTCTGCCACTGGGTGCAGCCGCCGGGGCCCGTCACGCAAGTGCGCACCGTGTTGCCGCTGCACTGGCTCGCGCCGAGGGTGCACTGGTTGGTGCAGGCCTGGCAGCTCCCCGCGGTGCAGACCGACATCGGCGGGCAGGTGCTGCCGACCCAGTTGGTGCACATGGTGGTGGGGTCGAGCCGGCACTCCTCGCGGCCGCCGTTCGTGGTGCAGCGGTTCGCGCCCGCCGTGCAGGCGTTCTGGCAACACGTCGAGGTCTGCTGGGCAATCTGGTTGAGCGCGCTGGTGAGCGCCGCCTGGTTCGAGGCCACGTACGCCGAGCCCGTACCGCCCGCGCTGGCGATGGCGTCGAGCACCGCCTTGTTGTTGCCGCTGGTGAGGGACTGGTCGAAGCCCACCACGTACACCTTGACGCCCTGGGCGAAGAGGGCGCCCGCGGCCGCCGCGGTGCTCGTGGTGTCGAGGCAGTCCTTCGCGCCGAGGCCGCAGCACGAGGTGCCCACGCAGGTGCTGGTGTTGGGGCAGCCCGGCGTGGTGGTGGCGCAGGTGGCGGGGTTGAGCGCGAGGTTGCAGTTGGGCAGGCCGTCGGTGATGAGCAGCACGTATCTGGGCGCGGTGGTGGCGAACGCCGTCAGCGCCGCGCGCGCCTGCTGCAGCGCCGCCGCCGTGGGAGTGCCACCGCCCGGCCCGTACGCCGCGTACGCCGAGGCCACCTGCGAGGACGTCGAGGGCACCGCCTGCACCGCCACGCCCGTCGTGCACGAGAAGTTCGTCGACGCGCCCGGGTACATCATCACGCCGTAGCGGAAGCGGTTGGCGAACTGCGCCGCCATCTGCGGCACTACCTGCGAGGCGATGCTCCACTTCGACGGGTTCGCCGCCGAGGCCGTTCCTCCGGTGGGCGTCCCCGCCATCGAGCCCGACTTGTCCTGCACGATGTAGAGGACTGGCAATTCGCTGCACGGTTGCGCGCGCGCGGCGCTGGTCATGACGAGCGAGACGAGGAGGGCGCGGAGAACCATGGCCATGTCATGTTATCGCCCGTGCACACGCTCGGGGTGCGTAACATCTTGAATACAGCAGGAAACTCTCAATCTCCGAGAGGAATGGGGTCGATCGGGTGGATACTGCGTGTCCGTGACGCAGCGGCCTTTACAGCGCGAGACGCTCGCCCTCGAGCTGACGAACGTGACGCTGTCGGTGCAGCGCGCGCAGAAGGGCGAGGAAGCACTGCAGGTTGGCGCGGCGGGGCTGGAGGCGCTCGGGTTTGACGTGGCGCTGGTCGAGCTGGTGGGCGGCCAGTACCGGCTCCGCTACCTGAGCCCGCGCCCGGAGCTCCAGCGCCTGGCCTCTACGCTGGCGCCGCACCTCGAGCGCTTTCCGGCGATGTCGAGCGAGGGCCTCGATGCGGTGGTGCAGACGGATCAGGGCCTCTTCCTCGAGGACCTGCCCGAGGCCACCTGCGCGTGGCTGTCGATGGTGGGCCTGCCCGACGTGCTCAAGGACGCGGTGCGGGCCAACGTTCGGCAGCGCGCCCTGGTGACGCCGCTGTCGATTCGCACGGAGGCGTGGGGCGGCGTCATCGTGATGCGAGACGATCTGCTCCCTTCGGATCAGCCGCTGTTGAGTCTCTTCGCGCTCCAGATGGGCAGTTGGCTCGGCGTCGTGGAGCGCCTGGAGCGGCTCGACCGGCGCACCGCCGAGCTCGAGCTGGTGCACTCGCTGGCGGTGTCGTCGACGCGCCGCGATGTGAGCGAGCTGTGCCGCCAGGCGCTCGAGATGGTCTGTCGCACCTCGGGCTCGGACGCCGGGGTCCTTCATCGCTTCGAGCGTGAGACGGCCGAGTTCGTGATGGTGGGCGACGCGGTGGGCTACGACGGCCCGGTCGTCGAGCCGTACCGCCGCTTCGCCATGCCACCGGGCGTGTTGACGTCGCCGCTCGCGGTGCCGGTCGCCGCCATGCCTGAGGGGGCCGAGGGCGTCGCGGCCGCTGGGTTTGCGTACACGGCGCTGGTGCCGCTGAGGCTCGAGGACGCGTCGGTGGGCATGCTCAGCCTGTTCCGGCGCGGAGAGCGGCCGTACCTGGAGTCCGAGGTGCGCACCGCCGAGATTCTGGGCCTGCAGATGGCGGCGCTGCTCGAGCGCCAGCGCCTGGACCTCGAGTCCCAGCGGCTCTACGCCGACCTCAAGACGAGCTACGACGAGCTCGAGCGCGCGCAGGCCGAGCTGGTGCGGCACGAACGCTTGGCGGCCCTCGGAGAACTCGCCGCCGTCATGGCCCACGAGGTGCGCAACCCGCTGGGCGTCATCTTCAACTCGCTCACCACCCTCAAGCGGCTGCTCAAGCCCAGCGGCGACGCCGAGATGCTCCTCACCATGGTGGGAGAAGAGGCCGAGCGCCTCAACCGCATCGTGGCCGACCTGCTCGACTTCGCGAGGCCGTACGAGCTGGTGAAGAAGCCCATCGCGCTCGAGCCGTTCATCGCGAGCGCCATCGACGCGGCGACGCAGACGCTCCCGGGCACGCTCCCGCTCAAGGTGGTGACCCGGTTCGACAAGGAGCTCGCGCCGTTCCCCGTCGATGCGCACCTGTTGCGCCAGGCCCTCGTCAACCTCATCGTCAACGCCGCGCAGGCCATGCCGAGGGGAGGCCTCGTCCTGGTGACGGCCAGCATCGAGCCCAGAGGCGCGGTGCCGTGGCTGGTGCTCGAGGTGAAGGACGAGGGCCTGGGCCTGACCGCGCGCGCGACGGAGAAGTTGTTCCAGCCCTTCTTCACCACCAAGGCGACTGGCACGGGCCTGGGCCTCGCGGTGGTGAAGCGCATCGTCGACAGCCATGGGGGCGACATCTCGGCGCGCGCGAATGGAGACCGCGGTACGACCTTCACCATCCGGCTTCCGGGAGGTTCGGAGCGTGAAGGTGCGACGACGCCGCCCCGCCCCTCACCTGCCGTACCGCGACAGTGAATGGGTGAGGCCGGGCCGGCGTCGAGCGGCTCCCGGTCGGCGAGTACGTGGTTCGGGGACAGGTGCAGTTCGTCGGTCGTCCCGTGGTGACGTGTGAGGTGCCGTCGACGAAGCGCTTCGAGCGCGTGGAGCTCCCGCCCTCCAGGTGCCCGCCCCTCGAGCCCTGCGGCATTCATGGTCCGTTTGGCCAGGCGACGGACGCGAACGGTTGCTCCGTGTGTGGCTGCAAACCCAACCCGATGGAGGTGTTCTCCCTGGTGGAGTCGGACCACGGTCACGTGCGGTGTCGCTTGAGCGCGAGGACGAACGCCTCCCAGTCCTTCTGGAACGTGTCGACCGACCCGCCGAGCACCTCCTCGAGCGCGGTGGCGCCGGTCCCGTCGACGGCCTTGAGCGCCTGCGCGCGCTGGACGAAGCGGATCAACAGGCCGCGCTCCTGGAGCCAGTAACAGAGGTAGCGCGCCATCGCGTAATGCACGCCCGTCTCGTCGGCGTAGAATCCCTCGGTGCTGGTCGAGACGAGCTCGCTCAGCCGCGGCACCGTCTTGTTGCGGATCGCTGCCTGCACGCCGGGGAGCCTCCAGTTGAGCTGGCCGATGAAGTGGCCGGCGCGCTCACCGGGGAACTCGAAGAGCGAGCCCAGTCCTTCATTCAGCCACGCCGGCCCATCGGGCCAGTTCTCGTGCATGAACGGGTGGACGAGTTCGTGGGTGAGGGTGCCGTAGCCGGGCTTGATGTTCATCACCATCGCGCGCCGGCTCGACAGGTAATAGCCGTAGGGTGTGGAGGGCTCGGTGTGGAAGAGCGTGCGCGAGGCGTGCTGGTAGCTGGCGGCGTCCTTGAAGACCCAGACCTCCTCGAGCTTCGAGGGTGGCTTCTCGAAGAAGTCCTTCAGCAGCAGGTCGCGCGTCCACCGCACGACGTCTCGCCCGCGCGCGCGCACCACCTCGGGGGCCTCGTTGCCGATGACGAGGAAGGGCTTTTCCCACGCCAGCGTGAAGCCCGCGGGGAGCGTCTCTTGAAGGCGCTGCACGTGCTGCGACACCTCGGCTGGCGTCGGAGACGTCGGGCGCACCAGCAGCGGTGGAGGCCCTGTGGGCTCGAGCCGAAGCCGAATCACGGTCCACTTCGCGCTCGACTTCTTGAACGGCCACAGCGCGAGGAACACGTCGCGCTTCATGCGCCGGTTGGCGCCGTCGGCCTCCGCGGGCTCCTGGTAGACGACCTCGTCGGTCGCGGCGTCGTAGCCGGTGATGAGCCGGAAGTGCTCGGTCGTCCGCGGGGA
>JBILEB010000191.1:0-13320 GCA_044352295.1 Myxococcaceae bacterium
ACTTCCGCATCATCGCCGCCACCAACCGCGACCTGCGCCCGCTCATCCACGAAGGTGAGTTCGGCGCCGACTTCTACGAGCGCCTCGCGACCGTGCTCATCGAGCTGCCGCCGCTGCGCGCGCGCCTTGATGACCTGCCCTCCCTCACGTTGCAGCTCATCGAGCGCTACTACCGGGAAGACCCGCCGGCCACGCGCCGCGGCGTGGTGAAGACGGTGACCGACGAAGCGCTCGAGCTCCTGCGCGCCTACCCCTGGCCCGGCAACGTGCGCGAGCTGCGCAACGTCATCTTCTCCGCGCTGGTGCACAAACGACGGGGCACGGCGCTCCTTCCCGCCGACCTGCCGCTCGCGCGCTTCGAGCGGGTGCGTGAAGAGGCCTCCACTGATGCCGTGGTGAACCCACGGGCGGTCGAGGCCAGGGTCGCCGCCGGCACGATGAACCTCAAGGTCGAGCTCGAAGGGCTGGAGCGGGTGGCCCTCGACGTGGCGCTCTCGAAGGCGCATGGCTCGGCGGCGGAGGCGGCGCGGCTCCTCGGTGAAGTCGGCCGTGGCGCGGCGAAGGACCCCGGCGGTACCGTGCGCGTGATGATGAAGCGCCTGGGGCTTGGTGCGCCGAAACGGTGAATCGGCTCAGGCGCCGCTGACGCTGCGTGGTACACCATCACCCGTCGATGTCTGACCTGATCGCGGGGCGCTACCACCTGCTGCGAAAGCTCGCCTCTGGCGGCATGGCCGAGGTCTTCCTCGCCCGGCAGAAGGGCCTCAAGGGCTTCGAGAAGCTGGTGTGCCTCAAGCGCATCCTCCCCGGGTACGCCGACAACCCCGACTTCGTGCGCATGTTCATCGACGAGGCGCGCGTCGCGGCGGACCTGCGGCACCCGAACCTCGTCCACGTCTTCGACGCTGGCGAGAGCGACGGCACCTACTTCATCGCCATGGAGTACCTCGAAGGCCACGACGTCGCGGCCCTCATTCGCCAGTCGCACGCGCGCAAGGCCGAGGTGCCCATCGCGGTGGCGCTGCAGGTGGTGGCCGACGCCGCGCGCGGGCTCCACTCGGCGCACGTCAAGACCGACCTGTCGGGCGAGCCGATGCAGATCGTCCACCGGGACATCTCGCCGCAGAACCTCTTCGTCACCACCCACGGCCTCGCCAAGGTGCTCGACTTCGGCGTGGCGCGCTCGGCGTCCCGCAGCTCGAAGACCGAGGTGGGCGTGGTGAAGGGCAAGCTCGGCTACGTCTCACCCGAGCAGCTCGACAGCCTCGAGCTCGACGGGCGCTCCGACCTCTATTCCCTCGGCGTCGTGCTCTGGGAGTTCCTCGTGCTCGAGCGCCTCTTCGCGCGCGCCTCCGACGCCGAGGTGCTGCGCGCCATCATCGACGGCCGGGTGCCGGCGCCGTCGTCCAAGCGCAAGGGCCTGCCGAAGGAGCTCGACGCGCTGGTGCTCAAGGCCGTCTCGCTCGACCGCGACAAACGCTTCCCCACCTGCGAGGTGTTCGCCACGGCCCTCGAGGACTACCTCGTCGAGCTCAAGACGCCCTCGTCACCGACCCGCCTCACGAAGTGGATGACCGGGCTCTTCGACGCCAGCGCCCCGACGCCCATCGTCGAACCCCTCAAGGAAGAGAAGACCCGCAGCACCCGCAAGGTGAAGGGCGCCGGCAAGAAGGCCGCCCCGCTCGAGGGGGCCAACGACTTCCTCGGTGCGGTGGAGCAGTTTCTCCAGGGCGACAAGCGCCGCAGCACCAACCTCGTTCCGCCGACCAGCCAGCTCATCGGGCGTGAGGCCGAGCTGCGCGCGCTGGGCGCGTCGTTCGCCGAGGGCGCCCGGCTCGTCACCCTCGTCGGCTTCGGTGGCATGGGGAAGACGCGGTTGGCGACGGCCTGGGCCGCCTCGCAGCTCCCCAATTACGAGGACGCCGGCGGCGTGTGGTTCGCCGACCTCTCCGAGGCGCGCACCATCGACCAGCTGGTGAAGGCGGTGACCGATGCGCTCGGCGTGCAGGCCCCGGTGAACGCCTCGCGCGACGCGGCGGTGACGCACGCCGCCAGGCAGCTCAAGGGCCTGGGTCGCGCCCTGCTGGTGCTGGACAACTTCGAGCAGCTCGTCGCGCACGCCGACCAGACGGTGGGCACGTGGTTGTCCCTGGCGCCCGAGCTCCGCGTGCTGGTGACGAGCCGCGAGGCGTTGTCGGTCGCCGACGAAGTGGTTCAGCCGCTCGAGCCATTGCCCGTGAAGGGGGCCGAGGCGCCGGCCGTTCAACTCTTCGGGGCGCGCGCCGAGCAGGTCCGCGGCAAGGCGCTCACGAAGGCCGAGCTCGACGACGTCGCCTTCATCTGCGAGCGCCTCGAAGGACATCCCCTCGCGCTCGAGCTCGCCGCCTCCCGGCTCCGTGAGTTCACCGTGCGCGAGGTGCGCGACCGCCTGCGGGAGCGGTTCGAGCTGCTCGGAGGGCGCGGGCCCCAGCCCTCGCACCGCCACGCCACGCTGTGGAACGCCATCGAGTGGTCGTGGCGACTGCTCAAGCCGGCGGAGCAGCACGCGCTGGCGCAGCTCTCCGTCTTCCGTGGCGGGTTCACCCTCGAGGCGGCGACCGCCGTCATCGACGTTGCGGGCCTGTCGGGCGCGAAGTCGAACGTCGACCTCGTGCGCGCGCTGCACCGCAAGTCACTCGTCCGCTCCTCGGTGGTGCCAGCGCTCCCGCGGGAGCTTCGCCTCGGCCTGCTCGAGTCGATTCACGAGTTCGCCGCCGAGCAGCTCGAGGCGTCCGGTGATGCGCCCAGCACCCGCAAGCACCATGCAGCCGTCTACCTCGACGTCGGCCGGCGCTGGGCCACCGAGGTCGCCAATGGCACCTCGCTCGAGGCGCTCTCTCACCTCGAGGTCGAGCGAGACAACCTCACCGAGGTGTTCGACCGCGCGCTCTCCGCCATGCCCGCGTCGGTGGCCTCCTCCACCAACGCCCTGGGCGCCCTCGAGGCGCTCGAGCCCATCTTCTTGCGCAAGGGCCCCTTCACCGCCCACCTCGCGCTGCTGGACGACGCGTTGACGCAGGCTCGTGCGGTCGGCGTGAAGCCCGTGACGGTGGCGCGCGCGCTCCAGCAGCGCGGCAACCTCCTGAGGACGCTGGGCCGGCCGTCGCAGGCCGTCGAGGAGCTCTCCCGCGCGATCTCGGTCGTCGAGTCGGCCAACGCCCCCGCGCTCGAGGGCCGCATTCGCCGCGATCTCGCCGTGGCGCGGTTCGTCTCGGGCGACGTGGAGTCGGCGCGCGACTGGCTGGTGAGCGCACTGAACGCCGCGCGCACGGCGAAGGACGAAGCGTTGGTGGTGCAGGTGTTGTCGTCGCTGGCCATCGTGCAGGTGGCGATGGGCGATCTCGACGAGGCGTCCATCTGCTGCGACGAGGGCCTGCCGCTGGCGCGCAAGCGGGGCGACCCGACGAACGAGGCGCGCCTGCTCGGCAGCCTCGGTACCATCTACCAGGAGCAGGAGAAGCTCGACCTCGCGCTCGCCTTCTTCCACGAAGCCATCGGCCGCGCCCACGCCGTGCGGGACGTGCGGCTCGAGGGGTACTTCACCGGGAAGCACGCGGGCGTGCTGGTGACGAAGGGTGAGCTCGACGTGGCCGAGCGCCCGCTGGAAGAGGCCATCACGCACCTGGCCGAGGTGGGCGACCTTCGACACGAGGGGCTGTTCCTCACGTACCTCGCAGCCATTCAGCTCCAGCGCGGTCGACTTTCGCAGGCGCGCGTCACCCTCTCGGCGGCGCAGGTGCGGCTCGAGGCCGTGAAGGACCCGCTGTCACTCACGGCGCTGGCGTTGCGTCGCATGCACCTCGACGTCGCCGGCAAGGAGGCCGGCGCAAAGGAAGCCAACGCCATGCTGGCCGATGTTCGCGCGGCCCGAGGGAGCCGCCGGGCGCGCACGTCGCAGAGTGAAGAGGTGCGCATCGCGGCGCGTGCCCTCGAAGCGGCGTTGCAGGGCTGAAATGGCCTCACCCGCGTTGCGACGGCGAGCCCGACGCGCGGCCGGCCCCACGACTGCACCCACGCCTCTCGCGCCGCGGCGAAGTCGCCGAGTGACGCCAGCGCTTCGGCCCGGAGGACAGCGACGTCGAGGTCGGTGGGATCGAGCGCCAGCGCCGCCGAGGCCGCCTCGACCGCTTGCTGGAAGCGCTCCAGTCGAAACGCGCACCGCGCCACGGAGGCATGGAGCCAGGCCCCGGTGACGGCCGACCACCACGTCATCGGGGGCCAGCGCGAGCGCCTGTTCGACGGCCTCGAGGGCGCGCCGAAGGTCGCCCTGCAGTTCTGAGGCGGTGTCTGCCGACTCGCGGAGGGCGAGGTTGTCGCGCCCCTCTTCGAGCCACTCGGCGGCCGTGCGGGGCTTCACGCAGACGCCACCTCGCGAATGAGGCGTGCGGCGCGCAGCACCTGCTCGTTGGAGACATCGAGGTGGGTCACCAGGCGGATCCGCGCGTCCCCAGAGGCCAGCACGCCCGCTGTGGCGAGCCGCTTCACGAAGCCGGGCGCCAGCGCCGGAGACAGCCGCAACCACACCATGTTCGTCTGCACCGGCTCGACCTCGAGCCCCGCGATGCCGAGCAGCGCCTCGGCCAGCGCCGCGGCGTTCGCGTGGTCGACGGCGAGCCGGTCGACATGATGTTCGAGTGCATGGAGACCCGCGGCGGCCAGCACGCCAACCTGCCGCATCCCGCCGCCGAGCACCTTGCGCCAGCGCCGCGCCGCCTGGATGAACGGCCGCCGTCCCGAGAGAACCGAGCCCATCGGCGCACCGAGCCCCTTCGACAGGCACAGACTGACCGAGTCGAAGGTCGACACCAGCTTCGCCACGGACAGGCCGGACTTCACGGACGCGTTGAAGAGCCGGGCGCCATCGAGGTGGGTCGCCAGCCCGCGCCGACGTGCCGTCGCACAGGCCGCTTCGACCAGGTGCTGCGGCACCACCTTACCGTCGATCGTGTTCTCCAGGCACAGCAGGCGCGTGCGCGCGAAGTGGGGGTCGTCGGGCTTGATGGCCGCCCCGATGTCGTCGGGACGAATCGAACCATCGGGCTGGTTCGGCAGCGGGTGCGACGGAATCGACCCGAGCGCAGCGGCGCCTCCCCCCTCATTGAGAAACGTGTGCGAGTGGTCCCCGAGCAGCACCTCGTCGCCCCGTCCGCAGTGCGTCAACATCGCTGCGAGGTTCGACTGTGTACCCGAGGGAAAGAACAGCGCCGCCTCGAAGCCACAGCGCTCGGCGATGAGGTGCTCCAGGCGTTGAACGGTCGGGTCGTCGCCCCAGACGTCGTCCCCCACCTCGGCGTCGGCCATCGCGCTCCGCATCGCGGCGGTGGGGCGCGTCACGGTGTCACTGCGAAGGTCGATGGGGTTCACGGAGTCACCAGGTGATGTGCAGATGGAGGCGGGTGTCACGCTCGAGCCACTCCGCCTTCGAGATGGTGGCAGGTGTGCCGTCGATGAGCTCAAAGAGGAAGCGCAGCGTGCCCCGCCAGCCCCGCTCGGCGCTGCGGTTCACGACCAGGGGATACGTCACGGCGAGCAGCCCGCTTCTCGTGCTCACCGGCGTCCAGGTGACGGTGACGCCCCGCATCGCCTGGTGCACCGAATCCGGAACGCGGGCGAGCAGGGTCGCAGGCGTCCGGCCCGTCAGCTCCAGCGCCACCTTGAACATCGGGATCAGGATCCGCCCAAGGGAATCACGCGCCATCAGATAGGCGTGCTGCTCGAAGACCTCGGGGCCCGCGGCCTCCACGAGGGCATCGGAGAGCTGTTGCAGCACGCTCCCGTCGTGCGTTCGGGACGAGAACGGGTGCTCGAGCACCTCGCGAGTCTTCGAATCGACGCGGGGTGTGACGGCGTCGAGGAGGCCGAGGTCCACCAACGCTTTCCTGAAGCCTGAGAGGTACACCGAGGTGACCTGGAAGACGGGCGCCGCCATGAGGGCCGTCACTGTATCCAACGCCCTGACGCGCGTGTCCGACCGCAGAAGCCCCATGCGCACGGTTCTGCGCAGCGCAGGCCGATGAATCCCGGCCGTTCCATGTCACACTTCGATGGTCTCATGCCTGCAGCCCTGCACGCCATGGCCCGTCCTGGAATCGCGCTCGCCGTTCTGCTCTCGAGCTGCTCCCTCATCCCACCGTCGAACGACGGGATGACGAAGCTGCCCACCGAAAACCTGGGCTTCTTCGCCTCGGTGGGCAGTTCGGCCCGCAAGCTGCTCGCCGACGTGGGGAACGCGCGCGTCGAGCTGGACCCGACGCAACAGGACGCGCTCACCGCGCTTGGCGCCTGCGCCGACCTGCTCTCGTATTGCTACGCGCCTCCCGACGTCACCATCGCCATGTGCTGGGGCCGTGCGCGCGTGTGTCAGACCGAGACGCCGTGGACGGAGGAGGCCTGCTGTCCCGTCACCTGCCGCGACGCCTTCGTCGACGAGGTGAACCGGGGCCTGACACCGGCGGCGGCCGTCGAGAAGGTGCTGTTCCTCGAACCTGACTGCTTCCCTGGCGTGCGCGCGGCGCTGGAGGTTCCATGAGCCGCGGCGCGCTGCTCCTTCTGGCGTTGCTGCCCTCGGTCGCGCTGGCGTGGGACTCGGTCTGTTACGAGCGCGCCGGTCGGTATTGCACGCCTGCGTCCGGGCCCCAGACGGCCAGGCACCGGTGGCGCGGCCCCAGTGACGAACACCGGCAGCTCTTCGAACAGACGCGGGAGAAAGCGGGGCTCCCGTTCTCGCTCTCGGCCGAGCACACGCTGACCGTCTTCACCTCGGCGAGCACGGTCGCCATCGCCGGCCAGCCGGCCTTCACGCTTCAGCCGGCGGCGCTCGACGAGGTGGCCCGCGTGCGTCGACGCACCTTCACCGTTGGCGAGCTCGCGCAGTTGCCCGACTTCTCCTACGCGCTGTGGGACTGGGCGAGCGGCCATGAGACGTGTCCGCTGGGCGATGGCACCGACGCGACGCGCTGCCACGACTTCGCGAGCCACATGGGGCCGGTGAACTCGAACCACTTCGTGCCGCAGTCGCAGGGTGCGTACCGTCGAGCGCACGCCCTCGCCCTTTCGCGAGCGGCGGAGTGCCGGGCGTTGTCCACCTCGCTCGGCGGCCGCTTCACCGAGGTCACTCGCGCGTGCGAAGTCGAAGCGCTCGCGCTCGAGGCGATGGCCCAGCACTTCCTGCAGGACGCCTGGAGCATGGGCCACATGTGGCAGCGCTGGGGCTCGGCGAACCTCGACGACTTCCCCGGCGCGACCGTCGAAGAGAAGCGAGACCGCGCGGTGCTGACGGCGCTGGTGGCGGGCTTCATCCACGGGGCCCGCGGGGTGCTTCAATCGCTGCCCACGTGGACGACCTACGACGTGAACGACGCCATGTGCGCGCCGTGGGATGACGTGCGCTTCGTCGCGAAGGACGGGCTGGTGTCGCAGGCCGTCGGAGACCTCTACGTCGGCCAGATGACGCCCGCACAGTCGCAGCGCTTCTTCGACTGCGCCACCTCAGGACTCCTCGCGGTGTACGCGGCGACGGGCCAGGCCCATGGACCACCCGGGAGCCCGGCGGCCGGCCTCTCGTCCGTCGACCCGACGAGCGACGTCTGCTTCGGCCAGCGCGCGACGAACGAGTCCATCGTGCGGGGCATGGCGATTCAGCTGAAGGTCGTCGGCGTACAGACCGCCATTCCACTCGATGCGCGCTTCGCCTCGTGGATGGTGCCGCAGGTCGCGCGTGCCTCGGGCAAGGTGCCGGTGCCGCCCAGGACGAAGAACGCCTTTCGACTCTCCCTCGAGCGAGTGGCCACCATGGCGCGGCTGGTGGCGAAGGACGCGCCGCAAGGCACCTCGCTGGCCGAAGGCGGGCTCGGTGATTTCCTCGGGGTGCTGCCGAACGGCGCCTATCCCCAACGCGCGACCTACGAAGACCCGCCGCTGCCGTGGACGCCGAACGGACCGGGCCGAGCGGTGACGCTGGCGCGCACCTTCCACCTCGCCCACGCGAAGGACTGGTGTGAGGCGATGACGCTCGCGCAGCTCGAGGCGTTGCGGACCCGTGCTCGGAGTCCGGCGCTCGACGCGGAAACACGGGAGGCCGCGTGTCAGGTCTGCACCGAGTTCGCCGGCCGGCACGTGCGCATCGGAACGCCCGCGAGCTGGGACACCACGAGCGAGCCGCTGTGCCAGTCACTCACCGCATCACCGGCGCTCGTCTACCTGCCGGGCCCCGGAGCCCCCCGCATGCTGGCCCAGACGTGGTGCTGTCCCTGACGCCGTGTGCACGGCGCTGAACAGTCGATTCCTCATCGAGTGAGAAATGCAGCCGCGCTGGTGTGCTCGTGCGCGCCAGTGAGGACTGCGCTGCTCACGCGCCGGAGGTGCAACCACCGGATTCAACGCTGCGCCCGCCCCGGCGAAGGGCTTGCACCGTCGGCGCCCATGTCGCGTCGCCTCATGTGGGTGCTGCTGGGACTCTCAGCCTGTGACGGCAGCGCGCCGATTCAGACGGAGCGCGGACCGGTCGACGGCGTGCTTGGGCAGACCGGTGTGCCGCGGGTGACGCAGTTCAGCTGTGCCTCGCCGCAGGTCGAAGCCACCCTGCCGCTGCCGTGCACCGTGGGCGCGTCACACCCCAGAGGCATGGGGCTGTCCTGCCGCCTCGAGTCCTCGTCGGGTGAGCGCATCGACCTGGGTGACTGCAGCGCGCCGCGCGAGCAGTCGGTGCGCTTCGTGACGCCGGGGCCCGCCACCGTGCGCCTCATCGTCGTCGACGCAGAGGGACAGCAGGCCGAGCGACAGGTGGAGGTCGAGGTGCTCGCACCTCCGAATCAGCTCCCGGTCATCGACGACTTCTCCGCCACGCCGACGACAGGCGTCACGCCGTTCACCGCGCGGTTCCGCGTCTCGGCGCGTGACGTCGATTCGGGCGAGCTCACCTGTGAGCTCTCACCCGGAGGCGAGGTGCCGTGCCGCATGGGACAGCGCACGGTCGAGGTGACCCAGCCGGGCGCACTCCTCGTGACGCTGCGCGCGCGCGACGGACGCGGTGGCGTGGCGACGAGGACGGTGACGCTTCGTGGGGTCGAGCCCGTGGGCGACGTGCGGGTCGACTCGGTGTCGCTGGGCCAGACGGTGGTGGCGCCGACGCTGCGCCTCGTCGAAGGAAAGCCCGCGCTCGTGCTCGCGCAGGTCGTGTCCGACACGCCGGGGCTGAGCAACGTGGTGCAGGTGGTGGGGCGCCGGGCCGGACAGGAGCTGGGCCGTGTGACGATGACGGGGCCTGCGACCGTACCGACGACGGCCGTCGACCCGACGCGACAGTTCCGCGCGACGGTTCCCGCCGAATGGATTCGTCCCGGGCTCGAGCTCACGGTGCGCGCCGACGCGATGGAGACGCTGCCGGAGTCCTCCGAGACGAACAACGAGGCGCGCCTGACGCCGGCGGTGAGTCGTCGCAACGCGCTGCACCTCACCACCGTGCCCATCGTCGCCGGCGGAGTGACGGCGTCGGTCCTCGACCTGCGCGACACGATGGTGGCGCAGTGGCCGTTCGCGGAAGCGACCTCGCGCACGCGCGCGCCCTACACGACGAACGTGGTTCCGACCGGAAGCGACGTGAGCGCATGGAGTTCCCTGCTCTCGCAGCTCGCTCAGGTACGCAGCGCCGATGGGAGCCAGCGCCACTACTACGGCTTCGTTCGCGTCGGCTCCTTCGGGGTCGCGGGCATCGGGTACATCGGCCAGCCCACCGCGGTCGGACGCGACGACAGCGAGGGCGTGGCGTCGCACGAGCTGGGGCACAACTTCGGGCGACCGCACGCGCCGTGTGGTGGCGCGGCAGGCGTCGACCCCGCGTATCCCCATGCGGGCGGGCGCATCGGCTCCTGGGGATGGAACGGCCAGACGCTGCTCAACCCGCAGCAGTTCGTCGACCTGATGAGCTACTGCAACCCGACCTGGGTGAGCGACTACACGTACCGCGCCGCACAGAGCGCGCTCGAGCGCGACTCCGACTACGGCCCGACGCCACCCGCGGCGATGGTGCTCGAGCCGTCGCTGTTGCTGTCACTCACCGTCGACGGCGACGACGTTCGGCTCGAACCCGTGCACCGCTTTGAGGCGGCTCGCACGGCGCCGGTCGAGTCAGGCTGGGCGGCGCGCCTCATTCCCGTCTCTGGCCGCTCGCGCACGGTGGGCCTCCGAATGGCGACGCTCTCGGAGTCGGATGCCGGGCACGGCCTCGCCATCGTCGAAGATCCCGGACCGTTGGAGGCCATCGAGGTGCTGCGGAATGGCGTGGTGCATCAGCGCCTGGTCTCGAGCCCGGTCGCGCTCGACGAGGCGTCGGTCCGACGAGTCGATGCGCGCACCGTCGAGGTCCGCTGGAACGCCCACCGCGCGCCGTGGCTCTCGGTCGCGCACCTCGCCGGAGCCGAGCGGACGACCTTGACCCTGCGCGCCACCGGCGGGGTCGTACAGCTTCGGCATGACGGGCTGGAAGGTGGAGCGCTGGAGCTGAGTGCGTCGAGCGGCGTCGCCAGCGTTCTCGGCCGCGTCGCGATGCCGTAGTGGACCGCTTCATCTCGGCGCACAGGGCCTCGTCAGCGCGCAATGAACGCGTGTTCTTCGCTGGTTCCGCGCTGGCACACGTTCCGCATCGCCAGGTCCCATGCACATCGTCGAACCCATGCCGTGGTCGGTGAAGGTGAAGCTCCTCGCGGTGTCGGTGGCCGTCGTGGGCTCAGGGGTCGCCGTCATCGCCTTGCTGCGCCGCGGCCTTTCAGGGGTCACGGCTGGACCAACGTGTCCCACGTCAGCGCCACGAGACGGCGAAGACCAACACCCGCCCACTCTCCCGTCGCTCACATGGCGCGATCTGCCCCTCGAGGCCGACGAGCTGGAACATGAAGCGAAGGCCGCCCCGCCACGAGGTATCGGCGAAGGGCGGCGGCACCACCGGGTACTCGAAGCTGACGAGGCCGGTGTGCTCTCCCGTCTGCTCCCAGCGCGCCGTCACGCCCTGCACCGCGGGACGAATCGATTGATCGACCCGGGTGAAGAGCGACGCGGGTGACATGCCCATCAGCGTGAGCGCGATCTTCAGCATCGGCGTGAGGATCGGCCCGAACGAGTCTCGCGCCATGACGAAGGTGACGTCCTCGAGTGCCTGCGGACCCGCGACGTCGAGGACCGCCGTCGCCACGCCGCGCCGTGCTGCCAGGGGTGCCACCGCTGGCCGTAGGGGTTGTCGACCAACTGTCGCGTCTCGGGCGGAATGCGCGCCAGGACCGCATCGAGGAGCCCCGCCGACCGGATCGCCTTGACGAGGCCGGCCAGGTACACCGCGCTGCTCTTCCAGTCGTCCGGCCGGTCGACGGGTGCCATGGACAACGAACGCTAGCGCGACTCGCAGCGCGACCCACGGTCATCTGCGTCAACCACGTTCGACGCCGCACGCCCGGGTGCGACATGCTGCGACGCTGGAACCTGGCCGCGGCGAACGCGGTCGAACGTGTCGCCCATGATCTCCCTTCTCCTGAGCTTTCTGTTGACGCAGGCCCCGTCGGTGTCCGCGGACCGGGCCACTGCGTTGATGGGCCTCGACCCGTCGGAGTGTGCTCCCGGCACCGAGGCCGAGCGTGTGCGATGCCTGCTCGCGAAGCACCTTGCCTCCGACGCCGCCGCCGTCACGCTGGCGACGACGCTCTTCGACCGCGCGGGCCACGTCGTGGGCGTGCTGCCCGAACAGGACTTCAACGGAGGCTATCGCGGCGTCATCCACCTCGTGCCGCAGCGGCCCGTCGGCCCCGAGCGCAAACACCTCGAGTTCGCAGCGCAGGCGCTGCTCGACATCGATGCGTTCCTCACCGACACCGAGACCCGGGCAGAGGCACCGCTCGCCTACCGGTGGCGTGCGCTCGAGCTGCGGTTCTTCCGCTCCATCAAGAAGCGAACGCCGGCCGCCTTCGCCGTCGACTGGACCGTCTCGTACAACGTGAACGGCACCCTCAACGGCTCGCTCCCCGTCGTGCGCGGTCTGTTGTTCCACGAGATCTTCCACCTCAACGACGACGGCTGGTCCGAGAAGGAGCTGGCGGAGGACTACGACGCCATCGTCAAACGCTGCGGCACCGGCATCGAGTGCCTGACGCGCTACGTGCCCGAGCCCCTCATCGTGAAGGGCGGCACGTACTACTCGTTCATGCCGGGCAACGGGGTGCGTGAGTACGCGGCCGACCTGGCGCTCCGGTACTTCAAGGAGCAGCGCGAGGTGATGGCCGGCGCGGTCGTGAAAAAGCCGTTCAAGTGCCAGGCGGTCGAGAACGCGCGCGCGTGGTCGAAGCTGGTCCAGCGGTTCTTCGGCGGCGTCGACAGGGTCCCGTCGTGCTTCAGCGGGAAGCCGAACCTCGAGTGACGGTCACGGCGTGGCGCTCACGTCGACGACCGCGCGGAACAGCACCTCGAGGCCACGCGTGACGTTCGCCTTCGACACGCGCTCGTCGCGGCCGTGCATGGTGGCGAGCTCCTCTTGCGTGACCTCGAAGGGCACCATGCCGTACGCGCGCGTGCCCTTCGGCCGGGCGAGCAACGAGTCGGTGTAGCCCGGCGACAACACGGGGCCGGCGATGGCGTCGGTCCGGCTGCCCACGGCGTGCCGCGCGAGGGCGTCGAAGAACGGGTCCTGCCAGGTCGACTCGTTCGCGCCGTCGGCGTTGAGCACGGTGAATTCGATGCCTTCGACGCCGGCGACGAGGGCCTTGAGCTCGGCCAGCACGGTCTCCGGAGTGGTGCCGGGGAGCAGCCGGCAGTCGATGATGGCGGCCACCTCGGAGGGGATGACGTTCGGCGCGCTGCCCTTGCCGCGAAAGCCGGTCACCTGGCAGGTGTTGGTGATGCCTGCGCGCGTGGGCGGCTTCGACATGAGCCGCCCGGTGACGAACCAGTCCACCAGCAGCGGGCGCTGCAGGACGAAGCCCGTCGCGCCGCCCTTCTGCACGCCGATGCGCCGGAGCAGTTCGTAGAGCGACGCGTGAATCTGGGGCTTGGGGGAGCGGGTCGACAACGCCTTGACGGCCTCGACGAGGCGGGTGGGCGCGCGGAACGGCACCGGCGTCGACCCATGGCCCGCTTCACCCTTCGCCGTCATCTCGAGCCAGAGCGCGCCCTTCTCGGCGACCGACACGGCGAAGACCGTCTGGCCTTCGAAGAGCAGGTTCTTCACGCCGAGCCCGCCCTCGTTGACGAGCTGGCCGCAGTCGAGACGCCCCCAATGCTGGTCGACGAGCTGCTTCATGCCGA
>JBILEB010000054.1:0-40405 GCA_044352295.1 Myxococcaceae bacterium
CCAGCCGCCGCCGTGGAAGTACACGATGGCGCCGAGCCGCGCGTCGGGCGGGACGTAGCGGCGCACGCGAACGCCGGCGATCGTCTCATCGCGAACGGAGTCGAGCGGTGGCGGCGTGCCGAACAGGAAGTCGAAGCCACCGGTGTTCTTCCGCATGGCCTCGCGCGCGCGGGTCGGGCCGACCGCTTCGATCTCCGGAGAGACGAGCCGCGCCAGCGCACAGAAGGCCCGAAAGGCAAACCGGAGCGACGTCATGGGTCGACCGTACCAACGTTCGGCCGGGCCTCACCGAGCGGCTCGCCGAACTTCACGGTGACGGCACACTGGAACGCACGAATCGCAGCCAACACCTCGACCGGTGGAGGACCCACGTCAGCGTTGAGGAAATATCGGAACATGCCGGGCAGCTGCTTCGACCAGCTGTCGGGTGCCGAGGAGGCCGGTTCGTACGTGACGGAGAAGTCCCGGACGCGAGGGCCCGAGGCCCATCGTCCACGCAGCTCCCGCCAATCAGAGGGCGTGCCCGAAACGTCCTCGAGGGCCACGCCCGGCACGCCGCGGAGGGCCGCCACGACGGGGGTTGGTGTTGCTGAGCTCGAGAACACATTGAAGAGCTCCACGGACACCAAACCAGCACATCGTTGCGCCGCGTGCACATGGAAGCGCGCCGGTGTTCGTCACGCCGTGCCGTGCCAGCTCTGCAGCAGCTTCACGTAGTTCGTCCGCTCGTAGCCCGACGGATCCGGGCAGCGCGCGAGGTTCATGCTCCCCGACAGCTGCGCCACCGAGGTGTACTCATGCTCCTCGAGGAAGTGACGCAGGCCCTCCGTGAGCAGTGAGATCATCTGCGGGCCGTTCTGCAACACCGCCGACACCACCTGCGTCACCTGCGCCCCGGCCATCAACGCCTTCACCACGTCGAGCGGATCGTGGACCCCTCCGGAACACGCCAGCGTCATGCGGGTGCTCGGTGAGAGGATCGCCAACCAGCGCAGACGGAGCAGCAGCTCGCTCCGATCCGACAGCTGCAGCACGCGACGCAGCGAGAGCGACTCGACGTCGATGTCCGGTTGGTACAGTCGGTTGAAGAGCACCAGGCCCGCGACGCCCACGTGCTCGAGCTTCGCCACGAACGACGGCAGCGACGAGTAGAACGGCGAGAGCTTCACCGCGACGGGAATACGAATGGACTCCTGCACCTGGCGGATCACGTCGAGCTGCTGGTGCTCCACGTCCGAGCCCGGGATCTTCGGATCACCCGGCAGGTCGTACAGGTTGAGCTCGAGCGCGTGGGCACCGGCCTGCTCGATCAACTTCGCGTAGCGCAGCCAGCCGCCGGGTGTGGTGCCGTTGAGCGAGCCGATGACCGGAACGCTGACGGCCTGGCGAATCCGGCTGAGCTGCTCGAGGTACGCGTCCGGCCCGAGCTTGAAGTCTCCGGTCGATGGCAACCATGACGGTGCCTCGGTGAAGGCGTCGGTCGGTCCATCGAGGAAGCGATGCGCGGCGAGCTGTTCGGCCACCAACTGCTCTTCGAAGAGCGAGTGCATGGTGATGGCGCTCGCGCCGGCGTCTTCGACGCGGCGCACCGTGTCGAGGTCGTCCACCAGCGGCGAAGGGCCGGGGAACACCGGGTGCTTCAGCGTGAGGCCCAACCAGCGGGTCGACAGATCGATCGGTTTCATGTCGGTCGCTCCTTCGTGGTGAGGTGAACGGTCGCGAGCTGCTCATAGAGGGCACGTCTTCGGGCCGCGTGGGCGTCGGCGGCGTCGAGGAGCGCGGCGTAGCGCTTCGGATCCCTCAGCTCGACCAACCGGAACCGCCCCTCGTTCTTCATGAAGTCGCGCGCCTTGAGCTTCGGGGCCGGAGAGTCGAGCTGGAGCGGCGCTTCACCGCGCTCCATGCGTCGCGGATCGAAGCGGTAGAGCGGCCAGATGCCCGAATCCACCGCCAGCCGCTGTTGCTCCGCGCCCAGCTTCAGATCGAACGCGTGGGCGATGCAGTGGCTGTACGCGATGATCAACGCCGGGCCCGGGAACGCTTCGGCTTCTCGCAGGGCCTTGAGCGCCTGACTGTCCTTCGCGCCCATGGCGATGCTGGCGACGTACGCGTTGCCGTACGACATCGCGAGGAGGCCGAGGTCCTTCTTCCCCTGCGCCTTGCCTGCGACCGCGAACTTCGCGCTCGCGCCGAGCGGCGTCGCCTTCGACTGCTGGCCGCCGGTGTTCGAATAGACCTCGGTGTCGAGGACGAGCGCTTTGACGGGCGCTCCGGTCGAGAGCACGTGGTCGAGCCCGCCGAAGCCGATGTCGTAGGCCCAGCCGTCTCCGCCCACGAGCCAGACGGACTTCTTCACCAGCATGTCGGCGACGAGGCCGAGCTTGCGCGGCTCGTCGCCCGAAAGCCCCTGCAGGGCCGTCCTGAGGGCCAGGACGCGCTCCCGCTGCGCGGCGATGGCGGCCTCGGTGTCCTGCACGGCGTTGAGCAGCCCATCGACCAGGGCGGCTGGGAGGTCGCTGGCGAGGGCGTTCAGCAGCAGTCGCGCCTGGGTCTTCTGCGCGTCGACCGAGAGCGAAAGCCCGAAGCCGAACTCGGCGTTGTCCTCGAAGAGCGAGTTCGCCCAGGCGGGGCCGCGACCGTCGCGGTTGGTGGTGTACGGCGTGGTGGGCAGGTTCCCGCCGTAGATGGACGTGCAGCCCGTGGCGTTGGCGATGAGCAGCCGATCGCCGACGAGCTGGGTGAGCAGCTTGAGGTACGGCGTCTCGCCACAGCCCGCGCAGGCGCCTGAGAACTCGAAGAGCGGCTCGAGGAACTGCGAGGCCTTCACGTCGTCTTTCACGATCGTTCGATCGATCGACGGGAGCGTCTCGAAGAAGGCCCAGTTGCCGCGCTCACGCTCCCGAATCGGGGTGACGGGCGTCATGTCGATGGCCTTGTGTCGGGGCGTGGCCTTGTCGCGCGCGGGGCAGACCTGAACGCAGAGCCCACAGCCCGTGCAGTCATCGGGCGCGACCTGCAGCGCGTACTTCCACGGCGCACCGCTGGGCGCGGCTCCGAGCTCCTTCGAGCGGAAGTCGGTGGTGACGAAGTCGGCCGGAGCGCCCGCGAGTGACGCCGGGTCGACGAGCTGGCTGCGGATCGACGCGTGCGGACAGATGAGCGCGCACTTGTTGCACTGGATGCAGAGCGCGGAGTCCCACGTGGGGAGCTCCAGCGCGATGGCGCGGCGCTCCCATTTCGTGGTGCCGGTGGGCCAGGTGCCATCGACGGGAAAGGCGCTGACCGGCAGTCGATCGCCCTCGCCCCGGAGCATCGTGGCCGTCACGCGCTGCACGAAGTCGGGCGCGGCGGTCGGAACGGTGGGTGGACGGGGAAGGCCGTGCGCCTCGTTGGGAACCGGAACGGCGTGCAGGTTCGCCAGCGTGAGATCGATCGCCTGATGGTTGCGCTCGACGACCTCGCTGCCGCGCTTGCCGTAGGCCTTCTCCACCGCCTCGCGGACCCGCGCGTGGGCTTCCTCCTTCGGCAACACGCCGGAGAGCTCGAAGAAGCAGGTCTGCATGATCGCGCTGAGGTGGCGCCCCAGGCCCGCGGTGCTGGCGACCTTGAACGCGTCGATGACGAAGAAGCGGAGTCCTTTGTCGATGAGCTGCTGCTGGGCCTCTCGCGGAAGCGAGGCGAAGGCCTGATCGGCCGGGACCGCGGTGTTCAGGAGGAACGTGGCGCCCGGCGCGGCGGCGGCGAGCACGTCGTGACGCTCGAGGAGCGGCGCGTAGTGACAGGCGACGAAGCTCGCGTGGCGGATCTGGTAGGTCGAGCGGATGGGCTTCGGTCCGAAGCGCAGGTGCGACACCGTCACCGCGCCCGCCTTCTTGGAGTCGTAGACGAAGAAGCCCTGGGCTTCGTGGCCCGCGTACTCGCCGATGATCTTGATCGTCTGCTTGTTGCTCGACACCGTCCCGTCGGATCCGAGGCCGTAGAACAACGCCCGCACGGTCTCGGGTGGCTCGAGGTCGAAGTCCTCGTCGAACGCAAGCGAGCGCCTCGTGACGTCGTCGGTGATCCCGATCGTGAAGCGGCGGCGGGGCTGCGGTCGGGCCAGCTCGTCGAACACCGCGCGCACCATGGCGGGCGTGAACTCCTTGGACGAGAGCCCGTAACGGCCGCCAATGACCGGAATGGCTCGTTCTGCCTCAGCGAGCGCCGTGACCACGTCCTGGAAGAGGGGCTCTCCGACGGCGCCCGGTTCTTTCGTGCGGTCGAGCACGGCGATCCGTCGGACCGAAGCGGGCAGGGTGGCGACGAAGGCCGCGACGTCGAACGGCCGGAAGAGGCGCACCACCACGCCGGCGACCTTTTCTCCGCGCGCGACCAGCCACTCGACGGTCTCCTGGAGCGCGCCGGTGGCCGAGCCCATCGCGATGATGACGCGCTCCGGCTCGGCGTGCCCGAAGCGCTCGAAGAGGCGGTACGTGCGGCCGGTGGCGGCGGCGAACGCCTCCATCGTGGCCTCGACGCGCGCAGGGACGGCGTCGTGGAAGCCGTTGGCCGCCTCGCGGGCCTGAAAGAACGTGTCGGGGTTCTGGGCGGTGCCGCGAATCACCGGCGCGTCGGGCGTGAGCTTGCGCGCGCGGAAGGCCGTGAGGGCGGCGTCGTCGATCAGCGAACGGAGCGTCTCGTCGTCGAGCGGGACGATGCGGCTGTATTCGTGCGAGGTGCGGAAGCCGTCGAAGAAGTGGAGGAAGGGCACGCGCGTGGTGAGCGTCGCGGCGTGGGCGATGGCGGCGAAGTCCTGGGCTTCCTGCACGCTGCTCGCGCAGAGCATCGCGAAGCCGGTCGTCCTCGCGGTCATCACGTCGGAGTGATCACAGAAGATCGACAGCCCATGCGTGGCCACCGTGCGCGCGGCGACGTGGAGCACGAAGGGAGAGAGCTCTCCGGCGATCTTGAACAAGTTGGGGAGCATCAGCAGCAGCCCCTGCGAGGCGGTGAACGTCGTCGCCAGCGCCCCGCCTTGAAGCGCGCCGTGCACGGCGCCGGCGGCGCCCCCTTCGCTCTGCATCTCGACGGTCTGCGGCACCTGCTTCCAGAGGTTGGGCCGGCCGGCGGCAGACCACTCGTCGCAGGCCTCGCCCATCGGGGACGCGGGGGTGATCGGGTACAGCGCGATGACCTCGCTCAGGCGGTAGGCGACCGAGGCCACGGCTTCATTCGCATCGAGGGTGACGAATCGCGTGGGCACGACGCGGTCGGCTGCAAGGGGGTGGCCACGGGGCGGTGTCGCCGCAAACGAGAAGTACAAAAGCTCGACTCTTTGGCTCTGGTGTACTCCTCGTTTCAGGGCTGTTCGCCGGCAGCGTGGGTCGGTCTCGAGGATGCGCAAAGCTTGCGTCACAGAGGTCCTCTCGGGGCCTGTGACGCAGGTCGTTCACGGAGGCGGGACATGGTCGGAGTGCTGGCGTTGGTGCTGGCGAACATCGGCGCCTCGCAGCCGGATCCGGCCAGGGGCGGCGTGAAGTGGGCTGCGCAGGTGGCGGTGACGGACGAGACGCTCGAGTTCGACTGCGTCGCGATCGACGGCGAGCCGCGGTGCACCTTCGTCGCCACCTACGACCTCGCTCCGGTCACCGAGGAGCCAGCGCCCATCGCCGTGCGTTTCATCGGCACCAAGGTGAGCGACGTGACGCTCGAGCTCGACGGGCGTCCCCTGACTGGCGTGCTCGCGCTTCAGCGACCCGGACGACTGGTGGCGCGAGGGACGATGCAGCCCGGGCGCTACCAGGTGCCCTCGTACGCCCGGAGCGCGATGTCGGTGCGGCATCCGGTGTTCGGGACGCCGGTGTCGCGCTCGAACCGGTTCGACCTCGAGTACGCCATCTCACCGGTCCGCTCGTGGGCTGGACCGCCGCCTCGCATCACCGTCCGGCTCCGTGCCCCGCCGGCGTGGAAGGTCGAACTCGCCGGTGATGAAGAACCGCTCCTCGTTGAACCGGATGGCTCGTGGTGCGTCGACGCCAGCACCGTCTCGCAGCTGCGCGTTCGGCTCGACCTGCCTCCACGCACGGTCTTCGCGGGAGGCCCGTTCCTCGGGCTTGGCTGGATGTCAGGCGAAGGCGTGTGGACGCGGGTCGGCTACGAGTTCGCGTCGCCCTCCTGGCTCTTCTTCAGCGTCAGCGCCGAGACGGATCTGCGACGGATCCTCGCCTTCGTCCCGATGGTGTCGCTGGCCTCGGAGTCATGGCTCGGCGTCATTCCGTCGGTCTCCGTGGGGGCGGGCTTCCCGATGGAGTTCTTGAACGGTCCGCCTCGGCTCGGCGCGAGGCTTCAGCTCGGGGCCCAGTGGCCGTACGCCGGCCTCGTCGGCGGCGCCGATCTGTTCATCGCAGCGGGCGCCTCCCTCCGCGGGTTCGTGATGGTGCAGGTGGGCCTGTAGGCTCAAGCGCGTGCGGCGGGAGTCGAAGCTCACCCCAGGGGCACGGGCGCGATGCCCCAGATGTCCTTCGCGTACTCCCGAATCGTCCGGTCCGACGAGAAGAACCCGGTGCGCGCGACGTTGAGCAGCGCCGACCGCCACCACCGCTTCGGATCCACGTACGCCTTCGCCACCTCGCGCTGCGCGGCCACGTAGCCCTCGAAGTCCGCCAGCACGAGGTACCGATCCTCGTTCAACAACGAGTCGACCAGCGGCTTGAACAGGTCCTTGTCCTCGGGGCTGAAGAACCCAGACGCGATCAGATCCACCACCTCGCGCAGCGACGCGTTCTGCTCGTAGAGGGGCCGGCCGCGATACCCGCTCGCCCTGGTCGCCTCGACCTCCTCGGCGGTCTGCCCGAAGAGGAAGAAGTGCTCGGCCCCCACCTTCTCGCGGATCTCGATGTTCGCGCCGTCGAGCGTGCCGATGGTGAGCGCGCCGTTCATCGCGAACTTCATGTTCCCGGTGCCTGACGCCTCCATGCCTGCGGTGGAGATCTGCTCCGACACGTCCGCCGCTGGAATGATCCGCTCCGCGAGCGACACCCGGTAGTTCGGCACGAAGCACACCTTGAGGCCCGTCTTCGCCGCCTCGTCGTTCACCACCTCGGCGATGCCGTTGATCAACCGGATGATCAGCTTCGCCATGCGGTAGCCCGGCGCCGCCTTCGCGCCGAACACGAAGGTGCGCGGGTGGATGATCGAGGCTGGATCCTTTCGCGCGTCGATCCACAACCGCACGATGTGCAGCGCGTTGAGCAGCTGCCGTTTGTATTCGTGGAGTCGTTTGATCTGCACGTCCATGATCGCCATCGGGTCGACGTTCACCCACATGAGATCTCGCAGGAACCTCGAGAGCTCGACCTTGTTCGCGAGCTTCGCCTCGCGGAACGCCGCCACGAACGCCGCATCGTCCGCGAACGCCTCGAGCTTCGAGAGCCGATCGAGATCCTTCGCCCAGCCAGGCCCAATCGCCTCGGTGATCAACTTCGCCAGCCGGGGATTGCACGAGAGCAACCACCGCCGTGGCGTCACGCCGTTGGTCTTGTTGTTGAACCGCTCCGGGAACATCTCGGCGAAGTCCTTGAGCACGGTCTCCTTCAGCAGCTTCGAGTGGAGCGCCGCCACGCCGTTCACCGAGTGCGAGCCCACCACCGCGAGCGCGGCCATGCGCACCTGCTTCTCCCGGCCTTCTTCGATCAACGAGAGCGCAGCCTGCTTCTGCCCATCCATCGGCCAGCGGATCTGCACCTGCCGCAAATGCCGCTGGTTCACCTCGTAGATGATCTGCAGGTGACGCGGCAGCAGCCGCTCGAACAACCCCACCGACCACTTCTCAAGCGCTTCGGGGAGCAGCGTGTGGTTCGTGTACCCGACGCACTGCTGCGTGAGCGCCCAGGCCTCGTCCCACGGCACGCGTTTGTCGTCGACCAGCACGCGCATGAGCTCCGCCACCGCGATCGCCGGGTGCGTGTCATTGAGCTGAATCGCCACCTTCCTGGGCAAGCTCACGAAGTCGGAGTGCTTGCGCAGGTACCGCCGCATGATGTCGGCGATGGAGCAGGCGACGAAGAAGTACTCTTGCTTGAGCCGCAGCTCCTTGCCTGCCTGGTTCTGATCGTTGGGATACAGGACCTTCGAGATCACCTCGGAGTCGTTCTTCTCGACCACCGAGCGCTCGTAGTCGCCATCGTTGAAGAGGGCGAAGTCGAAGTCCGCCGAAGCGCGCGCCTGCCACAGCCGCAGGGTGTTGACGGTCTGTCCACCGAAGCCCGCCACCGGCGTGTCCCAGGGCACGCCCATCACCGTCTTGCCGCCGACCCACCGCGCCACCGTCGTTCCGTCCGCCGTGTGGTGGTTCTCGACGTGCCCGTAGAAGCGCACCGGGACGATCCGATCCGGCCGCACGACCTCCCACGGTTGCCCGAACTTGAGCCACTCGTCTGCGCGCTCGACCTGGTAACCGTTGATGATCTCCTGCGTAAAGATCCCGAACTCGTAGCGAATGCCGTAGCCCATGCCCGGCATGTCGAGCGTCGCGAGCGAATCGAGGAAACACGCCGCCAGTCGTCCCAGTCCGCCGTTGCCGAGCCCGGGGTCCGGCTCCATCTCGATCATCGACGTCAGATCGATGCCCAGCTCATGGAGCGCCTGCTTCGCGGGCTCCCACAGGTCGACCGAGATGAGGTTGTTCCCCAGCGCGCGGCCCAGCAGGTACTCGGCCGACAGGTAGTACGCGCGCTTCACGTCGTGCTTCGCGTAGCGCCGCTGCGTCTCGACCCACCGCTTCGCGAGCCGGTCCCGCACCGCCAGCGCCAGCCCGTGGTACCGATCGAACGCGCTCGACTGGTCGAAGCTCTTGCCCCGCGTGTACTCGACGTGATCGACGAATGACGTCCGAATGCCTGCGGGCGAGGTGCTGGCCCGATCCCCCTGCGGCGGCGAGTCGAAGTTCATGGCCTCCGCATAGCCGCACCGCCGCTCAACACGAAGTGCTTGTTTTCAGGCCAATCGGCCATGCTCCGACGCAATGCATCGAATGAATACATGAAGACGATTCATATGAAGGGGCTCGTGCGTCAATGTGCGATCGATGCAAAGGGCCCCTCACGCATCGCGCGTCACGGTGAAGGCCCATGACGTGAAACGCTCAATTCGTGCCTCAGCGTGTTTGGGGCCCTCGCGAGGCTACCGCCCGGGCCGGAACCGCACCCAGGCCGCTGACGCCGTACCGTCTGGATCGCGCGCGTCGAGCTCCTGACCGATGAGGGTCAAGTCGTCCAGCGGCGTGGGGTCCGCGGCGCTTCGTCCCAGCAGCCCACTGACGGCCTCCTGCCACGCGCGCAGCACGAAGATGGGATCGACCGAGTCCTTCCACGAGGCCCGCGCCTGCTTCACGACCCGCTCCCACGAGAAGGCATCGAGCCAGGTGGCCAGCTCGTTGAGCGCCGGATCGGCTGGGCGCGTGTCGACGAGCGCCAGGAACGCTGGCTCGGCTCGCAGCCCGCCGAAGTCCGGGTGCGCGCGCGCCAGGGCCCGGAAGTCCTGGCCGCCGATCGCGTGGGACACCGCATCCGTCAGCGCGGCGATGGCTTTCTGGGCCCTCCCGCCTCGCGCGTGGAGGCAGGCGATCGCGAAGTCGGTCTCGGCATCGGTGGGATCGATCGCCTTCGCGCGGGAAAGCACCTTGAAGGCTTCGACCGGGTTTCCGGTGCGACGCTCGGTGTCATCGGCGAGCAGCCGCAAGCCCAGCGGGAGTCCCACGCCGAGCCGCTCCAGCATGTCGGCGACGGCCACCGCGTCCGCGGCCCACGACAGCTCCGACTCGAGCAGCATCGAGGCCAGCGCATCGCGCGTGTCTTCCTGTCCGGTCATCGCCGCGAAGGCCTGCGCGAGGCCGGCTTCCGCGACCGTGCGCTGTCCGAGCTTCCAGTTGGCCATCGCGCGCCACGTCTGTCCCAGCGGTGTGGGGTAGCGCCCCGACAGCTCGTGCACGCGGCGGTACGCCTTGCGGAGCCACGCCTGCTCGACGGCTTCCTGTGCCTCGGGGGACACGCGTCGTTCGTCCTGGGGTCAGAAGACCTGGCGCGCGCGATCGTAGTAGCGCTGCCGGTCGGCCATGCCGTTGTACCCGCCGTTGATGCGCCGGGTGATCTCACGGAAGTTGCCCTGGTCGGCCAGCCCGTTGAGCCCGCGCGACTGCCAGTACCAGGTGGCGATGCGGAAGGCGACGTCGGGGTCGGCCGCGCGCTCGGGGTTGCGCTCGAGATCGACGCCCAGCGCTTCGCCCGCGGCACGGTAGTTCGCACGGCCCGTGAGCTGAATGGGGCCACGGCCCTTGTACCGGCGGCCGTCACCCGGCTGCGTGTTGCCGAGATCGCGGCGACCTTCATAGGCGGCGCCGCTGGCAATCTCTTCCATGTAACGAAGCTCACCCGACTCGTGCGCGAGCTGCGCGAGGAAGGCCGAGCGGCGCGCGGGCGTGGTGATGCCGGCCTCGTTCATCGCCGAGTTCAGGTACGGCAGGTACCGCTGCGCCAGCTCGGGCGAGAGGTTCGGCATCACCCGGCTTAGCTCGTCGGCCGAGATCCCGTTCGTGTCGCCGCGCGCTGGCTGCACCTCGTCGGTTCCCTGGGGGCGGCTGGCCGACGGCTGTGAGGGGCGGGGATTGGGCACCGCGCCGGGCGCCGATGGACGCGGGCCGCTGAACGAGTCGGGGATCCGCAGTGTCGCGCCCGCGTGGATGAGGTCGGGGTTGCGAATGTTGTTGAGCCGCGCGAGGGCCGTGACGCTGGTCCCGAAGCGGGAAGCGAGCTGGCTGAGGGTGTCGCCGGAGCGGATTTGGTAGGTGCCCATGAAGAATGATCGCAGAGGCTGGTGCGGCGGGATTGCCACTGGTTGTCAACCGCCTTTACGGTCTCTCAGGTTTCTCTCTTTGCACGAGGTGGGCAGATGAAGGCGCATATCGGCGCATGCGCCTGGAGGCGCCATCCTGCTGCTGCTCAGCGGCTGCCGAACGCGGCGACGGACTCGGCCTCGAGCTGGGCCTTGAGCTCGGCCGTCTTCGTCTGAAAGTCGCTCAAGAGCGCCGCCGGGAGCGGATCCGCGCGGGGGAAGTTCTGGCTCTGTGGGTTGACCCATCGACCGCCGCGCTTCATGCCGTAGTGCAGGTGCGGCCCGGTGGAGAGCCCGGTGTTGCCCGACTCGCCGATGACGACCTTCTGCGCCACCCGCTCGCCGGCGTGGACGTTGATCTTCGACAGGTGCAGGTAGCAGGTCTCGAAGCTCATCACGTGCTTGAGGCACACCATGTTGCCGCCGCCCGAGTCCCAGCCGGCCTTCGTCACGGTGCCGTCGGACGCAGCCCAGACGGGCGTGCCGATGGGCGTGCCGTAGTCGACGCCGTTGTGCTGGCCGAACTGGTTGATGATGGGGTGAAAGCGGCCTCCGAAGCCGGAGGTGACGGGGGCGAACTTGAGCGGTGACTTGAGGAACGTCTTGCGGGCGCTGGTGCCGTCCTCGGTGAAGTACGACTCGGTGCCGTCGGGGAGCGCGTAGCGGTACATCTTCTTCGTGCCCACGCTCGAGCCCACGTACGTCGCGGCGAGCACCTGGCCGTAGTCGATGAGGCGGCCCTTCGAGACGACCTTCTCGATGACGGCGCGCATGCGATCGCCCTTCTGCACGTCGCGGTAGAAGTCGATGTCCCACGCGAACACGTCCGAGAGCGTGATGGCGACGTCGGGCTTCTCACCAGCGGCGATGGCCGCGTCCCACACGGAGGATTCGACGACGAGCTCGACGACCTCGACGCGACGCTCGCGATCGATCTCCCGCTTTCGCCCCACGAACCTGTCGCCCTCGCGTCGCACCTGCCACTCGGTGAGGAGGTTGCGACGGTAGTCCATCAGGTCGAGGACGCCGTGCCGGAAGACGAGCCGGAGCTGGTCGCCGGGCCGGGCCTTCTTGAAGTTGAACTCGGCCGCCATCAGCGCGCCCTGGACTTCGGACACGGTGGCGTTGTCGAGGCCGGCGGCCTCCAGCGCCTTGGCGACCGTCTGGTTCTTCTCGAGCCGTCGGTTCTTCACCTGCGCCGAATCGGCGGTCACGGCGGTGGCGAGCGTCGCGGCGGCGAAGAGAGCCAACATGACAGTCAACCCTAGCGTGGATTCGGGCCACCCGAGAGTTTCCCGACCTGGTTGGCGAAGTCGACCCGCCAGCCGGCCTGAAGGTCCCCTCCCACTCGGCACCCGGCGTCGAACTGACGCCACCGGCATCGTCATCGCCCGGAGTATGGTCACTCGCCGATGCGCGCCGTGAGCACCGTTGCCGTCCTGTGGTTCGTCCTCGGCGGCTGCCGACAGCACACCCTTCAAGACGGCGCCTACGACGTCCGCCTCGTGGAGACGCTTCGCGACGACTGCCAACTGGCGGCTCAGCCCGAGGTGGTCGCCCGCGCCACGCTGGTCACTGCGGGCCACCTGGTCCGTTTCAACTCCGAGTACCTCGACGCCGAGCTCGCCGGCACGTACCGCTACGGCCTCGAGCAGATGACCCTCGACGCCACGCTCGCCAACGTGCGGACCCGGCTGCGTGGCCAGGACTGCCAGGTCGACATCGTCACCATCGCGCTCGACAGCGTCACGCAATCGCCCACGCGCTTCACGGGGCAGTGGTCGTACCAGTTCGCCTCGAAGGCGAACGACGCCTGCAGCTGCCGCTTCTTCTTCCGCTACGAGGCCACCCGGGCCGGAGGTTCCTGATGAGTGAGTTCTCCACGGTGCTGTCGGAATCGCGCCGCTTCCCGCCGCCGCCCGAGTTCGCCGCGAAGGCGCACCTGCGCTCGATGGACGAGTACCGCCGCCTCTGCGCCGAGGCCGACGCCGATCCAGACGCCTACTGGGCCGCGCGCGCGAAGGAGGAGCTGTTCTGGAAGACGCCGTTCCACACCGTGTGCGAGTGGAAGCCGCCGCACGCGAAGTGGTTCCTCGGGGGCACCACCAACCTCTCGTACAATGCGCTCGATCGACACCTCGCGACGAACGGCGACAAGGTGGCCATCCGCTTCGAGGGCGAGCCGGGAGACCGGGTCGACCTCACCTACCGCGAACTCCACGCGCGGGTGTGCAGGCTGGCGAACGGGTTGCGCGCGCTGGGGGTGAAGGCCGGCGATCGGGTGGGCATCTACCTGCCGCTGATTCCCGAAGCCGCGGTGGCGATGCTGGCCTGTGCACGCATCGGTGCGACCCACTCGGTGGTGTTCGGTGGCTTCTCGGCGGAAGCGCTGCGCGATCGCATGAACGACGCGAAGGCGAAGGTGCTCCTCACGTCCGATGGAGGCTGGCGCAAGGGCGCGGTGGTGCCGCTGCTCGAGAACGTGCGCGCCTCGCTGGCCCACGGCATTCCCACCATGGAGAAGGTGGTCGTCGCCCGCCGCACCGGCGCGTCGTTGCCGCCTCTGAAGGACGGCGAGGTGGCCTGGGACGCGCTGGTCGCCTCGCAGCCGGACACCTGTGAGCCCGAGTGGGTCGATGCGGAGCACCCGCTCTTCATCCTCTACACCTCGGGCTCCACGGGAACGCCGAAGGGCGTGCTGCACACCACGGGTGGGTACGGCGTGTGGACCTCGCTCACTGCACGGTGGGTGTTCGATCTGAAGCCGACCGATATCTACTGGTGTACGGCTGACGTGGGCTGGGTGACGGGCCACTCGTACGTCGTCTACGGCCCGCTGATGAACGGGGCGACGGTGGTGCTCTACGAGGGCGCGCCGACGACGCCCGGTCCCGATCGCTTCTGGGATCTCATCGAACGGCACCGGGTGACGATCCTCTACACGGCGCCCACGGCGATCCGCGCCTTCATGCGGCTGGGCGACGAGCACCCCAGGAAGCACGATCTGACGAGCCTGCGGCTGCTCGGGACGGTCGGCGAGCCGATCAACCCCGAAGCGTGGATGTGGTACCGCGAGACGATCGGCGGCGGGCGCTGTCCCATCGTCGACACGTGGTGGCAGACCGAGACGGGCGGCATCTTGATCTCACCGCTGCCGGGCGTGACGACGACGAAGCCGGGCTCCGCGACGCTCCCGCTGCCGGGCATTCATCCGAAGATCCTGGACAAGCAGCATCAGGAGGTCCGGGAAGGGGCGGGGAAGCTGTTCCTCACCCGGCCGTGGCCCTCGATGCTCCGAACCATCTGGGGCAACGACGCGCGCTTCAAGGCTGGGTACTTCGGCGAGCACCCCGACTTCTACTTCACGGGCGATGGCGCCCGGCGCGACGCCGATGGGTACTTCTGGATCATCGGCCGCGTCGACGACGTGGTGAACGTGGCCGGGCATCGGTTGGGCACCGCCGAGGTCGAGAGCGCGCTGGTGTCGAACCCGAAGGTCGCCGAGGCCGCCGTGGTGGGCCGGCCCGATTCGCTCAAGGGGACGGCGCTGGTGGCGTTCGTGACGGTGAAGGCCGGCGTCCCGACCTCGAAGGAGCTCGAGGCCGAGCTCGCAGCCCACGTCACGAAAGAGATCGGCGCCATCGCGCGGCCCGACGAGATCCGCTTCGCCGCAGCGCTGCCGAAGACGCGCTCGGGGAAGATCATGCGGCGGCTGCTGCGCGACGTCGCGGCGGGGCAGGAGTCGAAGGGCGACACCTCGACGCTCGAGGATCTCTCGGTGCTCGCGGCGCTTCGCCACGACGACGAGTAGCGGCTACTTGCCGAACAGCTTCGAGAAGAACCTGCTCTTGTTCGACACCGGCTTCTCCGCCTCACCCGGGAGCGGCGCCTCGGCCAACAACTTCGCCTGCACCTCGTCGCTCGCCTCCTGCGTCGAGAACACCAACTCGGCCTGTTTGCCCGAAGGGCTCGTCGCGGTGAGGAGCAACCGGCCGTCGGCGCTCACCGAGAAGCGCAGCGCCAACTCGCCGGAGCGATCCACGGTCGTGCTCAGCGCGCCCAGATAGTCGTTGTCCTCGGCCCTCGACGACGCGCCCTGGAACACCGCGAGCCGCACCGGCTGCGCCGACTGCACGGGCACCGACAGCGTCTTCTCCGCCGGCAGCCGCGTGTTGCGCTCGAGCACCTTGCGGAAGCCTCCGCCCTTCACCCCGAGGCCGATCGGCGCCGAGAGCACCTCGGTGAGCTGCAGGCCCCGCTTGCCGCGCTCCTGAAGCACCAGGCTGTGGCCGAGCAGCGCCGCGCCCATCGCCACGGCCCCCTGGGGATCGACGTCGGTGCGGGGCGCCCGGCCCAGCATCTGCTCGAGGCGCGCCCGGACGGCCGGCGATCGGCTCTGGCCACCCACCATCACCACCTCGTCGAGCGACTGGGTCGTCAGCTTCGCCGCCTCGAGCACCACCTGCGTCACCGTGATGGTGCGCTCGACGAGATCGTTGGTGTTCTGTTCGAGGTACTTCCGCTCGACGTCGACGCGCAGATCGACCGGCTTGTCGTCGTCACCCGTCGAGGCGAACGGCACGTGCACGGGCGCGCTGAGCTTCTCCGACAGCGCGATCTTCGCGATCTCGGCGGCGTCGCGCACGCGCTCCATCGTCACCTTCGACTCGAGCAGCCGATTGCGCGGCGTCTCATCCATCGTGGCCACCAGCGCGTCGGCCAGCCGGGCGTCGAAGTCCATGCCACCCAGGAAGTTGTCGCCGCCGGTCGAGACGACCTCGAGATCGTCACCGGTGATCTCGACCACCGACGCGTCGAACGTTCCGCCGCCCAGGTCGTAGACGAGCACCCGCTTGCGCGCGAGGCCCTTGCCGTAGCCGAACGCGAGCGCCACCGCCGACGGCTCGTTCAGAATGCGCAGCACCTCGAGCCCCGCCTGCTTGCCAGCCTCGAGCACGGCGGAGCGCTGGTGATCGGTGTACCAGGCCGGCACGCACAGCACCGCGCGGGTGAGGGGACGCCCCAGCTCGTTCTGCGCGGCGTTCTTGAGCTCCTTGAGCAGCTCGGCGGCGAGCTCGGACAGGGAGAAGACGCGACCGCCGATCTCGATGCCACAGTCGCCCTCGGGATCCGGTGCGATGGGGAAGGGGAGCCGGCTCGAGAGCTCCTTGATGCGCTTGGAGCGCGCGCGCCGGCCCATCAGCCGCTTGAACCCAGCGACCGCGCGCTCGGGGTGATCGACCCGGTACCTTCGCGCATCACCGCCGACGAGCAGGCGGTCCTTCACGTGCTCGAGCGCCACGATGCTCGGCATCGCCTGGCCACGCTCCGAGGCGATGGTGAGCACGCGTGGCGCGCCATCGAGGAAGACCGCCACGCGACAGGTCGTGGTGCCGAGATCGATGCCCAGCACGACGTCGTCGGCGAGCGAGACGGGCTTGCCGGCCGCCGGCGTCGACATCGGCGTCTTCAGCTTCCACGCAGCAGAGACGGGCGTTGGCGGCGGGGCGGGCTCCGGTGGTTGGCTCGGCGCTGGTGACGGCGGCGGTTCGGCGCGGGCCAATCCCTCGCGCACCGCGACGATGCGATCGATCAACGCGCGCGTCCGGGCATCGATGCGGGTGAAGCGCACCGTCATGCCGGACCGGCCCGGGTGGTCGTCGGCGACCACCTGGTGCACCACGCCTTCTCCTCGCATCACGCGGGTGCCGTCGGCCAGCACGAGCTCGAACGACAGCGGCGTGCCTTCGGGCTTGGCCGCTTTGGTGGCGATGAAGATGCCGCCCTTGCCGACGTGAACGCCGTAGCGCTCGACGAACTCGTCCTCGGTGGCGAACGGGAGCCGGATGCGCAGAGGCACCTTCTTCGGCTCACTGGGCGGCGGCTGGGTCATGAGGACGACGAACCGGACTACTGCAGCGGAGCGGTGAGTGTACCCCCCGTGACCGGGAGCACCAGAGACAATCCCGCCCCGAGCGCCGAGGGAGGGATCTCGAAGTAGAGCACGAGGTCTTGCGTGACGCCGGCGCCGACCTGCGCTGCCAGCGGGCTGCCCTGACCGACGCGCTGAACGTCACGGGCGAGCGCATACACGTCGCTGCCTTTCAGGAGCGTCGCTCTGGCGAGATCGATCGTCTCGTCCTTCGTCGTCGCCACGGACACCACCAACCGTACGAAGCGCTCGGTCGTCGAGAGCTTCACCTTGTTCCCCGCGATGATCTGCGCGGTCTCCATGCGCCGCGGGGTGACGGTCACGTCACCCACGGTCGTCGGGGCCTCTTTCACGCTCACGCCGACGGGTGCGTCCGGCACCTGCTGCGAGAGGTCAGCGAGGGGATTGCTCCCTTCCGTCGGAGCGCGAGCGCCGGGTGGTCCGCCCGGAGCGCCGCCCTGATCGAGCCGCGTCTTCTCGGCCTTGAGCTTCTGGATGAGCGGATCCTGCTCGTCGACGCTCCGGGCCTTGTCCGGACACGCCAGGAGCCCCACCACGCCGAGAGCGAGCAGGCCGCGCACCGGTCAGGCGCCCTTCACGTGCGCGATGAGCTTCTCGAACGCCTGCGGGAGCTTCGACGGATCCGTTCCGCCGGCCTGCGCGAGATCGGCCTTGCCGCCGCCCTTGCCACCGAGCTCGGCGGCCATGGCTTTGATGGCGTCTCCGGACTTGAAGCCCTTGTCGACGAGATCCTTGGTGGCCGCGACGAGGACGATCGCCTTCCCATCGGCCGTCGAGCCACCGAGCCCGACGATCCCCGATCGTAGCTTGTCCTTGTACTTGTCGGCGAGCTGCCGGAGCAGGTTGGCGTCGGCGCCATCGACGCGGTGGGTGAGCACCTTGATGCCGTTGACGTCCTGCACGGACTCCGCGTCGGTCGAGGCGCTGGCGGCCTTGAGCTGGGCCTCCTCGAGCTTCTTCTCCAGCTCCTTGACGCGCTTCTGCGAGGCCTCGATGCGCCTGGGCAGTTCGTCGGGCGCGGTCTTGTAGAGGCCGGCGGCGGTGAGCAGCGTGCGCTCGAGGGCGCGCAGGTGGTTCATCGCGGCGCTCCCGGTGAGGGCGACGATGCGACGAACGCCGGCCGCGATGGCGGACTCCTCGGTGATCTTGAACAGCCCGATGTCACCGGAGCGGAAGACGTGCGTGCCACCGCAGAGCTCGGTCGACTCATGGTGCACCGTCACCACCCGCACCTTCTCGCCGTACTTCTCGCCGAACAGGGCCACGGCTCCCGCCGCCTTCGCCTCGGAGAGCCCCATCACCTTCGTCTGCGCGCCCTCGTTCTCGCGAACCCACGCGTTGACGAGATCCTCGACGCGGTCGATCTGGTCCGGCGAGAGCGCCTGGTAGGCCGAGAAGTCGAAGCGCAAATAGTCGGGGTGAACGATGGAGCCCTTTTGGTTCACCGTCTCACCCAGGACGATCTTGAGTGCGCGGTGGAGCAGGTGGGTGGCCGAGTGGTTCGCGCGAATGCGGTTGCGGCGCTCCACGTCGACCGAGAGCGTGAGCGCGTCGTGCACGGCCAGGGAGCCAGAGACGACCTTCGCCTTGTGCACGAAGAGCCCACCCGCCGGCTTCTGCACGTCGAGCACCTCGAGCTTCACGCCAGCGCCGCTCAGGCCGCCGGTGTCACCGACCTGACCGCCGGACTCGCCGTAGAACGGCGTCTGATCGAGCACGAGCTCCACGGTGTCGCCGGCCTTGGCGATCTCGCTCTTGACGCCGCCTTTGAGGATCGCGAGCACCTTGCCGGAGCCCGAGACGCCGTCGCCGTCGTGCCCGAGGAACTTCGTCTCCGGCAGCTCCGCCGCGAGCTTCATGTAGACGTCCGAGATGCGAGCGTCGCCTGGAAGGTGGCTCTCGGCCTTTTCGATCGTCTCCCTTCGGATTCGCTCGTAGCCCTCGAGATCGATCGTGAAGCCTCGCTCCTTCGCGGAGACCTCGGTGAGATCCGGAGGGAACCCGTGGGTGTCGTGCATCACGAACACGAGCTGCCCGGACAGCTGCTTGGTGGGCGAGGTCTCGAGCTTGGTGATCTCCTTGTGGAGCACGGCCAGCCCATGGCGCAGCGTGCGGCGGAACGACTCTTCCTCGTGCCGCGTCACCTCGAGCACGAAGTCGCGCTTCTCCTGAAGCTCGGGATACTGGCCGTGCATCGCGGTGATGATCGCGTCGACGGTCTCGTGGAAGAACGGCTCTGCGAGATCGAGGTTGTGATCTCCATGCCGGATCGCGCGGCGCATGATCCGCCGCAGCACGTACCCGCGGCCTTCGTTCGACGGCTGCACGCCATCGGCGATGAGAAACGCCGCGGTGCGCGAGTGATCGGCGATGACGCGCATGGCGGCGTCCTGCACGCTGGTCCACGAGCCGCCGTACGGCCGCTTCGCCAGGCTCGAGACCTTCGCCAGGACGCCCGCGAAGAGATCGATGTCGTAGTTCGAGCCCTTGCCCTGCACGACGCTGGTGACGCGCTCCAGGCCGGCGCCGGTGTCGATGCTCGGCTTGGGGAGCGGGAACAGCGTTCCACCCGCCTCCTTGCGCTCGAACTGCATGAACACGAGGTTCCAGATCTCGAGCCAGTTGTCGGACTCGCCTGGCTTCTCGTCTTCCTTCACCGGGTGGTTCGGCAGGTAGAAGTAGATCTCGGAGCACGGCCCGCACGGTCCGGTGTCACCCGCCGCCCAGAAGTTGTCCTTGAGGCCCAGCGCGTGAATGCGGTGGGGCGGCACGCCGGCCTTCGCCCACAGCTCGCGGGCCTCGTCGTCGGCGGGAATGCCTTCCTCGCCCTTGAAGACGGTGACCGACAAGCGCTCGACCGGGAGCTTGATGACCTGCGTGACGAACTCCCAGGCCCAGCTGATGGCGTCGGCCTTGAAGTAGTCGCCGAACGAGAAGTTCCCCAGCATCTCGAAGAACGTGTGGTGGCGTGCGGTGAAGCCGACGTTCTCGAGGTCGTTGTGCTTGCCGCCGGCGCGCACGCACTTCTGGGCCGTGGCGGCGCGCGTGTAGTCGCGGGTCTCGCGGCCGGTGAACAGGTCCTTGAACTGGACCATGCCGGCCACGGTGAAGAGCAGGGTGGGGTCGTTGCTGGGCACGAGGCTCGACGAGCCCACCACCCGGTGCTGCTTCGACTCGAAGAACTTCAGGAACGCGTCACGGACTTGCGCCGTGGTCATCTGGGACGTCGACATGGGGGCCTTCTGCCACACGCACGACAGGCCCGCACCAGACCTGTCAGGTGCTCCGAGCCTCGGCGTGAGAGGGGAGCGCCCGGGACGGTCCCGGGCCCGCTGGAGGTGGTTCATGAAGATCGAAATCCAGGTTCACGAGCGCGCGTTCCTCGTCCTCGACGGCCGGCCGACGCGGTACCTCACGCCGGGCGTTCACCGGGTGTTCTCGCCCCTCGCCGCGGTGAAGATCGAAAAGCACGCCATCACGGGGCTCCTCGCCGAGCTCGATGAGCAGCGCCTCGCGCTCGTGCCCGCCAGCGATCTCCAGCTCGTCACGCTGGCCGACCACGAGCGCGCGCTGGTTCGCAAGCGCGGCAAGCCGGCGCTGTGGCTCGGCGCGGGCGTGCACCAGGTGTGGACCGTCGACCGGCTCGTCGAGCGGAAGACCGGCGCCACGAAGGAGCTGGTGACGATCGAGACGTTCGACACCTCGGGCATCGAGACGAAGGTGCTGCAGACCGACGTCGCCGCGCTCGCCAGGGGCAAGGACTACGTCGAGGTGCTGGCGCCTGCCGGCTCGGTGGCCATCCGCTGGGTCGACGGGCAGCTCGACGCCGTCCTCCCGGCTGGCCGCTACGCCGCGTGGTCGACCCAGCGCACCGTGCAGTTCACCGCCATCGATCTCAAGGAGCGCCAGCTCCACGTCAACGGCCAGGAGGTCATGACGAAGGACCGCGTCACGCTGCGGCTCAACGTCTCGGCCTCGTTCAAGGTCGCGGACCCGCGTCGCCTCGCCGTCGTCGCCCGCGTTCCGGACGACGTCGTCTACCTGGCGATGCAGCTGGCCGCGCGTGACGCCAT
Organism: Myxococcaceae bacterium; assembly: GCA_044352295.1. GTDB lineage: Bacteria > Myxococcota > Myxococcia > Myxococcales > Myxococcaceae > Xiheimicrobium. The sequence continues at coordinate 20,893 of JBILEB010000054.1, forward strand.
CACCGTCAAGACGCTCGACGAGCTGCTCCAGGCTCGCGACGAGCTGGCGAAGCAGATGACGCCGGCGGTGAAGGCCCGCGCCGAGTCGGTGGGCCTCGAGCTCATCGAGCTGGGCGTGAAGGACGTCGTACTGCCCGGCGACATGAAGGAGCTGCTCAACAAGGTCATCGAGGCCCAGAAGGAGGCCGAGGCCAACGTCATCCTCCGCCGTGAGGAGACCAACGCCACCCGCTCGCTGGCCCAGACCGCGAAGCTGCTCGCCGAGAACCCCCTGCTGCTCAAGCTGAAGGAGCTCGAGGCGTACACCGAGCTCGCCGGCAAGGTGGGGCAGGTCCACGTCGTGATGGGGCAGGGCGCGCTGCCCACGCTCCAGCTCGGCGCAGGGAAGTAGACGTGTGGGCGGAGGGACCTGTGGGCGTCCCTCCGCCCGCTGTCATGTTCAGTCTGGTCGAACCGGCTGGAAACGCTCAGGAAACAGGGTGGCGTCAGACAAGAAACGACAACCGGCGACTATGTAGGCCCTGGGGCGACAATTCAGCATCTCGTCGCACTCTCCCGAAAGGCTGCGCCCATGCCCACCATCTCTTCGAGCCGCCCTGTTGCTCCGATCGCTCCGCCGGCGACGGCGCCCGTTTCGGCCTTCGCGGCGTTCCTCCCGATGAAGCACTCGAAGCTGCGCGACGGCGGCACCATTCTCGTCGACGGCCAGCTCAACAAGTCGGTCAGCGCCCGCGTTCGCATGGACGGCGGCATCAACTCCAGCACCCGCGGCCAGTTCTTCGTCACCACCCGTCACTTTCTCCAGGGCGCGCGCGCCGAGCGGCCGATGACGAAGGCCGAGCTCGTCGATCTCCAGTCCGCCATCACCCGCCACATGGCGAAGACGCCGGGCCGCCAGCCCGAGTACGTCGAGTTCAACGCCCGCATCCGCGCGGCGCTCGCGAAGTTCGAGCCGGCGAAGATCGACGTCGCGAAGATCCCCTCCTCGATCGTCGGCCCCAACGCGAACGCCTCGGTGAACGGCTCGATGTGGATCGATCGCATGCCTGGCCCCGGTCCCCGCAGCAACACGGTGCAGGCCTCGGTGACGATCCAGGGCAACGGCTTCAACGACGCGCCGCCACAGTACGGCGTGAAGAAGATCGAGGTCTACGAGAAGGGCACCAACCGCCTCGTCGCCACCTTCAACAACCCGAAGGGCACCGACAGCGGCCGCATCGGCCGCGGCACCTTCGGCCTCGAGTACGGCCTCAAGCTCGACGCCTCGAAGCTCGACCTCGCCAGGCAGTACGCGTTCGTCTTCACCACTGCGATCAACGGCTCGGCGCCCAAGCAGGTCCGCTCCGAGTTCATGAACGTCGGCCAGGTGTTCTGACCGACGTCGCCCACTGATTCTCCCGGGGGCCCGCCTCGCTCGACAAGGTGTCGGGCGGGGCGTGGTCTTTTCCGGCGCTGGTGCGGTATTGGCCTTCGCGATGCTGTTCTGTGCGCTCGCCCTCGTCCTCGCTCAGCCCGCCGTCACGCCCGACGGCTTCATGAATGACTGTGGGCTCGAATGGCCGGGCATGGCGCCGCCGACGCCCGTGCCGCCGAAGGCCTCCGAGGTGCCCTGGCGGGCCGACGAGCCGCCCATCGTTCGACGTGAGACCAACGCGGTCCACTACTTCTCGGGCGTGCCCTCGGGCCGGTTCACCAACACCGGCGCGCTGTCGGGCAAGAGCGTGTACCTCTCGGCCGGCCACGGCTTCACCTGGACCAACATCTCGGGCACGTTCTTCTGGCGCACCCAGCGCGGCAACACGAACGACATCGTCGAGGACCTCGTCTCGACCGAGACCGTCCACCAGTGGCTGGTGCCGATGCTCCAGAACGCCGGCGCCCGTGTCTTCACCGTGCGCGAATCCGACACCAACCCGGACCTCGTCCTCGTCGACAACGGTGAGGCTGGCTACGGCGAGTCAGGCAACCTGGGGGCCTTCTCGACCTCGTCGCTCATGGCGTGGGGCCGCCCCATGTTCCCCATGGCAGGCGACGTGAATCCGTTCCTGCTCGGCAACAATCGGCTGATGACGGTGACCCCGACGGTGACCGCCAGCGCCACGTGGACCGCCCAGATCCCCCGCGACGGCTTCTACGAAGTGTCGATCGCCTACACGGCCTTCACCGCGCGCGTGACGGACGCGCACTTCCTCGTGCGCCACGCCGGCGGAGAGACCTCCTTCCGCGTCAACCAACAGCGCCACGGTGGCACCTGGGTGACCCTCGGCACGTTCTTCTTCCGCGCCAACGGGGTGGCCCAGGTGGTGGCCCAGAACGACTCCACCGACACGCGGAACCCGGCGAACGTCTCGCTCGACGCGGTGAAGTTCGGCGGCGGCGTGGGCCTCATCGATCGCGGCGGCGGCGTGAGCGGGCGAGGGCGCTTCGAGGAGTCCTCCCGGTACCAGGCGCAGTGGGCTGGCGCGCCCGACACCGTCTACGCCCCGGGCGGAAACACCACCGCGAGCGATCGCAACAACGACATCAGCGCGCGGCCCCGTTTCGCCGCCTGGGTGCGCGAGGCCGGAGAGCCCGCCGTCTACGTCGCCTGGCACACCAACGCCGCCAACTCGATGGCGCGTGGCACGCAGACCTACGTGTACGGCACCGACGCCGTCGGCATGTGCTCGCTCGCCACCGAGTACGCCGGCGTGACGGGCAGCCGCGAGCTGGGCGACGCAATTCGCGCCGAGCTGGTGAACGATCTCCGACAGGACGCAGGCTGGAACGAGCCCACCTGGCGCGACTACGGCACGCTGTGCGCGAACTTCGGCGAGCTGAACCCCGGCAACAACAGCGAGACGCCGGCGGTGCTCCTCGAGGTGGCCTTTCACGACAACGCCACCGACGCGAACCGGCTCAAGGAGCCCCAGTTCCGCTACATCGCCGCCCGCTCCATCGCCCAGGGCATCATCCGCTACTTCGCGACCGTCGATGGCGTCGCGCCGCAGTTCCCGCCCGAGGCCCCCGTGTCGCTTCGCGCGGTCAACCTGATGAATGGGCGCGCCGAGGTGCGATGGAACGCCTCTCCGACCGACAGCCAGAACGTCGGCGGCCAGCCCGCCACCCGCTATCGCGTGTACTCGAGTGATGACGGCCTGGCCTGGGACGACGGCGTGGAGACGATGAACACCTCGCTCGATCTCCCGCTTTCGGTGGGGCGCGCGAGGTACTTCCGCGTCACCGGCGTGAACGCCGCCGGAGAGAGCTTCCCTTCGGTGGTGGTCGGCGCGAAGGCCGGCACGCCCCGGCTGCTGGTGGTGAACGGGTACGATCGTTTCGAGGCCGCTCAGGCCCAACTCGAAGCCGTTCCCTCACGCTTCGCCATCGGGACCGTGGTGCGGGTGTTCCCGCGACGAATCAATGACGGAACGTCGGTTCGGCTCCATGGCGAGGCGATCGATCTCGCGGGGTTCGGCTTTGACAGCGCCAGCGACGAGGCCATCGAGTCCGGGCTCGTGACGCCGTCGACCTACGCGGCGATGAGCTGGATCGCGGGGCGCGGCAAGGCCCTGGGCGAAGCGCCGTCGGTCCCGGCGCAGACGGCGATCCGGGCGGCGCTCTCTGCGGGGACGAAGGTGATCTTCAGTGGTGAGGCCGGCGGGAGTGGCAACGCGGCGTTCCTCCAGGACGTCGGGAGCGCCACGGCAGGGGTCGGCGCCGGGGCGCGGGTCCTCACGGGCGTCGGACCGCTTCAGGGCCTGTCGTGGACGATGGATGACGGCAGCTTCGGCTCCTACGACGTCGGTGGCGTCGATGGCGGGGCGCTCGACGTCATCACGCCGATGGGGAGCGGCCTGCGGCTGGCGTCGTACGCCTCGGGGAGCCCCGCGGCCTCGGGCGTCGCGGGTCGGTCGGCGCTCTTTGGCTTTCCGCTCGAGGGCGTCACGAGCCGGGCGACCCGGAACGAGCTGTTCCGGCGGCTCCTCGTCTTCGCGTTCGACGGCGGCGTCGACAGCGACGGCGGCGTCTTCGTCGAGCCCGATGCCGGCATGATGGGGGGCGGCAGCGCAGGTGGAGGCGAGGCGGGTGGGGCCGCGGGAGGCGCCGGAGGCGGAGATGCTGGAGGGTCCTCGGCCGGTGGCGCCGCGGGTGGCATGGCGGGCGGCGATGTTGGTGGTGGACCCGCCGGCGGCGAGCCCGCGCTCGTCGGTGGTGGAACGCCCATGCCCCGGGTCCTCGCCTTCCAGGGAGGCGGGTGTCAGGCGGCGCCCGGGCTGGTGGGGCTCCTCGTTCTCGCCGTGGGGCTCCGCCGTCGATCGGAGAGGCCATTTACAGCGCTGGCCCCGCGTCGATGAGGGAGTCGGCAAGCTATTGAACTTGGTACACTTCGGAGCTGTGAAACGTCGCGTTGTCATCGTGTTGTTGGTGGTGGCCTGTTCTCCCATCAGTCCCCTGCGAACCGACGGTGGGGCCGATGGGGGAGCTCCGGTGGCTGGCGGCAGCGCGGCCGGCGGCGGGTTCGCTGGAGGCCTCGCGGGTGGTCTGGCCGGTGGATCGTCCGGCGGCCAGGCAGGCGGCTGCACGTGTATGCCGCCTCCCAACGCAACCGCCGTGTGCGGTGACGCTGGCTGCGACTTCGAGTGCCTGCTCGGGTTTCACCGCTGCGGGGCAGCCTGCGCCCCCGACGACTCGGTGGTGGCATGCGGGCCCGCCTGCCTCGCCTGCCCCGAGCTCGGGGGCACGGCTGTCTGCGCATCAGGCGTCTGCGGCGTGCGCTGCGGTCCCCAGCAGGCCCGCTGTACCGGCCAGTGCGTTCCCGAGACGGACCAGCAGTGTGGCGAGACCTGCGCCGCGTGTCCGCCCGGGGTTCGGTGTCAGAGCGGCGCCTGCCGCGTGCAGTGCCCGCCAGGTCAGTCGGTCGTGGGGTCGACCTGCACCTCGGCGAGGGAGATCGAAGCCGGGCTCTTCCACACCTGCGTGCGCCATGACGGCGGGGTGGTGTGCTTCGGCGGTCTGGCGAGCACCGGCTCGCTGGGCTCCGGGAGCACCGATGGTGGGCGGCTCCCGCAGTTCGCCCTGGGCCTGGCCGACGTCGTCTCGCTGTCGCTGTCGGACAACTCGAGCTGTGCCGTGCTGGGCACCGGTGCCGTTCGCTGCTGGGGCGAAAACAGCCTGGGGCAGGTTGGCAATGGCGCGACGATGAACGCCGTCTCGCCGGCCTCCACGATCGCCGGCGGCGTGGTGTCGCTCACCAGTGGGTCGAACCATCATTGTGCGTTGCTGCACGACGCCGGCATCGTGTGCTGGGGGATGGGCTCGAGCGGGCAGCTGGGCCTGGGCTCGACGCCACTCGCCGTTCGCGCGCCGGGTGCGATGCCCCACGACGCCGGCGCCACGGCGGTCTTCGCAGGCGACGGCGTCACCTACGTGCGGCGTGGTGATGGCACGCTTCGATGGACCGGCTCCGATCGCGACCTGTTTTCGTCCACGCTCGTAGCGACGGTGCTCACCGACGGGGGCGTGCGGCAGCTCGTCGTGGGGGCGAACCATGGCTGCCTGATTCGGCTCGATTCAGGCGGCCTCGAGTGTTGGGGCCGCGGGCTGGAAGGGCAGCTCGGCTACCCCGTCGCCGTCACGGCTGAGCAGCCGGTGAGGACGGTGCCTGGCCTGGGGCCGGTCGTCGATGTCTGCGCCGGGCGGAACTTCACCTGCGCGTTGACGCCGGATGCCGGGGTTCGCTGCTTTGGGACCAACGGCGCAGGCCAGCTCGGCTCGGGAAACTTCGTCAGCACCTCGACGCCGACCCCGACGGACCTGCTTCCGCCGGCGCGACAGCTCGCGTGTCACCACGATCATGCGTGCGCGACGACGGACAACGGCACCTGGTGCTGGGGCGACAACTCGCAAGGTCAGCTCGGCGCGCCCACGCCGGTCAGCTCGCCGTCGCCGCTGCGCGTCTCGTTCCCCTGACGGCGCGAGTCACTCGAGGGTGACGTCGTCGTACAGCGCGTCGACGGCGAAGCGGACGTCGGGGTTCGACAGCACGACGTCTTCACTGCCGCGCGCCTCATGCGCGTCCCACCCTTTGGGGGTGCGGGCGACGACGGTCACGCGTTTGGTGCGGTGCGAGATGATCACGACGCTCTGGAGCGACGGGAGCTGCTTGTAAGAGCTGAGTTTGTCGCCGCGGTCGTAGTCCTCGGTGCCCCTGCTCGTGACCTCGACGAGGATGGAGGGGTTGGTGCACGCGTTGCGATCGAGGGGAGAAGGGACCACGGGTCCGCAGACGACGGACGCATCCGGGTAGGTCGACAGGTCGAGGCTGTCGATGCGGATCATGAGATCGGAGGAGTAGATGTCGCACGGCGCCTTGAGCGACGCCCCGATGAGCCGGATGGCGCGCGTTGCGAGCCGTGCGTGGGTCGGCGTTCCTCCGGCCATCGCGAAGACGGTTCCTTCGCAGTACTCGAGCTTGAGGTCCGAGACGGCGAGCATGCGCAGATAGTCCTCGTAGGAGTGGTTGAGCTTTCGTGCCGTGCTCATGACGGAAACGGTAGCACGTTCGGGACACGCCCTCTCGGGGCGGTCGACTTGAGCCACCGGGGCGGGTATGGGGTGCCTCGTTTTCAGCCCTCACCCACTGGAGAACGTCATGGCCCTCAAGTTCGCGATCAACGGTTTCGGCCGCATCGGCCGCATGGTGCTGCGCGCTGCCCTCTCGAGGAAGGAATCGGACATCGAGATCGTCGCCATCAATGACCTCGACAAGCCCTCCATGCTGGCGCACCTCTTCAAGTACGACTCCGTGCACCGCAACTGGCCCGGCACGGTGACCTCGTCCGAGAACAGCATCACCATCGACGGGAAGACCTACCGCGTCACCAGCGAGAAGGACGCCTCGAAGCTCCCCTGGAAGGAGCTCGGCGTCGACGTCGTGCTCGAGTGCTCGGGCAAGTACACCGCGCAGGAGAAGGCCGTGCTTCACCTGCAGGCCGGCGCGAAGAAGGTCCTCATCAGCGCGCCGGGCAAGGGCGTCGATCTCACGGTCGCCTTCGGCATCAACCACACCGCGTTCGATCCCGCGAAGCACCACACCGTCTCCAACGCGTCGTGCACCACCAACTGCCTGGCGCCGGTGGCCAAGGTGCTCCACGACTCGTTCGGCATCGAGCGCGGCCTGATGACGACGATCCACTCCTACACGAACGATCAGCGCATCCTCGATCTCGTGCACGAGGATCCCCGGCGCGCCCGCGCGGCAGCGCTGTCGATGATCCCCACGTCAACCGGCGCGGCCAAGGCGATCGGCGAGGTGATCCCCGAGCTCAAGGGCAGGCTCAACGGCGCGGCCATTCGCGTGCCGACCCCGAACGTGTCGCTCGTCGATCTCACGGTGAACCTCAAGAAGGCCACCACCGTCGACGAGGTGCACCAGGCGATGAAGGCCGCCGCCGAGGGCCCGATGAAGGGCGTGCTCCACTTCGACACCGAGCCCACCGTCAGCATCGACTACAACGACAACCCGCACTCTTCGATCTTCGACTCGACCCTGACCCAGCTCATCGATGGCACCTTCCTCAAGGTCTTCGCCTGGTACGACAACGAGTGGGGCTACTCGATGCGCATGGTCGACGTCGCCAAGTACCTCGTCTCGAAGAAGTGATCGGCCGGCCTTCGGAGTTCTGACATGACCGTCAAGTACCTCGACGAGCTTTCGCTTTCGGGCAAGCGCGTCTTCATCCGCGTCGACTTCAACGTGCCGCTCGACGAGCACCAGCACGTCACCGACGACACCCGCATTCGCGAGGCGCTGCCCACCATTCAGAAGGCGCTGGAGCTCGGCGGGAAGGTCGTGCTCGCCTCGCACCTCGGGCGGCCCAAGGGCGCGGACAAGAAGCTCTCGCTCATGCCCGCCGCCAAGCGCCTCTCGGAGCTGCTCGGCCGCACGCACGAGGTGCTCATGGCCGATGACTGCGTGGGTGAAGGCGTCGGCAAGATGGCGAAGGACCTCAAGCCCGGCCAGGTGCTGATGCTCGAGAACCTCCGCTTCCACAAGCAAGAGGAGGCCAACGACGAGGCCTTCGCGCGCGAGCTCGCCAGCTTCGCCGACGTGTACTGCAACGACGCCTTCGGCACCGCGCACCGGGCCCACGCCTCCACCGCGGGCATGGCCGCCTTCGTGAAGGAGCGCTGCGCCGGCTTCTTGATGCGCAAGGAGATCGAGAAGCTCGGAAAGCTCATCAAGAGCCCCGACAAGCCCTTCGTGGTGATCCTCGGCGGCGCCAAGGTGTCCGACAAGATCAAGGTGATCGAGAACCTGCTGCCCAAGTGCAACGCCATGCTGATCGGCGGGGCCATGGCCTACACGTTCCTCAAGGCCGAGGGCGCACAGGTGGGGAAGAGCCGCGTCGAGGAAGAGAAGCTGCCGCTCGCGCTGCGGCTGCTCGACATGGCGAAGCAGCATGGCGTCGAGCTCGTGCTGCCAGTCGATCACCTCGTGGGCACCTCGCCGGACGAGAAGAGCGAAGCCATCGACGTGCCGGACCGGAATATTCCGGCCGACAAGATGGGCCTCGACATCGGCTCGAAGACGCGCGCGCTCTTCACCCAGCACATCCGCAACGCGAAGACGGTGCTCTGGAACGGCCCGATGGGCGTGTTCGAGGTGCCAAAGTTCGCCGAGGGAACGAAGTCGGTCGCAACGGCCATGGCGCTGAACACCCAGGCCTTCACCGTCGTCGGTGGCGGCGACTCGGCAGCGGCCGTGAACGACCTCGGCCTGGGCGCGAAGATGACGCACGTATCGACCGGCGGCGGCGCCTCGCTCGAGCTGCTCGAGGGGATCAAGCTGCCTGGCATCGCCGCCCTCGAAGCCTGAACGCCGGCCCCACCACCCTGGAGAACGCATGACGACGCGTCGCTGCTTCATCGCGGGCAACTGGAAGATGAACAAGACGGTCACCGAGTCGCTCGCGCTCGCGCGGGAGCTGAGGGGGCTCGTCTCGATGGTGCGGCACGTCGACATCGCGGTGGCGCCGACGTTCCCCGCGCTGCACCCCGTGGCGAAGGCGCTGGAGGACTCCAACGTCCACGTGGCCGCGCAGACCTGCCACGCCGAGGCCTCGGGCGCCTTCACCGGAGAGACCGCCGCGCCGATGCTGAAGGACGCCGGGGCCGCGTGGGTCATCCTCGGGCACTCCGAGCGCCGCCAGTTTTTCCAGGAGACCGACGCCGGGGTGAACCGGAAGATCGGCGCCGCGCTCGAGGCGGGGCTGCTGCCGATCGTCTGTGTCGGCGAGACGCTCCAGGAGCGCGAGGCCAACCGCACGCTCGAGGTCGTCTCCACCCAGGTGAAGGGCTGCCTCGACGGCTTCAAGGCCGACGTCGGCGCCCAGTTCGTCGTCGCCTACGAGCCCGTGTGGGCCATCGGCACGGGGAAGACCGCCACCTCCCGGCAGGCGCAGGAGGTCCACGCGCACATCCGCGGGCTCCTCACCGGGCTGTGGGGCGCGGAGACGGCCGCGAAGGTGCGAATCCAGTACGGCGGCTCGGTGAAGCCCGACAACGCCGCCGAGCTGCTCGCCCAGCCCGACATCGACGGGGCCCTCGTGGGCGGCGCCAGCCTCAAGGCGAGCGACTTCGCGGCCATCATCAAGGCGAAGCCGCAGGCCTGAACCCACCTCCCTCACCGGCGCTTGCAGTTCCCCCTGAAGCGACCTAAGGCGCGCACCCCATGTTGGCCTTCTTCACGACCATTCACGTCCTCCTCTGCATCTTCATGATCTTCGTGATCCTCCTCCAGCCGGGGAAGGACGCGGGCATGGGTGCGGCCCTCGGTGGTGGTGCGGCCTCGTCGGCCTTCGGTGGCCGCGGCGCGGTGACGTTCCTCACCAAGGTGACGGCGGCCTGCGCGGTCGCGTTCTTCGTCACTTCGCTCGGTCTCTCGCTCGTCGGCCTCAAGACGTCGCTCGTCTCGAAGTCGTCGCTCGTCACCAAGCAGCAGGAGAAGGCGGACGCCGAGAAGGCCGAGAAGGAGAAGGCCGAGAAGACGGCGGCTCCCACGACCGGCGCGCCGACGACCGCCACGCCCACCGAGGTGAAGCCCGGTGAGGTGGTGCCTCCGCAGCCCGCGCAGCCGCCGGCCGATGCGCCCAAGGCCATCGACGCCGTGCCCTCCGAGAAGGCTCCCTGACGAAGTTGCTTCACCTCTCGTCAGAACTTCTGGTAGTTGGCCGTCCGCGCTGAACCTCGTCGACACAACCGAATACCTCGCCCAGGTGGTGGAACTGGTAGACACACCAGCTTGAGGGGCTGGCGCCGCGAGGCGTGGGGGTTCGAATCCCCCCTTGGGCACACGAAGACCTTCGGACGACCTCCGGAGGTCTTTTCGTTTTGGGACGCTTCGGTTTTTCCGCCCACCGCGTTCAGCGCGTCGGGCCACCGATGAGGCCGCGAATGACGGCGAAGCGCTCCGGGTCGGCCTTGTTGACGAAGCCCAGCACGCCGCACTCGGTGGCGCGGGCTCGCAACGCATCGCCCGTCAGCTTCGAGTGCAGCACCACCGGCACGTGGCCCAGGCCGTTCTTGCGCATGGCGTCGGTCACCACCTTCCCCGACACCGTCACCAGCTCGCTCTCAAGGAGCACCAGATCGGCCGGGGTGCGGCGCAGCGTGACGGCCACCATCATCGGGTTGTCTTGCACGTGGGCGTCGTAGCCGGCGGCCTCGAGCGCGCGGCGCGTCTCCTCGAGCGCGCCATGATCGTCGTCCACCACGAGGATCCGCCGCCGCTTCGCCACCGTCGGCGCAGGGGCCGTGCTCGCCGTGACGCCCACCGTCTGGCTCTGGGCCCACGCCGCGAGCTGCTCCAGCGGCATCGACAGATCGGTCGCGCCCACCTCGAGCGCGGCGCGGGGCATGCCGAAGACCGCGCAGCTGACCCGATCCTGCACGGCCGTGCGCGCCCCCATGCGCCGCATTCGCAAAAGGCCCTGCGCGCCGTCATCGCCCATACCCGTCAGCAGCACGCCGATGCCCCGGCCCTTGAGCGCGGTGGCCATCGAGAAGAACAGGCTGTCGACTGACGGAGAGATGAGCTGACCCGGCGGCGGGTTGAGCAGCTTCACCGTGAGGTTCTCGCGAACGAAGAGCTCCTGACGCGGTGGGGCGACGCAGACGGTGCCCGCCACCAGTGGCATGTCGGCCGTTCCCATCACCACCCGTCGCCGCGTCGAGTCGCCCAGGTAGCGCACGAAGGACTCGAAGAAGTCCTCGGCCATGTGCTGCACCACGACGATGGGCAGCGGGTAGTCGACCGGCAGCTCGGTGAGGAACTTCGAGAGGGCCTTCGGGCCGCCCGTCGACGCGCCGACGCCCAGGAGGAGTGGCGGCTCGGTGGTGAGCGGAATCGGCGGGGGCGCCGAGGTCCGGGTGGGCCCCTCGTCGCCCAGGCCTTCTTCGGCCATGCGGCGAATGCGCTCGGCGAAGCGGCGCACGTCGTCGGAGCCGTGCCCGAAGACCGACGACTTCGGCACCAGCTCGAGCGCGCCGCGTGAGATCGCCTCGTAGTTGGAGTCGACGACGCCGGCCGAGCTGCGCTCGCTGATCACCACGATCGGCGTCGGCCGCTCGCGCATGATGACCTCGATGGCCTTGAGGCCACCCATGCCGGGCATCTGCAGATCCATCGTCACCAGATCCGGCGCCAGCGCGCGCACCAGCTCGATCGACTCCTCGCCGGTCTTCGCCTCGCCGACGACGCGCAGCCGGGGGTCGAGCTCCAGTGTGCGCCGCAGCGTCTCACGGGTCAGCGCGGAGTCGTCCACCACCAGGACGCGAAAGGGCGCAGGCATCGGTTCCCCTTCTACAGCCCCGGGCACGACGTGGTGGGGCCCTCGACGGCCACGTCGGGGGACAGCAGGGAGCTGACGACGGTGCAGCTCGAGGCGCCAGTCGGCGGGGTGTCGAGCCGAAGGCGGCCGCGACTGCCCCCGCCGCCTCCGCCCGCGGGCGTATTGCCGGAGCCAGTTGATCCAGTTCGGCCGGTCGTGGGCGGGGTGTCGCCTGCGCCACCTGCGCCGCCGACGCCACCACAGCAGTTCCCGCCGACGCCGCCGGCCGCGGGCTGGTCGCTCTCGAAGGAGCCGATGAGGCCGCGGTTTCCTCCCGTGCGGGTTCCGCTGCCCACGCGGGTGCCGCCCTCGCCGCCCCCGCCGCCGTTGGCCGTGATGGTCGAGTTGATCACGGTGATGGTCGAGGCCTGAAGGAGGAACGCGCCGCCGGAGCCGCCGCCGCCACCACCCCCTTCGAGCAGGCCACCCGCTCCGCCGAGGCCTCCGGCGCCGAGGCCTCCGTCGAGGAGCGAGAAGGCGCCCGAGGCCGACACCTGGAGCGCCCCTGCGCCGAAGCCACCGTCGACGCCGAGCCACCCGAAGCCACCGGAACAACCGCCTCGGAGCGGGACGAGATCCGGTGTGCCGTTCGCCGCGCCGCCGTTCATGCCCGGCATGGTACCGCCGGCCCCGTGGCCTCCGAGGTCGAGGAAGCCGCCCCCGCCGCCGCCCTCGCGAGGTGTCATCTGGCCGACACCCCCGCGGCCACAGGCTGGTGTGTCGGCCCCCGCGCCTCGCAGCTGCGACGTCACGGCGCGGAGGCTGATCTCTCCGCGAATCGTGGCGTCGCCGTGAATCAAGAAGACGGCCGGTCGCTGTCCGACGATTCGAATGAAGACGCCGGGCGCGATGGACAACCCCGTGCCCGCGAACGCCAGCACGTCGACGCCGGCCGCGCCCTGCGGGACAACAACCGGGGCCTGCATGCGGGGCCAGGTGCAGTTGATGTCGAAGGTGCCGCCGGGCAGCGGTGTGCCGTTCCCACTGGTGTCGAAGCCGTACACACAGCCTGCGTCGAGGAACTCCATCGGTGCGTTTGGGTAGGGCACCCGGAAGGGCTCGACGTTCGCGGCGCGCAACGACGGCCGGCACTCGGCGTTCGGGTAACAGACCGCGTCGACGCCGCAGCTCGTCCCCAGCGGCTGGGCGGTGAAGGCACACCCACCATCGGCGGCGCAGGCCTGCATCGGAATGAGGCATGGATTACCGGAGGTGCACTCCGAATAGGTCGCCACGCACATCCCCGCGTCGGAGCAGCGGCCGTCGCGCGCGCACGACAGGCCGGCGTCACAGCCGTCACCAGCGAAGCAGGGGTTCACCACGCAGCGTCCCTGGCCGTCGCAGAGGCCGCCGTCGCAGGGGCTCCGAAACGCACTGGGCGGCCGATCGCACCCGGTCGTGGTGCACTGCGCCCTCACACACTCGGTCATCGCGCAGGTGGCGAGGTCGCAGCTGCCGGCGTCGGGAGCGCCAGCGTCCGCCGGTCCCGCGTCGGCCGGGCCTGCGTCCGACTCACCTGCGTCAGGCCGTCCTGCGTCGGGTCCGACCAGTCCGCCATCGGGCTCAGAAAAGCGGAAGACGGTCGGCTCGTACGGGGGCTGGGTGAGCGGGAGCACCCGCGTCAGGGTGGCGACGGCCATCCCGGAGCAGTCCTTCGACAGGAACGCCGTGAGCGTCACCCGCACCTCGCCGGTGAAGTCCGCGTTCCCCGGGACGCCAACGGAGACGCGCCACCGCTCGCCCAGCACGACGTCGACCTCCCGAATGCGGTTGGTCTCGAGCGACTGGGCCGAGAAGCGCACGCACTGAATCGACGAGCCCGCCTCGACCTCCACCGCGACGAGCATCGCGTCGAAGTACTCGATGCGCCGGCACGCAGACCCGGCCAGCAGGAGGAAGACGAGCCATCGAATACCCCGACGCACGCCCCCGAGCCTATCGCGCGGGTGCTACAGGCGTGCAGCAAACCGGTCGGAAAATTCCCCTGTCAGACGTGGCCCGTATCGTGGCCGCGCATGAAGAAAGACACCCGCCAGCTCGATCTGCCGTTGTCCCAGCCTCCGAAGCTCCGCGTCATCGACGGCCTCGGCCAGAAGCGGGAGGAGCCCCTGGCCGATCGCGACGCGGTGGCGCGGGTGCTCATCGAGGCCGGCGCGGATCTGCTGCTGCGTCGGATCTCGCCCGAGCGCGCCGAGACGATCGAGCGTGACGTCGACGAGGTGCTCTCGCTGTTCGATCGCGTCGACGCCAACCCGGTGTTGATGCCGGTGCTGAAGAAGAAGCTCGACGCGCTCGAGCAGCTGATCCGCGAGACACGGGAAAAGCGCGCTCCCCGACGCCGCAGCTTCTGACCTGGAACTTTTCGCGGGCGGCGTTTGCTCAGGCAGGTGGCGGGGCCTACCATCGAGGCTTTGGCGGGAACGACGTGTCGCTCGAGACCTACGGTCGATACCAGCTGATCAAGAAGCTCGCGACCGGCGGGATGGCGCAGATCTATCTGGCGCGTCAGCTCGGGGTGCAGGGGTTCGAGAAGCTGCTGGTGGTCAAGCGCATCCTCCCGCACCTGGCCGAGAACGAAGACTTCATCACCATGTTCCTCGACGAGGCGCGCATCGCGGCGCGGCTCAACCACCCGAACGTGGTGCAGATCTTCGACCTCGGGCAGCAGGACGACACCTTCTACATCGCCATGGAGTACATCCACGGCGAAGACGTTCGGAAGGTCTGGAAGCAGGCCGAGCGTCAGGGCACGCAGATCCCGATCCCGCTGATCTGCCGCATCGTGATCGAGGCGTGCGCGGGCCTCGACTACGCCCACAAGAAGACGGATCCCGGCGGGCGGCCGCTCAACATCGTACACCGCGACATCTCGCCCCAGAACATCCTCGTGTCCTTCGAGGGGGGCGTGAAGGTGGTGGACTTCGGCATCGCGAAGGCGGCCGATCAAGCGACGGTGACGAAGTCGGGCGTGCTCAAGGGCAAGTACTCGTACATGTCGCCGGAGCAGGCGCAGGGCAAACCGGTCGACGCGCGCACCGATGTCTTCGCGCTGGGCGTGGTGCTGTACGAGCTGCTGACCGGCGCGCGGCTCTTCAAGCGGGCCAATGACATCCAGACGCTCAACGCGGTGACCGAGTGCAAGGTGCAGCCGCCGTCGGCCATCGACGAGCGGCTCCCGCAGGAGCTGGACGAGATCGTCATGAAGGCGCTCGCGAAGGCGCGAGACGATCGCTACGGAGACGCCCGCCAGTTGCAGGAGGCGCTCGAGGCCTGGCTGCTGAAGAACAAGCTGCCCTCGGGCTCGGTGCACCTCGCGGCCTTCATGCAGGACATCTACGCCGAGCGCCTGGCGCGGGAGGCCGAGGAAGGGCGGCTGCTCTTCACCGAGTCGGGCCAGGACAGCTCGCACGGCGATGGCCCCGACAAGGCGACGCCGAACGCGCCGAAGCCCACGAAGTCGATCCGGTCTCAGGCCTCGCGACAGTCACTGCCGCGCACGCCCTCGAAGGGGCAATTGACGCGGGCGGAGGCAGGGCGCTCGGGATCGATCTCGAAGCCGGTCGAGCTCGGCGCCGACGTGAAGCCCCATCCAACCGAGAACAGCCTGCCGACCCAGCAGGGCGCCTCGCGGAAGGGTCCGCTCATCGCGCTGGGGGTGGTGGTGGGGCTCGCGGCCATCCTCGCGGGCGTCGCGGTGCTGAGGCCGTCGCGGGCGCACGTGGTGGTGACGAGTGAGCCGCCCGGTGCGACGGTGCGCTTCGACGGCCGCGCCATCAACTGCCGCACGCCGTGTCCGTTGCCGGCGGTGTCTGCGGGGGACTACGCGCTCGAGTTGGCGAAGAAGGGGTACCAGCCGCTGAAGACGTCGCTGGCGATCCCCTCGAGCGGAGAGTCGACCTCGCCCTTCACGCTGGACCCGGATCCCTCGGAGCCGGCGAAGCCCGTGGTCGCGGACGTGACGGTGCGGCTGACGAGCGAGCCTGCGGGCGCAGCGGTCACCATCGACGGGACGGGGCGGGGCACCACCCCGGTGTCCGTCTCACTGCCAGGCGGGACGACGGCCTCCCTCATCGTGGAGCTGGACGGGTACCAGGGCCAATCGCTCCAGCTCGAGGTGCCGGCGGGCCAGACCTCACTCGAGCGGGCGTTCACCCTGAAGCCCGACGTTGGTTCACCGAAGCTCAACCCGACGGTGACGCCGACGCCGACGCTGAAACCCACGCCGGTCGTCGTGACGCCGAAACCAGCCCCTGCCGGCACCGGGATGGTCCGCTTCGTGGTGACACCGTACGCGACGGTCGACTGTCCGCCCTACCGCTTTGGCGACACGCCCTTCGGGGACAAGCAGATGCCCGCTGGGGAGTACCGCTGCACCTTCACCAACGCCGAGCTGGGGAAGTCGCAGACGAAGGTGATTCGGGTCGAGGCGAACGACGTGCTCAAGGTGAAGGTGTCGTTCGACTGACGAGTGAGGCGGGGGGGAGTTCGCCCAGACGTTCCGAGGTGGGACTGTATCTGAGTGGCATGACCGGGTGTCGAACCGGTGGTGTCCCGCGGTGCCTCGTGACCTACGGGTAGATCAGGAAGAGCTCATTCGACGTGGTTCGGTACACGATACCCGGCTTCGCTCCGAGGTCGACGACTCGGATCTCGGAGTTCGACGGAACTGAGACCGAGGAGTCCACGGTCCAGTTGACCGCGAAAGAGAACGAGTCACACGCGGCGGGGTTGATGGTTCGGTAGATGGTCACCACCGTTCCGGAGGACGACGCTCCCCAGTGTCCTCCTGCCAGTCGTTTGGCGATCACGAAGTTCCCGAATGTCGACCCGTCTGGTGTTGGTACCGTCCCGAAATCAGTTGTCTGAGGAACACCAACAAAGACTCGTCGCCCGTTGCCGGAAGTCGTGAAGGAATACATGAGGCAGTTGCTGTCCGAAACGGCTCCCGTCAGAGACCGCATGACGGTCGATGGCACAGAGAAACTGAAGTCACCCTGGTCGAAGGTGCAGGCAGTGCTGATGAGTGGAGTCGTCACGATGTAGCAATATCGATGGGCGCGAAAAAGTGATGTGTTGTTGAGGCTGATCGCCGCCCAATGTTGTCGGCCCGGAATGATCTTTCGATGGCTATGGGTGAGCGTCACTGTGAGTGGGTTACGGGTGTAGGTCGTGCCGCTGATGAGACCGAAGTCGTCGTTGCCGTCTGGTGGCGAAAAGCCGCCCGACGCCATGGAAGGCGTCAGGACAGGGAGCCCTCCCGGGTCCACGGCCGCGCTGTCGAAGTAGCTTGCTCGTGCAGCGACGGTTCCACCAGCCGTCGAGTTGAGCGCTCTATGCCGGAACAGCGAGAGGTCTGAGGCGAACTCGCTCCAGAGTTGAGTGTGTACTTCCGAGTCCCAGTTCGCCGCAGGGAGGCTGAGGCCGTTTGGGTTGCTGACGACAGTCCCAGTGACGCCGTTCACCGCCAAAGTCTGGATGGTGGGGCTGGTTGCCGTTGTTCGATATGCAACGAACAGCTGACCATCTGCGTCAGATGTGGCATCGAAGGCAGAAACCCCCGTCGCAAGTCGAATCTCCGGCCCCGGAAAGCCGACGGGGAGAAGCCCTCCGGTTCGGAAGCGCCAGCTGGTTGACGCCCCGAAGCCGTTGAAGCTCAGGTCGCTCAGGCCGCCTGCGAGTATCGCTTGATAGGGAGTCCCTGGAGTGAGTTGTCCCGACTGCCACTGCGTATTGTTGTTCGTCCAGGCTCCGGCGCCTATGCCTGCGCCCAAAGGAGAGTTCGGCGGTGTGTTCAACGGTTCCGAGAAGGTGATCGATGCGACTCGGTTTCCGCCTCTCACGCTTCCATCGGCCGGCGAGAACGAAAGCACCGTTGGCCGAACACGGTCGACATAGAAAGGTTGACTCATCGATGAGGACAGATTTCCGGCGGTATCGCGCATCACCACGGTTGCGTTGTATGTGACTCCATTGTCGTTCGTGCTCGTCGTGATGGTTCCAGTCGTGGTGCTGGTGGTGGTTCCGTTAAAGGAATGCACGGCACGTGTGGGGTCTCCGTCGGTCACGGTCCAGGCGACGTTCACCAGGTTGCCCGACTGAAAGCTCGCGATGTTGAAGAGTTGATTGAGGCTCGGAGCGGTGATCGCGACCACTGGGGCGACACGATCCACCGTGACGCTCCGCATGATCGTGGTCGCGTTGCCCTCGGCGTCCGTGGCGGTCACCGAGATCGGCGTGGACACGAAGTCGACCGTCGGCAGCGTAAAGCCGCTGCTCCACGCCGTGCCCGTGGGGGTGGCAGAGTTCGTCGTCGCCCCGAACACGACCTGGAGCGGGCTGACGGCCGAGCCGTCCGACACGGTCCCCGTCACCGCCAGCATCGACTGGCTGGGGCCACCCACCACCGCCCCGCTCGCCGGCGCCGTGAACGCCACCACCGGCGCAACGGTGTCGACGAAGAAGCTCCGGGTGAGCGTGGTGACGTTGGCCAGGCTGTCGGTCGCGGTCGCCGTACACGTGTACGAGACGTTGTCCGCCGTGGGGAGCGGCCAGGTGACGGACCAGGTCCCCGCAGAGATCGTCGCAGTGCGATTGCCTCCGGAGTCCGCGCAGTTCAGCGTCACGCCCATCAGCGACGTCGAATCGGTCGAGGTCCCCGTCACGGTCTGCATCCGAGGCACGCCGAGTCGCTCCGACGCCGCCGGTGACGTGAACGCCAGCGTCGGGCCCTGCGTGTCGACGAGCACCATCACGGTCACGGTGGCCTGATTGCCCACCACGTCGGTCGCGCGCAGCGTCACTGGACGCGCCATGCGGTCGATGTTGGCTGGGAACATCACCTGCGTCGTCCAGGCGCCCGAGACGACCGTCAACGGCACAGGGCCGGCACCAAGGTCGAGCGTCACGTTCATCGGCGCGCCGCTCGAGTCGGTCGCCGTGCCACCCAGCGTCGCCATGCGGCCGACGGCGGTGTTCGCTGGGGGCGTGCTCAGGGTGAGCGCGGGCGGCTGCGTGTCGACGAGGAGCGTGAAGGTGCCCATCGACGAGTTCCCGAGCGCATCAGCGACCGTGAACGAGACCGTCCGGTTCATGCGATCGATGTTCGGGGGGAACGGCAGGGTGGCGGTCCACGAGGTTCCCGTCACGGTCGGCGTCACAGGAACGGTGCCGCCGGTCAGGGAGAAGCCCATCAGGGGACCCCCAGACTCGGTGACCGTGCCGGAGAGCATCACCGAAGCGCCCACCACCGTGGACGCGATCGGGCTCGTCAGCGCAATCCGCGGTCCGAGCGTGTCGATCAGCACCTGCACGGATCCGGTCGTGGTCTGCCCCGACTGATCGAGGATCGACATCGTGAAGGTGCGCTGCGCCTCAACCATCGGCGGCAAGGGCACGGTCACGCGCCAGCTCGTCGGGGTGAGGGTGAGCGGACGCGCCATGCCGTCGCCCACGTCGATGGTCGCCGAGGTCACCTCGCGCCCGGCGGAGGCGGTCACTGAGCCGATGAGCTCGAACATGGCGCCGGCGATCGCGGTGCCCGCAGCCGGCGTGGTGAGCGTCAACGTGGGCGCTGGAATCGGCATGCCTCCGGCCGACCCACCCGCGCTGCCACCGGACATCCCGCCCGCGCTGCCACCGGA
>JBILEB010000192.1:0-13166 GCA_044352295.1 Myxococcaceae bacterium
CATGGGCATTCCCTTCGGCCGGTACGAGCTTTTGCGGAAGATCGCCGCCGGCGGCATGGGTCAGGTGCTGCTGGCCCGCAAGGGCGCCGAGGGCTTCGAGAAGCTCGTCGTCATCAAGCGCATCCTCCCGCATCTCGTCGAAGACGAAGAGTTCTTCACCATGTTCGTCGACGAGGCGAAGATCACCATGCGCCTCGACCACCCGAACATCGCGCGCATCAACGAGTTCGGCGTCGAGAACGGCGTGCACTTCATCGAGATGGAATACGTCGCCGGTGAAGACGTGCGCCGCCTCGACAAGCGCGCGCGCATGGCGAACCACCCGCTCCCGCTCGGCGTCATCCTGCGCGTCATGGCCGACGCGGCGGCCGGCCTCGACTTCGCGCACAAGGCGAAGGACTCCAGGGGCGTGCCGCTCAACCTCGTGCACCGCGACGTCTCACCGCAGAACGTCCTGGTGGGCTTCGACGGCTCGGTGAAGCTCATCGACTTCGGCGTGGCGAAGGCGGCGGGGCGCGCGCAGCATACGGCCACCGGCATCCTCAAGGGGAAGTTCCCCTACATGTCGCCGGAGCAGGCCGACGGGCTCGACCTCGACGCGCGCAGCGACGTCTTCGCGCTCGGCATCGTGCTGTGGGAATTGCTCACCGGAAAGCGCCTCTTCAAGGGCGAGAACGACCTGATGACGCAGCGGCTGGTAAAGGCCTGCCAGGTGCCGCCGCCGTCCCAGGTGGAGCCCTCGGTGCCGCAGGGCCTCGACGCCGTCGTCCTGCGCTCGCTCGCGAAGGAGCCCAACGACCGCTACGCCGACGCAGCCGCGTTCCGCATGGCGCTGGAGGACTTCGCGCTGTCCCAGAAGATTCCCGCCTCGAGCGCCCACCTCGTCGGCTTCATGCAGAACCTCTACGCCGACCGCATCGCACGCGAGGCCGACCCCCGCACCCTCGAAGAGGACTCGGGCCTCACCGACCTCGACGCGGGCGGGCTCCAGAAGAACGCGCAGGCCGCCACCACCATCGACCGCTCCAGGCAGGGCGGTCAGGTGCCGGTGCAGTCGTCGGGAAACACCGGCAAACACTTCACCGAAGCCGTGCAGAACCCACAGAAGAACCGCACCGGCCTGTGGGTGGGCCTCGGCCTCGGCGGCGTCGTGCTGGTGGTGGTCGCGGGCCTCGCGCTCAAGGGCCAGGGCACGAAAGACGACACGCTTCCCGTCGTGAAGCCGCCCGAGGTGGTGCCGCCGAAGGAACTGGCCCGCGTCGACCCGCCGCCCGTGGTGGTGGAGCTCGCCACCTTCTCCCTCACCTCCGAGCCTGCCGGCGCCGAGGTGGAAGTGGCCGGCGAGAAGAAGGGCCTCACGCCCCTCGAGGTGAAGGTCGACAAGGCGAAGCTGCCGGTGCTGCTGAAGCTCTCCCGCGAGGGGTACGAGCCGTTCCAGACGACGCTCACCACCGCGTCCGAGCCGGCCCTGTCGACGACGCTCAAGAAGAAAGCGACCGGCAGCGTCCGAATCAGCCCGAAGCCCAACGACATCAAGACGACGCGCTGACAGGGGCAGTCGCCCGACCTCACAACGTGCGGACGAACTCCGCGGCGGGCGGCACCAGGGCGATGAGTTGACCGACGAGGAGCCACGGCTCCTTCACCAGCGGCCGCTGCCGTCGCGTCGCCTCGAGCATCGCCAGCACGCTGAAGAAGAGCACCACCACCTCGAGCACGCCTCCGAAGAACGGGAGGTACGACAGCCACGACGGACCCGCCTCGGCGCCGAGCACGTAGCCCTTCGACACGGCCCACAAACGAAGCCCGTACGTCACCAGCGTGAAGACGCCGAGGCCGAAGATGAGCCGGCCCTGCGTCAGCGGCGGCTGTGGATCCGGACGGTCGAGGCCCTCGAGCCGCCAGTGTCGACGCAGCGCCGCGGTGGCCGCGATGGAGAGCGCGACCACCACCAGGGCCACCAGCACGGCACCCGTCTCGAAGCGCGCGCGCGTCATCACCTGCCCGTCGGCCACCGTCTGCGTTCCATAGGCGACGAGCGGCAACAGGTCGTTCTTCTCGAGCACCCGCGGCGTGAGCGAGAGCAGCGCGGCCCACAGCACGGTGGCGATGGCCGCCGTCTGGACGAACGCGACCGCGTGCATCCACGAGCGCTCGTCGGGCGGCAGCGCCTGCGCCGTCCCCAGCGCCGCTTCGAGCGCCCGCAGGTCCGGGTACCGGTCGTGGGGCCGCGCCGCCATCGCCTTGCGGACGACGCGGTCGAGGCCGAAGGGGAGCGGCTCCACCTCGCCGACGGGCGGACGGTTGGTGAGCAGCGCGCGCAGCAACGCGCCGGTCGAATACACGTCCATCGTCGGGGCCGGCGGCGCCCCTTCCAGCACCTCGGGGGCCATGAAGCCGAGGCTCCCCACCGCGACGTCGGGCCGGGTGACGGTCCACGAGCGGCCGTCGACGGCGATGAGCCGCGCGATGCCGAAGTCGGACAGCTTCACGTCACCCTTCGCGTCGAGCAGCACGTTCTCGGGCTTCACGTCGCGGTGGATGACGCCGCGCGCATGCGCGTAGGCGAGCGCCTGACAGACCTGCCGGGTCACCTTCAGCGATTCTTCGACGGAGAGCGGGAGCCTCCGCGAGACCGGCCCGCCCTCGACGAGCTCCATCACGAGGTAGGGGTCCCCGTCCTCCACCCCGGAGTCGAAGATGCGCACCACGTGGGGGTGGTCGAGCCGCGCGAGCGCGTGGGCCTCCCGCTGGAACCGCGCGCGGGCGTCGTCGTCCTTCGCCGCTTCGGGCGTCAGCACCTTGACCGCCACGGTGCGACCCAGGGCCCGGTGGTGCGCCTTGAAGACGGTGCCCATCCCGCCGCGGCCGAGCTCGTCTCCCAGCACCAGGCCCGCGAAGTCCTCGCTCGCGTCCGGCGCGAGGAGACACGACGCGCACACGCCCGATGCCGGGAGCGCCTTGCCACAGCGAGCGCACGCCGGCGCCATCACGCCGCGCCCGGTGGCAGCACCGCGCGAACCTCGGCCGCGCGGTCGGTGTCGTGCAGCACCGTCTCTCCCACCTCGGCCTCGACCAGCTCGCGGAAGCGCTCGCGCGCGCGATGAAGAAAGGACTTGAGCTGCGGCACCGACATGCCGTGGCGCGACGCCACCTCGCGGTACGAGGGCGGCGCGGCGGCCCCGAAGAACAGCGTCACCACCTCGAAGGGCCCCACCCGCTCGCCGCGCTCGAACTCCTTCGCCAGCGCGTCGAGGGCGCGCTCCATCACCGTCTGCGCCCAGGCGCGCTCGTAGGCCGCGTCGGGCGACTCACCGTCATCGACGAGCAGCCGCTCCGCCATCACCTCGTCGATGGCCACCACCTGCGCGCCGGCGCCGCGCTTGACCGCCATCGCCGCCTCATGGCGCGTGTTGAGCCAGTTCTGCGCCACCGTGCGCAGGTAGGCCCGCAGGCGGCCCTTCTCGGGCGTCACCTTCTCGAGCACGTCGCGCTCGAGCAAGAGCGCCATCACGTCCTGCACGCCGTCTTGCGCGGCGGTGGCGTCGAGGCCCTTGCGCCGGAGGAAGACGTAGAGCGGCTTCCAGTACGTGGCCATGAGCTGCGTCCACGCCTCACGCCGCGCCTGCTGCGACGTCTTCGCCGCGAGGATGAGCGTCCACCGGGTGGTGGGAAACGAGGCCGGACCCTCCATGAGAGGGTGCACGCTACCCGAGGCGCCTCGAGCGCGCGTCATCTTCTCGGGCGGCCCGTGACGACCGCCGGAGGACACGCCAAAGTGACGACGTGGGACTCGTGCTGCTGCTGTGTCTGGGTCAACTGTCTCCGCCGCCGGTGTTCCCGAGCGACGTGCCGTTCGAGGCGCCCGCGCCGCCGCCAGCCCCGGCGCGCACCGAGGAGCCCCCCTTCGAAAAGACGACGGTCCTCCACTTCGCGCCGGTGAGCCTGTTCGCCACCCACCTGTCCTTCGAGCTCGAGCGCGTCGTCTCGAAGAACGTGACGGTGTTTGGAGGCCTTGGCGGAAGCCTCCTGCTGCAGGTCGGCGCGGAGCTGGGCGTGCGCGCGTACCTCGCCGACCGCGCGCTCGAAGGCGCGTTCCTGAGTCTGCAGGGCACGGTGTTCTACTTCTCGCAGAGCGGCTCGGTGCTCGTCGGGCCTGGCGGCATGTTCGGCTACGTCTTCGCGCCCAGAGGCCGCTTCGTCATCTCCATCGGCGCCGGGTTGCAGGTGTGGCACCAGCCGACGGCGGACGCGCGCGCGACGTTCCTCGGCATCTCGCCCGAGAGCCCCGTCATCCTTCTCCCCGGGCTGCAGCGGCCGCCGAGCCTGGGCTGGGCGCCGCAACCGATGGTGCGCTTCACCGTGGGCCCGACGTTCTAAAAGGGCTCAGCTGCCCGACAGCTTGAAGACGAACGGGTACGAGACGGTGAAGCCCGCTTCGGCGTGCCTGGAGGCAGGGAACTGCCAGGTGCGGATGCGACCGGCGAGGCACTGGCCCAGCCCGGGCACCGGCGAGGACACCACCTCGGCCGAGTCGACGACGCCCGCGCCGGTGACGTGCCACTTCACCACCGCGCGGCCCTGCAGGTTCGGCAGCCGCGTAAGCAGCGTCTCGTAACAGAAGCGCACCTGCGCCAGGTGCTCGCGCACCACCTTGCGGATGAGCTCCTTGTCGAGGCAGCCCACGGCCGCGCACTGAATGACGGGTGGCGGGTCGTCGACCGTCGGGCCCACCGAGCCCGGCTTGCTCAGCCCCAGCTCGCGCGGTCCACCACCGGGCCCGAAGCGCCGACCGATGCTGCCGATGCGCTCGGGCCCGCCAACGTCACCGCCGCCTCCGGAGCCGCGCAGCGTCACGCCGCCCAGCCCATCGGACGCACCGACGACGTTCCCCAACGCGCTCGTCAGCTCCGTGGAGAGGCCGCCGTTGCCCAACACGCCCTGCCCTCCGAGGCCGCGGAAGAGCTGACCGAGGGCCACCTGCGTCGGCGAGGCTCCGGCGGTGCCGCGGCTCACCGGCGAGGCCTTCAGCTTCGGCTTGCCTTCGGAGGCGGGCTGCTGCGTGGACCGCTTCTCGGGTGCGTCGACCGAGACCCTGCGCACCTCGGGTTTCGCCGCCGTCACCAGCACGCGGCGCATCGTCACCGCTGCCGATGACAGGCCGTCTTCGTCGAAGCCCGCGCCCTCGAGCGAGGTGAGCTCGAAGTGCACCACGAGCATCAGCGCGGCCATCACGGTGGCGAGCAGCACGTTGAGCCAGCGGTAGTCCCACCGCTCCCGGAAGGCCGTGACCTTCGAGGGGGCCTTCGCGGGCCACGCCTCGACCTCGAGCGCGCCGAATTGGAGGACCAGCCCGTCGCGCCGGCCCAAAGGGAGCGCCCAGCCCAAGCCCACCTCCGTCGCCAGGCCGCGGTGAATGGCCTCACTCATCGCCAGGGGCGTCTCTCCGTTGCGCAGCACCTCGCCGCGCACCCCGTCGGTGAACTCGAGCCGCGGGCCGTCCTTGTCGAAGCGGAACACCGCGTGGCCGGCGCGCGGCACCGAGACGTCACTGTCGGGCGTGCCGCCGAGCGAGAACGCGTCCCCGCTGCCGGAACGAAGGAGCGCGGAGTTGATCAACCGGTCTCCCCAACGAACGGAGATGGCGAGCGCGGTGGCGGACATGGCGGGCTCCTGGGCGGCGGGACGAGGCCCTCGACACCGCCGCGCGCCCGAGGTTCCGGTGGCGCTCGAAAAGTGGCCGCTGACCTCCACGGGACTACATGTGGGTCATGCGCTGGTGGCTGGTGGGGCTCATGGCGGTCGCAGTGGCCTGCAAGACGGCTGCGCCGACGCCTGACGTCGCCCCCTCGCCGCCGGTGCCGTCGCAGCCCGTGGCGAAGGCCAACGCCGTGCGCGCCCGGGGAACGCCCTTCGACGTGAGCGCCTGCGCACCCGTGACGCTGCCGGTCCCGCTGACGACCGAGACGCTCGCCGCGTTCCTCGAGGTGGAGCGGCCGCGCTTCGAGCAGTGCCTGGCGCCGACGTCATCCCGCGAGGCGCCCGAGGCGAGCGCGGCGCTGGCCGTCACCCTGACGGCGCGGGCGGCCCAGGTCACCGTCGAGGGCCGGGGGCTGTCGGCCGCAGGGAAGACGTGTCTCGAGGAAACGGTCGCGGGCCTGGGCCTGAGCGCGGCAGGCAGCACGTCGGCCAGGCTCTCCGTCGTCGCGCCCGTGGAGAGTCCGGAGCCCGGTGCGTCGGGGGTGCCTGAGGTGGAGGCCCTTCGTCAGGCCATCGTCCGCGCGTGTGCGTGCTTCACCTCGGTGGGCGTCAACGCGCCGCCGCAGCTCGTGGTGCAGGCGCGTCCGAACGCACCGCTCGACGTGGTGACGGCCTCGGACATCGTGTCGACCCGGGTCGAGCGCTGCCTCGAGGAGACCGTCGTGGCGCCATCGTCCACGCTCGAGCTCACCGTCGACCTGCCGCTGCTCAACGGCGAGGCGAACCAGACGAGCCCCGACGCGAGCCCCGACATCGTGGCCGCGCAGGAGCTCGCGATGGTGCGCCGACACGTGGCCCAGGCGAACCTCCTCGCCGCGCGCCGCGTGGGCCTGAAGCTCCGACTCGACGCCCTCGCCATCAGCCTCAAGCGCAAGCCCACGCCGGCCCTGCGAAAGGAGCGCCGCTCCCTCTGTCAGACGCTGTTCGAGGTGGATGACGACCTCACCCGCCGGGTGCGGCTCGCGACGGACGCGGTGGCGCGGGTGAAGGGCCCCTCGTCGTCGGTGCCGAAGCCCACCCTCGAGCCCGTCCAGACCTGCGCAGGCCTCAGCCCGACCGAGGAGGAGTCTGCCCCTTGAGGGCGTCGTGCCACGTTCGGAGGATGAACGTATGAAGGCACGGCTCTCGGCATCCGTCAGGTCGGAACTCCTCGAGGCGGCCGCGCTGGCGGTCAAGGAGGGCCGGGCCACCACCATCAGCGCCTGGGTCGAAGCGGCGCTCGAGCAGCACCTCGCGCAGGAGCGGCGGCTCCACGCGCTGGGAACCTTCGTGACGGCCTTCGAAGCAGCGCACGGCGTCCTCACGCCCGCAGACGAAGCCCAGGCCGCGCTCTCCGTTCGCCGGAACGCTGCTCATCCTCACCTCGGACCCTGACGACCTGGCGCGCCTCGCGCAGGTCGCCGGCGTCGACGTAGACCTCCTCGAGGTGTGACGTCTCACGGGCCACGGTAAGGTGAACGTCGGTGATGCACTTCTACGCCGACCTGCAGCGGCTCCTCGAAGCCGACGAGCCCTTCGTGCTGTGCACCGTCATCGCCTCGCACGGCTCGACGCCCCAGAAGCCCGGGAGCAAGCTGGTGGTGAACGCCGACGGCTCGCTCCTCGGCACGGTGGGCGGCGGCGCCATCGAGAAGCAGATCGTCGACGCGGCGCTGGCGCTGCTGGGTGATGGGAGCGCCTCGACGCGGGTGCTCGACACCCACCTCACGCACGAGCTGGGCATGTGCTGCGGCGGGCGCATGACGGTCTTCCTCGAGAAGCACGTCGCCGCGCCGTCGCTGGTGGTCTTCGGTGGCGGCCACGTCGCCAAAGAGCTCGCCGCGCTGGCGGTCGCCACGGGCTTTCGCGTCACGGTCGTCGACGAGCGCGCCGAGTGGGCCTCACCGCAGCGCTTCCCCGGCTGCACCCTCGACCCCCGGCCTTGCGACGACGTGGCGCGTGCGCAGAAGGGCAGCGCCGACACGTATTACTGTGTCACCACGCACGACCATGCGCTGGACCAGCGGTGCGTCGAGGCGCTGCTGGACAAGCCCTCGGCCTACCTCGGCGTCATCGGCTCGCGGCGAAAGGCCGAGCGGTTCCGTCAGCGGCTGCGCGCGGCGGGGTTCTCCCAGGAGCGCATCGACCGGCTCGAGTGCCCAATGGGCGTGGACATCGGCGCGCTCACGCCCGCGGAGATTGCCGTCTCCATCGTGGCCCGGCTGGTGTCGGTACGGCGCGCCGAGCAGGCGATGGTGAAGCGGCGGCTGGCGGTCGTGAATGGGCCCACTGGACCCGATTGAGAAGCACAGAGAATGAACGTAAGGCACTGAAATAATGGCCAGATTCATCGTTTATAGGAATCTGCGTCAGGCCTCCCTATAAACTCAAAAGTCCTCCTATAACTGAGTCTCGCATGAACCCCGCAGACAACCCGTTTGCGCCAGGCGCGGGCACGCCCCCTCCCGAACTTGCCGGCCGGAGTGGAATTCTCCAGGACGCCGAAGTGGCCATTGCGCGTGCCCGAAAGGGCATGGGGCGCAGCCTTCTCCTGCTCGGTCTGCGGGGCGTTGGGAAGACGGTGCTCCTCAACCGCATGGGCGAGCACGCGAAGCAGGCGGGCGCGTTCGCGCTCATGCTTGAAGCGCCTGAAGGCCGTCGCCTCGCAGAGATGCTGGTTCCAGAGCTCAGACGGTCCCTCCTGGCGCTCAGCAGCTCGCAACAGGCGCTCGCCCTGGCCCAGCGCGGGCTTGCTGTGCTCCGGGGATTCGCTGGAGCCTTCAAGGTCAAGCACGGTGATGTCGAGGTCAGTGTCGCCGCGCCGGGAATCGCCGACTCCGGAAATCTCGAGCACGACCTTCCAGAGATGCTCGAGGCGGTGGTGCAGGCGGCCCAGGCCGACCAGCGAGCCCTGGTCTTGATCATCGACGAAGTGCAGTACCTCAACAGCGAAGACCTCAGCGCCCTCATCGTCGCGACGCACAAACTCGGTCAGCGGGCCCTGCCGTTCCTGGTCATCGGAGCGGGACTCCCCCTGCTTGCTGGCCTGGCAGGGAATGCGAAGTCCTATGCGGAGCGGCTCTTCGATTTCCCTGAGGTCGGTCCCCTGACCGAAGGCGCTGCTGCCGAAGCGCTTCAAGCTCCTCTGGCGAAGGCGCGCATCGAAATCTCCCGCGAAGCCCTCGACCACGTCGTCCGGACGACGGGCGGCTATCCCTTCTTTCTTCAGGAGTGGGGGTACCAGGCGTGGAACGCGGCCTCCGCGTCACCCATCACGCTTCAAGACGTCGTGCTGGCAGGACGCGCGGCGATCGATCGCCTCGATGCCGGCTTCTTCAAGGTGCGCCGTGACCGCCTGACCCCGAAGGAGCTGGAGTACTTGAACGCCATGGCCACGCTCGGCCCAGGTCCTCACAAGTCGAGCGATGTCTCTTTGTCGCTGGGCAAGAGCGTCACGGCGACCGGCCCCGTGCGTGACGGTCTCATCAAGAAGGGAATGATCTACAGCCCTCAGCACGGGCTCATCTCCTTCACGGTGCCGCTGTTCGATGAGTACCTGCGTCGCACCGCTGCACCACCACGCTGAGGTCTACGCCTTCGCGGCGGCACCGCTTCCAAGCACCTGTGACAGACACGCGCGCAGCTCGAGCTCGGTGTACGGCTTCGTCAGCACCGCCGCAGCGCCCTTGTCCGACAGCCGCCGCTCCGTCTCGTCCGTCGCCATGCCGGTGACGATGACGACCGGCAGCGGCCGCGCCGACGCCTTCACCTGGGCCAGCAGGTCCTCGCCGGTGAGATACGGCATCGACAGGTCGGTCAGCACGACGTCGAGGGGCACGCCAGACTCCACCGTCGCGAACGCGCGCTCCACGCCGTCGGCCTCGACGACGACGCAGCCCAGCTTGTGCAGCGCGCGCACCGAGGAGCGCCGCACCCGCTCATCGTCGTCCACCAGGAGCACCCGGACACCGGCAAAGGCCGACTTGGGGCTCGCGACCACCGACGGCGCGGCGCTCGGCGTGCGGGTGACGGGCACGTGGAAGCGCACCGTGGTGCCCAGCGACGGCTCGGACTCGATGGTCACCTTCACCTGGTGGGCGTGCGCCATCGCGTTGACGTGCGCGAGGCCCAGTCCCGTGCCCGCGCCGAGGCCCTTGGTGGTGAAGAAGGGCTCGAAGGCCTTGCGCAACACCTCGGGCGACATGCCCGCGCCGCTGTCGCGCAACGCAAGCGTGGCCCCGCTGCCCGTCGCCGCGAGCACCACCCGCAGCGAGCCGCCGTCGGGCATCGCGTCGCGCGCGTTGATGCACACGTTGAGGAGCGCCTGCACCCACTGGCCCTCGTCGCCGTCCAGCTCGTCCTGGTCGGTGCCGAAGTCCGTCTCGATGCGAATCGATGGCGGGAACGAGCGCCGCGCGAGCGCGAGGGCCTCCCGGCACACGACGGAGAGGCGCATGGGCGCCTTCTGCTCCGTCTTGAGCCGCGCGAGCGTGAGCAGGCGTCCCGTGAGTTCCCGCCCCCGAAGCGCCGCCCGGTGCAGGTCCGACAGGTGAGGTTCGTCGGCCGGAACGAACGCCTCGAGCGCTGCCTCGCAGTTGAGGACGACGGTGAGGAGGTTGTTGAAGT
Organism: Myxococcaceae bacterium; assembly: GCA_044352295.1. Taxonomy (GTDB): domain Bacteria; phylum Myxococcota; class Myxococcia; order Myxococcales; family Myxococcaceae; genus Xiheimicrobium. The sequence continues at coordinate 10,366 of JBILEB010000192.1, forward strand.
CGTGCGCCACGCCGGCGGCGAGCTGGCCGATGGCCTCGAGCTGTTGCCCGCGCATGGCCGCGGCCTCGAGCTCGGCGCGCCGTTGAGCGAGCGCCACCTTGTCACTCACGTCGCGCGCCACCATCGAGAGCAGCGGCCCGCCGGCCTCGTCGAGGAAGCCCGCGAGCACCTCGACGTCGACGACGCGGCCACCCGCGGCCACCACCTGCATCGCCACCGGTTCGGCCCCAGGCGCGCGACCCAGCGCCTCGAGGGTGAGCAACGACACGGCGGCCCGCGCAGACGGAAAGAGGCTGGCGAGTGACAGGGTGGGCGTGGTGCCGACATCGACGCCCAGCAGCCGCGCCATCGCCGGGTTGAGTTGCTCGACGATGCCGCTCTCCCAGCGGGCGAACAGCACGCCATCGCCCATCGCGTTGACGAGGCGCTCGAGCCGGCTGGTGGCTTCCTTCGCGCGCACCGACGCCGCCGCCAGCGCCGACACGTCGAGGAAGACGAGGAGCCAGCCGGGCTCGCCCTCACCGTCAGGCACCCTGCGCGTCACCATCGCGCGCACCACCACGCGGTTCCCACCCACCGCGCGCACGACCAGCTCCCGCACCAGGGGCCGCGAGCCGGCGAGGCTCAACACCGATTGCCATTCGCCGTGGGAGCCCGTGTCGATGAGCCAGTCGATGGACTGCGTGACGTACCGGGGGCTCAGGTTGAGCATCAGCCCGGCCTCGGCGTTGTACTGCTCGAGCCGTCGCGTCCCGTCGATGGTGAGGATGGCCACGGGCGCGTCGCGGAACAGCTGCTCCCAGGCGGCAGCCTGCCGTTGGCCGCGGCGCTCCGAGGCCATCAGCTCGTCGTGCTGCATCGCCAGCTCGGTGTTGAGCACCCGCAGCTCGTGCACCAGTTGTTTGACGTCCATCGCCGGGGCCGGCGCCCTGCGGTCTTCACGCAAGAGCGCGTTGGCGCGGTCTCGCAGCACCTCGAGGCGCTGACGGCGGTCGCTCGCGTCGGTCATTCACGCACTCCTTCGGCGATCTTTCGCGCGGTGATGTCGATGTGGCTGACGACGGCCCCGCTTCCATCGGAGAGCCGCCCGACGTGCATCAGGAACCAGCGGCGGGCCGACGGGGAGTGGCAGGGGTACTCGTACGAGAACGACTCCCGCCGGCCACCGATGACCTCGAGGAGCGCGTCTCGTACGTGCGGCTCTCCGGTGGTTGCCGACAGGTAGCTGGCCCCCACCCCCACCCGAACGTCCAACAGGTCGGCGCCGTTGCTGCGCGCGAAGGACACCCAGGCCGAGTTGACGAACTGGATGATGCCCCCGCCGTCGACCACCGCGATGTGCTCAGGCAACGAGTCGATGAGCACCTGCAGCCGTCGCCGCGAGTCCTCCGCGCGCTGCACGTCGGTGATGTCGATGAAGGTGACGACGACACCACGAATCTGTTTCTGCGAGGTGAGGTACGGCGTCATGCGCATCAAGAAGCGCCGCTTCGCCTCGCGCGTCACCACTTCGGTCTCGCGGTGCCCGCCGGTGTCCAGCACGCGCCGCAGCTCCTTCATGAAGGAGGTGTCGTCGAAGCTCGCCGCGAAGTGCTCGATGGGTCGGCCGACGTCGCGCTCGAGCAGCGACATGAGCGGCGCGAGCGAGGCGGTGAAGCGCCGCACCTTGAGGAACTCGTCGAGGAACAGCGTGGCCACCGCGGAAGACTGGAAGAGGTTGTCGAGGTCTTCGTGCGCGCGGGTCAGCTCGCCGATGCGCGCCTGGTGCTCGACGTTGACCGACGAGAGTTCCTCGTTGACCGACTGGAGCTCTTCGTTGGTGCTCTGCAGCTCCTCGTTGGCGGCCAGCAGCTCTTCGTTGGTGGCCTGGAGTTCCTCGTTGGACGTCTCGAGCTGCTCGATGGTGGCCTGCAGCGTGTCTCGCACCGAGGCCAGCTCGCGCTGCAGCTCCGCGACGTAGCCCGAGTCCGACGCCGTGATGGCGACGGCGGTGCTCGCCTGGGCGCTGCGCTCGAAGGACACCACCACGTACCGCTGGCCGAGCGGCAAGGTGAGCGGCACCGCGCGCACCGCCCCGATGCCGAGGCGCACCTCAGGGGGAATGATGTTCACCTCCCCGTTGCTGGCCAGCGCGCGGTGGACGGCGAGCGTGGTCGTCGTCTGCAGCTCCGAGGGGAGCATCGCGGCGAGCTCGGACGACACGACGCCCAGCGGCACGGTGAGGAGCCCCGAGGCGTTGCCGAAGACACTGACGAGCTGCTGCTGCTCGGTGATGAGGACGCTGGTGGGCGCCACCTTCTCCATCAGCACGCGGAAGGCCGCCTCGGTGGCGAGCTGCTCCTGGGTGCGCACCGGCGACTGCGACATCGTCTCGCGCAGGGCGCTGAGGCCCGGCACCGGCAACGAGCGCCCCGGGAGGCGTTGGTACAGCTTCCACTGGCCATCGAGGGTGCGGAAGCGGTCGGTCGCAGTCCCCAGCGACTCGCTGGGGCCGAGCAGCAGAAAGCCATCCGGACGCAGCGCGAAGGCGAAGGTGTCGATGACACGGCGCTGGAGCGGCACCGACAGGTAGATGAGGAGATTCCGGCAGGTGACGAGATCGAGCCGGGTGAACGGCGCGTCGCGGGCGATGTTGTGCGGCGCGAAGACGATGCGGCTGCGCAGCTCGGCGGCTGTCAGGCGAACGTCGCCCTCGTAGGTGTTGCACGAGGTCGCCGCGAAGAAGGGCGGCATGCGGCCGGAGTCGATGGCGCTCCACAGCGCAGGCCCCAGCGCCACCACCTGCTCGGGCGTGTCGAGGG
>JBILEB010000312.1:0-3830 GCA_044352295.1 Myxococcaceae bacterium
CCGCACCGCCACCGAACAGCACCGCCAGGACCGCGAGGCCGGCGCGGATCGCGCTCATGCGCCCCTGGACGCCTTCTGGAGCGACTCCACCAGCTTCTGCGCAGGCGCCTTCAGCGGACCGGCGTTTGGATGACTGACGACCTGCTGCGCCGTCGCGATGCCCTCGTCCCACTGTTCGTTGCGGCCGTACCAGAGCGCGAGGTTGAGCAGCGGATCGGGCACCTTGCCCGCCGCGCGTTTGACCGCCTCGTCGAGGTTCTGCTTCGCCTCGGCCACCTTCTGCGCGTCTTCCGGGTACTCCTCGAGGAGCAGCAGCCCGCGGTTGTTCGCCGCCGACCAGTCCGCCGGATCCTGTTTCATCGCCTGCGCGTACGCCTCGAGCGCCTCGTCGGTGCGCGCGGAGTTCTCGTAGGCCAGCGCCTTCACCAGCGTCACCTTCGCCGAGCCCTGGCCCTGCTGCTCGAGGCGGTTGCACACCTCGATGGCGGCGTCGTGCGCGTTGGCGCGCATTAGCTCCTCGGCGAGACCCAACGGCCCGCCCGGCGCCTTCTCGGCCTGCGCCATGGCCGAGGCCACGTCACCCGACGCGAGCTTGAGGCGCGCGACCTCGGCGAGCAGCCGACGGTCCTCCGGCATCGCCGACAGCCCACCGGCCAGGATCTCGAGCGCCTTGTCGGCCTGGCCGCTCGCCTCGAGCATGCGGGCGAACGCGAGGTAGGCCTGCGTGAAGTCCGGGCGCAGCTCGATGGACTTCATCAGCTCGCCCGCGGCGGCTTCGAAGCGACCTGTCTGCGCGAGCGCCTCCGCATGGCGGAAGCGGTAGAGGAAGTGCTTCGGCGACAGCTGCACCGCCGTCGCCAGCGAGTGTTCGGCGCCCTTCGCGTCCTCCTTCTCCAGGAGCGACAGACCCAGGGCGAAGAAGGCCTCGGGACGGGTGGGGGCGACACCGGTGAGCTGCGCGAAGGCGAGGCGCGCTGCGTCGGGCTGCTGTGACAGCTGCAGCACCATCGCCTCGGCGAGCTGCACTTCGTAGAGGGACCGGTCGCGTGGCCCGACGCGCAGGAGGAGGCCTTTGGCGTCGTCGACCTCACCCGCTTCGAGGCTCAACCGCGCGAGGGCCGAGAGCGCCTCTCCGTCGGTGGGCTTCTGCTCGAGCGTCTTCGCAGCAAGGGCCCGCGCGCCGTGCCGGTCGCCGCGGTCCAACAGATCATGGAGTGCCGTCATGACGAGAGGATGCCCGAGAGCCGGACATCCTCAAACCACCAAACCATCGATTAGTTGAACCAGCCCGAGACGGCCTTCCAGCCGGACTTCGCCAGGCCGCTCGCGCCGTTCACCACCGCGCTGCCAGCGTTCTTGACGGTGTCGACCGCCGCCTTGCCCGTACCGGCCACCTTGTCGATGGCCTTCTGATAGTTGACGTCGACGCTGAAGCTCAGGCTACCGCCGATGCCGAGCGCAGCGCCGAGCTCGACCCTCGCCTTGAACTTGCCACCCTCGATGCCGACGTCGGCATTCGCCTTGGCGCCGACGCCCGCCCAGCCCTCGGCCTTGCCGCCCACGCCGGCGTAGTCGTTCCCGACCCGGCCCTCGACGCTGACTTTCGCGCCCGCGAAGGCCTCGACGCCGGCCTTCACCTTGACGGTGGGCTTCTTGGAGAAGATGTCGACGCGCACATTGCCGCTCGCCGAGCCCGTGACGCCAACGGTGCCTTCCGCCCTGCCGGTCGCCTCGAGCCCCGTGTTGCCGAGCTTCGTCTTGCCCTCGACGGTGACCTGGCCGAGCACCGCACCGGCTTCGATCTTCCCTTCGATGTTGGTGGCCTTGCCGATGGTGATGTTGCCCTTGCCGTCGGCGTACGCCGAGAGCGCGCGGTAGCCGACGTCGTAGCCCTGCTTGTCCACGGTGGCCGAGTCGACCCGCCTGGTCTTCACGACGGTGTCAAAGTCCTTCTCGAACTTGGACTTCTCGGGGTCGAAGACGTTGACGCCGACCGAGTTGACGACTTCCTTGCCAGTGGCCTTCGCCTTGTCCTTGAACGTCTTGGCCTCGGGCTCATCGACGAAGGCGCCGGTGCGCTTGCCATCCTTGGTCCTGAAGTCCTTGAGCGTCGGGGCTTCGTCCATCTTGTCGCCGAAGCCCTTGGAGCGCCCGAGCTCGACCGTGCCCTCCTTCGCCTCGACCTTGGTGTTCCACTTCTGCCAGCCCGACTCGACGGTGGCCTTCTTGGTCTCCTCGCGAACGTGCTTGATGCCACCCCTGGTGGCGTCGACGGCGGCCTTGGTCTTCGTGCTGACCGTGGTGGCCGTCTTCTGGAGGTTCTTCTGCACGTCGCTCGCCGTCTTCTGCACGTTCTTCTGAACGGTGGTGGCGGTCTTCTGCAGGTTCTTCTGAACCGTGCTCGCCGTCTTCTGCAGGTTCTTGCCGACGGTGGTGGCGGCCTTCTGCGCCGACTTGAAGAGGTTCGAAACAGGGTTGGAGGTGTTGCGGCGAACGGTGCTCATGAAATCCCCTTGGGCCTGACGGAAACGATGCGGAGGTATCGTGGATCAGGAGGCGACAGTTGCGGAGAGAACCTCAGAAAATCCGACGACGTAGGCGAGAAGGCGTGCATCAACCACATCTGACGACCTCTCGTCGAGTGGGTGAATGTGGTTTTCAAGGGGTTGGCGCGCAGTCCAGGGCCGCAACCACGAGTGGGTGTGGGTGGGGAGACCTGCGCCAGATGGCGTAGATGGGGAAGCGGGCGAGGGGCCGTTCGAGCTTCTGAGCGACCACCCCGGGGGCTTTCGGGCCGGTCGTGGTGAGCGAGGGAACGAGCGAGAACCCCAGGCCGGCGGCGACGAACCCGAGGATGGTGTCGCTCGAATCGGCGGCGAAGGCTTCCCTGGGCGTGATGCCATGGGCCGTGAGAGCCTCGAGCTGGAGCGCCCGGAGCTGCCGGTCGGCGTGGTACCCGATGAAGGGCACCTCGGCGAGGGTCGCCAGGGTGAGCCGGCCGCGCTGGGCGAAGGGGCCGTGGGTGGGCGCGACGATCCACGCTTCGGTCCGGGCCACCTCGCGCACCTCGAGGTCCGGCGGCACCTCGGGGATCCAGTCGATGAGCAGGTCGGCTTCACCGCGACGGAGCAGGGAGAGGTCGGCGTGGGGCAGCTCCGACAGCGCCACGGTGATGTCGGGACGTCGTGCCTGCAGACGGCGGAGCCACTCCGGGACGAGGTGGCGCAGCAGGTGACCGGCCGCGAAGAGCTTCAGCGTGCCGCCCACCTCGCCGCCCTTCACCCGTGCCTCGAGCTGGGTGAGCTGTTCGTAGAACGGCGCGAACCCGTCGTAGAGCAGCTGCCCCTGCGGGGTCAGCACGACTCGATCTTTCCCGACCCGCTCGAAGAGCTTCACGCCGAGCTCCTCTTCGAGCCGGCGCACCTGCTGGTGCACGCCAGGCTGGGTGATGGGGTACGGGAAGGAGCGGGCCGCGCGCGCGTACCCCTGCTGCCGCGCCACCCAGTAGAAGCCCTCGAGTCGTTGCAGGTTCATCGATGACGGACCGTAATCGATGGACGATGTTCTTGTCCTGCACCTTCATGACCGTTCGAGCGTTGAATCTCTCGAACCCGGCGGCCACCGCCGCCATTTCACGGGAGCGACGACATGAAGGCGATGAAGAATCTGGTGCACCTCGGCATTCTGGCGCTGTGGGTGGTGGCGGGCATGTTGTTCACCCTCAAGGCGACGCTGACCCTCGGCGCGCTGGCGCCGGTGCTGGTGTTCTGGGGCTGGTTCGCGGCGTTCGCCGCACTGACGAGCTGGGTGGTGGAGAAGTTCGACGGGCC
>JBILEB010000006.1:0-99985 GCA_044352295.1 Myxococcaceae bacterium
CACCATGATCGAATAGATGATCATGGGGATCGACGGCGGAATGAGGATGCCGAGCGAACCCGCCGTGGTGAGCAGGCCGACCGAGAAGTCCTTCGGGTACTGCGCCTTGAGGAGCGCCGGCACCATGATGCTGCCGATCGCCACGACGGTGACGGGTGACGAGCCCGAGATTGCGGCGAAGAAGACACACCCGGCCACGGCCGAGACCGCGAGCCCGCCGGGAATCCACCCGAACGCGGCGCGCATGAAGTCGATGAGCCGACGGGCGAGCGTGCCCTGTGTCATGAGCTCGCCGGCGACGACGAAGAACGGAATCGCGAGCAGCACCTCTTTGCCCGCGAGCTCGAGCACCTTGCGGGCCGCGACCGGCAGATCGTCGCTCGTGAGGAGCGCGATGCACATGATGCCAATGCCTCCCATCACGACGAAGAGGGGAAGGCCGAGAATCAGGCCCACGGCGATCACCGCGATGATGATGAAGGAGACCTTGCCGGAGAAGAAGAACAGGGCGAATAGCAACAGCATCCACATTGCGTTGAACGCAGAGCCGACCGAAATCGCGCGCCAGCGAGTACCAGCGCCGGTGTTCTTTCGGCCTCCGAACGCAGCGTACAAAGACAGCCCGGCGACGGCGAGGAACGAGAGGAGCTTCGCGAGCGAGAAGTCCATGGTCAGGCCGGCTCCTTTCCGACCTGCTCCGCTTCTTTGGCGAGCTGCTCCATGTCGACGCCGTGCGCGTCAACGCCGCCCGTCGGCGGGCCCCAGACGAAGTCACGAACGCCAGCGCCCAGGAACCGGAAGGCCATGGTGCCGAAGGTGACGGGGAGCGACAGCGTGACGATCCACCGGGGAATGGGGAGCGCGTCGAACACCCCCACGCCGTCGCCATCACGCCAGAGCACGTACTCCTCGTGCAACTGAACGAAGCCCAGGTAGGCGAGCAGGCCGCAGAAGGCGAAGACGACGATACCGCCCAGCAGCGAGAAAAGGTTACCCATCTTCTCGTCGAGCTTCTTCTTCACCGTGTCGAGCACGATGTGGCGGCGCTGCCGGGTCGCGACGGACGCGCCCAGCATGCCGCTCCACAACATGAAGCCGAGGGCGAACTTCTGCGCGCCCGGCACGCTCGAGGGGAACAGCCACAGCAGTCCCTGGATGAACGCCGCCAGGCCAACCCACACCCCGACGCCGAGCGCGATGGAGGCGCCGAACCCGGGCGCCGGCGCCTTCGTCTTCTCGGCCTTGAACGACCGCGACGAATGGGCGGCCAGCACCACGAAGACGAGCGAACCGATGAGGAACAGCCAGGGGCCGATCGTCTCGATGACGAGCTTCTGCGTCTCGGGCGACGGGTTGCTCATGAAGCCGAGGATCAGCGTCGAGGTCTTCGACACCGGCCGCGAGAAGGTGCGCTGGATGACGTCGAGGGTCACCAGGACCGTCATCATCGACAGCGACACGAGCAGCAGCACGCGCTCGATGGTGAGGACGACGTCATCGAGCTTGTCGACGGACTTGCGAAGCGATTCCACGAAGACGACCTCCACGGCGGGGACGGGAGCGGGCTTCTTCAACGACAGCGCCGGCTGGGCTCGTCACCCAACCGGCGCGAACGACTGGACTGCGCGCGGGGCGCTACTTCTTGCCGGCCGCGAACTCCTTCTTGGCGGCGATCATCGCGTCGAGGAGCGTCTTGTTGGAGCCGCTCTTCTTCGCGTAGATGTCCCACACCGGGCGCGCCTTGTCCTGCCAGGCCTTCGTCTGCTCCGGCGTCAGCGTGCACACCGTCTTCTGCGCGGCCTTGAAGTTGTCGAGCAGCGGGTTGGTCAGCAGGCGCACCCCCTGGATGCCGGCGCGCTCGTCGTCGCGCTTGATGAGGATGTCCTGCAGCTCCTTGGGCTGCGCGTCGAAGACCTTCTTCGACATGACGATGATGCCCGGCTGGTAGATGTGCTTGGTGTAGGTGTAGTGCGAGATACCCTTGTACCAGCTGGTCGCTTGCGACAGCAGCGGGCTGTTCGAGTACCCATCGACCGTGCCGGTCTGGAGCGCACCGAGCACCTCCGGCGTCGACATCTCGACGGGCGCGGCGCCGAAGGCCTTGTAGGTCTCGATGTGCACGTAGGACTCCTGCGCGCGCATCTTGAGGCCCTTCAGATCGTCCGGCTTCTCGACGCACTTCCCCTTGATGCCGTAGCCGTGCCAGCCGTTCTCGCCCCACATGACCATCACGAAGCCCTTGGCGGCGAGGAGCTGGGTGACCTGCGGGCGGATCTTGTCGAGCACGAAGTCGGCTTCGGCGTCGCTCGAGAACAGATACGGCAATTCGATGCCCGCGAGCTCCGGCACGTACGTCGCGAGCGCGCCTGCGGAGCCGCCGAACATGGCGAGGTTGCCGTTGCGGGTCTCTTCAGCCATCTCCTTCTCGCCGCCGAGCTTGCCGCCGAGGAAGAGCTTGAGCTTCACCTTGCCAGCGGAGTCCTTCTCGAGGCGCGACTTCACGCCGTCGAGCCACTCGGACCAGGGCGTGCCTTCGGGAGCCACGGAGCCGACCTTGATGGTCAGCGGCTTGGCGTCCTGCGCGAGGGCGGTGGTGGCCAGCAGCAGGGCCGCAGCGAACAACGAGACGAGATGCTTCACGAAAGACCTCCAGGCAGGCGGGCAGACCTCACCCGCGTCGATGGGTTGTGGGGACCGACGGCAGGCTCCCGGCGAACTTCACGTCGCGCCGGAAGCCGTGCCGACGAGCGTCAGAACTTCTCGTCGATCTGCGCGAGCAGCTTCTTGGCCTTCTCCTGCTCGAGGAGGTTCTCGGCCTCGATCTCGGGCTCGGCGGCGGGGTTGGCCGCGACGACGTCCTTGAGGAGCTTCTCGTAGGTCGCCTTGTCCTGGCGCTTGACGCAGAGGTAGTCGGCCCAGAGCACCTTGGTGCCGAGGTAGCCGGGGGCGAGCTCGACGGCCTTCTTGAAGTTCTCTTCCGACTTCTCGAGCGAACCACCGGCGAGGCCGGCCGTCTGCGCCTCGTAGCCACCGAGGTACCGCCACGGCGCCGCGTAGAAGTACTTCTCGTCGAAGCCCTTGATGTGGTCGATGGTGGCCTTGATGTCGTCCTTGTAGCGCAGGCGCGTGGCGAAGCCCTTGGTGGCGGCCCACTTCCCGAGGTTCGCGGCGTACCAGTACATCGCCGGCACGGCCTCCTTGGGCGCCTTGGTGATGGCCTCGGCGTGCTGCTTGCCCTGCGTCATGAGTGTGGCGAACTCGGGCGCGGCGAGCTTGAGCGACTTCGTCGCCCAATCGAGGCCCTTCTGGTACGCCTCGTCGCGCTTGTCGTTCTTCTCTTCGAAGGCGTAGCGCTCGCCGGCGAGGTACCAGGCGCGCGAGAGCTTCGCGGAGACCTCGGCATCGGCGGAGGTGGCGGCGACGGCTTCCCACTTGCCGATGGCCTCCATCAGCTTCACGGGATCCTTGCGGGCGGCCCAGGCGGCGTCGGCGTCACCAGCGGTGGTCGCGTCGACGGTTCCAGTCGCGGTGGTCGGCTTTTCGTCCCACTTCGCGGCGTACTGGGTGGCACACCCCGTCATCATCAGCGCCGCGAGGGCGGCCGTCATCAGTGGCTTCATCGTTTGCTCCTGTGAATGGCGAAAGCGCCGGTGTTCGAGAAAACCGGTTGCTTCGTAGTGGGTTGGTGACGGGAGTCTACAGGCCTGATGGTTGAGCTTTTCGAATGACGCGTTTCGTCAGGCTCGAAGAATCAATCGGCGTGGGCGCGGCTGCCGGAGCGGAACTCGACGAGGCGATAGAGCCAGTCGGAGGGCCCGCGCACGGCCACCTTGCCGACGTTGGGCGCGTAGAAGTGGGTGTACGGGGTGCTGCCATCGAGGCCCGTCTCGAGCACGGTGAGGCAGCCTTCGAGGACGCCGTTGGGGAGCTCGACCTGCGCGTCGAGCGCGATGACCTCGTACTGCGAGAGCTCGCGCGTGCCCTTTTCGATCGACGCCGGCCCCTGCCAGCGGGTGCCTCGGGTCATCACCGCCGGGAGGAGGACGACCTCTGTGTCAGCGCGCGCGCCGGAGCGCTCCAGCCAGTGACCTTCCTTCACGCGCCACGTCCCGCTCGCGGTCTTCTTGCCGAGCGAGACGGAGAACGAGGCCTTCCAGTCGACGAAGGCGTTGATGCTGACGCGGCCCTTGCCGCCGCCCTGGAGCTGGTACGTCCACGACGCGCCGGCCTTCTGAATGAAGTACTCGGCGCCCAGTCGCGTGGCCTCGGTGGTGGCCGTCGCCGGCGTTCGTGCAGTGGGTGGGTTGGCCCGGCTGACGGACGCATTGACGACGACGAGGAGCGCGAGCGTTCGGAACATGCCTGACCGTCGTGAGACTGTGGCGCGAGGTGGGCGCTGTAAAGCAGTCAGTGCGTGACAGGCCGAAACAGGAGGAAGGCGCTGGTGTAGCCGTGGAGCCAGGTGCGGCCGGCGACGGGGCCGAGCTCGCCATTGCAGAAGAAGCCGCCCAGCGGCACGCCGGGGTACTTCTGGGCAAAGAGTCCGGGGTCGTGATCGTCGACGCCAAAGAGGTGCCGGCCCCGCCCGGTACACGAGAAGAGGAGCGCGCCCGCGGGCGGCCGAGCGGAGAGGGCCCCAAGCCGCGTCGTCAGCTCTTCGGTGGCGGCCTTCGCGTCGCGCAACAGGAACTGGACGATCTGGAACGCCTCCAGCGTGGACGCGATGGCGAGCGCGCGGCGGCGGGGCTCGAGGCCCACGACGTTTCGAACCAACAGCTCGTCGGCGCGCTGCTCGACCGCGCCCGTCTTGAGGCCGAGGCCAACGACGAGGGCATGACGCAGCCGCTCCTGGGTCTCGGCGTCCTGTTCGGCGTGGAGCTGTTGGAGCACGTCGATGGGCGAGCGGCCGTCGACCTCGAGCAAGAGATGGCCATCGACGGCGGTCGCGAAGCCCGGCGCGCCCAGCGGACGAACGCCCTGCGCGACGAGGGTTTCACACTCGAGGTCGCCCGAGAGGCCCACGCACACCGCGCCCGAGGTGACGAGGCGTTCATCGAGGAAGAGCCGATGGGCGCCCGGTGCACTTCCGCCGCTCGCCAGGCCTCCAGCGACGACGGTCCCCGGGAAGCGGGCGTCGAGCTTCGGGAGCAAGCCCTCGGTGTCGAAGGAGAACGGGTCGGCGAAGAGGAGCGTGACGACGGGCGGCTCCGCGAAGTCCGGGACCTCGCCGCGACGCACCAGCCTGGCGTCGAGACGCACCCCAGGCAGTGACGCGCCGGTGAGGGAGATCGCCGGCAGATCGTCCGCTTCCCGGCCCGCACCAATGACGCCAGCGCCCGAGCAGCCGATGAGCGTGGCCTGCGGAAAACGCTCGCGAAGCCGCGCGAGCACGGCGGGTGCTTCTTTGAGCAGCGTGGTCGTGATGAAGACGAGGAGGAGATCGGGCTCGACGCCCAGCTCTTCATCGAGCACGGCGATGGCGCGATCGGCCGCGTCCCGTCCGTTCGTGTCACGCGCCAGCGCCGAGGCCCACTTCATGGAGTGCCTCCTTATCGCGACAGACGCCAAACGACGTGCATTCCCGCAGCGCGCTCCCTACACCGCCCAGATGCGTTCGCTCGTCCTTGCCGCGACCCTCGCCCTCGCCTGCACGCCGCCAGCGGTCGACCCGAACGTCATCGAGCAGACCTTAGGCTTCGCGATTCGTCGCGACCTGGTGCGGGTCCCCGCGCCCAAGCCGCCGGCGAATCCCGTCACGGGTGAGGCGACGCCCGACGCGCTCGACGGCGTCACCGTCGTTCGGTACCGGGTGGACACCGGGTCCCAGCCGCCCAGGCCCGCGCGCGCGATCATCCTGTTGATGCCCGGCTTTCTGGGAGGCGCGGGGTCCTTCGATGCCCTCGCGCGCGCCATCGTTCGCCGCTCGACGACCGCGGAGCCGCTGGAGGCGTGGGCCATCGACCGTCGAAGCAACGCGCTCGAAGATCGACGCGGCCTCGAGGCGGCCCTCGGCGCGAAGGATCCGGAAGTCCTCACCTCGTACTACTTCGACGGCGGCGTCATCGACGGTGAGCGCTTCGCGGGATTCCGCTCCCAGGAGAGCCTCGCCTTCGCCTCGGAGTGGGGCCTCGCGTCGACCATGAACGATCTGCGCGCGGTGGTGAGCCTGGTGCCCGAGTCCGAGCGTCGCGCGCGTGTCATCCTCGCCGGACACTCCCTGGGCGCGGGCCTGGCGTCGACCTATGCCTCGTGGGACTTCGACGGCGTGCCCGGGTTCTCGCAGCTCGCCGGCCTCGTGCTCATCGATGGCGTCACCGGCAACGAGGGCCGGCCGCTCACCATCACGCGCGAGGAATACGAGACGACGGGGCTGATGGGCGGCGGCTTCGGTGGGCGCCCCAGCCTCAAACAGACCCGCGAGTCGGTACGCTTCGTCGCGATTCCCCTGCTCGAGGCCAGGCTCTTTCCCATCGGCGTCGGCACCGCGATGCGCGCGATGTGGCGCCCCGACGCGCTGGAGATCGACCTGCCCCGGAGGGAGGCGCTCGAGACGCTCTTTCTCTCCAACACCCTGCCCCGCATGACGAACCGCGCGGCGTTCGGGCTCGCCTTCGACGCGGCCACCTGTCCGGTGAGCATCGCCGCCGTCAACGCAGGCTCGACCGACGGGTCGCTCGTCGACACGCCCTCGCCGTTCGGTGGCGGCACCATTCAGAAGCCGGCCACCTCGAGCCAGACCTATCGCTGGCGCGAGTTCGATGCAGTCGAGCCACCCGAGCTCACATCACTGTCGGAGTTCGCGCTCGCGTGGGCACGCCCTGGCGCTGACTTCGGGGAGTGGTACTTCCCCGCACGGCTCTCGCTCGACTCGGCGCTCGGCTCGTCCCTCACGCTGCAGCCAGACGCCTGGCCGGTCACCGCGTACGGCGTGAGGGCCCTCCACGGCCGCGCCATCGATCTTCCCGTGCTGGTGGAGGCCGCTGGTATCCTGAACGGCGAAACGGCCCGCTACGAGGCCCTCAGGGCCCTCCTGCCGCCCGTAGGAGAAGGACGCCCAGCGGCGGGCTCGGCTCGCACCGACGAGCGCGGCTTTTCGGCGCTCTCCCACCCCGCGTTCACCCATATTGATCCGCTCGCCGGGGCCGATGTCGCCGGCACTGCGATGGCGGGCTGGTTCGATGCCGTGGCCCGGTTCGCGACCGCCAACACGCCGCCAGGCGGCCTCGTGGTTCGCTGACAAGGTCTCCCCCCTTGGGCGGGCCGGCGCCGGACTTCGGGCTGCAGAACTTCCCCGCGCAGGCAGGAACCCTGCCGGTCTTCAGCTGACTCCGGGCCGCGCAGGCTGGGCCCAACGACCGACCGAGATCGTCCCGCCCTCCTTCAGCTCCATCAGCAGCGTGCGGGCCGAGTACCGGGAGTTCACCAGCCAGGACGGCTCCGAGCTCCACGTGACCTCGGACTTCGTCACCCGCCCCTGTGCGTCGAAGCGCACGGTCACCTCTTCGGCGTAGTTGTTCACCTCGCCGAGCGAGTTCGGGGCCGTGGAGCCGTTGGCGTCCTTCATGTCGTCGAAGCTGCCGGTCGCGAGCACCATCGACGTCACCGCGCCCGAGGCGTCGCGCTCCATCGAGATGACGTTGGCCATGTGGTCGACGCGCCCATCGCCCGTGTGATCCATGAAGATGACATCACCCGGTTTCATCTGGCCGACCGGCAGCTCGGGCTTCGACGGATCGCCGCCGTTGTCGCGTGTGTTCGTCCAGGGCACCGTCACCTTCACGGCGCGCGAGGCCATGTTCGCGTCGACGCCCGCGTAGCGCACGTTGGTGCCCGTCATCATCGACGCCGAGGGGTCGAGCCGCTGAATCGTCTGCGCGTTCTCGTAGCCGGGCCGAACGGTGGAAAGCCGCTCGAAGCGCGAGAAGTAGCCCTTCGGGTCCGCCGCCGTTCCCGCGATCCACTCCTTCGCCGGCAAGGTCGCAGGGAGCGGCAACTGCACGCCGAGATCCGCGCGCACCTTGGTGCGGAACTGGTCCATCATGAACAGCGAGAGCGTCTTGCAATCGGCCTCGACGCGGTTGCCCTTCAACGTCTGCCAGTAGGAGGCCGAGAACGAGCCGTAGGCCGCCTGAATCTCCGGGTGGTTCCAATCGACGGGCTTCGAGCGATCGACGATGGCCGGCAGCTTCGGGCCCGCGACGGCCTGCGCAGCGAGGTACTGGAGCGGGTTGCCGCTGCGCTCGGCCGGCGTACGGAGATCGGTCGAGGCGAGCTTCGCGTCGAGCGCGCGCAAGGTTCCGGCATCCACCGTACCCGTCTGCGGCAGGTTCGCGCTGGCCTGAAACGCCTTCACGGCCCGCTCGGTGGCGGGACCGAACTTGCCGTCCACCACGCCGACGGGGACACCCAGGCGCGCGAGCGCGTACTGCACCGCCGTCGCACGGTCGCCGTTCATGCCGCGCGAGAGGGGAAGCGAGTTGGGCGCCGAGAACGCGTTCTTCAGCGCGGCGTCGCGTGGGGCGACGGCGGGATCGGACACCTCGAAGACCGCCCTGGCCTGGAGCGCCGCCGCCATCGTCGCCGCGCGGGTGGGGGCTCCGGTCGTGGCAGTGAGCGCGATGGACTGGGCGTCGCCGTTTCGATCGAACGCGTCGACGGCCTTGAAGAGAGCAGCGGCCTCATCGGCACCGGCCACCTTGCCATCACGGTTCAAGTCCGCCTTCGCCACATCGAGGCCCCGGAGCGCGGGGTCCCGCTGGGCCTCGGCGACGTCGACCTTCTTGGCCTTGAGCGACTGGGTGAAGTCGGCGCGGGTGAGTCGGTTGGGCATGGCAAGTCCCTGGAGCGGAGTGAAGGAAATCCCTTACCGGGCTTGGCGGCTCAGGGGAAGTCGTGGGCGTTTCGGCGGAGCCGGTCAGGGCGAGCAGCCGAGCCGTCGGCACCTGCTTCAGTTCACACGGAGCATGTACACGCCGTTGTTGCGGGCCAGCTCGGCGTTGAGATCGCTGCGGAACCGACGGAGCGTGGCGGCGTCACCAACGATGCCGAGGCAGCCCGCCGTGCCGGTCCCGCCGCCATCGGGGTGGATGCGGAGGTACTGGCGATCGCGACCGGCGCGGGGATCGTAGAACCGGTCGGAGCCCGGGCGGCGCGGGTCCTCCATCGTGTAGCTGAAGCCGACGCCGTCGCGAACGAAGCCTGCGTCGCTGCGCGAGTTGCGGTGGGCGGTCACGCGGTACGTGCCCTGCGGGGTCGAGAACAGGCGCGAGCTGCCCGAGTTGAATCGGTAGGTGTTGCCGTTCACCGTGATGCTGCCAGTGACCATGCCCCGCCCCTGGCGCGGGTTGTCGATGCGCGCGGTTCCGTCAGGAGCGCGCGTGGCGCCACCACCACCGCCGAGGTCGACCGGCGCCGGACCGCGGCGATCGAAGCCGTCGCGAACGAGGGCGCCCATCGTCTGCGGGCCGACGACCCCGTCGACCTCGAGGCGACGCGCGCGCTGGTACTGCTCGACAGCGGCCTTCGTCCGGGGACCGAACGAGCCGTCGGTGGCGCCCGGGTTGAAACCGGCGCGGCGAAGGGTGTCCTGAAGCTGACGAACCTGCGAACCATTGGAACCAACGCGAAGACCGCTCATGCACTGTTGTCGCAGGGAGGCGGAAAGCCCGCACCTCGGATTCTGTCAGAGGGGTTGGTGTCGGATGATGTGCGCTGCCCGAGAACATACCTGATCACGGGAGGTTGCAGTCCGCTGAACCTGTGACAGCGAGTCTGCACGGCACGACCGGAGCAGCCCCGCCTCGCAACATCGCCGCAACACCGCGCTCGCTGTGGCCAGGCGGTCAGCTGAATCGGCTGGTCGGATCGAACCGGTGACGGCTCCAGCCCACTGGCCGACCGTGCTGCAGCGGAACCTCGAGCGGCTCCCGTCCGTCCAGTGAGCATCCGACGGCGCCCAGCGGGTCGCGGTGCTAAAGCGAGCCTTCCGTGTTCGAGCCGTCCGTCCCTGTCGAGACCCCGCCCCCGCCGCGCCCCACGGCCCCTCCAAGCCCCACGGTTCAGGGCCGGGGACTGTCCCTCATTCGACAGGTCCGTGAGGCCCAGGCACGCGCCTGGTGGCTCCAGGGAGGCCTCTACGGGGCTTCGTCCTTCCTCGTCCTCTTCTTCGCGGGCGCGCTGGTCGGCAACGCGCGGCCGGTGCTGGGCCAATGGCTGCTCGCGCTCGCGCCCCTGTCGACGCTCGCCTTCCTGTTGCTCTTCGGGGTGGTGCTGGTGCGGCGCCGGGTCGGAGACGATGAGCGCACCGCCCGGCTTCTGGCCGAACGCGCCCCGGAGCTGAGCCTCGATCTGTTGTCCGCGGTGGAGCTGTCGCGCGCGCTCGGACGCCCGGACGATTTCTCCCCGGAGCTCGCCCGCGCCTTCCTCGAGGACGTCGACCGCCGAGCCGCGAGCCGGCCGCTGTCGTCGCTGCTCGACCCGCGCCCGCTCCGCGCCGCGACCTGGACCCTCGCCGCGACGCTGCTCGCTGGCGCCATCACGCTGGGCATGGTGGCGGAGTACGTCCTCTCGGGCGTCGTGAAGGCCTTCGCCTCGGCTGAGGTGAACACCATTCGCCGACGGGAGCCGATCACCGGCGACTTCAAGCTCACCTACCGCTACCCCGAATACACCGGCCTCGAGCCGCGCACGGTTGAAGGAACGGCCGGCGATGTCAGCGGGCCCGCGGGCACTGAGGTGTCGATCGAGACCCGCGCCGATCGCGACGTCGATGAGGCCGTGTTGGTGGTCAACGGCACGAACGTGCCGCTCACGGTGAAGGGGCGGGATCTGTCCGGCTCCTTCGTGCTCGACGCCACCGGCCAGTACCACGTTGCCTTCATGGACGGCCGCGAGGTGGAGGTGGAAGGGCCCGATCTCCCGCTCGTGGTCGAGGCGGACACGGCCCCCCAGGTGCGGCTGTCGGCGCCGCTCGATCTGCTCGAGCTCGACGCGCGCGCCACCTCGGTGAAGGTCCAATACGAGGCCACCGATGACTACGGCCTGACGGGCCTGGAGCTCGTCTCCAAGGCCACCGGCGCGGCCGAGAAGCGGGTGCCCCTCACGCTCGACGAGGCGCGGGCTGCGCGGGGCACCTACGAGTGGAGCGTGGCCTCGCTGGACCTCAAGCCCGGGGGCGAGGTGCGGTACTTCCTCGAAGCGAAGGACGGCAACACCGTCAAGGGCGCGCAGAAAGGCGTGAGCAAGACCCAGGTGCTCAAGCTCTACTCCGCGGCCGAACATCGCCGGGAGGCGCTGCGCAAGGCCGAGGCGTTGTGGGAGCGGCTGGTGACCCACCTCGCCGATCGCCAGGAGAGCGCCGATCGAAAGGCCCCCGTCACCGTCGACGCCGTGAAGGCCGGCGTTCCCATCGACGAGCGCGCGAACCTCCTCGCCAAGGACGTGCTGGCCCTCGCCGACGGCCTGGCCGAGGAGCGTGAGCCCATGCCCGAGCTCGTCTCGGCGCTCTCGATCATCGGCAAGGAGCTCGACGTCGACACCCGCTTCCTTCAGCAGCGCCGCGCCTACCTCAAGCGCAACGCCGAGCTGGCCCGCGATGGCGTCTACGATCCAGCGCTCGCCTACGCGCTCACCAGCCGACTCGCGACCGACCTCGCCACCAGCGAGAAGAACGTGCTGTACCTCGAGTCGCTGCTCGACCGCGCGCGGCTCCAGGCGATCCGTGAACTGGCGCAGGAGCTCAAGGACGAGCGCCGGGAGCTCACCCGCCTGGTGGAGGAGTTCCAGAAGACGAACGACCCGGCCGTGCGCGACGCGCTCCTCGAGCAGATGCAGGAGCTCAAGGCGCGCATGCAGGAGCTCCAGCAGCGCATGGCCGAGATGGCCCGCGGTATTCGCGACGAGTTCATGAACGAGGACGCCCTGCGGGAGCTGATGGACGAGAAGAACCTCGAGAACCCGCTGTCGGAGATCGAGCGGCTCGTGCGCGAGGGCAAGGCCGACGAGGCGCTCAAGAAGATGCAGGAGCTCTCGATGGAGCTCGACGAGATGTTCGACCAGCTCGAGAAGGGCGCGCAGGCCGCCGACGAGAACGCCGACCCCGAGCTCACCAAGGCATTCCAGGAGTTCAACGAGGCCCTCGAGGAGACCGTCACCGAGCAGCAGAAGGTGGCCGACCAGACGAAGGGCCTCAAGGAGAAGGCCCGCGCCGCCGCGAAGGAGCGCATCGCGCGCCAGGGGGAACAGGTGAAGCGCGAGCTGGCGCAGAAGCTCGATGAGCTCGAGAAGTCATACCAGTCGATGTCGCCCGATCGCATCGGCTCGCGGCTCGAGGAGCAGCAGCAGAAGGCCCTCCAGAACGTGCGCAACACGAAACAGGCGCTCGAGTCGAACGACTTCGACCTCGCCGCCGAGTCCGCGCGGGAGCTGGTGCAGCGCGCCCAGGAGATCGAGCGCTCGGCCCTCGACCAGGCCGAAGAGGACCGCCGCTTCCAGAACTCCGACTCGGTGCAGCGCGAGTCACGCAAGTTCGCCGAGCGCATGCAGAAGGACGAGCGGCGCGCCGAGGAGGTGTCGGAAAAGCTCGAGTCGCTCTTCCCGCCGCCCAGCCAGTCCCTCGACCCCGCCGAACAACAGCAGCTCAAGTCCCTCGCCAAGCAGCAACAGAAGCTCGGAGAGAAGGGCCAGCAGCTCAAGGAGCAGATGAAGGAGCTCGGCGAGAAGGCGCCCATCTTCGACGAGGAGGCCGAAGGCCAGATGCAGCAGGCCGCACAGCGCATGGGCTCGGCCGGACAGCGCCTCGAGGGCAAGGACGTCAGCCGCGGCGCCGGCGATCAGCAGGGGGCGCTCCAGGCCCTCCAACAGCTCCAGCAGCAGATGCAGCAGTCGCAGCAGCGCGGTGGCGGCGGCAAGGGCGGCCTGCCGATGCCCATGCGACCGCGGCGCTCTGGCACCGGGCGACAGGCCTCCAACGAGAAGATCGAGATCCCCGAGGAGGATCCTTCGGCGAACCCGCGCGAGTTCCGCAAGGACGTGATGGACGCGATGAAGCAGGGCGCCCCCGACCGCTACAAGGAACAGAACAAGAAGTACTACGAGGAGCTGGTCAAGTGAGGGCGCTCCTCGTCGCGGTGCTGGTGCTGCTGTCCAGTCGCGTGCTGGCCCAACAGGACCCGGCCGACGAATCGCTCCCGCAGCTCAAGGGTGAAGCGAAGGCGCGCATCCAGAACATCGAGCAGTACCTCGAGGACTGGGACGTGGCGAGTGCCCGCGCCGAGCTCGCCGAGCTCGAAAAGCTCGCGCCCGCCGA
This sequence comes from Myxococcaceae bacterium, assembly GCA_044352295.1. Classification (GTDB taxonomy): domain Bacteria; phylum Myxococcota; class Myxococcia; order Myxococcales; family Myxococcaceae; genus Xiheimicrobium. The sequence continues at coordinate 13,307 of JBILEB010000006.1, forward strand.
CGTGGAACCGCTGCGCTACTTCAAGGGCCGCATCGCCTTCGAAGAGGGTGACTACCAGACGGCCTTCGACGAGCTCTCGGCGTCGGGCGTTCGCGACAAACCCGGAAGCTGGTTGCGGCTGGTGCGGGAGACGCGCGACATCGTCAAGCCATACGAGCGGGCCGAGAGCGCGCACTTCATCTTCCTCTACCCGAAGGGGAAAGATGGCGTGCTGGTGCCGTGGGCGCTCGACGCGCTCGAGGCCATTCACGCCGCGCTCGCGAAGGACCTCGGCCACACACCGGCGGGGAAGATACGCGTCGAGATCGTCTCGTCCGCCACCGAGCTGGCGAAGGTGTCGACGCTCTCGCGCGAGGCCATTCGCACCACCGGCACCATCGCCATCTGCAAGTTCAACAAGCTGATGGTGACGTCACCGAAGGCCGTGGTGCGGGGCTACGACTGGCTCGACACGCTCGCCCACGAGTACGTGCACCTCGTCGTCAGCCAGAAGTCCCGCAACACCGTGCCCATCTGGATGCACGAGGGCCTCGCGAAGTACCTCGAGTCCCGGTGGCGCGGGCCCGCGGGTGGCGCGATGACGCCGTCGACGCTCGCCCTCCTCGGCACGCGAGTCCGCGCCAACACGCTGGTGCCCTTCGAGAAGATGCACCCGTCGATGGCGCTGCTGCCGACCGCTGAAGACGCCGCCACGGCCTTCGCCGAGGTCTTCTTCGCCATGCACCTCGTCGACACCGAGTCCGGCCCCGGGGCGCTCGCGCGGCTGCTCGCCGAGATGGGCAAGGGCGCCAGCGACAAGGCCGCGATGGAGACGGTGACGAAGAAGAAGTGGCCCGAGTTCGAGCGCTCGTGGATGGCGCACCTCAAGAAGCAGCCCTTCCCGAAGGAGCTGATTCCCCCATCGGCCCACGAGAAGAAGCAGCTCGTCGACAGCCCCGAGGAGAAGAAGCCGAAGAAGAAGGAGCGCGACATCTCCTTCGGTGACTTCGCCGAGGTGCAGGAGCCCGCGGCCCGCAAAGCAGCCCATCTGGGCGAGCTGATGCGCGAGCGCCGCCGCATGGGCGCGGCCGCCGAGCATTTCCAGAAGGCCTACGTCGTCGCCGGCGATCGCTACGAGTCCGTCAGCAACAAGTACGCGCTCACCCTGCTGGAGCTCAAACGCTTCGACGAGGCCGAGAAGGTGCTCGAAGGCAGCCTCGTCATGCACCCGGGCAGCGCGTCGACGAACACCCACCTGGCCCGCATCGCCCTGCGCGCGAAGAAGTACGACGTGGTGAAGAAGGCGAGCCTCGACGCGCTGGCGGTCAACCCGTTCGATCCCGAGGTGCATGTGTCGCTGCATCTGGCGGCGAAGAAGCTGGGCGACGACACCCTGGCGCAACGCACGGTGCAGGCCCTGGTCGCCTTGCTCGACATCGATCCCGCCAGGGTTGGCGAGCTGACCAGGCGCCTGGAGCAGTCGAACCTGGTCGACGTCGACATCACCGGCCCACCGCCGCCGCCGCCACCACCGGCCGTGGCGCGCGACGCCGGCTGACTTCAGGACTCCAGCCGGAAGCGCCCCACCAACCGTTGGAGCGTCGTCGCGTTCGTCTCGAGCGCCCGAGCGGTGGCCGACAGTTGCTGCGTCTGCGCCGCGGTGCCCTGGACGTGCGTGTCCACCGTCGTCACCGCCGAGTTCACCCGATCGAGGCCCTGCGCCTGGCGCTCCTGCTGCCGCACCATCACGTCGATCACGTCGGACACGCTTCGAACGCGCTCGACGATGTCGCCCAGGGCCTCCTTGGACTGCTGGGCCCCGGCCGCGCCGTCGTTCACCTTCTGCAGGGTGTCACCCACGAGCGAGTGAATGCGCCGCGCCGCGTCCTTCGTCTGGAGCGCCAGGACGCGCACCTCGGAGGCCACCACCGCGAAGCCCCGCCCATGCTCTCCGGCCCGCGCGGCTTCGACGGCCGCGTTGAGGGCCAGCAGGTTCGTCTGGTGGGCGATGCCGTCGATCGTCTCGCTGATCTCCGAGATCTGCCTCGACGCCACCGACGCCGCTTCGATCGAGCGCATGGCGGTGTTGACGACCTCGCGGCCCTCGTCGGCGCGGCTCTTCGCGTCGGCTGCCAGCTGCGCCGTCTGCCTGCTGCCCGAGGCCGACTCGCGCTGCGAGGTGGCGACCTCCTTCATCGTCGCGGACGTCTGCTGCAGCGTGACCGCCTGCTGCGCGGTGGACTCGGACAGGTGGGTCGCGGCGTCGGCGAGCTCTTTCGAGGCGGTGGACACGTCATGCGCGGCGCGGTTGACGCCCACCATGGCTTCTCGCATCCCACCGACCGCGGCGTTGAGCGCGACCGCCATCGTGCCCACCTCGCCCGGCGCCGTCGTCTCGAGCTGCTGTGAGAGGTCTCCCTCGGCCAGCTTGCGCAGGGTCGCCGATGCTTCCGCGAGCGGCTTCGAGAGCACCCTCGCCAGGAGCACCGAGAACAGGAGCGCGAGCACCACGAGGCTCACCACCGCCACACCCACCATCTGCCACGTCGCCGTCGCCGTGCGCGCCTGGAGCGGGGCGAGGTCTGCGATCACCTCGAACCCGCCGCGCACCTCACCCGACTTCCAGCCCTCCATCGGGAAGCCGAGCGGATCGAGCCCCTTCCCTTCGGGGTAGTGCTCGACCGAGCCGTGGCACACGAGGCATTCGGGCCCCAGTACGACGGGCTTCATGTACCGCAGGCTGTTGGTGCCCTCGTCGATGCGCCACGTCTCGTCGGCGCGGCTCACCGCGAGTGACTCGAGCATCTGCCGCTCGACCTCGTCCGGCTCGTTGCGCGGGTTGCGCGGCTGGATGCGCGGCGTCTTGAAGCGATAGCCCGCCTTCTCGGCGTTCGTCTGCGCCACCGTCCACGCAGCGACGATGGGAATGCTGGCGTAGTAGGCGGTGCCCCGCGCGCGCTCGAGGATCTCGGCCTTCGTCGTCGCGCCGGCGACGGCGGCGCGCATCTCGTCGATGAGCTTCTTCTCGTCGAACGCGTGGTGCTTTCCGCGCAACGCCGCGACGTACTGGCGTGCGTTCTCGGCTTCGATGGTGATGGCGCGCGCCTTGGCGACGAGGTTTTCCTGCGCTTCCGTCTGGAGCGCCCGTCGCGTCACCAGGACAAGCACGGCGAGCATGAGGGTGGACAGGAGGAGGACCACGACGAGCAGACGTGGGCCCAGGCCGATTCGACGAAGTGTGGAGTCGTTCATGTGTGTGCGCCCCCGAAGCGCGGTTGCGCGTCAGCGGTGCACGAAGCGTGACAACGAACGAGGCAGAGCCTTCAGCACCTTGCGTGCGCGTCGGCCGTCAACGGTGTGGCGGTGAGGTGATGCGCGACCCGTCGTCACTTCTTCTTGCCGGTACCCAGGCCCATCGTCTGATCCATCGCGGCCGCCTCGGCCGCATCTGCATCTTGCTGCGCGGTCGACGCGGCGCCCGGCTTCTTCCCGGCCTCGGCCTTCGGCTCGCTGGCCTTCTTCTTTGCCTCCACGGCGGCGCGGGTCTCGGCGCTCATGGTGGCCGACGCGCGCGCCCACTCGGCTGGCTTCACGCCCCGCGCGTCAAGCACGGCCCGTTGCGCCGCGGCCGACTCCTTCATCTTCGCGCGCAGGTCGGAGGGCGAGGTCTTGTCCTTGTACTTGTCCTCCACCGCCGCCGCGGCCTTCGCCTGCTCCTGCTGAATGGCGGCGATGTCGTCGGGCGAGAGTCCGGCCAGCGCGGGAACGGCGACGAGGAGCGAGAGCAAACAGACGCGAATCATCCGAGGCCTCCGGGTGTAGGAACCGCACCTACAGCATGCGCGCGAATCAGGCTGGCAGCGCTTGAAGCCACGCCACCACCGCGGCGTTCTGCGTCGTCGCCAGCACCGGATCCTTCGCGCGGGCATCGGCCTGAGCCAGCCAGTCGGTGACGATGGCAGGCAGCTGAAGGTTCGACTCCTTCGCACGGCGAACCACCGTCTGGGCCTCGAGATAGAACTGATTGAGTGCCAGCCGGTCGCCGATCGGCAACCGGAAGAGGTTGGCGATATCGCGCTTGAGCGCCGCGTGGTCGTAGACGAGCGTCGCCATGGCCCTCACCCCTTGTTCGCCGCGGCTTCCTTCGCCGCTGGCGCTGCTTGCGGGTTGTCTTTCGCCGCCGCGCCCTGCCCTTCGCGCTCGATGATGAGCGTGCCGAGCTCCTCGGGCTTCACGGTTCCGCCCGCGATGAGCGCCTCGACGAGCCGCTTGTGCTGCTCCTCGTGCTCTGCCGGCAACGAGTCGGAGTCGCTCTCGTACTTCACCCACACGTTCTTCTTCTTCGTCACCGGGTCGATCTCGAGCCGGAGGATCAAGGTGGCCATGGGCGGTCTTCCTTCTCGTCAGCGGTCTGACGGCACCGGGTTCTTCTTCTCCACCTTCGGCAGCACGTTCGCCAGCGCCTCTTTGTCGAGCACCTTCTTTTCGAGCACGAGGTCGCGCAGGGTCTGAACCAGCACACGGTTCTCGTCGAGGATCGTACGGGCCCGCTGCCGCTGCTCCTCGAGGATCTGCTTCACCGAGTCCTCCATGGCCGAGAGCGCCTTCTCCGAGATGGGGTCCTTCTCCTCGGTCTCGAAGCGGCGCACGCCGACCGCGTCGCCCCCCATGCCGAACTCCTCGACCAGGGCCCGGGCGATGGCGGTAGCGCGATCGAGATCGGCGGCGCTGCCGATCGAGAGATCCTCGAGGAACAGCAGCTCGGCCTCGCGCCCTCCGAAGAGCGTGCAGATCTGATCGAGCAGCTGGCCGCGCGTCACCACGTACCGGCTCGCGGGCTCGGAGTAGCTGACGAAGCCCAGCGCGCCGACGAGATCCGAGCGGATGCTGATGCGCTCGATGGCGGGCGAGTTGGGCGTGAAGAGCGCGGCGACGGCGTGGCCGGCCTCGTGCGTGGCGATGACGCGCTCTTCGCGGGGCGTGAGGTTCGGGCGCTCGTTGTAGCTCGACAGCGTGCGCTCGATGTCGTCGAGCTCGGTGGGCCCGGTCTTCTTCTCACGCAGGCGCATGCGGGCGAGCGCGCGGCAGATGGCCTGAATGTGATCGCCCGAGTGCCGCGAGTTGGTGCCCTCGACGAAGTCACCGGTCTTCTTCACCAGCCACTCGAGCCCGCGCTCCGAGAGCTGCAGGCCGAGCTTCTGGTCGTAGATGCGGATGATGGCGCGCCGGTCTTCGCCGTTGGGGAACGGAATGTGGAGGTGGAACTCGAAGCGGCCCGGCCGCAGCAGCGCGGGATCGAGCGACTCGACGAAGTTGGTGGTGCCGACGACGAAGACGAGCTCGTCCTTGCGGAAGCCGTCCATCTCGGTGAGCAGCTGGTTCACCATGGAGTGCTCGACGCCCGAGCCCTGGTAGGTGCCACGCGCGGTGGCGAAGGAGTCGACTTCGTCGAACACGATGATGCTCGGCGCCGCCTGCCGCGCGCGCGTGAAGACCTGGCGGAGGTTCTCTTCCGATTCGCCGACCCACTTCGACTTGAGCTCGGGCCCGCTCACGATGGTCACCGCGGCGCCCAGCGAGGTGGCCATGGCCTTCGCGAAGAGCGTCTTGCCGGTGCCGGGCGGGCCCCAGAAGATCATCCCGCGCGGGATGAGGCCCTCGATCGACTTCATCTGCGCCTCGTCGGCCGCCGCGTCCTTGAGGGCGAGCACGTCGAGGATCTCCTTTTTGAGCCGCTCCTTCACCTTCGCGTAGCCGCCGATGTCCTTGTCGAGATCGACGTCAGGCAAGGTGAGCTGGCCGACGAGCGTGGCCTGGCGGAGCTGCCGCTCGGCCGGCTTCGGGTCGGCCGGGTAGTCCTCTCCGGTGAGCGTCGAGAGCAGGCGACGCAGGCGCACGGCGTTGACGCCCGAGACGTGCTTGTAGAGCTGGTAGCCCTTGAGCGAGCGCTCGTTGGCGAGTTTGCGGGACTCGCGCTGCGTGACGAGGTGACGCAGGCGCTCGCGCGGTACGCCGAGCAGGTGCTCGCGCCTGGGGAACAGGTTCTCGATCACCTTCGGCAGCGGAAACGAGGGATCCTTGAAGCCGAGGAAGACGAGCTCGGGGTTCTCGTAGAGGAGCGGGATCACCTCGCGCGCCTCGCTCGTCAGCCCGCCCGCGCTGGTGGTGAGGAGATCGAGGTGCGGCAACACCAGCACGCGCTCATTCACCGCACCGCGCACGGCCTCCCGCAGATAGAAGACGATGGTCGCGACCAGCCCCATGCCCGGCTGCAGCGCCGGCAGCTCGGGGATCGGCCGACCATCGAGGTAGAGGAACGAGCGCCCCTCCTTCTTCAGGCGATCGCGCACGGCCTTGTACAGGTACGGCGTGAGCTCCTTCTCGGCCTCGAGGAGCACGGGCAAGCCGGAGCGCAGCGCATCGGTGACGCGCGCGATCTCCGCCGGGTACGCCGCCTCGACCGCGGCAAAGGGCGTGAGCTCGACAGGGAGCTGATCTTCAGGAACGAGCAGGGACACGTCTGGACTCCGGGCGCGACCGTTCGACCGTCAGACGCGCACCTTGATGGTGAGGCTGCCGTTGGCATCCTCGTGGACTTCTTCGACCTGCCCGAGCTCGGCAGCCCGGGTCTTGAGCGCCGTGGCGGTGACGCGGTTCACCACGCCATCGAGCTCGCCCTTGAGGTCCTTCAGCGTGCCCTCGAGCTGCTGCGTCACCTTCTTGCGCAGCGCCTCTTCCTCGGCCTTCGCTTCGCGCTTGAGCGACTCCTGGGCGACCCGGCGCAGCGCCGCTTCCCGCTCGTCCTTCTGGAGCTGGTCGACGACGGCGGTGCGCTCGGTCTCGAGCTTCACGTCCTGGTGGCCTTCAGCGGTCGCAGACACCTGGCCGGTCTCGAGATCGATCTCGACCTCGACGCCGGTAGTCTCCTTCCGTCGAGCGGTGTTGCCGTCACGGGCGAAACCACGCTGGGCGAGCTCCTGAGCAAGCAGCTCGCGCATTCGCTCCTTCTGGAGGATCGGCAGCAGCTCGAGCGTCGAGCTCACCCCGTCTTCGACCTGCACGTGATGGGACAGCGACTCCTTGATCGAGATTCGGTACGCGCGGCTCATGATGGTAGCGGAGCACAGCTCACAGCCGACATCCACGCGCGCAACCCAATCGCCCTGACCGACCCCACGCAGGCAGTTGCATTCGACCCGGCCTCGCGCCATCCATACAGCCGTGGTCATCGCCCTCGCCTTGAGCCTCGTCGTGAGCGCCCCGCCGGCGCAGGGCCTCACCATTCGGGTCCCCAGGCCCTCCTCGTTCGGGGCCACCGCAGCCGATGCCGAGGCGGTTCAGCTGGCGGTGAAGAACGAGCTCGAGGCCGAAGGCTACGCGGTGGTGACAGGAGACGATCGGAAGGGCGTGTCAGCCATCATCTCGGGCACGCTGACGAAAGTCGGCGCCGGCTACATCTTGAACCTGTCCATCATTCGCGAGAGCGACCACCGGGTGCTCGACCAGGTGCGAGAGGAGGCGAAGACGACGGCCGACCTCCCGCGGGCCAGCGCCGAGATCGCCAAACAGCTCGCCGCAGCGCTGCGCATGGCGATGGGCGTGCGCGCGAAGATCAAGGTGAAATGACATGACGACTCCGGTTCGGTTCCGACGGCGGAGCCAGGCGCCACGCACGGACTCCATTCTGTGGCGCGCGCAGCTCGCGACCGCCCTGGCGACGAAGAACCCCACGGCCATCGAGAAGGCGCTGGAGGGCCTCCCACTCGTCGGAGACGTCGATGGGCGTCGGTTGCTCCCCACCGCGCAGGTGAACGACCCCCGGTTCGGCGCCTCGGCCGGCGTGCCCTTCGCGCTCGAGATCGACGTGGACGACGTCCGTCAGGCGCCGGCCGATGTGGGCCTGAAGGTCGATCAGGTCTTCTTCCCCACCCAGCCGCGGCTGCTGTTCAACGTGTGCTTCTCGTGCGGCGCGCCGAAGGGCGTCTTGCGGGAGGGCACCTACGGCGACCCCACCAGCCCGTGGTTCAACGTCTTCTTCGGCTACTACCAGATCGACGTCATCGCCTCGGAGTGGGGCCGGCCCTTCGGCTACCAGGACGCCACCAGCGGCGTGGTGAACACCGACGACGTCCTGCGCATCGGCAAGGCCGACTGGAACTACTTCTCGAACTGGATGTACGGCGTGCCCGAAGCCGCCATCACGCCGCACAACGAGCTTTTGGGGTCGCAGATCGAGGTCGCTCCGCGCGAGACCATCGGCCGCAAGCAGTGGGACGTGCTGAACATCTCGAAGGCGCGCATGGTGAGCGCGTACGTGTCGGGCCAGGCGGGCGATCTGAAGCTCGAGGAGCGTGGGCCCTATTCGTTCCTCTGGCGCATGGCGTTCGGGTGCCCGAAGCCGCGGCCCGAGCACCCGCAGTGGTCGAGCTTCTTCCCCGTCGACATGACGGCCACGCTCTTCATGACGTTCCGCGAGGTGAAGAACGACCCGTACACGGGGAAAGACGTGTTCCAGACGTTCCTCTTCGGCGGGACGGTGAACGAGTGGTGGCAGGCGACGTTCGGCCAGGTGGGCGACAACCGGAAGCTGCTCGGCCTGCAGCTCGACGCCGTCAAGCGCGTCATCGTCGACGCGTACCCGGACCTCGGGTTCTGACGCGAATCGCCGCGCGCGCCACCCGAACGTCTCGCTCAAGGGCGAGCACCGAAGCCACCATGCCGTTACCCCCCAGGGCATGAAGTCCGCGCTACTGGTCCTGCTCTGGAGCACCACGTCGATGGCCATCGAGTCGCCGAAGTACGAGGTCCTCAAGCGGTACGACGGGTTCGAGGTGCGGCGCTATGCGTCGTACGTCGTGGCAGAGACCGAGGTGCAGACGGCCGACCGCTCCGAAGCCGGTAGCGCCGCGTTTGGCCGCCTCGCGGGCTACATCTTTGGTGGGAACACCACGTCGACGAAGATCGCCATGACGGCACCCGTCACCCAGTCCCAGCGCATCGAGATGACGACGCCCGTCACCCAGCAGGCCACCGGTGCCTCGACCTACGTGGTGCAGTTCTCGATGCCGTCGTCCTTCACCCTCGAGACCCTCCCGCAGCCGAAGGACGCGCGCGTCACCTTGAAGACGGTCCCCTCCCGCGTGGTGGCGGTGATGCGGTACTCGGGCACGTGGAGCACCGTGAACTACCAGGAGCATCTCGACGCGCTGAGGGCCGGGCTGGTGAAGGTCGGCCTCATGGCCGTGGGGGAGCCGGTGTGGGCCCGGTACGATCCGCCCTACACGCCGTGGTTCCTGCGCACCAACGAGATCCAACTCGAGCTGGCGTCACCGCCGGGCTGACGCGCCGGCGACGACCGGAACGTGCCTGGAGACCGCCCCGCCGATGAAGCCGACCACGCTCGCATTCGAGCCGCGCCACGCCGATACCGTGCCCGTCGAGGTGCTTCGCCTTCAGCCTCGGTCGAGCGCGCCGTTCGACCGCCCCCCCCACGCGCACCACTTCTACGAGTTCCTCTACGTCACGGCGGGTCAGGGCTGGCATCGCATCGGCCTGGAGCGCGGCGACGTCGCAGCTGGCCACCTCCTGCTCATCGCGCCGGGTGAGGTCCACGACTCCCAGGGGCTCTCCTCCCTCGAAGGGTGGATGGTGCTCTTCGAAGCCGCAGCCCTCGAGCACGGCGCGCGCCGCTTCGTGGAGCTGCCAGGCGAGCTCGCGTTCCTCCCCTTCGTCCGCGGGCCCCGCGCGCCGCCCTCCGTCGTGGTGCCGCGCCCCGAGCGCGCCGACTGGGAGCACCGCCTCACGTCGCTGGCCCGGGAGGTCGAGGGCCGAGCCCTGGGCCGGGAGCGCATCGTGGCCGCTGAGCTCGAGGTGTTGCTGTTGCGCGCGGCCCGGCTGGTCGCCCCAAACCTCGGCTTCAGCGCCGCCCAACGCCCCCTCCTCGCCCAGGTCTTTCAGTTCATCGACGCCCGCTTCGCCCGGCCCATCTCGCTCGTCGATGTCGCGCAAGCCGTCGGCCGCTCCGCGCCGTACCTCACCACGGTCGTCCGCGAGACGACGGGGCGCTCCGTGCACCAGTGGATCACCGAGCGGCGCATGGCCGAGGCGCGCAGGCTCCTGCAGGAGACGACCCTCGACGTCACGGAGATCGGCGAGCGCGTCGGCTTTCCAGAGCCCAGCTACTTCGTACGCCGCTTCCGCGCCGAGCATCGAGTCACCCCGCTGGCCTTCCGGCGTGGCGCATGAGACCGTAAAAAAGTACCATCTTGCCCAGAGCGCTTGCCTTTCGCATCTCCCTGCAGCGCCGTACGTCAGGGGTGCCTTCGCGACTCCCCGCGAAGCACTGACCGAAAGCGCGTGACATCATGTGGACGACGGTGATGACAGCAGTCCTGGCAGCCGGCCCAGTCGCAGTGCACCAGTACTCTGCACCCGAGGCGCAGTTCCTGGTGAACACCTGGTTCGTCGAGACCCCCAACGGCGTCGTCGTCATCGACACGCAGTTCACCGTCTCGCAGGCGAAGGCCGCGAAGCAGAAGCTCGACGCGCTGAAGAAGCCGTTGCTCGCGGTGCTCCTCACCCATGCGCACCCTGATCACGTCAACGGCACCGCGGAGCTGCTGGCTGGCGCCGACGTGCCAGTGGTGACGCTCGAGGGCGTGCACGCCGTGCTCGAGGCCATCGACGGGCCCAAGCGTGCGTACTGGGGCCCGCAGCTGAAAGACGAGTACCCCGCGAAGACCGTGTTCCCCACCAAATGCCTGAAGGCCGGCGAGTCGATCACCTTCGACGGCGTGCGCTTCACGGTGCACGACCTCGGCGCGGGCGAGAGCGGCGACGAAGCGGTGTGGACGACAGGGGGCCACGCGTTCGTGGGCGACCTCGTGATGAACCGCGTGCACCCGTGGCTGGCCGAGGGGCGCTCCGGCGCGTGGCTGGCCTCGCTCACGAAGGTGAAGGCACTCGAGGGCGTGACGACCGTGTACCCGGGCCACGGGAAACCGGGCGACCGGGAGCTCTTCGACTGGCAGGCCTCGTACCTGACGGCCTACCGCGCCGAGGTGAAGCGCCTCGCCAAGGGCCAGCTGACGCTCACGGACGCCGCGAAGAAGGAGCTCGATGCCGCCATGGCACGCGTGCTGCCGAAGGGGCCGCTCACGATGCTGGTGGCGATGAGCGCTGACGCCATCGCCGCCGAGCTCGCCCCCACGAAGTGACTTCGGGCGAGGCCTCACCGTGACGCGGGCCGGGAGCGCGACAACGACGGCGTGCCATCCGTCGCTCCGAGGCACCATGAATCGACGAGACGTGTCGAAGCTGGAGTTCACGGCTTCGACGCGAGCGCTGCGCGAGCGGGCCAACCGCCCGGCCGTCAGGTCCCGGTGAGGAGTCCGACGTCTCGGCTCCGAAGCATCGAGCCGAGCTCCGCCGGCGCTCGACGGCGAGCAGACGACAGCGCCGTCACCAGACACACCATGAGCCCGAGCCCCGTCACCTGGTGCGCGACGCCGAGCCAGAGCAGCCGACCCGGCACCACCGCGTTCACCGTCGTCAGCACGCCCAGCACCACCTGCACCGCCACCACGCCGAGCGTGACGTGCCGTACGAGGCCTGGGGCCGTCCGCGCGCGCCACCACCACGCCAGCACGCCGACGACGAGCACGTAGCCGAGGCTCCGGTGGATGAGGTGCACCGCCAGCGGGTCGTTCCACCACCACCCGCCGCCGCCGAAGAGCCCGCTCGGCACCCACTGGCCGTTGATGGTCGGCCACGTCGGCGCGGCCAACACGGCCTTGAGCCCGGCCATGAAGGCGCCCCACGCGAACTGCACGAAGAGGAGCCCCAACAGCCAGGTCGCGCCTCGCGTGGTGGCGTTGCGCTCGAGCGGAGCGGCCTCCGACAGACACGCCAGGCCCAACCACACGAGCCACCCCAGCAGCACCGCCGCCAAGAGGAAATGCGCCGCCAGCCGAAGGTGACTCACGTACACGAGGTCCTGGAGGCCGCTGGCGACCATCACCCAGCCCATCACGCCCTGCGCGCCGCCCATCGCGAGCAGCCCCAGCGCGCGGCCCTTGAGCCCCTCGAGCAGGCCTCTGCGCCAGAACACCACCATCGGCACCACGAAGAAGATGCCGAGCAGCCGGCCCCAGAGGCGGTGGAACCACTCCCAGAAGTAGATGACCTTGAAGTCCTCGAGCGTGAGGTGCGACTTGAGGCGCTCGAACTGGGGGATCTGCTGGTACTTCCCGAACGCTTCGGCCCAGCCCGCCTCGTCCATCGGCGGCACCACGCCCAGAATCGGCTTCCACTCGGTGATCGACAGCCCCGAGTCGGTCAGCCGCGTGACGCCGCCCAGCACCACCTGCACGACCACCGCCGCCGCGACGGCGAGGAGCCACAGGCCAACCGGTCGACGAGCCGAGGACGTCATGCAGCCACTTCCTTCACGCCACGGCGCCCCTGCGTCAACCGGTCGCGACTGGCGAGTGTGAGCCGGGCTCGTCAGTCGATGTAGTTGAAGAACTGGTAGGCGGCGTCGTACGGCGCGCCCACGGCTGGAGCCGCGGTCCCGAAGAAGAGGATCGAGTTGCCCGCGGCCTCGTAGTCGAACCCGCTCGACCGGTTGCGAGGCAGCTCCATCATCGTGCGCACCGCGAGCGAGCCCGAGATCGGCCGCCGCACGAGCGACGACCGGCTCGAGGCCCCCAGCGCGCCGATGACGACCTCTTCGATCACCTCGGTGAGGTTGGGGTTGCAGATGCTCCCCGACGAGCCACCCGTGCCGTTGGCGAGGTCGATGTACTGGTCGCCGGGAGAGGCCTCTCCGCGCCCGACGCGGATGCACCCCGTGGGCTTGGGGCCGACGATGGCGAAGGCGACGGCACCTTCCATGCGGTAGTCGCTCACGTACGTGCCGAACATGCCCGGCCTGATGTTCTTGTTGTCTTCGTCGGACATGAAGATGACGACGAGCCCGGTCGTCATCGGATCGCGCAGCTGCAGCGTTGGCGTCATGGACGCGCGCGCCCGCCGAATGGCACGCAGGCCGAACTCGATGCCGATCTCGGTGGTGTTACCATCGAGGCCCACCTGCGCCGCCGCGCGGAAGTCCGCCAGATCGGTCACGAAGCCCTTGCCCCGCAAGATGTCGCTGTCGGTGGTGACGACCCCGAGCCGGAAGTCGAGGCCCGCGCGCTGGAAGGCGTCGAAGAGACCCTGCGAAGCCTGCTGCAGCGCCGCCTGTTCTTCGACCATCGAGATCGTGTTGTCGATGACGAAGATGAAGTCGGTCTTCAGCGCCGGCGTCATGCGGTTCTCGCAGGTGTCGATGAGCTCGCCTCGCACGTCTGCCAGATGGGAGCCGTTCGAGTAGTCATCGAGCGCCGCCAGGTTCTCGCGCAGCTTGCTGGCCGGAGAGACGACGGCGCCGATGAAGAGTCGGTCGTCTCCGAAGCGGAAGAACAGGTTCACCACGTGCTCGTCGTCCTCGGTCGCGCCCGCGGGCCCCGTGGGCACCATGCCGAGCATCGAGGGATCGCGCCCGGAGAAGGCCGACAGCAGCCGGTTGCGCAGGGCGAACGAGGTGGTCGGCGTGCCGAAGCTCAGGAGCTGTGACGTCGAGGCGGTACGCAGCGGCCGCATCAGACGGCCGATGCTGACGAAGACGCGGCTGGAGCGCTCGAGGCGATCGCGCACCAGCGGGGAGCCCGACAGCTGCACCAGCGAGTCGGCCTCGGTCGCGGCGAGGCGCTCCAGGGCCCCCGGGTTCATCGGGTCCACCGCCGTCGGAATGGGCTTCTGCAAGACGAAGCCGGCGAAGTCCTTCGCGTCGTCAGCGAAGACCAGGGCTTGCGCAGCGACGTTCTCTACCACCGACAGGCGTCGGGAAATGGCGAACGGGTGCATGCTGCCCGGCACGTTCGGGACCGCCTGCGCGAGCGGCGCCAGACCCGGGCACTTCCAGTTCTCGGGCTCGATGAAGCCGGCGTCCACCCCGGCGTCGCCCAGGCCACCGTCCTCCGTCGCGCCGCCGCCCATGCCGCCGCCTGCTCCACCACCACCCGTCGCGCCACCGGGGGTCGAGAGCTGCGAGGGACAACCCGTCGTCAGCGCCACGACGAGGAGCAGCGGCGCCACCGTCATCACCCGCGTGGCCCGACCGCTCGCCCCACGTCGCCGACGCGCGGCCAGCAACGACAGCCCGCTCAGGCCCAGCCACACCATCGACGGATCCATCGCGCCGCAGCCGCAGCCCGTCGCCACCGCGCCCGGGGGCCCGCCGCTGCCCGGCCCTGCATCGACCGGCTCGATCGGTCCTGCATCGACCTCGGGGCCTCCATCGGGCCCGCCGTCAGGGCCACCATCCGGCATCATCGGCCCGCCATCAGGGTCGGTCATGCACACCCGCCGGCCGGTGACGGGATCGATGTCGACCTGCAGGTCGCAGTCATTGTCCTTGAGATCGCAGAGCTCGGGAGCGCCGCGGAAGACGCTGCGATCGGTGTCGTTGCAGTCACCATCGCAGTTCGTCTGGCCGTCCGCGTCGGCGTCGAAGCACACCGAGCAGAGGTTGAACCGGCCTGGCGCGGAGTCGACATAGGCGTCGCAGTTGTCGTCGACGCGGTTGCAGATCTCGTCAGCGCGCGGGTTGATGCTGCGGTCGAAGTCGTTGCAGTCGCCACAGACCGGCGGGAAGCCATCGCCGTCGCGGTCGACCTGTCCTTCGTCGGTCTGGCCGTCGCAGTCGTCGTCTATCATGTTGTTGGGGATCTCGAAGGTGAAGGGGCTGCGGTTCGGGTTCATGTCGTCGCAGTCGCCGAAGCAGGTCGCCGCCAGGTCGTTGTCCTGGTCGAAGCCCTCGTCGAAGGACCCGTCACAGTCGTTGTCCTGTCCGTCGCAGACCTCAGCCGCGGCCATCGTGGGCCCCGCCGCCGCGTGCACCATGGCGTTGAAGTCGTTGCAGTCACCCGCGCAGGTGCTGACGCCGTCACCGTCGACGTCGGTGTCTTCGTCGACCCGTCCGTCGCAGTTATCGTCCTTCGTGTTGCCGCACACCTCGAGGCGCGTGGGGTTGCGCGTCGGGTCCATGTCGTCGCAGTCGCCCGCGCACACGGCCACCAGGTCGTTGTCCTGGTCGAAGCCCTCGTCGACGCGACCGTCGCAGTTGTTGTCGAAGCCATCGCACCGCTCGACGGCGCCGGGGTTCACGTCGGCGATCTTGTCGTTGCAGTCGCGCATCGCCATGGCGCCGCCCGTGGTGAAACCGTCGCCATCTTCATCGGTGTTCTCGTCGACCTGTCCGTCGCAGTCGTTGTCGAGGTTGTCACCGACGCGCTCGCTGCGGGTGGGCCCCACGGTGCGGCCACCGCGCGCCGGGTCGTCGTTGCAGTCGCCCTGACAGTTGGTGAAGCCGTCACCGTCGAAGTCGAAGCACGGCGCGCCCCGGCAGATGTTCGAGTCGTCGATGACCGAGTTGCAGTTGTTGTCGCGGCAGTCGCAGATCTCGGCGCCACCGGGCTTGTTGAACTTGTCGGTGTCGTCGCAGTCGTTCTGGCAGGTGGTGACGCCGTCGCCGTCCTGGTCGAAGCCATCGTCGATGATGCCGTCACAGTCTTCGTCGCGCCCGTCACAGAGGAACTCGGCGTCGTTGAGGCCGCCGTCGAGGCCCGCGTCAGGCTCGAAGCGGGGGGCGCCGCCGTCGGGCAGCGCCGTCGGGAGCACCTCGCCGGCGCACGCGCCCTGCCCCATGCCCATCACGCACATCTGCGCGCCGTCCCGGCAGATGCCCTTGCCGCGGGTCAACATCGGGCCGGAGTAGCACGCGGTGTTGTTGCCATCGGTGAGGCTGTCGCAGTTGTTGTCGACGTTGTCGCAGATCTCCGGAGCGCCCGGCTTGATGGCGGGATCCATGTCGTTGCAGTCGCACGCGCCCGCGTCAATCGGGCGGTTCATGCAGAGCGCGCACGAGACGAACGTGTCCATGTCGCGATCGAACACGCCGTTGTCGACGACGCCGTCGCAGTCGTCGTCGGTGCCGTCACACTGCTCCGCGCGAGGGAGCGTCGGGCCAGCGCAGGTGCCCCAGTCGCCAGCCATGGTGCAGCTCTGCGTCCCGGCACGGCACACGCCGCGGGGCTGGCAGTTCGGTCCAGGGCAGGTGCCGGTGTAGGTCGTCGGCGGCGGGTTCATGCCCATCGCGTCGGAGAAGCAGGGCCGCGGCATCACGTCGTCGAGCCGGCCGTTGCAGTTCTGGTCCACCCTGTCGCACAGCTCGGCAGCCCCCGGCCGGATGCTCGCGTTGGTGTCGTCGCAGTCGCAGTTCATCGTCAGGCTGCAGGCCATGCAGACGCGGAAGCCGTCGTTGTCGGCGTCAAAGCCGTTGTCGATGACGCCGTCGCAGTCGTCGTCCTGGCTGTTGCAGAGCTCCATCGACGGCACGCGCTGGCCCATGCACATGCCGAAGCTGGCCATGTTGCTGCCCGCGGCGGCGTTGCACTCCTGGGTGCCCTGTACGCACACGCCGCGTCCCGCCGTGCCCGCCGGCCCGGAGTAGCAGTTCTGCGAGATCTTCCCGCTCCCGGTCGACGCCTCGTCGAGCGCTCCGTTGCAGTTGTCGTCGAGGCCGTTGCAGGTCTCGATGCGGCCAGGCCGGACGTTGGCGTTGGTGTCGTTGCAGTCGCAGCCGCCGTCGGGGTTCGACCCGCAGGTGCCGCACGCGCGCACCATGTCGTTGTCGGCGTCGATGATGAGCCCGTTGTCGACGGCGCCGTTGCAGTCGTCGTCGAGGCTGTTGCAGGTCTCGACCGCGGGGAGGATCTGCTGCTGGTTCCCGGGCAGGCCGACGCCGCACGCCAGCCAGTTCCCGGCGCCGTTACACTGCTGGGTCGAGACGCGGCAGGTGCCACGGGCCGAACAGTTTCCGCCGCCGCTCACCTGCGCGCCGCCGTCTGACAGGCCGCAGGTGCCGGTGAAGGTGCCCGACGGGCCGTCGAAGCAGGCGCGCGGCGCCACGTTGTCATCGGGGATGCCGTCACAATCGTCGTCCAGGTTGTTGCAGACCTCGGGGCCCGCATCGCGGTTGCGCACGCACGAGATGACGCCAGTGGGCGAACACTGCTCGGTGCCATCGGCGCACACGCCGGGCAACCCCGTGGTGCAGGCCATGCCTGAGAGCCCCTCGTTCAAGGTACCGTCGCAGTCGTTGTCGAGGGTATCGCAGACCTCCATCTGGGGGAAGATCTGCATCCCGCCATCGGGCGCCGTGGTGCCGGCGGTGCAGGTCGGGAACGCGCCGGCGGTGCAGAACAGGGGCACGCCCCGGCAGATGCCACGAGGAGTACAGTTGGCTGCGGGCATCGCGCCGCACATCCCCGTGAAGGAGCCGGCGGGGCCCGTGTAGCAGGTGCGCGCGAGCCTCAGGCTGCCGGGCGCTCCCGACTCGTCGATGTCTCCGTCGCAGTCGTTGTCGATGCCGTCACACACCTCACCGCTCGACGCACGAGGCTGACAGACGAGGCTGCCGCCGGTGCACGTCTGCGTCCCGTTGCGACACGCGCCCTGGGCCGAGCCCGCCGTACACATCGCGCCGCCACCGGGGTTGCCGTTGTCATTCTGTCCGTTGCAGTCGTTGTCGCGGCCGTCGCACACCTCGGCGACGTTGAACTGCTGGGTTCCGCCATCGGCGCCCGTCGTGGTGGTGGAGCACGCCGGGAAGCCGCCGACGCCCGGGCACACCTGAAGCACCCCGCGGCAGTCGCCGCTCGGGCTACAGTTCGAGGGCGAGGAACCACAGGTGCCGGTGTGGGTGTTCGAGGGGCCGGCGTAGCAGACGCGGGTGAGGGTCGGGCTGCCGACCCCGCCAGTCTCGTCGGTCGCGCCGTCGCAGTCGTTGTCGAGGCCATCGCACACCTCGGACTGGGCGCCCGGCATGACGATCGACACACAGCTGAGGGTTCCATTCGGCTGACAGGTCTGCCGCCCATCACGGCACACGCCCTGAGCCGAGCCGTTGGTGCACGTCGCGCCGCCGCCCGGGTTGCCGTTGTTGACGGTGCCGTCGCAGTCGTTGTCGAAGATGTCGCAGAGCTCGGGCACGGCGGTGACGGGCGCGGTACAGGTGGCGAGCGAGCCGCACTGGCCGCACGCCGTCCACGCCTGCGCGCCACTGCCCGGCGCGGCGTTGCAAGCCTGCTGGCCGTTGAGGCAGATGCCGGTCCCCGCCATGCCGGGGCCCGGGAAGCAGGAGCGCGTCAGCTTCGGGAACGCGGTTCCGCCCTGCTCGTCGATGAAGCCATCGCAGTCGTCGTCGATACCGTTGCAGGTCTCGGTCACGGGCGTGTTCACCTGCGCGCACACGATGCCGCCAGCGCCCGAACACTGCGTCATGCCCTGGGCGCAGCGCCCCTGCTGACCGCCGACGGTGCAGGCCATGCCGGTGCCAGCGATCCCGTCGTCGGCCATGCCATCGCAGTCGTCGTCGACGCCGTTGCAGACGGTCTCGTTGTTTCCCGGCGGGCTGGCCGCGGTGATGGGCATCATGCACGTCGCGAGGGCGCCGCAGACGCCACACATCGTGTAGCTGGCCGTGCCCGAGTTCGCCGTCGCGTTGCATGCCTGTTGGCCGTTGCGGCAGATGCCCTGGTTGGGCGTGCCGAAGGTCGAGGCCGGTGTCGGAAAGCAGTTCTGCGTCAGCTTGGGGCTGCCCACGCCGCCGGTCTCGTCGGTCTCGCCATCGCAGTCATTGTCGCGGCCGTCGCACTGTTCCATCGACGACATCACCGTTTGGTTGCAGATGACGCCCATCGTGCCCTGACACGCCGAGGTGCCATTGCGGCACACGCCGTTCTGCCCCGGCACGACACAGGGCAGGCCTCCGTCGACCGTACCCACCGCGCCGCTGGGGCCCTCGTCGACGCCGTTGGCGCAGTTGTTGTCCTTGCCGTCGCAGATCTCGGGCGCCGCGCCTGGGGGCACGGGGTTGCCGCCGCCGCGGCCGGGACAGGTGGCTCCGCGAATGGTGGCGTCGTTGTCGCCGCAGTCGCCCTGCCGCACGCGACAGCCGTCCATGTCGCAGTCGTTCTCGCCCGTCGGGTCCATGTTCGGAGGCACGCACTGCGCGAAGGCGGGGGCAGCCCAGAGGACCGCTCCCGCCGCGCAGAGACACGTCAGTCGAAGGGCACGCATGGCTAGAAGAACGCTCCCGCCTCGAGGGCGACGAAGAATCGGTTCTCGGTGACGCTCAACCCGGGCAGCTCCGCCGACAGCCGGGAGCCCCGCGCGCCACCACGCACGAAGAAAACGGACGCTGGCTTCAGCTCGAGCCACGCCTCACCGGCGAGCGAGAAGCGCCCCGCCGTGAGCGAATCGCCCTGCAACAGCCGCGGACCAAACGCGAGGTCGAGCGACAGCAGCTTTCGGAAGAGCGGCTGCTTGACGCGGAGCTGCGCGTCGAAGCCGCGGTAGGTGGCCGAGACGAGCGGGAGCGTGCATGCGTCGAAGAGCGTGCGCTCCTGGCTCCAGCCGCCGCCCACACCGATGGACGGCGCGTAGGTGCCGCTGGCGACCTTGACCCGGTAGGTGCCGCGAAGCTGAAGGTCGTCGTCGGTCATCGAGCAGCTCGTGCCCGCGACGGCGCCCTCGACGCCGTTGGCGCGCACGAAGGCCCGGCGGAAGTGCACCTCGACCTCGAGGTCGGCCCAGCGGCTGCCGGCGAGCGACGAGATGAACTGGAGCGGCTGCACCTGCGCGTAGACGCCGATGCCGGCCACGCCGTTGTTCCGCAGCTCGGCGAGCTGGCCCGCGGCCTCGCCACCCACGGTGAGTCCCCGCAGCACACCCCCGCCACCGACGGCCACGACGATTCGTGTGCGCTCCGGGTCAGGCGACCAGCCCTTCTTCGCCGTCTTCGTCACCTCGAGGGGCGGCGAGTCCTGCACGTCCTCTTCGACGGGTGGAGGCAGCGGCGCCTCGACCGTCGTTGCGGCGACCGCGGCCTTCGGTTTGGCCAGCTCGACCAGCCCGGGCCCCAGCAGCGCGGCGAGCTCGTCGGCGTTCTTTTGCGTCAGGCCCGCGGCGGACGAGATGGTGAAGGGCTCTCCTTGCGGCTCTCCGTCGGCGCCGTGCACCGTTGCGGCGAGCCCACCAGCCTTGTTGAACTCGAGCGTCACCACATGCGCGGCGCCCGAAGCCTTCGCCAGCTTCGCGCGGCCGGCTGGAGCCCGGGACAGGGCGACCGTGAAGCCTTCCGTCGTCAGCACGGCTTGCGTCGCGTCGGCCGAGAGCACCTTGCCCTCGAGCGCCTTCTGCAGCGAGGCCACGAAGCGCTTGTGCGAGGCGAAGTCGAACTTCTCGAACGTCTTCCTGGTGTCGATGCCCGAGAAACCACCTTGCGTCTGCGTCACGCGCACGACGGGCGGCAGCAGCAGCACCTGCTTGACGTCGGCGGTCGTGGTGAGGTCGAGCACCGGCTCCTCGGCCGGCTTCGTCTCCGCGGGCTGGGGGGGCGCCTCCTTCTTCGCAGCCGGCTTCTTCGCGGCCTTCGGCTCGGGCTTCGTCTCACCACCGGTGAGGTCGAGCTCGAATTGGGCGAACGCGTGCGTCGAGCACACGACGAGCAGGGCAGGCACCAGACGGAGCTTGTTGATCACCACGACACCTCGACACACGCGGACAGGACGGGCGGCCCCACAGAGGCGACGACCCACCCGAGTTTAGAGAGGGAAATCGGATCTGTCAGGGGAGACGTTTGCCCACACCTGACCACAGGCTGCGTGTGACCTGAGCGCGACGGAGCGCCTCAGCCCTGCACTTCGGACGAGAGGATGACGTCGCCCTTGGTGAGGTACTCCTTGCCCGAGAACGCGTTGTAGAAGTCGTCGAGCGTCGCCTCGAAGTCCGGGTATCGAGAGTCTTTGCGGTCCTGGGTCATCTTGTCGAAGATCGGATCGAGCTTGGTCGGGCAGTCAGAGTTGATCTCGCTCGGCAGCGGCGAGCGGCGACCGGGAATGTGCCCGGTGAGCATCTCGTAGAGGAGAATGCCGAGGCCGTAGACGTCGCTGGACGGACCCACGTCCTTCGAGCGGGCGATGAGCTCGGGGCTCATGTAGCCCATGCCGCCGGTGCCGACGAAGACCTGGGGCATGCCCTTGGTCTGATCGACCTCGATGACGCGCGAGAGGCCGAAGTCTGCGAGCTTCACGTTCCCGTACGCGTCGAAGAGCACGTTCTCGGGCTTGATGTTGTGGTGCGTGAGGCCTTGCTGGTGCGCGGCGCGCAGCCCGTACGCGAGCTGCAGGAAGTAGCGGATCGCCAGCGGCACGGCGATGCCCTTGCCCCCCGCGGCGTCGAGCTTCTCGCGCAGGCTGCCCTTGCACAGCTCCATCACGAAGTAGGGCCGTGCGACGTCGGTGTTCTGATCGACGATCTGCACGATGGCCGAGTGGCGCACCTGGGCCTGGGCGCACAGCTCCTTCTTGAGCCGCTTGATGACCTCGCCGCGCTGGAGGAACGAGAAGTAGCCGAAGATGTCCTTGAGCTCCTTCACGCACACGTCGAGGCCCAGCGCGTTGTGCTTTCCCTTGAAGACGGTGCCGAGCGGACCGGAGCCGAGCGGATCGTGCTTCTGGTAGCGCAGGTCGAGGTCCTGGCCCTTCGCGCCGGCGCCGAGGCCCGAGGGGCTCGAGACGGGCTGGTTGAGCTGCATCGGTTGAGGCTGGGCCATGGCGGAGGTCAGGGGCAAGGGGGCGGGAGCAAAACCACGCTGCGGCTGGGCCTCGGGCGCGGTGACGTGCGGCATGGAAGGCGGCGAGAAATCGTCGGAGGGCGGCTTGCGGCCACCGCCGCGGGGCGGAGGAGGAGGCATGGGCTGGGGTTCCTCGAGGATGAGGTCAGTGGCGGCGGGTGGAGGCGTAGGCAGCTGCAGCATGGTCGAGTCCCCGACGTCGGACTCGGAGTCGGCGGTGATCTGGTCGGCGAAGAACTCGCCGACCTCGCCGGTGAACTTGTCGAGGTAGTCGCCTCCGACGACCCGCTCCCCCTGATCGGTGAGCTTGAGCTGGGCCTCGCGATCCATCGCGATGTAGTGAAACTTGCGGAGGAAGAAGAAGTAGCTGTCGAACTCGAGACTGACGCTGTTCTCCAGCGAGGTCTTGACGTCCGCCAGCTTGTTCGAGCGGCCGAGCCGCCCGTTCTCCTTCAGGCTCTTCAGGATGAAGAGCGCGTCCCCGCTGACCTTGTCTCTCGTCATGGCCTGGGACATTCGTCCTTTCAGGTGATGCGCAGCAGTGTCTTTACGGTGTCCATCACGTCGGCGAACCGCACCGGCTTCTTGAGGTAACTCGTCACGCCGAGCTTCATGGCGCGGTCCTTCGCGTCCTCCCCGCCCGCCGAGATCGCCACCACCGGCAGCGCCTTGAGCCTGGGCTCGGAGCGGATCTTCTCGATGAGCTGAAACCCGTCCATCACCGGCATGTACAGATCGGTCATGACGAGGTGGAACTCGGAGTCGATGAGCAGCGCCATGGCCGCGTGCCCGTCGGCGGCGAAGTGCACCTCGAGGGGCGTGGTGCCCTTGAGCTCGTTGGCCGCGAGCTTCTTGAGCACGTAGCTGTACATCTCGATGATGTGTGGGTTGTCTTCGACGATGAGCACACGGTACCCGGACGGTGCCGTGCCGCTCGCCGCCTGGCTGTGTTCGGACCCCACGCTCACGATGATGGACGCCTCGTCACGCGCTCGCCAACTGAAGAACCCTGAAGCCACACCCCTTTTTGCCCGAGGTCAACTTCCTTTCGGGGCTCCGAGGCTGAAGTTCGTGAGCGTTTCTCATTGATTCGCGGCAGGTGGGGGCGTCTGCCGCGAAGTGCTACAGGGGCTTCATGCGCGTGTGGTGGGTGTCGATTGTCGTGGTGGCCAGTTGTCGCTGTGAGGAAAGCCGGGAAAAGCCGGTCGTCGCCGAGGTCCCGCTGGCGCCAGCGCCGACGTCCGTCGCCGAGCCCCCACCGCTGCTCGCGTCGGCGACCTGGATTCAGCAGCGCCTGACGCCCCTGCGCACCGATCTCCAGGCGCGGATCGAATACGGACCGACGTCGAGCCCGCTGTCGGTCCAGCTCGAGCTGCCGCCGGGTGTGCAGGTGACGCAGGGCCGGACCTTCTTCGTCCTCGATCCGACCGCCGAGCCCCGAGTGCACGTCGAGGGGCTGTCGCTGGCCAGCGAGGCCCTGCCGGTGAAAGACGTGGTGTTGGTGCTGTCCAGCGGGGGTCGAACGCTGCGCGAGCCGTACCGTTTTGGCCGGCGCTGAACCGGAGGGCTGATCCGACCGGTTCAAGCAGTCGCGCTCATCCATCGAGGCGATCGAAGTCCGCCTGACGCTTGGGTTTTCGTTGACGTGGCCGGAGCGTGCACCTACGAACCGCGCCGCCATGTCGGACCCCCTGTTCACCCCCGCGGAGCAGCAGCGCTTCGACGAGCAGATCGCCGAGCTCCTCACGCATTACCCCCCTGAGCGAAAGAGCGCGGCGATGCTGCCGGCGCTGCGCGTGCTCCAGACCCTCAAGGGCTGGCTGCCGCCCGAGGGCATGAAGCTGGTCGCCGAGCGCCTCGAGACGACGGTGCCCCACTGCTACGAGGTGGCCACGTTCTACGTGATGTTCCACACCGAGAAGCCGGGCAAGTACGTCATCGACGTCTGCACCAACCTCTCCTGTGCGCTGCGCGGCGCCGAGGGCCTGCTCAAGTACATGGAGCAGAAGCTCGGCCAGCCCGCCGGCACCCGCACCGAGAAGTACTTCCTCCGTGAGACCGAGTGCCTGGCCAGCTGCGGCACCGCGCCGTGCTTCCAGGTGAACGAGGATCACTTCGAGAACCTCAACCGCGAGAAGGTGGACCGCATCCTGGAGAAGTTGACATGAGCGTCCTCACCGAGAAGGTCATGACCCGCGACTGGGAGCAGCCCGGTCAGAACACGCTCGCCGGGTACAAGCAGCGCGGCGGGTACCAGCAGCTCAAGAAGGTGCTCGACTCGCTGCAGCCCCCGCAGGTCACCGACGAGGTGAAGAAGTCGAACCTTCGAGGCCGCGGCGGCGCTGGGTTCCCCACTGGCCTCAAGTGGAGCTTCGTTCCGCCCCTCGAGAAGAACAACAAGCCGCGCTACCTCGCCATCAACGCCGACGAGTCCGAGCCCGGCACCGCGAAGGACCGCTTCATCCTCGAGTACGACCCCCATCTGCTCCTCGAGGGCATCGGTATCGCCTGCTACGCGCTCGGTGCGCACACCTGCTACATCTACTCGCGGGGTGAGTTCAAATACCCCTCGAGCGTGCTCGACAAGGCGATCGCCGAGGCCTACGCCGACGGCATCTTCGGCAAGAAGCTGATGGGGAAGGACTTCGAGCTCAACGTCTACCAGGTGCGTGGCGCGGGCGCGTACATCTGCGGCGAAGAGACGGCGCTGCTCGAGTCACTCGAAGGCAAGAAGGGCTGGCCCCGCCTCAAGCCGCCCTTCCCCGCCGTCGTCGGCCTCTTCGGCTGCCCCACGGTGGTGAACAACGTCGAGACCATCGCCGCGCTGCCGCGCATCTTCGAGAAGGGCTCCGACTGGTTCGCGAAGCTGGGCGCGGCGAAGTCCGGTGGCACGCGGCTGGTGACGCTCTCGGGCTCGGTGCTCCGGCCGGGCACCTACGAAGTGTCGATGGACACCTCGCTGCGAGAGCTCATCTACGACAAGGCCTACGGCCAGGGCCTGCCCGAGGGTCGGTCGGTGAAGGCCGTCATTCCCGGAGGCTCGTCCGCGCCGGTGCTGACCGCCGACGAGATCGACGTGAAGCTCGAGTTCGACGCCTTCAAGCCGCTGCAGTCGATGGCGGGCTCCGGCGGCATCATCGTGATGGACGACCAGACCTGCGTGGTGCGCAGCCTGTGGCGCGTCGCGCGCTTCTACGCGGAAGAGTCGTGCGGCCAGTGCACGCCGTGCCGCGAGGGCCAGCCGTGGATGACGCGCATCATCCGGAAGATCGAAGAGGGCCGCGGCGACATGGCCGACCTCGACACCCTGATGAACGTGGCCCAGGCCATCGCGCCATGGCCGCCCATCGGTCTGGGGAACACCATCTGCGCGCTCGGGGACGCCGGCGCACTCCCGGTGCAGTCGTTCGTGCAGAAGTTCCGCGCGGACTTCGAGGCGCACATCACCCGCAAGGGCTGCCCGTACGGTGAAAAGCCGTGGGGCGCGTTCGGGGAGTTCCAGTGATCGCCGAACAGATCCTCTTCTGGTTGTTCGCCGTGGGCACCATCGTCTCCGCGGTGGGCGTCATCTTCGTCCGCAACCCGGTGGCCAGCGCGATGTCGCTGGTGGCGAGCTTCTTCTTCCTCGCCGGCATCTACGTGCTGCTGTGGGCGCACACCATCGCGGTGCTCCAGGTGCTCGTCTATGCGGGCGCCATCATGGTGCTCTTCCTCTTCGTCATCATGCTGCTGTCGTTGACCGACACCGGGCCCATCGCGCAGGTGTCTCCGTCGCGAATCGCTGGTGCACTCGCCACCGCGGCCCTGCTCGCGTCCCTGGTGATGGCGTTCCGCAAGCTGCCGGTCTCTGACTCGGTGGCCTGGGCCTCGGACGCAGGGCGGCTGGCGACCTTCGGATCCATCAAGCAGCTCGGCGCGGTGCTCTACACCCAGTGGCTGTTCCCGTTCGAAGCCGTCTCGCTCCTGCTGCTGGTGGCCATCGTCGGCGCGGTGGTGGTGGCGAAGTCGCGCATCTGAAGCGCCCGTCAAGACTCTCGGGGAGAACCGATTCATGCCAGTCGTCCCAACGGCCAACTACCTCATCCTCGCGGCGGCGCTGTTCTGCGTCGGCATGCTCGGCGTGCTCATTCGGCGCAACGCCCTCGTCGTCTTCATGTGCATCGAGCTGATGCTGAACGCGGCGAACCTCACGTTCCTCGCGTTCGCCCGGGAGCGCGGTGACGTCACCGGGCACATCTCGCCCTTCTTCATCATCGCAGTGGCCGCGGCCGAAGCGGCGGTCGGCCTCGCCATCGTCATCTCGGTGTTCCGCAACCGCGGCACCGTGAACATCGAAGAGATCCAGTCGATGAAGCACTGACCGGAAAGCACGAGCGAACGTCATGCAGAAACTCGTCGAGTTCTTCCAGACGGCCCCGGTCGACCCGCAGCAGGCGGGCCAGATGCTGTGGCTCATCATCCTCTTGCCGCTCATCGGCGCCTTCGTCACCGGCGTCTTCGGCAAGATCATCGGCCGCGCCAACACGCACCTGGTCGCGGTGGGCGCGGTGTTCGGCAGCTTCCTGCTGTCGCTGGTGGTCTTCTGGACCATCAACGACTACCGGGCCGCCGCCACGACGCCGTTCGGGAGCGTCAACTACGCGGTCGGCTTCGACTACGGCACCTGGTTCTCCGCGGGCACCTTCAAGGTGACGTTCGGCCTGATGGCCGACCACCTGTCGGGCTCGATGCTGCTCGTCATCACCGGCGTGGGCTTCCTCATCCACCTGTACTCCACCGAGTACATGAGCCACGACGACGGGTACTGGCGCTTCTTCGCGTACCTGAACCTCTTCGTCGCGGCGATGTTGACGCTGGTGCTCGGGGACTCGCTCCCGCTGCTGTTCGTGGGCTGGGAAGGCGTGGGCATGTGCAGCTACCTGCTCATCGGCTTCTGGTACACCGACCCGGCCAAGGCCTTCGCGGGCCGCAAGGCGTTCATCACCAACCGCATCGGCGACTTCGGCTTCCTCGTCGGGAGCTTCCTGCTGGTGCTGCTGCTCGACGGCGCGACGCGCCTGCCTCCGGAGAACGCCTCGAAGCTCGGCCGGCCCGGACTCGAGGGCACCTCGGTGCTCGCGCGGCTCAACGACGGGATGAAGCAGAAGGGCCCGCTCGCCGTGTCGGTGCTCGAGGAGGGCTCGAAGGTGTTCGCGTCGATCCTCGACGAGAAGCTGCCGGCCGGAAGCCCGCTCGAGGGTCACACCTTCGGCTGGTGGCTCACCGCGGCGCTGCTCCTCTTCATGCTCGGCGCGGCCGGCAAGTCGGCGCAGATCCCGCTCTACGTGTGGCTGCCAGACGCCATGGCCGGCCCCACGCCGGTGTCCGCCCTCATCCACGCGGCGACGATGGTGACCTCGGGCATCTACCTGTTCTGCCGAATCAGCTACCTCGCAGTGCTCTCACCGTACGCGATGGCCACCATCGCGCTCATCGGCGGCGCCACCGCGCTCGTCGCTGCGCTCATCGCCTTCAGCCAGAAGGGCCTCAAGAAGGTTCTGGCGTACTCGACGGTGTCGCAGCTGGGCCTCATGTTCCTCGGCATCGGCGCTGGCGCGTTCTGGGCCGCGTTCCTCCACGTCGTCACCCACGCGTTCTTCAAGGCCTGCCTCTTCCTCGGCGCGGGCAGCGTGATGCACGGAAACGGCGACGAAGAGGACATCACGAAGCTGGGCAACCTTCGCAAGGAGATGCCCACCACCTGGGCCACCTTCCTCGTCGCGACGCTGGCCATCACCGGCATCGTCCCGCTGTCGGGTTTCTTCTCGAAGGACGCCATCCTCCACGCGGCGCACGTGAACACGATTCCGAGCCTCTCGTGGGCGCTGTCGGCCGCTTGGATCCTCGGCATCGTCACCGCGGGCTGCACGGCCTTCTACATGATGCGCATGTACTTCGTGGCGTTCGAGTACCCGCGCTCGCCCGAGGCGAAGACGCCGCACGCCCACGAGTCGAGCTGGCACATGACACTCCCGCTGGTGGTGCTCGCGGTGCTCTCGGTGGTCGCGCTCGTGCACGGCCTGCCCATCATGAAGCCCGAGGGTCGCAACACGATTCAGACGCTGATGGAGAACTTCCTCGACCCGGTCTTCCGCACCACGAACGACAACCTGCTCAAGACCGGCTTCGTGAAGGTCGCGCCCGAGGAGCACGTGCCGTGGGGCGCCTACCTTCAGGCGTGGATCATCGCGCTGACCGGCGGTGGCCTCGCGTTCTTCCTCTACATGCGCTTCTTCCCGTCGAGGAAGGGCCAGCCGCTGCCGGGGCCGCTCGAGGGCCTGCGCACGCTGTCGTGGAACAAGTTCTACGTCGACGAGGGGTACCAGCTCCTCATCATCCGCCCGGTGTCGATGGTGGCCCGCATCCTGTGGCGGGTCGTGGACTCGATCCTCATCGACGGCGTGGCGGTGAAGGGCACCGCGTGGGTGACGAAGCAGAGCGGTTCGGTCTTGCGCTACCTGCAGACGGGTGACGCGCAGGCCTACGCCGCCATCATGGCGCTCGGGCTGGCCGGCGCTCTCGTGTGGATCCTCCAGAGGTACGCGCTGTGACGAGCGTCTTCGACTCCCGCATCTTGAACCTGGTCATCTTCTCGCCACTCTTCTTCGCGGCGCTGCTGGTGTTCCTGCCGAAGACCGAGAAGTGGCAGATCCGCGCGCTGACGCTCGTGGGCATGCTGGTGAACCTCGCCACCTGCGTCTGGGCGTGGGTGCGGTTCATTCCCGCGAGCCCGGTGGAGTTCCAGCTCGAGTACCGTATGCGGTGGATCGACGAGCTGGGCCTCAGCTACCACGTCGGCATCGACGGCCTGGCGATGACGCTGGTGATGCTGACCGGCATCCTGGGGCCCCTCGTGGTGCTCGCGTCGTGGACCTACATCGACGAGCGCGTGAAGGAGTTCCACCTCGCGTTGCTGGTGCTCCAGACGGCGATGCTCGGCGCGGTGTGCGCGCTCGACGTGCTGCTCTTCTACGTCTTCTTCGAGGCGATGCTCATCCCGATGTACCTCCTCATCGGCGTGTGGGGCGCCGAGGAGCGGCAGATGGCCGCCACCAAGTTCTTCCTCTACACGCTCGTCGGCTCGCTGCTGATGCTGGTGGCGATGCTGGCCGCGTACTTCCTCGCGGCGCCGTCCGGCGCTCGGAGCTTCGACTACGCCACGCTCTACAACGGGCTGATGTCGCTCAACCGCGAGGTGGCGGCGTGTACGGCGGCGGGTGACTGCTCGAACGTGTCTGCGGGGGCGCTGGCGATGGTGCGCTGGGGCCCCCTCATGTTCCTCGCGTTTGCGCTCGCCTTCGCGATCAAGGTGCCGATGTTCCCGGTGCACACCTGGTTGCCCGACGCGCACGTGCAGGCGCCGGTGGCCGGCTCGATGATCCTCGCAGGCGTGATGCTGAAGATGGGCACCTTCGGCTTCTGGCGCTTCGCGGTTCCGCTCTTCCCCGTCGCTGCGCGGCAGTACCAGGTGCCCATCAGCATCCTGGCCGTCATCGGCATCGTCTACGGCGCGCTCATGTGCCTCGCGCAGAAGGACATCAAGAAGCTCATCGCCTACTCGTCGGTGAGCCACCTCGGCTACTGCATGCTGGGCATGTTCGCCTTCACCGGCGAGGGCGCCACCGGCAGCGCGTACCAGATGCTGAACCACGGCGTGTCGACCGGAGCGCTGTTCCTCCTCTTCGGCTTCCTCTACGAGCGCCGTCACGCGCGCCTGATGGCCGACTACGGCGGCATCGCGAAGGTCATGCCCATCTTCACGGCCTTCTTCCTGGTGGTGACCTTCTCGTCCATCGCGGTGCCTGGCACCAACGGCTTCGTCGGCGAGTTCCTCGTCCTGCTCGGCACCTTCAAGTCGAGCCTGCCGATGTGGATCGCCATCGCCGCCACCACCTGCGTCGTCCTCGGCGCGGCCTACATGTTGTGGATGGTGCAGAAGGTCTTCTTCGGCACGGTGACGCACCAGGAGAACCTGGGGCTCAAGGACCTCAGCCTGCGGGAGATCGCCGCCGCGGTGCCCCTGCTGGCCCTCATCGGCATCATGGGCCTGCGCCCGCAGCCGGTGCTCGACCTGCTCAACCCCTCGACCGAGCGGTTCCTCGCGCGCGCCAACTACGCGTCGGGGAAGACGGACGCCGGCACCGAGGACCAGAAGGTGCGCGTGCAGGTGCGCTCCCTGCCTCCGAAGGCGGCCTTCGCCGCGGCGCCGACCGCGATGCCGCGCTTCCTCCCGACGGGCCGCGTGCTTCCGGCCGCGGGCCTCAACCCACAGACGCCCTGACGCCCTGGTGACCTCGTGCTGAACACGCCTACCTTTACGCTCGCCGAGTTCATGACGGTGGTGCCCGCGGCGGTGCTCGTCGTCGGCGCCATCATCCTCATGCTGTCCGAGGTGTTCCTCTCGACGGCGAACCGCACCTACATGGCGGTGGTGGGGCTCATCGCCTCGGCCATCGCGGGCCTCTTCGCGCTGCAGAACGCGTTCGAGCCGGCGCGGCTGGTGCTCCAGGGCTTCGCGGTGCTCGACCCGTTCTCGAGCTTCATGACGGTGATGGTGTGCCTGGGCACGGGCCTCGCCTGTCTTCTGGCCTCGGGTTTCCTCAAGCACCGCAACGCCGAGCGGGGGGAGTTCTACGCGCTGATGCTCTTCGCGGCGGCGGGCATGAGCCTGCTCGCGGCCTCGAACGAGTTCATCACCCTCTTCATCAACCTCGAGGTGCTCTCGGTCGCCACCTACGCGCTCACGGCGTTCCTTCGTCGCGGCCCGCGACCGGCCGAGGCGGGCTTCAAGTACTTCATCCTCGGGGCCTTCGCCGCGGCCCTGCTGCTGTACGGCGCGGCGTTGCTCTACGGCGCCACCGGCACCACGCGGCTGTCGGACCTCGCGACGTTGCTCCCCGGGGCGATGGCCACGAAGTCGGGCCTCGTCTACGCCGGCTTCGGGCTGGTGCTCGCCGGGTTCGCCTTCAAGGTGGCCGCGGTGCCGTTCCACATGTGGACGCCCGATGTGTACGAGGGCGCCCCCACCCCCGTCACCGCGCTGATGAGCGTCGGCGTGAAGGCCGCGGCCTTCGTGGCCCTGGTGCGGACCTTCCTCGCGCTCGTTCACGGGCTCGACCCGCAGGTGCCGTTCGCGCTGTTCTCGCTGCTGGCGCTGCTGACGATGGTGGCCGGCAACCTGCTCGCGATGCCCCAGCGGAACGTCAAGCGCATGCTGGCGTACTCCTCCATCGCGCACGCGGGCTACCTGCTGTTGGGCGTGACCGCCCTCTTCGTGCCGCCGTCTGCGAAGGCCGGTGACGTGGGTGGGGTGTTGTCGGCGACGCCGCTGCTGGCCGCGGGCGCGGTCAACGCGAGCGTCTACAAGGGCGTGCTGTTCTACCTGCTTGGCTACACCGTCACCTCCATCGGCGCGTTCGGCACGCTGGCGGCCATCGAGCGCCGGGAAGACGAGACGCGCGGCAACACGTGGGATCTCGAGCGGCTCTCAGGCCTCGCGCAGCGTCAACCCGGCTGGGCCGCGGCCATGGCGGCCTTCATGCTGTCACTCGCTGGAGTCCCGCCGACGGTGGGCTTCCTCGGCAAGCTCTTCATCTTCAGCGCAGCGGTCGACGCGGGCCTCATCTGGCTGGCGGTCGTCGGCATCCTCTCGAGCGTCGCGGGCACCTACTATTACCTGCGCGTCGTCGTTTACATGTTCATGCGCCCGTCGCCGGCCGACGCGCCCGCGCCGTTCCGGCACTGGACGACCGAGGTGGCGCTCGTCACCTCGGCCGTCGCGACCGTCGCGCTGGGCATCGTCCCAGGCCCGATTGCGGAGTGGCTCTCGCGCGCCGGGATGGTCTTCGGGAACTGACGGCTGGTCGACGCCGCTCGGTCGAGGCGACGGAGAGGTCAGCCCCGGCGGCCGAGTCAGAAGAACGCCGAGGCGGCCAGGGCGCCGCCGACCGAGAAGCCCTGCTGCCCACGCAGCGTCGTGAACCACTCGCCGATGCCGCGAAGCTGGAGCGAGACGGACGGCGCCACGAAGACCTCTATCCCCGCTCCCACCCCTGGCCCCACCATCAACGTGTCACCCACGGTGCCGGCCCGGACCAGACACAAGCCACCCAGATGCAAGGATACGAACGGTCGAACCGCGTCCTCGAGGAACACGTACCGAGCGCTGACCTGCGCGCCCACCGCCACGATGAGGCCGGCTCCATCTGACGTCGCGGCGCCCGCTCGAACGTGCCCCAACGCGACGGGCACGCGAAGGACCAGCTCGACGCCCTCGAGCAGGTACACCGAGCCTTCGAGCCACATCGGGACGATGACGTCCGGAATCATGGGCGTGGAGCCAAAGACGCGCATGGCGCCCACCGCCAGGCCCAGGCTTCGGTTCGCGAAGCTGGGCGCGACAGGGCTGGACTCGGCGGTGGCCAGCTGGGGGTGAAGGAGAACGACGGAGAGGACGAGTGACCGCGCTACAGCGACTGGCATGTGAGGCTCCTGGGCCCTCCACAGGAGGCGGGCGACCAGGCGCACTGACACGACGGACGTTCGACCACGGCGCGCGACTCGATGACGGCCAGGGGCGGCTTCGCGGGCGAGGAACCCTGACGCCGAGGCGCCAGGGCTGCCAGCGAGACCTCCAGGACCGGAACGAGCCGCATGAAGCAGGTATCGGGCCTGCGTCGGCCGAAGTTGCTCACCGCGACGCCTACTCTCCGTGACCTCGACGACGCGTTGACCTATGGCGCCCGCATGATTCGGCTCGACTCCATCGGCGCGCAGCACGGCCGTCAGATTCTCTTCATCGGCGCCTCGGCGGCCCTGCACAAGGGCGAGAAGGTCGGCCTGGTGGGGCCCAACGGCTCCGGCAAGTCGACGCTGTTCCGCTACATCATGAAGGAGGAGACGCCGGACGAAGGGTCGGTCAGCATCGATCGCGGCGTCTCCATCGGGTACTTCCGGCAGGACGTCGGCGAGATGAGCGGCCGGCCGGTCATCGAAGAGACGATGGACGGCGCGGGCAACGTCTCGGAGGTCGCTCGCGAGCTCAAGCAGCTCGAGCACGACATGGCCGACCCGGCCAAGGGCGACCAGCTCGACGACCTCGTCACGCGCTTCGGTGAAGTGCAGGCGCGCTTCGACGAGCTCGGCGGGTACGCGCTCGAGGGCCGTGCTCGTGAGATCCTCGCGGGCCTCGGCTTTCGGCCGTCGATGATCGACGGGGACGTGGGCGCGCTCTCGGGCGGGTGGAAGATGCGGGTGGCGTTGGCCCGAATCCTCCTGATGAAGCCGGACGCGATGCTGCTCGACGAGCCGTCGAACCACCTCGATCTCGAGTCGCTCATCTGGCTCGAGCAGTTCTTGAAGCAGTACGACGGCGCGCTCCTGATGACCTCGCATGACCGCGAGTTCCTCAACCGCGTGTGCACGCGCATCCTCGAGATCGACGGCGGCGAGCTCACCTCGTACTCGGGCGACTACGAGTTCTACGTGCAGCAGAAGTCGATCGCCGAGGCGCAGCAGCAGGCCACCTTCGAGCGACAGCAGGCCATGCTCAAGAAGGAGCTCGCCTTCATCGAACGCTTCAAGGCGCGCGCCTCACACGCGGCCCAGGTGCAGTCCCGGGTGAAGAAGCTCGAGAAGATCGAACGCGTCGAGCCGCCGCGCCGGGTCGAGAAGGTGCGCTTCGACTTCAAGCCGCCGCCGCGCAGTGGCGAAGACGTGGTGAAGCTGGCCGGTGTGTCGAAGGCCTACGGCGATCTCGTCGTGTACAAGAGCTTCGACTTCTTGCTCCGTCGCCGCGAGCGCTGGTGCGTGTTGGGCGTCAACGGCGCCGGCAAGTCGACGCTCCTCAAGATGGTGGCGGCGCATGGCCAACCCGACACCGGCGTCGTCACGCTCGGGGCCAGCATCAAGCTCGGCTACTTCGCCCAGCACGCGATGGACGTGCTCGATGGCCAGAAGACGGTCTGGCAGACGCTCGTGGACGCCTTCCCACGCTCGAGCGAAGGCACGCTGCGCACGCTGGCGGGGTGTTTCGGCTTCCCGGGCGACGAGACGGAGAAGGTGGTGCGGGTGCTCTCGGGCGGCGAGAAGGCCCGGCTGGTGCTCGCGCTCATGCTGTTCGACCCGCCGAACTTCCTCGTGCTGGACGAGCCGACGAACCACCTCGATCTCGCGACGAAGGAGATGATGATCGACGCGCTCAAGGGCTTCGAGGGCAGCCTGCTGGTGGTGTCGCACGACCGGCACTTCCTCGCGGAGCTGACCAACCGGGTGCTGGAGTTGACGCCGAAGGGGCCCCAGACGTTCGGCGGCGGCTACACCGAGTACGTGAAGTCGACCGGTCGCGAGGCGCCCGGCCTTCACGAGGCCTAGACCCGGTGGAGATCGCGCGCGCGCTGTCGACGCACCCGAAGCTGCGCGAGGTGGCGGTCGTCGGCGTTCCGGACCCGAAGTGGGGCGAAGCCGGGCGGGCGTTCGTCGCACCCGTCGCTGGAGAGACCGTCAGCGAGGCCGAGGGGCTCTCGTTCCTCGAGGGGAAGCTGGCCCGCTACAAGCTCCCGAAGTCGGTGGTCGTTCGCGTCGAGCTGCCCAAGAGCGACTCAGGAAAGATCCTCAAGCGCGCGCTCGAGGAGTGACCGATGCCCCTCTCCCTCCTCCTCACGCTCAGCCTCGGGCAGACCGTCGACGTCGAGGTGGCGACGCGCTTTGCCCGCCTCGCGCTCGCCTGCGTCCACAAGGAGTACCCGAACAAGGTGGCGCACGTGCTGTCAGGCCCGACGGACGCGAAGGTGCCCTCGAAGCTCACGCCGGCGTTCTACGGCTGCTACGACTGGCACTCCTCCGTGCACGGGCACTGGCTCCTCGCGCGTCTGGCCCGCACGTTCCCCGACGCGCCGTTCGCGGCCGAGGCCAGGAAGGCGCTCGAGAAGAGCCTGACGGCGAAGAACCTCGCCGCTGAGGTCGCGTACGTCGAAGGCCCGGGCCGGGTGAGCTTCGAACGACCGTACGGGCTCGCGTGGCTGCTCCAGCTTGGCCTCGAGTTGCGGGAGTGGGACAGCCTCGAGGCGCGCCGATGGGCGAAGGCGCTCGCGCCGCTCGAGGCCGTGGCGGTGAAGCGGCTCCTGTCGTGGTTGCCGAAGCTGTCCCGACCGATTCGGGTAGGAGAGCACGATCAGACGGCGTTCGCGTTCGGCCTCGCGCTGGACTGGGCCCGGGGTGCGCACCACGTGGAGCTCGAGGCGTTGCTGACCGCTCGCGCCGAAGCGTTCTACCTCGCCGACGTCGGCTGCCCGCTCACCTGGGAGCCGGGTGGCCAGGACTTCCTCTCGCCGTGCCTCGCGGAAGCCGATCTCATGCGCCGGCTCTTGCCAAAGCCGCGCTTTGGGGCGTGGCTGTCGACGTTCCTCCCGACGATTCCAACCACGAACGTCCCATGGCTCGAGCCGGAGCGCGTGACGGACCGCGCCGATCCCAAGCTCGCGCACCTCGATGGGCTCAACCTCTCGCGCGCGTGGATGCTCGAGGGCCTTCGGGCAGGCCTCCCCGATGGTGACGCACGAGAGCCCGCGCTGGACGCCGCGGCCCAGAAGCACCGCACCGCCGGCCTCGAGGCGGTCACCGGTGAGCACTACGAGGGTGGCCACTGGCTGGGCAGCTTCGCGACCTATCTGGTCACGAAACGCGGCCTGCGCTGAGCGCTTCACGCTCTGCGAAACGCTGGCGGAGGCGCGCCCCAATCGGGTTGCCATCGAGCACGAGCGTCGTCACCCGCCCGAGGTTCGGTGACTGCAACAACGCCTCGCCGCCGGTGACGCCGATGCCGTTCCCGTTCAGCCAGAGCCGCTCCACCGACGCGAGGCCCGCGGACTGGGCCAATGCCGCGGCACCATCCGATCCGATTCGGTTCTGACCCAATGACAAGCGCTTGAGCTTTCGGAAGCGCACGTCTGCGAGCTCGGCGGCGCCATCAGGGCCCAGCTCGTTGCCATCGAGGGCGAGCCGTTCCAGGCCCGTGAACCAGCGGGTGCGAGCGAGCGCGCGCAGGCCTTCGGCGGAGACGTGATCTCGCGTGAGGGCGAGCTCGACCAGGGACGGGAAGGCGTGGGGCCCCTCGCGCGCCACCAGCGCCGCGCCATCGTCTCCGAGCGACTGCCCGTGAAAGCCGAGGCTCGTGAGGTTGCGCAGCCGGCGAGTCCCCAGGAGCGTCGCCAGCCCTTCGAGCGTCAACGCCGGCCGTACGTCATTCGCGGCGGTGAACTCGAGCGCGCGCAGACGGGACAACCATGGGAGCGTCAACACCCTCGCCACGTCGAGCCGATTGCGGGTGGTGAAGACGAGCTGCCGCACCGGCTCCTGGCGCAAGGTGTCGTCGGTCTCGAACAACGTCGACACGTCCAGCACCGTGAGCGCGTCGATGAAGCCGCGAGCGAAGGACACCGTGACCGCGTTGGTCGACAGCGTGCCCAGCCACCGCGGCCCGTGCTGCGAGAGCAGACTCACCTCGCGCGCCTGCAACTCGAGGCGGCGGGGCTCCTGGAGATCGACCCGCGCGAGCTCCATCTGCACGGCGATGAACTCACCCCGGGGATCGCCGCGCTCCTGGAGCACGTCGGCGTACACCTGTCTCGGCTCGTCGGACTCCGGCGACTCGAGCACCGCCTCGAGGAGCTGAGTGGGATCGTCGTCGCGACGCCGCGCGAAGTGTCTCGACACCAGCCGTCGATCATCCCGGGCGCGACGGGCCCAGGCTTCACACCGCACGACATTCGCCATGGGGGTCCACGCGTCCCACCCGTCGAGATCGACGAAGGCCCGCGCAGGCGTCACCCCGTGCGTGCGTGACGGAGCGAGGCCCACCACCACCCCCTCTGGCGTCGCCACGCACAGCGCGAGCGTCGTCCACTGGCGCGCGTCCTCCACGTCCCCACCATGCACGACGGCGTAGCCTTCAGGCGCGTCGAGCGCCGCCTCCGCGGTCGCCTGGACCGCTGCACCTGCCAGCCGTCGCGCCGTGCGACGCCCATTCGCGGCCTCGAGGCGGGTGGCGAGCCAGGTCTGAAGCTCGGGCGTCCATTCCAGCCGCGACTCGGCCACGCATTACCCCACGCGGGCTGCGACGACGCCCGCCGCGAGCACCAGGGCCAGCAACGCGCCCACGCCGACCGAGAAGTACGCCCGCGCCAGCCCATTCGCTCCCGGCGAGGCCTTCACACGACGCACGGCAAGCAACCCGAGCCCGATGGGTGGAAGGACGCCAAGAGCCAGGCTCACCAGAACGGCTCCCAGCTTGAAGGTGAAGGTCGGTTTTGGCTGCGAGACAAGCACCGCGGCTCCGAGCGTGAGCGGGCCGCCGAACATCACGAGCGTCGCCAGGGCCAGGTACCCCACCGCCATCGCCGTCGGATCCACCTTCACAGGGATGAAGACGCCCAGGGCATCGTCCGAGCCACCGTGGCGCATTTTGAAGACCAGGAGCGCGGCGGACCAGGTGGCGCCTCCATCGGTGGAGACGGCTGTCGTGGGAGGCAGCGACTTGTCCAGCACGGCGCGCTTGAAGCGCTCGTCGTCCCAGTCGGCGTCTCCGGTTGGTAATCGGACTCGAATCACGGGGAGGACATAGCCCAGGTCAGGTCAGCCCCCAGCCTTGTCGCAAGGGCGCCGCTGGCCCATGCTGGCGAGCCACATGTCTTCATCCGATCGGCCAGACGCGGAGCCCGTCGAAGACCCGGAGCGCCTCGTCGCCCTCGCCGAATCGAGCGACCCGATCGAGTTGGCCGGGTGGCGCAGCCTGTTGGAGGGCGCGGGGATCGCCTACGTCGTGCAGGGCGCGCACCACGCGTCCTTGCTCGCCGGTCCGCTGGGCAACCCCGCCATCGTTCCGCGGATCCTCGTGGCGGAAGCGGATCGCGACCACGCCGCGAGCCTCCTCGGCGCCACCCCAGTCGCGGAAGACCCGACCGGGACGAGCGAAGGCGTCTGTCCCGTGCACGAGCAGCCCGCCCTCGGCACCTGTGATCGGTGTGGGACCTTCGTCTGCGCGCGGTGCGCGGTCTCGACGAAGCCCCCGGTGTGCGAGAGCTGCGGGAGCCTCGAAGAGCGCGCGCTCGAAGATCGCCGTGAGCGCGGCCGTCAATTCAAGCGCCGCGTCATCATCGGAATGCTCGTGCTCGTCGGACTGTCCCTCGCCGCGACGATGCTGGACTTCTGAGGGCTCAGGGCGAGAAGAACCCGGCGTTGACCCCGGGAGCGACCTTGCCCTGGCTCGCCCGAATGGCCGACCGCGAGACGAGCTGGAACGTCTTGCGCAGCCCGGTCGCCGTCGCGTCACGCTGCACGTGAACGCACCCGGCCGGAATCCCCATGGCCGCGGCGATCAACTCGAAGTCGACGTCCTTGCCGACGCCGACGAAGGCGAGCGTGAAGAGCTCACTGGCGAGGAGGTCCTTCGACAGCTTCGAGCAGTCCCGGCTCGAGCGCGTCGAGCCGACGTCCTCTCCGTCGGTCAGCACCACCACGATAGATCGGGTGGGCGTGCCGCCATCTCGCAGCCGCTGGGCGTACGCGACGTTCGCGGTGAGCGCGTCACACCAGGTGTCGTAGAGCCGGGTCGCTCCGCGCCCGCGGTACGTCTTCGCATCGAGCCGGGTCGCCTCGTCGACCGGCACGTACGCGTGCAGCACCTTCGGCTGATCGTTGAAGGTCCACAGCGCGAGGAGCACCGAGTCCTTCTCTTTCGCCCCACCAAACGCGTCGAGCAGCGCGTTCTGCCCATCGCGTACGGCCTGTTCGAGCCCTCGATCGGCGATCGACCCGCTCGCGTCGACCAGCAGCGTCACCAGCGTCACGTCACTCGCCGTGAGATCCTCGAGCGCCTTGCCGGCGGCGCCCGCGACGACGAGCGGTCCGAGATGGCCGGTGACGAGGCTCGAGGTCTGTGCCGACAACACGCCGCTCGCCACGGCGCTGGAGAGGGACTTCGTCACGTCATCATCGTCTTTGGACATGGGGCCTCCTGCGCGGCCACGAGGGCCGCTGGGTGGTACGACACGAACTGATGGGGAAACGACTCAGATCACGACAGCGTCGGACGTCTTGACCACCTTCATGCCGGCCTTGCGCCACTGCTCGAGCGCCTGGTCGGCGATGCGTGGAAAGTCGAGGTGCGCGGGCAGCGGCGAGAGGGGAGGCGCCGGCACCGGGCTCATCGCGTCTTCGAGGATCCAGATCTTCTGCGCCAGCGACGGATCATGCTGGAGCACGTGCGCCTGAATGTCGTTGAGCGTCGAGAGCACGCAGTGGCTCTTGGCCTGGCCAAATACGTACACGCGGTCGTGCTCCATGAGCATCTTGAAGAACGGCGTGTTGAACGAGCCCACCACCTGACCCGACAGCTCCGTCACCTCGGGCGAGAGCACCGAGTAGTTCTCGGTCATCGCGTGGGTGCCCTTGGTCTCGAAGTGCGTCTGGTGGCGGCGCGCCGCGGCGTGGAAGAGCGAGGCCTCCATCATCGCGGGGACCAGCGCGTGCGACAGCCCGCCGAGGAGCGTGTGGTACGGCCACACCGTCAGCACGTACTTGCCGGTCGACTCGAGCTTCTTCACGTACTCGAGCGACTCCCGCGGGTGCGCCACGGCGGTCCATTTTCCGGCGCGCACCTCTTCATGGAAGATCGGCGTCATCGGGGCCGGGTGCTTTCCCTTCGCGTCGACCCACCAGGCCGGGTGGAAGATCTGGAACATGCGGTGCGTGTCGAGCGAGAAGAACAGCGACGTCACCTTGTCGAGGTTCCGGTACAGCCACTCGACGGTGCGCGTGGTGTCCTCGACGGCGCCGGGCACGAAGAGCGAGGCCCCGGGTGTGCAGAAGCCGACCTGCACGTCGATGCCGAACGCGGCGATGCGGAACCTGTCGCTCCCGGACGGGGCGATGCGGTGCTGGTGCGCGAAGGCCTCACCGGCGTCGGCCACCAGCCCGGCGCGCTCCAGGTACAGCTGGGAGACCTGCTTGGGATCGTAGAAGTCGGGCAACGGCAACATGGGACACCTCCGGTGAAGGGCTACGACAACGACAGCTGCATCACGTCACGTGCACCGACGACGACGAGGCTGCCGTCGGACTGGGGAAGGAGCTCGTCCTGCGAGGACACGAAGGGCTGGGTGTCGGTGAAGCACGTCGCTTCGACGAGGACGCCCGACGACACCGAGAACGACACCAGGCCTTCGTCGGAACCAACGACGACGCGGCCTCCGAGGAGCGCGGCATGGCCTGGTCGTCCGTCACGGTGGTGGGCGAGCACCTCACCTGATTCGGAGACGAGCCAGCGCTGCACCACGTCCCGTCCGGCCGACTCGATCGTCACCGTGAGCAACGCGTGGCTCGAGTCGAACGCCGCGTGCGCGGAGATCACCCGTCCCGACCAGCCGATCGACGGCACCTGCTTGAGCCCGGCGCGCCCGGCTCGCAGGAGGAACGCCACCGTCACGCCCCCGGCGCGATAGCAGCCCAGGCCAAGCCGTTCTCCGGTCCACACCCAGGTCTGGCCCTCGAGCACCTGGCCCACGCGCGAACCGGTCACCTGATCGATCAACCACGCGTGCTCGGTGCGGTACGTCGCGTTCGTCGACGCCGCGGCGATGGGCCCGTGAGGAGCCACCCCCGTCTGGGCTCGCTCCACCAGGCGCCCGTGCTCGAAGCGCGTCATGGCGCCCTGCCCGTCCACCACCCAGGTCGAGGCTCCGGCGAGGAGGACGCGCTCGGAACGCCGCAACGGACGGTCCAGCACCAGCGTGCCGTCCTCCCGTCGCACGACGCCGTCTTCTTCGATCGCGAACCGCACGCCCCCCTGGTTCGCTGACGCGACGAGGCGTCCCCGGGTCTGACGCAGCACCTTCGCCGTACACCGGCCCTTCACGCGCACCGCGGGCCTCGTGGAGAGCGGTCCCAGGGCATGACACACCGGACACGCAGGCCGCGCGTGCTCGACCCCACAGGCGCAGACCGTGAACCTCGCCCGCAGCAGGGGAAGCGGCGGTCCCTGGCGCTCGTCCTTCTCGAACACTGCCTGGAAGTAGTGCAGCGCCTCGTCCGAGAGCGTCTTCCACGACGCGGCGACCCTCGGGAGCACCACGTCGTCACGCAGCACCGAGTGACGCGCTTCGGCCCGTCGCAGGGCCGTCGTGAACTTCGCGTGCGTCCCTCCGAAGGGGTGCACGTAGAGCCACGACGAGAACAGCATCACCGCGAACGCGTACCAATCGGTGCCAGCGTCGAAGCGCGGGGCTGCGGTGAGATCGACTCCGTACAGGCGGGGGTCCAGGAACCGCTCGTGGCCGACGGCACAGGGCAGCCCGGCGAACTGCATCGAATCGGCGTCGA
Organism: Myxococcaceae bacterium; assembly: GCA_044352295.1. GTDB lineage: Bacteria > Myxococcota > Myxococcia > Myxococcales > Myxococcaceae > Xiheimicrobium. The sequence continues at coordinate 54,441 of JBILEB010000006.1, forward strand.
TGAGAAAGGGCGTGTCGACCGTCGGCGTCACCAGCACGTTGCCATCGTTCAGGTCGCCCACCACCACGCCGCGATCGTGCAGCGCGCGGAGCGTCTGGGAGAGCGAGGCGAACAGCGCGGTGACCCGATCGTTCGACACCTGCCCCTGCCGGTACTGGCGCTGGGCGAGCCGGCTGGCGTCGTCCGCACCATCCACGCGTCGCATCGCGAAGCCCGCCACGTCACCCCTCGCGTCCTTCGCGAGCTCGAGGGGACCGAGCACCACGTCAGGCAGCCCGGTGGGAAACCGAGCGAGCTTCTCGAGCTTCGTGGCGCGGACCTGACGGCCCACGGCGTCGCCCTTCGCGACGGCATGGAACACCTTCACCGCGCGGTCCTTCAGGCGGAAGACGCGCGCCTCACCACCTTCTCCGAGGAGATCGGCGTCGGTGAGCCTGACCCGCCCCGTGGAGAGAAAGAGGTCCATCACGCGGGCCTCCGGCTCAGGAGCGCGAGGGTGGCGTCGTCGGTGAAGCGCTCCGTCGCATGGAGCACGTTGAGCCGGCGCTGGAGCTGCATGGGGTTCTTCCAGACCAGCTCGTCGTCGAAGAGCGCCGAGGCAGCCGTCGTGACCCACCCATCGAGCCCGTCGGTACACAACGCGACCTGCCGGGCCGGCCCGAGGTGGTGAACGACGACCGGAACCTCACGACCGAGCACGCGGTAGCCGAGGTACGCCGGCGCGTTGTCGTCACCTGAGGACAACCGGGTCACCCGCCCATCGACCACCACCGCGCCGTCGCCGCTGCCGAACACCACCGCCTCGGACCCTCGTTGCACCGCACACAGGACGGTGAAGAGCCCGTACGCCTCGAGCACCTGACCTGGGTCATCGCCTTCGACGGTCTCGACGAACCGCGCGAGCCAGGTCGTGAGCGCCGTCATGGCCTGGGTCGGTAGCGCCTCGAGCGGAACCAAGTCCATGCGGCTCACCAGCATCGCGAGCACCCGCGCGCCGAGCCGGGCCCCCACCTCCGAGAACGGTTGGCTGGAGCACCCATCCGTCACGACGACGACCCCGAGGTCATCTCGCGTGAGCGCGAAGACGCCGTCCTGGTTGTTGCGGCCCAGACGCACGTGCTCCCGGCCGATGACGGTCGCGGTGCGGGCCATGGTGACGGAGCGCGGGTTCACCCGAAGGCCTCTTTCTTGAGTCGATCGATGAGGGCCTGCGTCGCGGGAGAGTGCACCAGCCGCAGATCGTCAGCCGCGACGGCACGCACGGACTCGACGTCCACCGCTTTCCTCGGTGCGGCTCCCGTCAGCAGTTCGTAGCCGTCGGGAAGGGACTCCCCGTGCTGCGCGATGATGCCCCAGGCCCCACCGACACCCGGCTTTCGCCGCCACACCACGGGCTGCCCGGGAATGCTCTGCTTCCCGCTCCCGGCTTCGTTGCCGAACTTCATGCACGGGCGCTGGCCCGTCTGGGTCAGCTTGTAGACGGCGGAGACGCGGTCTCGGGTCAGCGGCGTGCCGGCGGTCTGCGCGACGAGGAAGCCGCCGTAGCCGTACACCTGGTCTTCGGGCGCCCACCCCACCTCACGGCGCAGCGCCTCGAAGCGCGTGGTCAGCTCGGTGTCGAACCCATCTTCCAGGATCATCACCGGCCGCAGGCCCTGCTCCCGCGCGAGCTGAACGGCGACGCGGTACTGGGACTCCTTGTCGCCGGAGTCGAAACGAATGGAGTCCCGCTCCGCCGGCCGCTCGCGGATGATCGAGTAGGCCGTGGGAATGCCGGATCGAATCGTGTCGAAGGTGTCGAGCAGGAAGCTCGAGCGATGCGGGCGCCGATCGACCATCGCCCGGAAGGCCGCCTCGTCCGAGCCGTACCGCTGCACGTGCTCGTGGCCCATCGTCCCGACTGGCACGAGCCCCAGGGCCTTCGCACCGAAGACATGGGACGTGCGGGTCAATCCGGCCGCCTTGCAGCCTTCGAGCGCGAGCAGGTGCTGCTCCACGCAGCTCGCGGCGCGCAGGCCGACCTCGAACAGCCTCGAGGGCGTTCCCACCACGTCGACGAGCTCCTTCACCCGGGCGGTGACGCGGGCCACGTAGCCCTGGCTGTCCACCGTGATGGCCGGCGCCTTGACGCCCACCGCGTCGAGCGTCTCGAGCACGAGCTGACGTTGCCGCTCACACGTCACCGTGCCGACGGCCTGTGCGAGCTCGTGCGGACGAAACACCGCCACCGTCGCGACCTGGATCCGGTAGCTCCACATCAGCACCTGCGGCTCGAGCCAGGACACCAGCGCCGACGGACCGGTCACCGTGAAGATCGGCTCGCGGTCGTGGAAGATCGAAAACCGCGGCAACGCCCGGACCTGCACCTGCGGGCGACCCAACGCCGCCTTCACGCCAGCGCCCAGCTCGTATTCGTTCGCCGCCAGGAACGCCCAGTCCTGCGAGTCCACCGTCGGGAGCACCGCCCGCAGCTCGGCCTCGACGTCGAACGGCACCACCTGGAGCCCGCCCCGGCGATGCGTCGCGGAGAACGTCTCCTCACGCAGCGGCCACCCCGCCTCCGCCATCGAGAACTTGTACCCGTCCGTCACCAGCAGTCCCGCGCCCATCAAGCACCTCGCAAGAGCGTTCTACAAACAATACAAAGAGTCGTCAACACTCTTATTGCCATGGCCTGCCTTCGCCGCTGAAGATGAAATAATTCATGATGTTGACTGTGTCGTCTTCAGTGAGGCGCGGTGGCGCGATCGGTCTTCGCCCAATAGATTAGTAGAAATTTTCAATAAATCAGAAATACGAATACCCCTTCAGCGCTGGCCAACCCCTCAGCCTCACAACCATTTTGTACAGAATAGAAAGTCCCATGACAGCCATCGGAGGGTCTGGCGCAACGGCGCACCACGCGAGTGCGATGATGTAGGCAAAGCAGCGCACACCGCCGCTTCGCAAGGGGAGAAACCATGGCGAAGAACCTCAACATCGAGTCGCTGTACGGGAAGTACGGGCCCACCATCTACGCACGCTGCCGGCGGCTGTTGAAGGACCCCGCAGCGGCGGAAGACGCGACGCAGGACATCTTCATCAAGCTGATGAAGCACATCGAAGCGGCGCCGAGCGAAGACGCAGTGCTGCCGTGGATTCACCGCATCGTGACGAACCACTGCCTCAACGTCATTCGCGACACGAAGCGCCGCCCCGCGCCGGTCCAGGAGCTGCCCGAGCAGATCGACGACGAATTCGAGGACAGCGTGGTGACGAAGAACTTCGCGCAGAAGGTGCTCGAGAGCGCACCCGAGGCCCTCAAGGCGCCCGCGGTGCTGTACCACGCGCGGGGCATGGAGCAGGCGAAGGTGGCCGAGACGCTCGGCTGCTCGCGGCGCACCGTGCTGTACCGCCTCGCCGAGTTCAGCCGCCGCGCGATGAAGCTGCACGCCGCCGCCGAAGCCGGGTGCGCCTGACGCACGTCGCTCATTCTCTTCGCAGGGTGAAACACCTCCGACGCCGTGGCGACTCTCCCCCGCCGCGGCGTCGGTCTTTTTCTGCGCTACGGTGCCCTTCCGTGCGTGCCCTCGCCCCTGGACTGGTGCTGTCGAACTCCACCGCGTTGGCCGTCGGCGTCGAGGTCGACGTCGCGGGTGGCTCCTGGTTCAACGGGAGCCCCCCGCTTCAGGCTCGGCTCGGCGTTCATCAGCAGCTCGCGAAGATCGGTGAGCGCTTTCGGCTGGTGCTCGGCCTCGACGCGGGCCTCCTGGTGCACACCGTGGGCGGCCGGCTCGGCATTCCCGTCGACCTCACGCTGGCGCTCCACGTCAGCCGGGTCTTCTTGGCGGTCGTGGGAGGTCCGTGGTTTCACGTCAACGATGGTGAGGTGCTGCGCGCGCACGTCGGCGGTGAGTTCGGCGTCACCTTCGGCAAGGTCTCCTCGGTCTCGGTGGAGGCCGGCTGGCTGCAACCCGCTCCGCTGCTGCTCGGGCGCTTCGGAGTCCGCTTCTGAGACGCTTGCTCCTCGTGACCTGGCTGAGTGCCTGCTCGAGGTCGGCGGCGCCGCCGGTCGTGTCGGCCGAGGAGACTCCGAAGGCCGACGTGACGGTGCGCGCGGTGACGGTGCGGCAGTACCGAGGCAGCGAGCTGCGCATGGAGGCCACGGCCCCCGTGGTGGAGCTGATGCGCTCGTCGAACGACTTCCTCGCCGCGGACGCCAGCGTTCGGCTGACCCGGACCGGCGTGGTGGTGTTGGCGCCACAGGTCTCTGGAAACGGCACGGCGCAGGTGGCCACCGGGAGCGGCGGCGTTCGGTTCCTGGGGAACGACGGCATGGTGGGAACGACGCCGACCGCGACCTACGACCGCGCGCTCTCCGCGGAAGGCGGCGCCACCTCTGACGCTGGCGTCCTCATCGAGCACCCGCGCTTCATTCAGACCGCCAACGGCTTCTTCGCCGACTTCGGCGAGCAACGGGTGACGTTCGACCAGCCGGTGACGACGACGAAGTGATGCCCGCATTCGGTGTATGGAGCCCCTCGTGTCGTGGATCGTCCCGCTGCTGCTGACCGCCTCACCTGACGCCGGCGTCTTGCTGTCCCGCCCGGTGCAGGTGAGCGCCGACAAGCTCGAGGTCATCAACAAGGAACAGAAGGCCGTCTACACCGGCCGAGCGAAGGCGCTTCGCGACACCACCACGATGACCTGCGACGTCATCACGGTGGAGTACGGCGCGAACCGCGAGGTGAGCCGGATCCTCGCGCGTGGGCACGTGGAGGCGGTCGACGGCGACCGCTGGGCCCGCGGGGACGAGGCCGACTACGACAACGCCACGGGCACGCTGGTGGTGCGGGGCAAGCCGGAGGCACGCCAGGGCCGGCGCGAGGTGCAGGGCGAGCTGGTCACCTTCATCACCGGCACCGACCGCGTCATCGTCGACCGCGCGCGCACGAAGGTGGACGACGCGCAGGCGCTCGCGAAGGACGGCGGCGTGGGCTCGGGCGTGCAGCGCGTCACCATCGACGCCGACCGGTTGGTGCTCGACGAACAACGCAGCCGGGCCGACTGGAGCGGGCACGTGGTGGCGAAGCGAGGAGACACCACCATCAAGGCCCCGCTGCTCACGGCGCTGTACGACGAGAGCGGCACCATCACGAAGGTGCAGGCGCGCGGCGGCGTCGAGGCCACCGAGAAGGACCGATGGGCCGCGGGTCAGAAGGGCGACTACGACGTGCAGACGGGCGTGTTGGTGGTGACGGGCCAGCCACAGGCGCGCCAGGGGACGAGCCGTATGAAGGGCACGAAGGTGACCTTCTTCTCGGGCGCCGACTTCATCGAGGTGGAGAACGCCACCACCGTCATCGAGGTGAAGCAGAAGCCCGGCGCGAAACGGTAGAAGGCGCGCTCGTCATGGCCGATCTCCTCCCGATTCCGCTGTACCACCGCGCTGGCACCGCGGCGCTGGCGACGGTGACGAAGAGCCCGTGGGTGGTGGTGGTGCCGACGCTCGCGCTCGGCCTGGGCACGCTGGCCGACTGGCTGCTGGTGCCGCTGGGGAACGTGGGGATCATCGCGGCAGCGCCGGTGAAGGCGCTGCTGTGGTCCGTGGCGCTCTACGTCTGGCGGCGCGTGCTGCTCGAAGGCGAGGTCGCTCGCGCGGAGGTCGAGGCGGAGCTGGTCGCGCGCGCGCGGAGCCGAACGGCCCTGGGCATGCCCCTGCTCTTCGGGACGGTGGCCTTCCTGACGCTGGCCTACGGCGGCGCGCTGGCGAGCCTGTTCGTGATGGCGGTAGTGCTGCTGCCGGCGCTCGAGGCGCTGTTGCTCGGCGGGGCGCGACCGCTTGGCGCGGTGTTCAAGGAGCACGGCGCCGCCTGGGCGGTGTCGCAGTTCATCCTGGTGTCGGTGTCGATGGCGGCGTGGCTGGTGGTGGTGATGGTGGCCGGGGCGTTCCACGTGCTGGCCGGCGAGGTCCTCTCGGCGCTGGTCGGCGGACCGATGATGACCGCGCTGTGGCTGGTGCGCGGCCATGCGTGGTTCGCGCTCAATGTCGAGCCGGTCGTCGCAGCGCCCGCGCCGAAGCCGAAGGTCGTGGCGAAGCCTGCCGCGCCGAAGGTCGCTCCTGGCACCAGGCCGCCGGGCCCGAAGTCCCCTGGGGCGAAGCCTCCTGCGCCCAAGAAGCCCGGCCCGCCCCGCCGAGCTTGACCATCTCTCTGGTCATCTCTCGTCTTCAATCTGGTCATGACCTGGAGCGTCTCGGAAGCCAGGGCGAAGCTGTCGGCGCTCCTGCTGAAGGCACGGCGGGCACCGCAGATCATCGAGAATCGAGGCGAGGGGCAGCTCACGTTTGCCTCGACGCCGCACGGGCGCTCGGGCACCCTGTTCTTCGTGTCGTCCGACCGCCTCACTGCCACCGGCCTCATGAAGACCTACGCCAAACGGCGGGTCGTCAACGGCGTGAGCCTCACCGTCTCGCCCGGTGAAGTCGTCGGCCTCCTCGGGCCCAACGGCGCGGGCAAGACGACCTCGTTCAACATGGTGGTGGGCCTGGTCCAACCCGATGCCGGTGACGTCACCCTTGGTGATGCCGCACTCACCGGGCTCCCCATGCACCAGCGCGCTCGCAAGGGCCTGGGCTACCTCCCGCAAGAGGCCTCCATCTTCCGCAAGCTCACCGTGCGCGAGAACATGCTCGCCGTGCTGGAGCTGCAGGCCGGGCTCTCCCGGGCCCACCGCGAGGCCCGCGCCGCGGAGATCATCTCGGAGTTCGGCCTCACGCACGTGACGGCCAGCCTCGGCGAGACCCTCTCGGGCGGAGAACGCCGCCGCGCCGAGATCGCCCGCTCGCTGTTGCCAAACCCGCGCTTCATCCTCTTCGACGAGCCCTTCGCCGGGGTCGACCCCATCAACGTCGGTGAGCTCCAGAAGGAGATCGCCCGCCTCAAGACGAAGGGCCTGGGCGTGCTCATCACCGATCACAACGTGCGCGACACGCTGCGCATCTGTGATCGGGCCTACATCATCGCGGCCGGGCAGATCCTCGAGGAGGGTCCTCCCGAAGCCATCGCCGCCTCCGAACGGGCCCGCTCCGTCTACCTCGGCAACAACTTCAGCCTGGGCTGATGGCGCGCCCTGCAGGTTGTGTTCCCAAGCCGCGGATGCACGGCAGCACGGAAAATGCCAGCGTCAGAATTCTGACAGATTCCCCAATAAAATCGGGAACCTCTCACGAGCTGGTTGTGCTTCTTCGCGCGCTTCAATACCTTTGGCACACCTTTTGAGAAGCCACGGGGACAACCGACATGGGCATGGAGCTGAAGCAGAGCCTCAAGATGTCGCAGTCGCTGGTGATGACGCCGCAGCTGCAGCAGGCGATCAAGCTGCTCCAGCTGTCGCGCATGGAGCTGATCGAACAGGTCACCGCGGAGATCGAACAGAACCCGCTCCTCGAACAGCCTGACGAGACCGTCGAAGGGGACATGGCCGACAAGGCGCCCGGTGAGGCGTCGCTCGAGGCCGACACCCGCGAGCAGCCGGCCGAGTTCGAGGCCCCGCCGCCCGAGAAGGCCACCGAGGTCACGCCCGAGAAGGGTCCCGAGGAGATCGACTGGGACCAGTACCTCAACAGCTACCAGTTCAACGAGCCGACGACCGCCTCGAACAAGGGCAACGTCGACATGGAGGACCTGCCTTCCTTCGAAGCCAACATGGTGCAGAAGGAGGACCTGGTCGACCACCTCCACGAGCAGCTCTCGGGCGTGCGGCTCAACGACGCCGAGCTGCGCATCGCCGAGCTCATCATCGGCAACCTCGACGACGATGGGTACCTCAAGCTCGCCGACGTCGAGGGCGACCCGCTCATCCGCCTGGCGAACGAGGCCGACGTCGACATGCGCGTCGCCGAGAAGGTGCTCAAGCGCGTGCAGCAACTCGACCCCAAGGGCTGCGCCGCGCGCGATCTGCAGGAATGCCTCCTCGTCCAGCTCCAGGCCCTCCACGAGCCCGGCACGGGGCTGCTCGGCCTCATCCTCAAGAAGCACCTCAAGCTGCTCGAGTCGAAGAACTACCCGGCCATCGCGCGCGATCTGAAGGTGCCGCTCGACGAGGTGGTGCAGGCGTCACGGCTCTTGCCGAGGCTCGACCCGAAGCCGGGCCGGAACTTCTCGGGCGACGACGCCCAGTACATCACCCCCGACGTCTACGTGTACAAGATGGGCGAAGACTACACGGTGGTGCTCAACGACGACGGGCTCTCGAAGCTGCGCATCTCGGGCGCGTACCTGCAGGCGCTCAAGGGCGGGCGGCTCCCGCCGGGGCAGACCAAGGAGTTCGTGCAGGAGAAGCTCCGCTCGGCCCACTGGCTCCTTCGCTCGATTCACCAGCGCCAGCGCACGATTCACAAGGTGACCGAGAGCATCGTGAAGTTCCAGCGCGAGTTCCTCGACAAGGGCATCGCGTTCCTCAAGCCGCTCATCCTGCGCGACGTGGCCGAGGACATCAGCATGCACGAGTCCACCGTCTCCCGCGTGACGACGGCGAAGTACGTGCACACCCCGCAGGGCATCTTCGAGCTGAAGTACTTCTTCAACTCGTCCATCGCGCGCACCGGCGGCGACGACATCGCCAGCGAAGCGGTCAAGAACCACATCAAGCAGATCGTCGGCCAGGAAGACCCGAAGAACCCGTACTCGGATCAGAAGATCGTCGAGCTGCTCAAGGCCCAGGGCATCGAGATCGCCCGCCGGACGGTGGCCAAGTACCGCGAGGTGCTGGGCGTGCTGCCGTCGAGCAAACGGAAGAAGTACGTCTGAATCGACAGCCGCCGCAGGTGCGATAAGCCTTTGCAGGCCGTCTTCTATTCCCCGGGGGAGCCTCATGCCTGACGTGCTCATCGTCGACGACGATCGCCTCCTGCGGAGGATGCTCCAGGACGCCCTGGCTGACGTGCCGTGCACCGTGCGCGAGGCCGACTCGGGAGACGCCGCCGTCGCCGCCATCGCCGAAAAGCTGCCCCAGGTGGTGCTGCTCGACCTGATCATGCCCGGGAAGAGCGGGCTCGAGCTGCTCAAGACGTTCGCCACCCAGTCGCCGCCGATGCGCATCATCGTCATCTCGAGCCTCGACACCGAGTCGCTCGTGCAGCAGGCGCTCAAGGACGGAGCGCACGGGTTTCTCTCGAAGCCCTTCCACCCGCTCGACGTGCAGAACGTGGTGCGCGCGGCACTGGAGGCGGCCGAGGGGGCCTCATGAGCGCGCAGTACTGGCTGGCCGACAGCGAAGCGCGCGTGCTGGGCCCCGTGCCCATCGACGTGGTGCGCGATCTCGCCATGCGCGGAAAGCTCAACGACGTACGCGCGGTGTCGCGAGACGGCCGCCAGTTCGTGCCGCTGCGCGAGGTGCCCGAGATCCAGGCCGCGCTGGCTCCGCCACAGGGCGACGAGGTGGCGCGCGCCCAGTACGAGGCGACGCGGCAGATCCGCGAGTGGCTCGAGAGCCTCAAGGACCGGCCGACCCACGAGGTGTTGCGGGTGCCCGCGAACGCCTCGAAGGACGCCGCCCGGGCCGCCTTCTTCGCGTTGGTGCACCGCTACCTGCCGAGCCGGCTGCCGCCCGAGGCGACGCCAGAGCTGCGCCTGGCGTGCGAAGACGCGTTCCTGGTGCTGGCCGTGCGCATGGTCGAGTTCGAACGGCGCGGCCGCTCGGTGCCGCCTCCCGTTCCCGCGGCGGCGCCGAAGGCCCCGCCCCTGCCTGCCTCGACCGCCTCCGTCACCTGGCGCGGCGGAATGATCCACGTGAAGTTGTCATTGCCCCGCGGTGACGCGCGGCCCTTCACGATGGACGAGGGCGCCAACTGGAAGAGCGACTCCATCTTCGTGGTGTCCGGGGAGAAGGTCATGGTCGGCACGCCGGCCGAGGTGACGCTCACCTTCCAGGGCCACGTCACGCAGATCCACGCCACCGGCCGCGTCATCGGCGTCACCGCCAACGTGGGCTTCGCGGTGAAGATGCTCGACCTCGGTGAACACCAGCGCAGCATCATTCGCACCTGGGTCGCGCGCGCCCAGACCTGACGAACCTCGTCAAAGAAAAAGCGGCGACGCAGCGGAAATGCCGAGAACGCACATTGCGTTTCACGGCGTCGTGACGTGGAATCCACCTCGTGGTCACGGGCCGCTTACCCTCTCTCGATGCCCGGACCCTTCCAGGAGGCAAACGCCCATGCAGATGAACATCACCTTCCGGCACGTCGACCCGATTGATTCACTCAAGGCGTATGCGCAGGAGAAGGTGGAGCGGGTGAACAAGTACCTCGACCGGCCTTCCGAGGCGCACGTGGTGCTCTCGGTCGAGAAACATCACCACCAGGCCGACATCACGATTCACTCCGGGCCCTACATGCTGCGCGGAAAGGAGCGCAGCCAGGACATGTACGCCTCCATCGACCTCGCGATGGACAAGATCGAGCGTCAGCTCAAGAAGTACAAAGAGAAGCTCAAGGAGAAGCACGGCCGCGACCGCGTGCACCACCGGCACGACCTCGTGGAGCAGATGAAGTGGCGGCACCAGGTGATCGAGCACGCCGAAGAGAACACCGACACCGGCCCGCGGCTGATCAAGAAGAACGAGTTCCTCGCCCGGCCGATGTCGGTCGAAGAGGCCCTCATGCAGATGGACCTGATCAACAACGACTTCTACGTGTTCACCAACAGCACCACGATGGAGATGAACGTGGTGTACCGGCGCAAGGATCACACCTTCGGGTTGATCGAGGCGTCTGGGGTGGAGCGGAAGTCACTCGTCGGCTGACCCTCGCGCTCAGCGAAACCTCAATCGAACGCGCTGAGGCCTAGGGCACGGCCGTCGTCACGGGAGCGGCGTGCACGTCGGCCTGCGCCGCCTGCGGGAGCTGCCGTCCGCTGACGTCGAGGCCAAACCCGAAGGGCATCTTCGGCATCGCGACCGGCAGGCGACCGGCCGGCGCGAGTTCTCCGGTCAGGGCCCGCGCCGCCGCGTCGGCCATCGACTCCCGGTACGAGTAGACCGACAGCACCGCCGCGGCGCCTGGCACCTGGCTGCCCAGGTACGGCGCCCCCATCACCACCACCACCATCGGCTTGCCCGTCAGCTCCACGACGGTGGCGAACTCGAGCTGCTGCGCGTTCACCACGCCCACCACCACCACGTCACTCTGCTGGGCCAGGGCCTGCGCCTGCCGCTTGAGGTCGATCCGCGCCGACGCAGGCGCGAAGGCCGGCACCACCAGCGAGCGAACACCAGGCAGCCGCGACTCCAACGCCGTGGCCAGGGCCTTCTCGGCCGTCACCACGCCGACGCGACGCCCGGCCGGCAGCGGGAGCACCCGGCGATCGGCCTTCAGCAGCGTGACGGCAGCGCTGGCGATGCGGGTGACGATCTCCTGCTCGGCGCCCAGGGTGGCGAGCCGCTCGTCCCGCGGCGGAAAGGCCTCGAAGACGCCGCGGCGGAGCTTCACCTCGAGGATTCGGCGCACCGCCTCGTCCACCCGAGCCATCGACAACACGCCCGAATCCACCGCGGCGCGCAAGGCGTCGGCGACCTCGGCGATCTTCTCCTCGCGCCAGGGCACCAGCACCACGTCGGCCCCGGCGTTCACCGCCATCACCGCCGCGTGACCCACGCCCCAGCGCGCGTCGATGGCGTCCATCTCGAGCTCGTCCGTCACCACCAGGCCCCCGAAGCCCAGCTGGTCCCGCAAGACGTTCCCGAGCACGTGGGGTGAGAGCGTGGCCGGCGTCGAGTCTCCGTTCGCCAGCGTGGGCGTCGCGATGTGCGCCGTCATGAGGCCGTCGAGCCCCGCGTGCATCGCGGCCACGAAGGGCTCGAGCTGCCGGCGCAGCGCGGCCTCGGGCAACTTCACCACCGGCAGGGCCTTGTGGGAGTCGCTGTCGACGCCGCCGTGCCCCGGGAAGTGCTTGGCGATGGTGACGATGCGCGCCGCCTGCTGCCCACGGACGAACTGCGCCCCCAGCTCGCTCACCAGGCCGACGTCGTCCGAGAAGGCACGAATGCCGATGACGGGGTTGCGCGGGTTCGAGTTCACGTCGAGCACCGGCGCCAGGTTCATCGTGAAGCCCAGGCGCCGCAGATCGTTGCCCTGGGCGCGGCCGGCCTCGTAGGCGAGCTGTCCGTCGCGCGTGGCACCCAGCACCATGTTGCCTGGCAGCACGACGTTGCGGTCGGACAGGCGCACCACGTTCCCTCCTTCCTGGTCGACGGCGATGAAGGGCGGGACCCTGCCCGCGAAGAGCGCGCGGACCTCGTCGTTGAGACGGGCGACCTGCTCGGCCGACTGGATGTTGCGCTTGAAGAGGCACACGCCGCCGACGCGACGACCCTGGAGGAGCCGGGCGATGCCGTCGTCCACCGTGTAACCGTTGAACCCCACCAGCAGCAGCTGCCCCAGCTTGTCGTCGACCGACAGCCGTGCCAGCCGCGCTTCGAGGTCACCATCGAGGGCCGGGGCGGTGGCCTGCACGGGCGGGCGAGTGGGAGCATCGGCGGGGCGAGATGGCGGTCTGGGTGCGCGCGCCACGTCCCAGAAGGGTCGGTCGGCCGCGGGCCGGGCCACGCGCTCATGGGAGCACGCGATGAGGGCCAGGCTGGTGAGCAGGAGCGCTCGCGAAGAGGAGGACGGCATCGCGCGGGCGCGACGCTATCGCCCACCGACGGGCGACGCACGAGAATGGCGGTCTCTGCCGACACCTGAGTTGCAGGGGCCCGCGCGCCTCGGCTATCTGCGGACCCCCGATGCGCATCGCGGAGTTCCTGAAGGTCGAGGCTGTCACCCCTTCGCTCTCCGCGACCTCGAAGCACGAGGTGCTGCGCGAACTGGCCCAGGCGCTCACCCGCGCGTGGCCGCAGGTGCCCGAGAGCCGCTTCCTGCAGGTGCTCGAGGAGCGCGAGAAGCTGGGCTCGACCGGAATGGAGAAGGGCGTCGCGATTCCCCACGGGCGCATGGCCGAGCTGCCGACGCTCATCGCCTGCTTCGGCGTCTCCCGCCTGGGCGTCGACTTCGAGGCGCGTGACGGCCAGAAGAGCCAGTTCTTCTTCGCGCTGGTGGCCCCCGAGAACTCGGCGGGCCTGCACCTCAAGGCGCTCTCCCGGCTGTCCCGCATCTTCCGCTCCGATGCGCTCAAGGACAGCATCCTCGCGGCGAATGACGCCTCGGCCGTGCACGCGCTGCTGCTCACCGAAGACGCGCGCGCCTGAAGTCGTCGCACCTCGTCGCACCCGTGACGCGTCCATTCGTCGCATGACGGTGCCAACCGCGCGGCGTACAGTCAGCGAGTCTCATGGAAGTCGTCCTCCGGCCCATCAACGACCAGTTCCTCCGGCAGGTCGTGTTCCCCACGTTCGAGCTCGGCGTGGTCGACGCGGCCCCGGCCATCGAACACCTCCTCCGGCGCCTCAACGACGAGAGCACGCGCGTGCTCCTCGAGATGCTCCTGGAGCACTCCGTCGACGGCAGCTTCTTCGGCCTCACCGATGATCGCTGGGTCGAGGCCGTCTACCGGCTGTTGTTCTACGAGTGGCTCCCCGACAGTGACGGGTGGATCATCTCGAACCAGTACAGCGGCTACGCGGGGCCCTGGGAGGAGACCTTCCACCTCGCCCTCATGCTCGAAGACGCGCAGTACCCGTACGCTGACGACGAGAAGGCCGCGCAGTTCCGCCGCGGCTTCTGGGGTACGCCGCGCAAGAAGTTCGGGCTCGCCACGCTGCTGACCGGCACCTGGGATCCCATTCCCAGCTTTCCGCCCGACCAGGTGCTCACCGTCGAGGGCAACGGCGTCTACAACCCGAAGGCTGGCATCGCGCGCGCCGACTGGGCCTGGCGGCCGATGATCACCGTGAGCGAGTGGGCCGCGCGCATGCCCTCGGCGCTCAGCAACCTGCTCGATCGGGAGTCCAAGCGGCTGCGGCCGATCTCCGCACCGGAGAAGCACGAGGTGCTCGACTACTGGCTCGGCCGCACCAGGCAGCCGCCCCTCCTCGCCGTGTCCTTCTCGGGTCTCGGTCCCCGGGCGTACGAGTGGATCCGTGAGATCGGCGCGCTCGCCCACGTGGTGCGCAACGCCGCCGACGCCCAGCAGGGCCTGACCGCCGTCATCAGCCGCAAGGGCAAGACGATGGACAACCTGCTCGACGATCGCTGATCGCAACGGCCTGCCCTGCTATTCGCGCCGGCCATGAATCGCGTCTTCGACTCCGTGCTCGATGCCATCGGTGACACCCCGATGGTGAAGCTGAACCACCTCGTCGGCCCCAACGACGCCACGGTGTACGTGAAGCTCGAGTTCATGAACCCGGGGGGCGCCGTGAAGGACCGCATGGCGGTGCACATCGTCAACAAGGCGGAGAAGGACGGCCGTCTCAAGCCCGGCGGCACCATCGTCGAGAACACCTCGGGCAACACGGGCTTTGGGCTCGCGATGGTCGCCGCGGTGCGCGGGTACAAGTGCATCTTCACGATGCCGGACAAGATGTCGTCCGAGAAGGTGAACCGCCTCAAGGGCATGGGCGCGCAGGTGGTGGTGACGCCGACCAACGTGCCCGCTGACGATCCGCGCAGCTACTACGAGACGGCCAAGCGCATCGTGAAGGAGACGCCCAACTCGTTCTACCCGAACCAGTACCACACGCCCGACAACATCGAGGCGCACTACCTCTCGACGGGCCCGGAGATCTTCCGGCAGCTCGACGGGCAGCTCGACTACTTCGTCGCAGGCCTCGGGACCGGCGGCACGATGAGCGGCGCAGGCAAGTACCTCAAGGAGAAGAACCCGAAGGTGCAGAACGTCGGCGTCGATCCGGTCGGCAGCATCTACACGGGCTATTTCAAGACCGGCAAAGTGGGCGACTCGCACGTCTACAAGGTCGAGGGCATCGGCGAAGACATGGTGTGCGGCGCCATGGACTTCAAGGTGGTCGATCAGGTGCGCCAGGTCGACGATCGACAGAGCTTCGTGATGGCCCGACGGCTCGCGCGGGAAGAGGGCATCTTCGCGGGTGGCTCCTCGGGCGCGGCGGTGCACGTCGCCGTCGAGCTCGCGAAAGAGGTCGGCCAGGGCAGGACGATCGTGGTGGTGTTGCCCGACTCCGGGAACTCGTACGTGTCGAAGTACTTCTCGGACGAGTGGATGCGCGACAACGGGTTCCTCGAAGAGAAGGGCCCGGGCACGGTGCGCGAGGTGATCGGCAAGAAGCCGCGCGCGCTGGTGACGGCGAAGAAGGGCGAGCTGGTCGGTCAGGTGATCGACGACATGAAGCGCCACGGCATCTCGCAGATGCCGGTGCTCGCGCCCGACGGCACCGCGCTGGGGATGATCCACGAGTACGATCTGCTGGACGGGCTCGTGCAGGGCCGGGTCACGAAGGGCGACGTCATCGACGGGCTGGTCGCGCCGCTCGATGGCGTGGTGACGATGGACACGACGTTGCCGCAGCTCCGTCAGGTCTTCGCGCAGGACAACGTGGCGGTGGTGCGCGAGGGCCAGCGCATCATCGCGGTGGTGACGCGGGTCGATCTGATCGACTTCCTCGCAGGCTGACGGGTCGGCCGTGAGGCGTCTGGAGTGATGACCGAGCTGGAGCGAGAGGTGCGCCGGTCGCTCTCGACGCGCCCCGACGACGTGGGCCTCCGTCGGCTTCTGGCCGAGCTGTTGGTGGAGCGCGGCGACCCGGTTGGTGAACAGCTCGCCCTCGAGGAAGCCGTCGCCTCACGGCGCGAGGGGTGGCGCGAGTGTGCCGAGCGGCTCCTCGTCCTGGGTGTCACCCGGGGCTTTGCCCGAGTCCCGGAAGATCCCGACGCGGCGCTGGTCGAGCTGGGGTGGCATGGCGGCAGCTCCCACCCGGTGCAGATCGAAGGTGTCTGGGCTGGAGCGGAGTGGATCGTTCGCTACCGCCACCGGGTGGTGACGGTGTCCCGAAACGAGGAGCGCCTGGCCGAGGTACCGCTCGATCTCTCGAGCGATCTCCTGCAGCCCGAAGAGATGAACGTCTTCCTCCACGTCGTCACCGAGGCGATTCGCAGCGGGCGGGTCGAGTCGGTGGACTTCCCGCGCGCGGCGCAGGTGTCGACCCATCCCGCGTGGCGCGTCGGGCCGTGTCCGTCCTACTCGGTCGACGAGCGCTTCCGGGCGCCCGGGCGATGGCTGCGCGCGCGGGACGTCACGCGCTGGTGGACGCTCTTCTGGGAATGGACCGACGAGCCGCGCGACGACTGAGAAGCCGTCACCGCGCCAGCACGAGCACCGGCGTCTGGGCCGTCACGGTGGGGAACACGCCCGGGTGGACCTCGAGGATGACGGCGTTCGACCGATACAGCGTGCCGACCGCGCCGACCGCCTGGCCGAAGACCTCGTACGAGCCCGGTGGCAGCGCCTCGAACACCGCCCCGCTCGCCTCGCACGACACCGGGACGCCAGCGCCCGGATAGAGGAAGCGGCCATCGGCTCCGCGCAGGTTGAGGACCACCTCGTGCGCGCCAGCCTGCGCGCAGGTCTGCCAGAGCCCCAGGTTCGACAGGTTCCAGCGCACCGCGAGGCCACCGACCATCCAGGTGAGGCTGAACTCAGCGGAGACCGTGGCTCCCGCCAGCACCTGGATGCGCCCTCGCGAGGAGGCACGGGGTGCACGGGAGACGTCGAGCGCGACGAGCGACACGTCCTGCAGACCCGTGAGCAAGCCTGGCAGCTCGACCCCCGTCTGGTCGCAGCGCGCCAGCACCGGAGCGCGATCGGCGACGTGCACGGCGATCTCCGTCACGCCGGCCGCGGCGCAGCTCGACGCCGGGAGCCGCCACGACACCACGGCGCGGCCTGTCGCCATCGCGACCGGCGCCAGATCGATTCGCTTGAGCACCGGGCCGTTCACCGTCACGAACCCCTGGTCCTCGTAGAGCAGCTGGCCGGCCGAGGTCAGCCCACGCGCCGTGAAGCGGTAGACCCCGGGCGTTACGCCGGGCAGCGTCACCCCGTCGGCGGCACCGGAGGAACACGCGAAGACCCCTCCGTTCGGAAGACTCAGCCCCGGGACGTCGAGGGTCACGACGGCGACGTCACGCACCACCGCGCAGGCCTGCCCGGAGAACCGCCACCGCACGGTGAGATCGCCCGGCTGGGGCGGCCCGACCGGCTCGGTCGCCTCGGGCTTTGCCCGACACTCGGAGAGTCGACACACCTCGCCACCGGTGCAGGCGGAGCAGACCGTTCCACGCCCACCACACGCGGACACGGAGCTGCCACTCCGGCACAGGCCCACTTCGTCGCAGCAGCCGCCGCACTCCTCGAGACACGCCTCGAGTGGATCGACCGGCTCGGTGCGCGACCGCCCCGTCGACACCACACACCCCGACAGCAGCACCACCAGCATCATTCGCAGCGTCGTCATGCCTTCCAGGACCCCCGCCACCGCGGGGAATTCAGGAACCACGGGGGGTGAATGAAATGCGTGTCGCCTCGTCTCAGGGACATGTGGCGCGCGCTCGGCCTCACGCTGCTGCTGTCGACGGCGTGTGTCCAGACCGCGCGCCTCGTGCAGGGGCCCAGCCAGGCGAGCCGCCATGTCGGTGATGAGCGCTGCGGGCCCGTCGGTATTCGCCGCGTGGCGCTCGGCAGTCGCTGGGGCGAGTCCTTCCGGGTGCGAGTGACGACGAACGCGACGCTGGTGGGCCAGGCCCGACTCCACGTCGCGAGCCGTCCCGCCGAGCCACGCACCTTCTTCGTCGGCAATGGCGAGCTCGTCTACGAGGCGCGCTGGGCCAACGAGAAGCTCAGCGTGCCTTCCGCGCTCGAGAAGGATGCCGTCATCGACTTGACGCTCACCGACCTGCGCGCCGCCGACGGAGACTGTCGTCGCCTCGAGTTCACCGTCGAGCAGGCCGCCCTCGTCCCGGAGATCGACGAGGCCCAGTGGATGGCCGAGCTCGAGCGCCGCGGCGGTCCAGACGTCGAGGCGTGGAGGGCCGCGCAACGGCGGCAGGCGAGCAACTTGAAGGTGGTCCGCGCTCCGCGCCCGCCACCGCAGCGCCGAACCCCGGGCTCCCCCATCACGCCTTCCGAGGAGCGCGAGTGGGCTGCGTTTCGCAGTCAAGCCGATACGGACGCCGACACCAGCGAGTGGCGGCCCTGGCCCATGGCGGCACGGGTGGCGGCGCCGACCGATGGAAGTCCGCTCTCGAAGGGCGCGTGGGTGGCCTGGGCGAGCCAACCTCCGCTGGTGCGCACCGTGGCGCTGCAGCTCGCCGCCGATCTGTCGATGAAGCTCGAGTCGCCTTCAGACCTGGCACGGCTCGTCGAGCGGCTGCGGGCCGAGGTGCGCTCGGATGAGGCGGTGGCGCTCGCGCTCTTCGTCGGTCTTCCCAGCGCGCGCCGCGCCCTGCTGCGCGCTGGCCCAGAGGCGACCCTCGACGCGCTGGGGCGTCATCTGCCAGCACCGGGTCGAGAGGCGCTCCCACCAGCCGCGATGACGCTCACCTACGCGACGGCGTTCGCGCTTGGCTGGCCACTGCCGCCCACCACGCGGGTGTCGTCGCCGTTCGGGCCGCGCCAGCACCCGACGCTCAAGGGGACTCGACTGCACACCGGCGTGGATCTGCCGGTCCCCGAAGGCACGCTCATTCATGCATCAGGGGCCGGCACCGTCGTGCGCGCCGGGGACGACGCGGTGAACGGCCGCTACGTCATCCTTGACCATGGCCACGGCGTCACCACCGCGTACCTCCACAACTCGAAGCTGCTCGTGGTGACAGGCCAGCACGTCAACGCGGGAGAGCCCGTTTCCGAGTCGGGCAACACCGGGCGCAGCACGGGTCCTCACCTGCACTACCAGCTCGAGCTCGACGGGCAGCCGGTCGATCCGCTCTACTTCCGCAGCGGCGCGGCCCTCGTCTCGGCCAGGTAGCGGCGCGGCGTCGTCCCACCTTTCGGCTTCACGTCGGGTTCGCTTTCGTCTCGGGCTCGCGGGCCAGCCGTGGAACAGTTTGCACGTCCGTCGTGTCCCACCCGACACCGGCTCCCGGGGAGACCACCATGCGTTCATTCCTGCCACTGCTCGCGCTCGTCAGCACCACCGCGCTCGCTCAGGGGGCCTCCTTCGAGGCGGCCAATCGGTTCCTCGCCGAGCAGAGCTTCTCGAAGGCCTGCGACGGCTTCGAGGCGTTCCTCAAGGCAAGCCCCAGCTCGCCCCTCGCCCGCGAAGCCACCGCCAAGCGCGCCTGGGCCTGCTGGCGTCTCGGCAAGCGGAATGGTTCCACCGAGCTGACGACCCTTGCCGACACGGGCGAGAAGGACTTCGCGCGCGCCTACGCCGCGTGGGCGCTGAGCCAGCAGGGCTACCGGAACTTCGAACAGGCCATGCCGCTGTTGCAGCAGGCGACGAAGTCCGACGGGCGGGTGGGCGCCGAGGCCCGCGCGATGCTGGTGGCGGGCGCACTTCGGCAACTCAACGGCTCCGTGTACGACCCGGCGCAGGCCGATCGCTCCGCAGCCGTCGTCCTCGAGGTGAGCGAGAACGAGAACGAGCGCGCCCAGGCCCGCTTCTTGCGAGCCCAGGTGTTGCTCCGGAACGAGCCCACGTCGTCTCGCGCCGAAAAGGAGCTCACCGAGGTCGGCAGCGGGAAGAGCGACTTCGCCGACGACGCGCTCTACGCCCTGGGCCAGTTCCGCGAGGGCAGGGAGAAGTACGCCGACGCGCTCTCCATCTACGACGGCATCGTCAAGCGGTTCAGCCCCACCACCTCGAACCGCTACGAGAACGCGCGCTCGTCGGCCGAGGGCATTCGGCGACCCGTCCTCTCGGTGAGCGCGTACCAGGTGGCGCTGCCGGGGCTGAAAGTGCCGGTGCAGCTCTCGTGGCGAAACGTCCGCGCGCTGCAGTGGAGCCTTCGTCGCGTCGACCCATTCCAGCCCAGAGGCCCGTCCCTGGACTCCGTCACGGCGTTCGCGGGCACGGGGACGGTGGAGAAGACCTGGAACGAGACGGTCGAGGTGAAGGTGCCGTACGCGCCCGGCAGCCGCAGCTTCGAGCTCGAGGTGCCAGGCCCCGGCCTGTACGTGCTGGAGGCGACCGGCGACGGACAACACGTCGCGAACGACCTCGTCCTGATGACGCAGACGGCGGTCATCACGAAGTCCGATCGCAAGGGCGTGCACGTCTTCGTGGTCGACGCCGAGACGGGGAAAGCCCAGGGCGGCGCCGAGGTCGTGCTCTTCGACAGCTCGTCACGAGAGCGCCTGTCGGCTCGAACGGATGCGACAGGCCTCGCGATCGTTCCCGTGAAGGACGCCAACCACGGCCAGTACGTCTGGACGAAGGCCGGGCCGAACCTCGCCTTCGCGCAGGCCGGCAGCGCCTACAGCTCGAGCTGGAACCGGCAGGAGCTCGCCTACGTGATGACCGACCGGCCGCTCTACAAGCCGGGTGAGCCGGTCGGCCTCAAGCTGTTCCTCCGCACGCGCGAGCAGGGCCCGTCCACCCCCATCGCTGAGCGCGGGGTGACGCTGATCGTGCGGGATCCGAACGGGAAGGAGCTCGCCTCGACGCCACTCACCACCAACGCGTTCGGCACGGCGTCAACGTCGGTCACCGTGCCAAAGAACGCCACGCTCGGCGCCTTCAGCCTGTACGTCACCAGTCCCAACACCTCGTATCAGTCGCCGTCGATGCAGTTCCGTGTCGAGGAGTACAAGCCGCCCGAGGCCACGGTCTCCGTCACGCCGGTGGGCGCACCGAAGCCGGGAGAGCCGGTGAAGCTGAAGGTGACGGCGAAGTACTACTCCGGTGGCCCCCTCACTGGAGCGAGCGGCCGCGCGGTCGTCACCGTCACGAGTTGGACACACCAATTCGGCCCGTGGCCCGACGACGCCGACCGCGACGACACGCCCGGCGACGACGAGGGATACGACGACGAGATGCCGTACCGCCGCGACCGACGCTGGCAGCCGTACTACGGCCCACTCGCGACCCACACGCTGGTCTTCAAGACGGGCAGTGACGGGACCGCGGAGCTCGAGGTTCCCGCGTCTTTGAACGCCGAGGTCGATCTGCAGGTGACCGCACAGGTCTTCGTCACCGACGCGTCTCGACGCGAGGTGCAGGGCTCCGGGACGGCACGACTCTCACGCGCGCCCTTCTTCGTCGACGTGCGCTCCGACCACTTCCTCTACCGTCCGGGAGAGAAGGTGACGCTCAGACTACGGGCCGAAGACGCGAACGGCCGACCGGCGTCGCCCGAGGTGCTGGTGCGGCTGGTGCGCATCTCCGAGGGCTCGAGTCAGGGCGCGAAGATCGCCGAGGTCCGCACGCGGCTGGTCGACGGCCGGGGCCTCGCACAGCTCGACGCCGATGCGCTCGGTCCCGTGCGCGTCGAGGTGGTGGACGCCGACGCCGCCGGGACGCAGCGCGCGACGACCGACCTCTGGCTCACCTCCGACACGAAGCCGATCCCACCGCCCGGTCCGGGCTTTCAGCTCCTCACCGATCGGGCACCGCTGGCCGTGGGCCAGGTCCTCCGCGCGCTCGTCGTGACGCCTCAGCCCGGCGGCCACGTGTGGCTCACGCTCGAGCACGATCTCATCGTCACCAGCCGCGTCGTCGAGATGAACGGCCGCACGAAGTACGTCGAGTTCCCACTCTCCGCAGAGCTGACGCCCAACGCGTGGATGCAGGCCTGGCGGTTCGAGAACGGAGACCCGCTGCAGCAACAGCGCCCGATTCGAGTGAAGGGCTCCGAGGTGGCGCTCGACGTGAAGGTGTCGTTCGACCGGCCGGTGAGTGAACCCGGCTCGACGGTGCCGGTGTCGATTCGCGCGCTCAAGGGGCCGGCCGCGGCCACCGAGACGGCACTCACCATCGTGGACGAAGCGCTCTTCGCCATCGAGCCCGAGCGCACCGACTTCCTGTCGTTCTTCGGCCGTCAGCCCCGCCAGGCCCTGGTGCGAACGAACAGCTCTCGCAACTGGCGGCCCTACCTCGACCGCCCACGGCCGCAGCCGCAGACCACGACGCCAGCCAAGGACTCCGCCGTTCAGCTCGCCGACGCAGCACCGCGGGACGAAGCGAAGAAGCTGGTGGCTCCGGGTGGCCCACTGGGCGCGTCCGCGGGGGCACCGCCGCCCCCGGCCTCGGCCCCCATGGAGGAACGCGCCGAGCAGTCCAGGCGCTCCATGGCGAAGGAGTCGTCGAAGGCCGAGGACGACTCCGCGAGCCCGCCTGACGAGCCCGTGAAGGCGCGCACCGACTTTGGCAGCTCCGCTGGCTGGTTCCCGACGCTCGCCGGGTCGATCAACGGAACGACCACCCAGCCCGTGAAGGTGACGGACTCGCTGACGTCGTGGCGAGCCACGGCGACCGTGGTGACGGCGGGTCCTCACCTCGGCCGGGGCGCGGCGACGATGCGCACCGCGCGTCCGCTCATGGTGCGCCTGCAGACGCCGCGCTTCGTCATCGAAGGCGATGAGGTGGTTCTCTCGGGCGTCATCGAAAGCCACCTCCCGAAGGCGGGCGCAGTCGACGTGGTGATGAGTGCGCCCGGCCTGACCGCGTTGACCCCGACGAAGAAGGCCCTGACCGTCGGGCCTGAGCAGGTCGTTCGCTTCGACGCGCGGTTCAAGGTCACCTCGCTCGGAGATCAGACGATTCGAGTCCAGGTGAAGTCCGGCGCGGCCGCCGACGCGATGGAGCTGACCATTCCCGCGCTCGTCCACGGCTCGGCCCAGCGCCAGTCGTTCGCCGGTCGTCTGTCCGACTCGTTCTCGTTCGAGGTCGAGTTGCCAGAGAAACGAAAGCCTGCTCTCACCCGCCTCGAGCTGACGCTCTCGCCGTCGCTGCTCGCCGTGATGCTGGACGGCCTGCCCTACCTCGCGGCGTACCCGTACGGCTGCGTGGAGCAGACGCTCTCGCGCTTCGTACCCTCCGTCATCGCGCGCAAGACGGCCAGAGACCTCTCCCTGCCCACTGAGCGCCTGCCGAAGGACCTCGACGACATGGTGCAGAAGGGGCTCGAGCGCCTCGTGGGCTTCCAGCACGGGGACGGAGGCTGGGGCTGGTGGCAGGCCGACCGCACCAACCTGTGGATGACGGCGTACGTCGTCTACGCGCTGGGGCTCGCGCGCGACGCAGGCGTGAAGCTCGACGACGCGATGGTGAAGCGGGGCCGCGACTACCTCCTGGGCCACCTCGGCGAGGCCCTCGACGCTCCCGACACCCACGCCTTCGCCGTGCACGCGCTCGCCCAGTCGGGGCCGGTGCCGAAAGCCGTGCTCGACCAGGCCTTCGAGCGGCGCACCCGCATGGAGCCCCGAGGCCGCGCGCTCATCGCACTGGCCCTCCTCGCCGCGAAGGATCCACGCGCTCGCATCGCGGTCGAGAACCTCGACGACGTGGTGAAGGTGGCGGCGGAGCGAAAGGACGCCGCGGTCGGCGCCGTGAATGACGCATGGAGTACGTCGGCCGCGATGGAGGCCACCGCCTACACCCTCATGGCGATGAACCGCTGGCCTGACGGCGCGAAGTACGTCGGTCCCCTCACCGATTTCCTCGTCCTGCGACGCAACGGCGGGAAGTGGCGCACGACGCGGGACACGGCCTTCGCGCTGTACGCCCTGTCTGACCTCGCGCGCCGCGAGAAGGCCGGCAGCCAACAGGGCCGCTTCACCGTCAGCGTCAACGGCCGCGCGCGCAAGCCGGTGAAGTACTCGAAGGGCGGGCTCGACCTCGCGTCACTCGGCTTCGGCGATGGCGACTTCCGGCCCGGCAAGAACACCATCACCGTCAAGCGCGATGGCGGTGGCACCGGCTACTGGGCGGCGACGTGGGACGTCTTCAACCAGAACGACTTCATCAAGGGCGTGGGCACAGACGTCTCCATCAAGCGCACGTACACGTTGCTGGGCAAGCCGAGCGCAGAGCCCGGCCGAGCACCGACCGAGTACGGCATGCCGGTGGAGTCGGGCGTGCGGGTGCGCGTCGACGTCGAGGTGACGGCGACGAAGGCGGTCGAGTTCGTGATGGTGGAAGACCTCAAGCCCGCCGGCTTCGAGGCGGTGCAGCAGCGTTCGGGGCCTGAGGTGTGCAACTACGCCTGCGCGCACGCTGAACTCCGAACGGATCGCGTGGCCATGTTCCTCTCGGAGCTGAAGGTGGGGAAGACGACCGTCTCGTACGAGCTGCGTGCGGAGACGCCGGGGCGCTTCTCGGCCCTCCCCGCGAGAGCCGAGGCCATGTACGCGCCCGAGCTCCAGGCCACCGCGGACGAGATGCGCTTCGAGGTACGTGACGCTCCCACCACCGGGGTCGCGACCCAGCCGTGACATGGCGTGGTGGGGAAAGCAGCGACATCCCGTCCCGAGGTCGCTACACCGACAGTCGCCCATGGCCGAGGCACTCGTTTTCAACTCCACGTTCGAAGCGCTGGCGCGCGCGCTGGGGTCCCGACTCAACGCCGAGGCCAAAGAACGCTTCAAGGCGTTGGGGGTCGACTTCGACGCGCGCGAGCTGATGCCGGCCTACCCCTTCGAGACGTGGGTCAAGGCGATGGACCTGGGAGCCGAGTTGGTGATGCCCAACGCGTCCCAGGATGCGCGGCACGAAGCGATGGGCCGCCGCCTGGTGGACTGCTACGGCGAGACGCTCGTCGGCAAGGCGCTCCTCACCGCGATGCGTGTCATCGGCCCACGGCGCACGCTGGAGCGCATGGCGCGCAACCTGCGCACGGGCAACAACTACACCGAGACGAAATTCAGCGTCGGCGCCGACGGGGTGCATCAGCTGTGGTGCAGCCGGGTGGCCTCGACGAGCTTCTATCGCGGCATGCTTCAGCGCGGCGTCGAGGTCGCTGGCGGCAAGGACGTCACCGTCAGTGCACTCACGCGTGACGAGAGCGGCGCCACCTTCGCCATCAGCTGGACCTGAGGCGCCCTCATGTCAGCCCTTCCCTCCATCGAGGAGCGGCCCTTCGGAAAGACCGGGCTCACCGCCGAACTCGTACCACGCCACCTCCTGGCGACGGTTCCGCGCGCTCGTCTTCGAGTTCACATTCACGAAGCTGCCGCTCGCCGAAGCGGTGGCGATCGCGCTTGGGTTCACCCCCGTTTCAGGAAGGCGTGTCCACGGCGATCGTCGGGAGCTCTTCGCCTGGCCGATGGAACGAGAACGCGGCGTCGTTCGCGCGAGGGGCGCTCTCGGCAGATCAGCTCGAGGCGCTTCGCCGACGCTGGCATGAGCGAGCCGACGAATCATGGGTAGGCGAACACCGGCGCCACCTGGCGACGAAACCGAAGGTCCCCGGGCGCTGGTGTCTTCGACCAGCAGACGCGTCAATTCGGCACGCACACCCCATTGGGGTCGCACGTGGTGCCAGGCCCACAGCCCGCCGCGCAGCTCCGCAACGTCACCAGGTCGCCGAACGCGCCGCGCGCGCCGCCCGTCCCTGACGACGTGACTGGACCCGGCGAGGACCCGCCCACGCCTCCCGCTCCGCCCGTGTCGATCGCTGCGTTGACGAGGAAGGTGTTGAGCGCCGGCAGCCCCGACACGTCGAGGTTCAGCGACAGCACGCCGAATGATGGACCGCCTGCGCCGCCGCCACCACCGCCGCCCGGCCCGCCGTTTCCGCCTTCACCGCCCCGGCCACCGGTGCTGCTGCTCCAGCGATCGGGCTGGCCGCCGACGCCGCCAACGCCACCCAGACCGCCCGCGCCGCCGAAGCCCCCGTTCCCACCGTTGCCACCAAGGCCACGCTGAATGCGGTTGCCGGTGAGGGTTGGACGCGGACCTGCCACGCCGTTCGAGCCGATGAAGAACGCGATGGAGGCGCCGCCCGGTGCACCTGGCGCTCCGCCCTGCCCGCCACACGCGCCCGCGCCGCCGCCACCGCCGCTCGCGCCGATCTCCCAGGCCTGACAGCCACCCGGCGTAAACTTCACGACGCCAGCGCCCGCACCGCCACCGCCGCCAGGCAACCCCACGACGCCGACGCCACCAGCCGAGGCGCGCACGGGTGCGGACACCCATCGCGCTCCGACGATGCTGCCGAAGCGAGCGCGAACGGGAGCTCCCGGCCCACCGGGGCCGCCGGATCCATCTGGCCCCTGCAACCCGTCCTGACCGTCATTGCCTTGAATGGCGCTGGGGTACCCGCTCTCCTGCACCTGGCTGCACGACGCGCGCGACAGGAGCGAGAACGTGCGGTCGAAGCCGCCTTGCCCATTGCGACTGCCCGCGGCCGGTCCGGCGTATTCCTGCTGTGCGCCGAGGTTCGTCGTCATCGAGTACGAGGGACACACCGAGTTGCCACCGCGCGGCGCGTTGCCTCCAGCACACTGTGGGTTGAGGCCTCCTGCGGCCCCGAAGCGGTGGGCACCCGGCGTGCAGTCGCCGAACGGGAAGTGCTCGCTGTCGACACCGCGACCCCCATTGAGCGCGCTCGAACCTTGCCGCCCGAAGCCCTGATCGCCGGTACGTCCATTGCCGCCCTGGCCTCCACGCCCCGCCAGCACGTCGTTGGCGCTCACGACGACTCTGGGGCCCGCATTGAAGAGGTAGACGACGATCGAGGCTTCTCCGGGCGCGTCCACCATTGCGGGCGGCGCGTCCCACCCCACGAGGGTGAAGCCGGCGATGACGGTCTCGGCCGTGGCCTGACCGGCGTTCTCGACGTGGACCGCGGCGATTGCCTGCGCGGTGGGCTGCACGCCCGCGATGAAGGTGGTGTGCAGGAGCGGGTCGCGCTTGAGGAAGTCGCTCGAGTACCCGCCGAAGAGCTGCTGCCCCTCGGTGAGCCGCACGTTCTCGCGATACAGCCCCTGCGCCACCAGCACGTAGCGGCGGTTGAGCGAGGCCAGCGACGCGAGGCCCTGGGCGATGGTCCGGAACGGCGCGGTGCGCGAGCCATTGCCCAGCATGGGGCCGGTCGCCGACACGAAGACAGCGTCGGTCACCACGCCGTCGATGCCGTCGCAGTTCTCGTCGACCCACGAGGCCTGGACGCCGACGCCCGGCGCGCGGTCGGGCAGGTCGGTGGTCAGGTTCCCCTGCACGCGCCGGCACTCGCAACCATCGGCCGTGTCGCCGTTCACGTTGACGAACTCGAACGTCGTCCCGCCCACCGTCTCGGTGAGACACGGCCCCATCACGCAGCGCGGGAGCGGCTGGCTGGTGTCGCACACGCCGTTGGTCTTCTGGAGCGCAGGCGACCAGATCTTCGAGCAGTCGTTGTTGCAGAACCCGCAGTGCTGCAGCGCCTCGTACCGGTTGGTGGCCTGGTTGCGGAAGCCTTCGTCCACGCGGCCATCGCAGTTGTTGTCACGGCCATCGCAGATCTCCGGGTTGAACGAGTCGACGTCACACACGCTCCACGACGGCCCGGGCGCGCGACAGGTCTCGAACCCGCGGCAGGTCTGCGTCCCGGCAGGCTCCCGCACCGTGCAGGAGCGGGTGGAGTTCAAGGTCCGCGCGGAGCAGGTACACGTGTTCGTCGTCGGCACGCACTGCAGAGATCCCGGCTGACAGGCGTACCCGGTGGGACACGTCGGGCCGTAGGGCGAGGCGGCGGAGCAATCGCGGCCACAGACCTGCTGTCCGTCCAGGGTCAGGCAGCGCGCGCCCGGACCCACGCAGTCGCGATCATTCGCGCACGCGCGACACAGGGTGTCGGGCAGCTCCTGACAGAAGGTGCCATCGGCCGAGGGGAAGAAGCCCATCGCGCAGGCCAGCACCCGGCAGCGGAAGCGGCCCTGTGGGTCGGTGTCGCACCGGGTGGAGGTGGCGTTGGGGATCTTCGCGCAGTCATTGGTACACCGGCCGCAGTGCGCGAGCTGCGGGTAGCGGCCTTGCGCGTCGGTGAAGCCGTTGTCGACGACACCATCGCAGTCATCGTCTCGGCCGTTGCAGGCCTCGGCTTCCGGCGCCTGGGCCGTACAGACGAGCCCGGCGGAGGCCAGACACACCTGCGGGCCGCGGCACGTCCTGCCAGCGAGCGTGCGCGTGCACTCCGGCGCGGTGAAGTCATCGACTCGCCCGTTGCAGTCGTCGTCGACGCCGTTGCACGTCTCCTCGATCGCCGCGGGCGCATCGCAGGGCGTGAAGCCCCCATCGGCCTGACACACCTGGTTGCCCTCGCAGCGCCCGAAGGGACTGGCGGGGCCACGGCAGCCCTTCTGCAAGCCGAGCGTCTGGGGCGTGCAGTCACAGGTTCGACCATCGGGCACACACTGGCGCGCGCCGTCGGGCTGGAGCTCACAGCGGTACAGGTCGGGACACCCCGAGAAGGTGCAGTCGCGGCCGCAGAAGCGCCCGCCTTCGAGACGGACGCACCGATCGCCGCCCGTCGCGCCACATTCACGATCCGTCGTGCAGTCCTGGCAGAGGAGCGGCTGAGGCAGCGCACACAGCGCCTGGTCCATGCCCGAGTCGGGGCGGTCAGGGTTCGGGACGCGCTTGCACGCGTAGCCGAGCGCGCACCCACCATCGCCGCCACACTCGGTCGTGCAGAAGGAACCCTGCGGTCCATTCAGACAGAAGGAAGACTCGCACACCGCGCCGCCATCGCACGGCTCTCCGAAGCGCCGGGTGCCGCGGAGGCGCCCTCCATCGAGCTCATCGAGGAGTCGGCATTCCTGGTTCACGCAGCGCAGCCCGTCGGGGCAGTCCGAATCGAAGACGCACGGATCGACGCGCACGAAGAAGACGGTGCGACCGCAGGACGCCAACGACAGCAGCAGGAGCAGCAGCGTTCGGGTGCGCATCAGAACACCACCACCTGCTGAACGGTGCCGGCCTGGCCGTCGCGTCCACGGAACGCCGCGCCCGCCGGAGACGAGCCACCAACGCCCGGTGAACCGGCTGCGTTGAGCGGCGTCGGCCCGAAGGTGTTGGAGAGCTGCGCGCCCATCACGTTGCGCCCGGCGATGCCGAAGACGGAGCCACCACACCCACCGCCACCACCGCTGCCGGCGCCGCCGTTTCCGCCCCGGCCGCCCAGACCGCCCTGCCCGGCGCACCAGGCGGCCGAGTTCTGCGGGCCACCGCGCCCGCCTTGTCCTCCGAGGCCGCCATAGCCGCCAGCGCCACCGGTCCCGCCAGCGCCGCCAAAGCCGAGATCGATGAGGTTGCCGAGGAAGCGAACCGACCCCTGGGCCACGAAGACCCCGAAGGAGCCTCCGCCACCTCCAGCGCCGAACCCGGGTCCTCCGCCGCAGCCGCCAGCCCCGCCGCCGCCGCCCGTCGCGCCGAGATCGCCGACGCGCCGGCCCACGGTGCACATCGGCGAGTTGGTGTTGGTGACGCAGCCACCCGCGCCGCCGCCACCGCCACCACGGCCAGGGCTCCCGGAGACGCCAGGCGCCGCGCTGCCGCCGGTCCAGTCCGGGCCCGACACCATGCCGGTGCCTCCCAGACAGCCCGAGCCGGGCGCGCCCGTGAGGCCATCACCACCATTCATCGCCGGCCCACCGTTGAGTCCATTGGGCGGTACCACGCAGTCGTACTTGCAGAGGTTGAACTGCATACCGAAGGAGTTGTCGTATTGGGCGTTGTTGCCGCCCTGCCCGTTGCCTCCGACACCCGACGCGTACTGCTGCGGGTTGTTGCGAGGATCAGCACCACCGCCGGGGTTTCCGCTCGTCAGGCCGGGGCAGCCGACGTTCTGGCCGCCGGGCCCGCCTGCCTGCGTCTCGTTCGAGCAGTTCGGCGTCTGGCACTCGCGCGAGGTGAGGCCGTCCACCCCATTTCCACCGTTCGCGCCCGCCAGCCCCGGCAGGCCTGGCGACGCATCGCCTCCGCGCCCACCGACGACGTGGTTGTTCTGCAACACCAGGGAGCCGGGCAGCGCGACGTAGACCGCGTAGCTGTTGAAGCCGGGCTGTCCCGACGGGGCCCGTGACGTCACGTCGTACCCGCGAATGGTGAAGCCCGCGACGAGCGTGGGAGCCCCTCCAGTGAACTGCGCGTTGACCGTGCCGCGGCGGTAGGCCGGGTTCTGGAAGTCGGGCTCCGGCGCTTCGATGAGGGTCGGGAAGGTGACGACATCGCGACGCCGGAAGTCGCTCGAATACCCGCCATGGAGCGACAGCCCGGCCTCGAGCACCACCTGCTCCACGTAGGTGCCCTGAGCCACGAGGATCGTCTTTCGCGTCGCAGACGCGACCGCGGCCCCGATGGCCTCGCGAATGGTGCGGAACGGGCGCGTGCGCGTGCCGAGGCTCTGTGGGCTCTGCGCCCAGACGAAGACGCTCTGCGCCTCGACACCATCGACGCCGTCACAATCACGATCGACCGCGGGCAGGCCAGCCGTCGGATAGGTGGGTGAGACGTCAGGCTCGTCGACGACGCCTGGCACGCGCGGGCACTCACAGCCGTTGGTCTCTTCACGGTCGACGTCGTTGAACTGGTTCACCGTCGCGCAGGCGCGCACGCCGCCGTCGAAGGCCTGACAGCTCGACTGCGGGGAACGACAGTCGACGTCCGAGGTGCAGGCCGGCGCGCAGCTCCCGGAGACACAGGTCGACCCGCCAGGGCACCCGGCCGCGCAGGAGCGCACGCAGAGACGGTAGGTCGGGTCGCACACGCTTCCGCCACCGCAGTCGGCGTCGGTTCGGCAGGCCGCGCCCGCGCCGGGGACGGGCTCGGTCGTACACGCGACGATGGTGCAGCCGACGCCTGCGTCTCCACCGGGCCGACACCCGCCGATGGCGTGTTGAATGGTGGGGCTCCACCGCGCGCGGCAGTTCGTCTGGCAGTTTCCACAGTGCTCGTCGGCGTCGTAGGTGCCCGCGTCGCGCGTGTTGATGAACCCGTCGTCCACCAGCCCGTCGCAGTCGTTGTCGGTGCCGTCACACAGCTCGACCGTCGTCATGGACGTGTCGCAGACCGAGTACGCGCCCGTGGCCTCGCAGACCTGCCGGCCGACGCAGGTGGCCAGGCCCGAGGTCAGGAAACAGCTGCGAGAGAAGCCCGCGCGCGCGCTCGCGCACTCACAGGAGCCCGTGGTCGGCACGCACACCAGGCTCCCGGCTTGCGACTGGCAGGTGCTCCCGGTGGGACAGCAGTCTTGCGCGCCGACGCGGCCGGTACACCCGAGTCGCGGGCTCGAGGGTGCACAGGACTGCTGGCACGCCCGGCCCTGGTCGTTCCCGACGGTGGCGCAGACATCGCCCGGCACACGGCAGTCGGCGCTCGACGAGCAGCTCGCACATTGCGTCTCGGTGACCGGCTCACACCGCGCGGGATCGACCATCGAGGGAAACAGGTAGAAACCCTTCGCGCACCGGCGCGGCACGCACGTGAGCTGGCCGGAGCGATCGACACACGCCGCAGCGCCCGGACCTCCATCGACGTCGACGCCCTGGAGGACGGTGTAACAGT
This sequence comes from Myxococcaceae bacterium, assembly GCA_044352295.1. Classification (GTDB taxonomy): domain Bacteria; phylum Myxococcota; class Myxococcia; order Myxococcales; family Myxococcaceae; genus Xiheimicrobium. Next base: position 85,821 of record JBILEB010000006.1, read on the forward strand.
CGGTGTTACAGCCTCCGCAGGCGCGCGCGCTCGCGTAGCGCCCCATCGCGTCGCGCAGGCCGTCGTCGATGGTGCCATTGCAGTCGTCGTCGACGCCGTTGCAGCGCTCCTCGACTGGCTCCGGCGCGCTGCAGAGGAACCCGAAGCCCGCATCGACACCGCGCGAGCCACACGACCACTTCCCGGTGCAGCTGACGCCTTTGCGGCAGTCGGGGAAGCCCATGACGCTGGAGGTGTCGAGGCCGGGGTCCGCCGAGTCCGTCAGCCCGTTGCAGTCGTTGTCGATGCCGTCGCACACCTCAGGAGCGGCGAGCCGCGCGTCACAGGCCGAGAAGAGACCGTCGGGCTGACAGGTCTCGGCGCCGAAGCAGCGGCCCAGGGAAGCCGAGGTCGAACACGAGCGCTCGAGGCCCACGTTGTTGGGCCCGCAACGGCAGCTCGCCGTGTCGGGCACACACTGGCGGGCGAGGCCTCCATCGCGGGTGACGGCGCGGCACGAATAGCCCGGCCGACACGCGGTGGTGGAGCAGTCCTCGCCACACACGCGCTCACCGTTCACGTCGAGGCAGAGATCGCCCGCGGCGTTGCAGTCCTGATCGGTGCGGCAGGGGTTGCACAGCGCCTGGTAGGGCGGCACGCAGATGAACCCCGACGGCGTCTGCGACAGTTTGCAGGCCCAGCCGCGCTCGCAGGTGAACCCGCCGTCACGACCACACTCGGCCGAGCACACGCGTCCGTTCCCCGGACCCGTGGGAAGGCACGGCCCGAACCGGCAGTCGGCGTCGATGGCACAGGGCCAGCCGAGCGCTCCGGGGAGTCCCGCGTCCGGGATCGCACGACAGAACCCGCCGATGCAGTCCTTGTCCGGCGGACAGTCGGACTTGCGTTTGCACTCGCAGACGCCGTCGAGGAGGCAGTCGGGCTCGCGCACCGTTTGAAGGCACGCCGAGGTGCCCAGGAGGGCCAGGACCAGAGACAGCACGCACCACGGGCGAAGCAACATGAGTCGAGGAGTCCTGCGGCTTGGGGCGCTCGGCCACGCCGGGTTCGAACGCGAGGGACCTTATCCCCCGGCGTCGAGGTGTCCAACCTGGCGGCCTGACTTCATGGAATCGGCGCTTGTCTCACTTTTCGCTGACAGGTCGAACGCCGAGGCAGGCACACTCCACCGCTGCCATGGCCAAGCTGCTCACGTCCGTCCTCGTTCCAACCGACTTCTCTGCTGGCGCGCAGGTGGCTCTCGAGCGGGCGCTGCACCTGCCTCTAGCGCCGAAGGCGAAGGTCACGCTGTTGCACGTGTTGCCCGAGGGCATTCCGGGCCGGCTTCGCACCGAGGCGATCACCGACGCCGAACGGAGTATCGAGAAGCACCTCGCGCAGGTGCGCACCCTCGCGGTGGAGCGTGGCATCGGTCCCGCGCAGTTCGTCGGTGACGTCGTCGAGGGCAGCGCCGCGCATCACGTGATGAAGCGCGCCAATGCCATCGAGGCGGACCTCATCTGCATCGGCCGGCACGGACGGAGAGGGGTCGTCGATCTCGTGGTGGGCTCGACGGCGACGAAGGTGCTTCGGCAGACCGAACACCCGGTGTTGCTCGTCCAGCGCCCGGCGAAGGGTCCGTACCGCAAGCCGCTGTTCGCCCTGGACCCGGCCCACGCCGCGCTCACGGTGGCGAAGGTGGGCCTGCGACTCATCGACCCGGCGGAGAAGCGCGTGACCGTGTTCCACGCGTCCCCCATTCCGTACGAAGACTTCGTCTCGGTGTCGGCCGAGCAGCGCATCACCCTCCGCAGGAGGTTCGAGAAGGACGGCGAGAAGGCGCTCACGGCGTTGCTGAAGAAGCTCCCCGGCGTCGAGTTCGAGGCCGTAGTGAAGAGCGGAGACGCCCGCACGCTCGTGCTGGAAGAGGCCGACGCGCTGGACGCCGACCTCACGGTGCTTGGCACCCACGGCCGTGGGGCCGTCGCGCGCTTCCTCATCGGCTCGGTGGCCGAGTGGGTGCTCTCGCACGCGAGGAACGACGTCCTCGTCGTGCGCCCCTGAGACAGCAGTCAGTACACCCCGCCGCCGTACACCTCGGACACCGCGCGCTGGGACTCGAGCAACTGCACGTACTGCTCGAGCGCCTCGCTGGTGGCCGGGTCCATCGGGTTGAGCCGGTTCCTGAGCTCGTTCGCACGGGAGATCATGCGCGCCGCCACGCCCGTCTCGAGAATGCCCTGTCGGTAGCTGATCGCGACGAACGTCTTCCCACTGAAGGGATCATCGAACGTCACCGTCGGCAGCGTGGTGGTGACCGCCTGTCCGTTCCCCGCGAGCCACAGCCGCGACGAGTTCGAGAACGTCTGATCATACGTCGCCGGAATGAGGGCGTTCCCCAGCACCGTCATCCACAGCTGCAGCGTGAAGCCGAGCTTCGGGTCAACCGGCGCCTGACCCATGGGCGGAATGGTGATGGTGCTCGAGATGGGCCGGCGGACGAACTTCGTGCCGTCGTAGATGGGCCCGATGCGGTCGAAGCGGTCGGTCATGGCCGCGCCGAACAGATCGAGCATCTGCCGGGGGAAGAGGTTCCAGTAGCTGATGGCGTACTGCCGCGAGTCGGCGGCGACGTCCTTGCCGAGGAAATACGTCTCGGGGTCCACGAGCAGCGAGATGGCGCTCACCTTGTCGTTGAAGCTGCCGACGTGGCTGACCCGCTCGTACCAGAAGTAGCCCGAGTCATATTCCCAGCTCGTCTCGAAGAAGCGCCCTTCGCCCAGCGGCACGCGGAACTTCGGGCGGTCCCAGAACTCGTCCATCACGTAGAGGTCGCGCCCGTCGGCCTGGGTGACGACGTCGTAGGGACCTGGCTCGGGCGTCATCAGCACGTCGCCGAAGAAGTCGAAGCTCTTCGTCACCGCCACCGTGTACGGGCCCCACTTGTCGGGCGAGCGCCAGAAGCTGTCCGGGTTGTTCGGCTCGTCGGGAATGAACTCGGCGTAGGCCCCGCGGTTGAGCACGTAGAACTGCGTCATCGTGCGCAGCGAATCGAAGTAGCGCCACCATGCGCGGTCCATCGCCGACCAGGGGTCGAACGCGAGCTGGTCGCGGCGGAAGGCGTCGAAGAAGTAGTACGACCGGTAGTCGTTCATCTTCGCCTCGGCGACCTCGAAGACGTCGGCCCCGCGGTCGAACGCCTCACACCCGGTCGACGCGCCTTCGAACTCGTCGGAGCAGAACTTGTACGGCACGAGCAACCGGTCGCGCCCGTCGACCTCGACGAGATCGGGGTACGTGCACTGGCGGGCGAGCTCCTTGCGGCGCACCTCGGTGAAGGACACGTCGGCGCGGCGCTCGAGATCCACCACCTGTGGCAGCTTCGTGTAGTGCAGCGAGGTGTAGTCGTTGCCATCACACGTCAGCAGGAACGGGAGCGCGTCGCCGTACGCGTTCACCGCCTGCACGCCACCAAGGAGATACGTGTCGCGCGTCGTCTCGAAGACCTCGACGAGGCTGCCGTAGCCGAACTTGAGCGCGGCGCGGTCGTACTTCCCGAGGCCCTGGATGTCGGAGTTGAAGTTGGCGCCGTAGTCCATGATGGACGACTGCATGAACTCGCTGATGCCGCCCTTGAGGCCGTTGGCGAGCGTCACGCCGCGCAGCTCGGCGTCGCTCTCGGGGTCCAGGTAGCGGGGCCGCGGCTGTTTGGCGCCGTTGTTCGTGCGCAGGTCCCAGTACGTCTTCGGGTAGTTCATCGGATCGTACGAGCCCGCGAAGTTGTGCCGCAGGCCGACCGTGTGCCCGACCTCGTGGAGCGCGGTCGAGAGGAACACCTGCTCACGAATGCGCTTCCACACGAGCTGCGGGTCGACGCCCTTCTGGCCCAACGCGAACCCGAGGATGGCGTCGTTGAGCGAGGCGTTCGCGAGGTCGACCGCGTGCGCGCCGAGACGCCGGCGCTGCTGGTTGCGCAGCTCGTGGCTGGCCGAGGTGTACCGCGCGCCGGGCGTGAGCTTCGAGAGGAGCTCGGCCGTCACGGGAGAACGTGGATCGACGCCGTGGGCCATCAGCACCTCGGGCGTCAGCAGCTGCCGGGCGACATCGGTGCCCTTGAGCTTCGAGAGGCGCTGACCGGCCAGCCCGCGTTGGCCGCCGAGCGACTGGGAGCCGGCGAGGGTCTGGGCGCGCGCGGTGAAACGCTCCTTGAGCTGCTTCGCCGAGCCCTTCTGCATTCGCGGCGTCTTTGGCAGGCCCTTCGTCCACGAGACGTCCATCGCGTCGGCCATCTCGTTCACCTCGCGCTGACTGAAGGTGCGGCTCTTCACGCCGAAGGGCTCCGCGGTGACCCAGTCGCGCACGTTGACGCCCCGAATGAACTGGTCCGGCTGGAGCTCGCCGTTCACCAGCCGAACGAGGTCGCGGCCCATCGCGGCGTAGGTGTCGATCTGCGCGCCGTAGACGAAGGCCGAGCTGGCGATCGTCTCACCCGTTTCGGCGTCGTTCGAGTTTGGGCCGTAGCCCAACAAACCCGCAGAGACCGGCTCATCGACCCAGTACAGAACGTTGAAGCGGATGTCGCCGATGCGCACCGTGGTGCCCGGCTGACCGCACACCGCCGGGTCGCCTTCCCGCACCGGGTTGTTCACGCACACCACGAAGGCCTGCCCCACGGCGGGCCGGCCCTGCAGCTTCTCGACGATGTCGCGGAAGATGACGTCGTACTGGCGCTCGAGCTCCTTCGCGGCGCCCTTGAGGTCTTCCGGAAAGCCCTGATTCAGGAAGTAGACGATGGGCCGGGGGCCGAGGTCGATGCTTGCGGGATTGTCCGGGTCGGCGCGGTTGCGCACCGCATACGGGAGCGAGCACGCGCCCGTCACCTTGCCGTCGGTCTCCACCTTCGCGTCGGGGAGCTCGGTGACGCAGCGCTGACCCGGCGTCGGCGGCCCGCAGTGCTGGTCGAGCTGACACGGCCGGTTGGTGAGCGAGCGCCACCACTGGTTGTGCCGGTTGATGAAGCGATCGCGCCCCGACTCGGTGAGGCCGTACTGCCGATTGTACGAGCGGCGCTCGGTGGAGAAGTAGCCGAAGCGCTCCATGTCCTTGTCGTCGTAGACGCGGGGCTCGTAGTCGCGCGGGGTGGCGCGCAGGAACGCGTTGCGCACGCGGATCTCCTGGCTGGCGCAGTCGGTCGTCGAGTACTCGAGCCAGCACAACGGCCAGCTCGTGCCGTCTTCGAAGGTGACCGTCTCGGGGCTCGCGACGAGCTTCTGCGTCACCTCGAGGTAGCTGGCGGGCTCCTCACCGGTGCGCTCGATGCGGAAGGCGTCGGGGTCGTTCGGGTCGGTCACCGAGTACGCGACCGGGTCCTGCTTGATGGGGGCGATCGACGGCGCCGACCAATCGGCGAGGAAGTTGAAGTTGGTGACCTCGTTCTTCGACCAGTCGACGCGCAGGAACTTCCGCTCGAACCACTTGCGCTCCTGGCTCTCGATCAGCTTGTCGAACTCCTCACCCGTCGACGCGTTGTATTCGCGGATGATGTCGAAGTGGCTCGTGATGCGGAAGGCGGCCACGGGCGCGCCCTGGTAGCGGCGATCGGCGCCCGACGCGAACGCCGGGTTTCCCTTCTCGGAGCCGCGCACGTATTCGTAGGCCCGCCGCGCGACGAGCACGTTCTCCTGGATGTCCCAGACGATCTTCTCCATCTCGTTCTCGCCCTGCTCACCGGGGAAGGTGAAGCCGGTCGAGAACGGCACGCCCACCACCGTCTGGCGGAAGTACCAGACGCCGTCGAAGTCGCTCTTCGCGATGGCGTTCTGCTGCACGGTGCTTCGGGGCTGAATCGGCTCGCCACAGGCAGCGACGAGCACGAGGGCCAACAGGGCGCGCTTCATTTCTTCTCCTCGGTGAAGGCGTCGACGAGCTGTTCGGCGCTCGTCGAGAACGACAGGTAGACGGTGGACGCGTTGGAGCGGTTGAGCTCGAGGAACGGCTGCGACACCGCGCCGTTCGTCTCGGTGATGGGGCGGTACGTCGACAAGCCCAGCGAGAGGCTCACCGGGCCGCGCGACCAATCGACGGACGCAAGGAACCAGTGATCGTTTCGCCAGTTCGAGCCACCGAAGCGCGGCTGCTCGGCGCACATCGCCTGTGGAACGCCGGGGACGACGCACGGGCCGTTGGCGAACGGCATGATGTTGAAGAGGAAGTACGAGGCCGAGAGCGAGAAGCCCTTCGGGAGCTCCACCGAGGCCGACAGGCCGTTGATGAAGCCGAAGTTGGGGTTGGCGACGCCGGTCGAGGACGGCCGCCAGGTGGACTCAGTGCGGCCGTTCACGACGACCGTGTCCTGCGTGCCGCGAATGGCGCTGGTGGTGCGCTCGTAGAAGTACTTCGCGGGCCGGAAGACGTACGTGAGGTGGAGGGGCCCGAACGTCTTGTCGGCGATGAAGCCGATGGAGAGCGAGCTCACGAAACCGGAGTTCCGGCTGGTGACCGACGTCGGCAGCGCCCAGCGAAGGCTCGAGGCCACCGAGATGCCCAGCCGGGGAATCGTGAAGAGTTTGCCGTGAATGAGGTTGATCCACGTGTCGCCGAGGATCACGGGACGACGCGCGAGCCCATCGACGAGGCCGAAGCCCGGCGCCTGCAGGAGGCTTTCTTCGGGGAGTCCGCCAAAGAGCGCGGGCGTGGCGAACTCGGTGCTGCGAAAGCGCGCGTCGTTGCCGGCGAGCTCGAGCTCCACCGGGAGCCGAACGGCCACCAGCATCGGCTCGAACCAGGTGCCCTTGAGGAAGCGTCGGCCAAAGCTCCAGGACGGCTCGAGCCAGAAGGTGAGCGACCCTGTGTAGGCCTCGGGCGCGAAGTACAGGCCCGACGAGAAGAACGTCGTGAAGCCAAAGTCGAAGCCGCCGAAGTGCAGCTCGCCGCCACCACCCCGCGCTTCGACGAAGCCCTGCGAGCCGCGCGGACGATCGGTCTCCTCAGAGTCCTTCTTCTCCGTCGGCTTCGGCGTCAACTTCGGGGCCGGCGTGGCCGTCGTGGCCTCGGCGGGCGTGGGATCGTCGCTGGGTCCAGTGGGCGCCTGCGCGATCGCCACCGAGGCGAACACCCACGACAGCACCATGACGCGCAGCTGCTGCAACCTGTGCCTCCCCGACTCGAAGGGAGCGCGGCGTAGGGCACCTGTGACATTCCCGTCAACAGAGGGGTCCCGGAGAATTCTCAACTCCCGAGAGGGCTGTCAGACCGCATGGCAAGTCAGCCGACGAGCACGCCCGGGTTGAGCAGGTGCTTCGGGTCGAGCTGCCGCTTCATCGCCGAGAGCGCCTCGCGGCAGGGCCCGGGCACCTCGCGCTCGTACCAGGGCCGGTGCGTTCGCCCGACGGCGTGGTGGTGCGTGATGGTGCCGCCATGGGCCGCGACCGTGTCGGACGCGACCTTCTTGAGCTCGGTCCACTGCGTGAGTTCGTCGCCGACGCGGCCAGGCCCGATGAAGGTGAAGTACGGGGCCGGGCCGTCGGGATACACGTGCGTGAAGCGGCAGCTCACCACGCCGCCTCCACACACCCGCTGCAGCGCCTCGGTCATCGCGCCCGTCACGCCCGCGTAGAGCGCGGAGAAACGCGACCAGGTGCACGCCGTCTCGAAGGTGTCGGCGATGAGGCCGAGCCGAATCAGCGCGTCTTGCAGATATGGCCCCTGCAGGAACGAACGTCTCCACGATTGGCCCGCGTCTTGCGCGCGCTCGCCGTTTCCCTCGAGGACCTGAGCGCCCTTCTCGCACCGGCCGCGGTGCTTCGCAGTGATTCGGAGCGCCTCCTCCATCGACGCACGCATCGAGTGGTTCGCCGACTCGAAGCCCAGCACCAGCACCGCGTCGCCGTCGAAGGTGACACCGTTCACCATCGCCTCCGCAGGGTCCAGCAGCCGACAGTTCGCCGGCTGGAGCCCCGACTGCGACACCTCGCGCACGGCTTCGACCGCGGCCTGGTACTCCTCGAAGTGCACCGACGCGCTCGCCCGGAACGTCGGCTTTGGCCGAACCCGCATCCAGGCCTCGGTGATGACGCCCAGAATGCCTTCGCTCCCCAGGGCCAGCCGGTTCGGATCGATGCCGGCGCCGGAGGCGGGAAACGACTTCGTCTCGAAGAGCCCACGCGGGGTGACGAGCCGAACGGAGTGGACGAGGTCGTCGATGTGCGTCGGGCCCGTGGCGAAGTGGCCGCCGGCGCGCGTGGCGATCCACCCGCCCAGGGTCGAGAACTCGAACGACTGCGGGAAGTGTCTCAGCGTGAGTCCATGGGCGCCGAGTTGGTGCTCGAGCGCAGGACCAAACGCCCCTCCTTGAATCCGTGCGAGTCGCGACACCGGATCGACCTCGAGCACGCGGCCCAGCCCAGCGAGATCGAGCGTCATCGCCCCATGCGGCCCGCGCACCGGCTCCACGCCACCAACGACGCTCGACCCACCACCGAACGGAGTGACCGACAGGCCCTCGGCCTCGGCGCAGGCGAGCGCGCGCTCCAGCTCCGCTTCGGTGCGGGGCGTGACCACGAGATCCGGGGCCGACCCGAAGTCTCCGCGAAAACCACGAACGCGATCGGGGTAGGCCTTGCCCATCGCGTGCGCCGCGCGAACATCGTCAGCGGCCGTGGCGAAGTCAGCGACGGCCTTCGGAACCTCGAGACCGGGCTTCGGAATTCGGGGCGGCGCTGACGGGAGCTCGTCACGCGCGCCGAAGAACGGCTCCACCCTCGGCCGAACCTCGTCGAGCGGAAGCGCGCGCTCCTCGAGGCCCCAGCCCCACGCATGTCGTCCCATGGGCGCGCTTGTACGCGGTCGGGCCGTCCTTTTGGTGGCTCCGTCGCCACGGGGTAGAAGCGACGCCGTGTCCAAGCGCATCCCCGTCCTCGATCTCTCGAAGTACACCCATGGCACCCCGGCCGAGCGCGACGCGTTCGTGAAGGCGTGGGGCGATGGCCTCACCGAGTTCGGCTTCGTGTCGATCATCAACCACGGCGTCGACGACGGCCTCATTCGCCGCACCTACAAGGACGCGGAGCGCCTCTTCGCCCTGCCGCTCGACGTCAAGCAGAAGTACTTCATCCCCGGCGGCGGCGGGCAGCGCGCGTACACGGCCTTCGGCCAGGAGCACGCGAAGGACCGCAAGGTCGGCGACCTCAAGGAGTTCTGGCACGTCGGCCGCGACCTGCCCGAATCCCACGCCCGCCGCTCCGTGTACGGCGCGAACCTCTGGCCGACCGAGCTCGACACCTTCAAGGCCAACACGCTCGATCTCTTCCAGGCGCTCGATGGCGCCGCGGCGATCATGCTGCAGGCGCTCGCCGACTACTTCACCCTGCCCCGCGCGTTCTTCTCGGACATGGCCCGCGACGGGAACTCGATTCTGCGGATCATTCACTACCCGCCACTGAAGGACATGTTCATTCCCGGAGGCGTGCGCGCCGCTGAGCACGAGGACATCAACCTCATCACGCTGCTGTGCGAGTCGACGTCGTCGGGGCTCGAGGTGCTCACCCGCCAGAACGAGTGGATCGCCATCGACGCGCTCAAGGGCCAGATCGTCGTCGACTCGGGCGACATGCTGCAGCGCTGCACCAACGGCGTGGTGCCGTCGACGACCCACCGCGTGGTGAACCCGAAGAGCGCCGCCGACGACGTGGTGCGCTACTCGATGCCGTTCTTCGTGCACCCGTTCCCGGACTGCTCCCTCGCCATCAAGGAGAGATTCGTCTCGGCCGATCGCCCGAAGAAGTTCCCCGACATCACCGCGGACGAGTTCCTCAAACAGCGGCTGCGTGAGATTGGTCTCATCAAGTAGTGCCGCTCCTCGTGCTCATCGCGCTGCTGGGCGCCTCTGACGTCGAGCGGCCACGGCTCGTGGCCACCGTGCGCGTCTCGACGTTCACCGGCTGGCCGGATCTCCTCAGCGCCTCGGCGACGGTGCATCTCATTCCATATGTGGATGTGGAGGGTGGGGGCTCGGTGCTGTTCCTCACGCGAGGCTGGTACGTGCGGGCGGGCCCGCGGTGGCTGTTCGAAGACTGGCGTGACGAGAACGATCGCGGGCTGACGTTGCGGCTCTCGGCGCTCGCGGGCTTCAAACGGGTCGAGCTGACGAACGAGGCGTTTCAGGGTTTCCACGTCGCCTTCGCGCTCGAGTTCACCTGGTGGCTCGCGCGCCACTTCGGCCTGTCGGCTCAGCTCGCTGGCGGTGGCACGGTGCGCGCCTGGCCGACGTTCTTCCCAGACTTGCGGCTCGGCCTCGGCACGTCGTTCTGAAGCCTCCACGAAAGGCCCCTCAGCTCGAACCTCTGGCCGACGTCGCGCCGAAGCGTCATCGTCCGTCGCATGGCGACTTCCTCTCATGCCCGGTGGCTGTTGCTGCTGAGCGCCTGCACGATGGCCGGCCGGGCTCCAGTGGCCGACACCAACCGTCGCCTCCCGTCGCGCGCGCGGCTCGAGCGACTCGCCGTGATGCCCGCGCTCACGTTCGCTGCAGGTCCTCCCAGCGGGCACTTCATCGACCGCGGAGGGCCGTTCCCATCACAGCCCGTGCAGGGCTTCTCGTCGCTCCAATCCGACGGAGACGGCTTCATCGCCATCAGCGACAACGGCTATGGCTCGCCCGAGACGTCGTCGGACTTCGAGCTGCGCGCGTACCGGCTGTTCCCCGACTTCGAGCGCGGCGTTCTCACGGCAACGGCGCTCTTCACCCTGTCGGACCCTGACAAGAGGATTCAGTGGCCGATTCGGAATCACTTCACCGCCGAACGGATTCTCACCGGCGCCGATCTCGACCCCGAGTCACTCGTGCGCGCGCCCGACGGCACGTACTGGATCGGTGATGAGCACGGCCCATACCTCGTGCACGTCGACCCCCAGGGCCGGGTGCTGGAGCCGCCGGTTCCGCTCGAGCTCGACGGAGACCTTCTGCGCGGGCCCGACGCGCCGACGCTGCCGGCGCCGCTGATGCTTCGAACGATGGAGGCGCTCCGGGGCCACGCGCTCCTGCACGACGCTGGTCCGCCATTCCTCTCGCCCGACCACCGGCTGCTCGTCGACGCGGCTCACGTTCGCGCGCTGCACCAGGCCCGTTTTCGGGTGGTCCCGTGGACGGTGAATGAACCCGAGCGCCTCGCCACGCTGCTCGCCTGGGGCGTCGACGGTGTCATCACGGATCGGCCGGATCTCGCGAGCGCGTTTCGCGACGCTGGTCTCGAGGTGCAGGGCCATCGCGGCGCGCGCGGGTTGGCGCCAGAGAACACACCACCCGCGTTCCAGGCCGGGCTCTCCGCGGGCGCTTCGGTCCTCGAGCTCGATCTCTCCGCGACCGCCGACGGCGACGCCATCGTCTGGCACGACCCCGCGCTCCGTCCGCCGAAGTGTCCGCGTGCGCGCACCGATGCTGGCTTCATCGCCGCAACCCCGCTCGCGCGGCTCGTGACGGCGGACTGCGACGGACGACTTCCGGCGTATCCCCTGCAACGCGTCGATGGAGGCAGCCATCGCGTCATGTCGTTGGACCAGGCGTTGCGGCTTCCGGCCCCGCTCAACCTCGAGACCAAAGTCCACGACACCGGCCTTGCCGTGGATGACGCCGAGTCGCTCGCGCGGCTGGTGGCCCGGCGCGTCCAGGCGGCTGATGCGGGCGCGCGCGTCACGCTCCAGTCGTTCGACTGGCGGGCCCTGATAGCGACGCATCGCGAGGCGCCCTGGCTTCAGACGGTCGCGCTGCTGGGCGATCGTTCGCTCGACATGCCGGCTGCCACCCGCGCCGGGCTGCCCTGGACCGTCATCGGAGGAGCGCCGCGGCTCGGGCGCAGCGCTGGCTTCGAGAACCTCGCCCTCACGGCCGATGGCGGCGCGCTCATCGCGATGCTCGAGAAACCGCTTCCCGGAGAGACCGACTGCCTTGGGTTCCGGTTCGATCTCACGACGAAGCAATGGACCCGCGTGGCGTTTCGCTACCCGCTCGATCCACGCGCGACCGCGGTGGGCGATCTCACCTTCATCGACGAACGCTCCGGCTACGCGCTCGAGCGCGACGACACCGAGCGACGAACGGACGGCTTCAAGCGGCTCGTCCGCTTCACATTGCCGGCGACCGAGGGTGGCGCCGTGACGAAGCGGACCGCGGCAGACCTCCTCGACCTCGAGCTGCCCGATGGCGGCACCTTCCGCTTCCCGTTCTGGACCATCGAAGGGGTGGCGGTTCTCCGCGATGGACGAGTGGTGATCGTCAATGACAACAACCTGCCGTTCGGTCGTGGCCGCTCCGAGGACGCGCCTGACCCCACCGAGCTCATCGTGGTAACGCCGCTCGAATGATTCGCCGCTGGCTCCCACCTCCACGCCACGGCGTCGGCAAGACCCTGGGGCTCATGCTGCTCCTGGGGGTGGTCGTCTGGTGGTGCTCGACCTGGGCGATCCCTCCGCTGGTTCGCCAGGGCGTTCCCGAAGCGACCGCCAGTCAGTTGCCGTTCTTCGCGTTCGGCCTGGGCGCAGTGGTGGGTCTCGCGATGCGGTACGTCACCGAGGTCCGCCGGCTCGTCGCCGCGATCGCCGGAGCCATCACGCTCGGGGCCATCCTCTGGTTCTTCGGGCTCTTCGTCGCGGGGGTCCTGCTCTCCGCCGGGGCGCCTGGCTGGGTGGGCCTGTGGATTCCGCGGGTGTGCTTCTGGGGTGGGCTGACGCTGGGGGCGCTGGGTCCGCTGCTCGCTGCGATGGAGTTCCTCTGGCGCGGTCTTCGCTGAACGAGTCAGGTACGCTCTCCTCCGAACGACGTGCCGCCATGCCCACGCCCCTCGACTACGCGCGCGCCGCTGCGCTCTCCGATGACGCCCTCCTGGCCGAATGCGACGAAGCCTTCTTCATCGCGTCGGGTCCCGGCGGGCAGCACCGCAACAAGACCGAGACGGGCGTTCGCCTTACGCATCGGCCGACGGCCCTCGTGGTGACGGCGACTGAGCGGCGCAGTCAGCTTCAGAATCGCGGCGCGGCGCTCGAACGCCTCCGCGCCGTGTTGACGAAGAAGGCGCACGTCGACGCGCCCCGCATCGCCACCCGGCCGGGGAAAGGCGCCAAGCGTCGGCGTCTCGAGGGGAAACGCCACACCTCGACCAAGAAGCAGAATCGTCGCGGCGGGTGGGACTGACGGCGTCAGGGGCCCTGGTTGCGGCAGCAGCGAAAGCCCACCACCGCGTCACCGCCACCCGGCGTGGTGAAGTCGAAGCCCGTCGTGCAGCGCAGGAACCCGGCCCCAACCCCTGAACGGAAGGAGCCTCCCCGGAGCCGACAGTTCGCGGTCGTGCAGGCGGCTCCGGTGAACTCGTAGGCGTTGCCGCTCATGTCCCACAGGCCGGTCAGGCCGCCCTGGCACCCCGTGAAGCTGCCCGACGGTCCGAGCGCGCCGAGGCCTCGACGGCGATTGGCATGGCGCCAGAGTCAAACTGGAAGCGCGCCACCTGTCACGCGTTCAGGCGCTCGACCAACAGCTCGTTGATGCGCTTGGGGTTGCCCTTGCCGCCGAGCTTCTTCATCACCTGCCCGACGAAGAAGCCGACGATCTTCGTGTTCCCGTTTCGGTAGCTCTCGACGTTCTTCGGGCTCTCCGCCAGCGCCTGTTCGATGGCAGCGCGGAGCGGGCCGTCGTCGTTCACCAGCGCGAGGCCCTTCTCTTCGATGATGGCGGCCGGGTCCTTTCCGGTCGCGAAGAGTTCGGCAAACACCTCCTTCGCCCCGGGGCCAGAGACCACGCCTTGCTTCGCCGCCCCCAACAGCGCCGCGAGTTGCGTCGGAGAGAACTTCACCTCGGCCACCGTCGTCTTCGACTCGTTGAGCAGCCGGGAGAGTTCGCCCATGAACCAGTTCGCGACCGGCTTGGCTTCGCCCACCTCGCGCACACACCGCTCGAAGAAGTCACTGTACGCGCGGTCGGCCGTCAGGCCTCGTGCGTCGGCCTCCGAGAGTCCCAACACGTCCCCGTACCGGCGACGACGCGCACGAGGCAGCTCGGGGAGCGCGTGGCGAACCGCGTCGATCTCCACCTTCCCGAGCACCAACGGCGGCAGGTCGGGCTCGGGGAAGTAGCGATAGTCGTGCGCGTCCTCCTTCGAACGCATCGAGCGCGTCTCACCACGCTGCGGATCGAACAGCCG
>JBILEB010000055.1:0-39690 GCA_044352295.1 Myxococcaceae bacterium
CAAGTCCGTCATTCACACGTGCAGGAAGCAGAAGCGCCATGTACTGGCTTACCTCTCCGAAGCGATTCAGGCGACGTTCAACAAGAACTCAGCTCCATCCCTGCTCCACTCCCCGTGAACGCGTACACCCGACAACAGGGGGGGAGTTCGCCTTCTTTCGCGATTGGTTGACCTGGATGATGGACGACTCGGCCGCGTTACTCGGTCTTCCCTTTCCGCGTTCTCAGTTGTTTAAAGAAATCATCCAGACGAGCTCGTTTCGCCGATCCGGAATCGCTGGGCCGTTGGCGAAGTTGGACTTCGGTCCTCACCCAGCTGTCAATCAAGTCAGACTCTGGCGAAGGGGCGTCGGCCTGCTTGCGAGCCAGGTCGCGGTATCGGTCGCGCGCCTTGACGTCTCTCTTCTTGCTGGAGATTTTTGCCAGAACTACAAAACCGAAAGACGACGGGTTCATCTTCACAGCATTCTCAGCCAGCGCGACTGCCACATCGAGAAAGACACCTGCCTGGTAGAGACCTTTTGCGGCGACGAGTTCGCCCCGGGCCCGGTCAAACCCATCCAGCCGGGACAGTCGCCGGAGCAGGCTGCTCAGCGCCTGGAGGTCACCTGGTTCAATCTGCCGAGCGAAGCTGTGGAGGCGCACGAGGTGGTGTTCGCTCAAGGTCGCTGGCTCGTGTGCTGTCTTGGTTCGAGCGCTGCATGTCTGTTCGCGTTTGTAACGATGGTTCAAGGGGCGCCCAGCGCACGGACTCCCTGGCGCGAGGCGGCAATCAGCACCTCGTCGGTGCCTTGAACCGCGGCGGCATCGAGGGCGGACAGTCCCTCCAGGAGTGCAGGCATGGACGCGGGCCCGGAGCGCACGCTGCTGACGAAGCTTCGCACCTGCGCGATGGCTTGATGCAGCGCAGCCTCGAACGGTGCGGAGCCGCCAAGGTGCACTACCAGCGCCTGAATGGACGCCGATGTCTCGAGCGCACCGATGAGGTCGAGGGCCTCAGCGAATTCCTGCGGGTCGGCGTTCATGCTGCCACATGCTGCCATTGCGTGATGCCGCAGGCGAGCCGGCCTGACACCTCTTGCTCTCCGGTTGCGGCTTCGAGCGGCACCGAAGTCCTCTGTGACGGGTACCCACTCCTTGTCCTGCCGTGGAAACCCCGCCCGCTGCTACCGCACCTGCCTCCGCGGAGCGCATGTCTTGGATGTCCTGACGGTGTCCGTCACGTGACTGGCCGGGCCTTGATGTAAAGAGGGTCCATGCGCTTCCTCCCCCTCGCCGCGCTCTTTCTCATCTCCTGTGGCCCGGCCCCATCGACGCTCAAGACAGGGACGTATGGCTTCCAGTCGGTGCGTGCGCGGGACGGCATGCCGTCGGCCACCGTGACCGCCTCGACGATCGAGCTCGACGTGCTGACCCGCGAAGTGAAGTTGACGCTCGGCGGGGCGACGCGGCGCTTTACCATCGCGCAGACCTCGACGACCACGACGGGCTGTCCCGGGAACCTGGCGGGCACGGCCCAGGAGACGCGCACGCTCGATGCGCCCAACATTCAGCTCGGCGAGTTCCTGTTGGATTCGCCGCTCCTCCGTTCGGATTGTCCGGCCGGCGCGAGCACGCTGGTGCTGCAGTCCGGCCCGGTGTCGGCCAGCGGCGCGGCGCCCGATTGCTTGTCCGAGATCATCTGTCTGGTCTACGCGCTCACGGGACGATGAAGGCCCAGCAGACGCGGAGCAGCTGAACGTCAGCGGTCCTCGGCACGACCACCTGCTCGGTGAAGCGCCGCGGATCGACCTCCTGGAGCGCGGCGGTCTGCGCTTCGAGCTGCTGCACCTCGACCTTCGCGTCCTCGAGCTTACCCTCGGCACCGCCCTGGTTCCGATGGGCCGACATCGCGCGGCTCGCGGCCGACACGGTGCTGCGCCGCCCCGAGAACAGGCTCATCACGCCCGCGCCCACGTCGAGCCATTTCTGCGCCTTCCGCGACTGCACTTCGCTCTCGAGCTGGGCCACGTCGGCGCGGCGCTTCTCGAGCTTCCGCATCAGCACGCCGGCGTCCTTCGACACGCCCTGCTTCTCCACCACGCGCGCGGTGAACGCATCGAGCGACTCGGTCGGCCCCGAGATGAGCTTCGTCGTCGGGTCCACCACCAGCTTCGTCTCGAGCTTCGAAGGGAGGCGCTCCTTGAGGGCTGCCTGCAGCTTCGCCAGCTTCGTGCCGTTCACCCAGCCAGGCACCGACGTGAAGGTCACGCCCGCCGGAGCGCTGTTCTGGAACGGCACGCCCGCCACCGAGAACGGCGCGTGTTCCAGCACCTCGCCCGGGGTGAGCGCCTGCTCGACGGGGAAGGCCAGCTCGTGGAGCGTCTCTTCGCTCGCCACCGTCCCCACGCGGTACCGAACGCCAAACTTGAGGAGCAGGAAGAGCTGGGCCTGGCCCTTGTCGACTTCGAAGATGGGTCCCAGCTCGGGCTCGACACCGACGATGGGTGGAGTGGCGAGCGCCGTCGGAGCCGATGGGGAGACTCCTGCCGCAGCGGCAACCACGGGTGCCGGAGCCGCCGAGCGCATCGGCGCCGTGAGGGACCGGATCTGCTCCTCACTCAGCGGGCCATGCAGGAGCGTCAACGCATTGCGGCTGCGGAAGACCGACGGCTGCGGCCTGTGAACGGAGTGCAAGAGAAACTGGCGTGGCTCGAGCGTGGCGATGCGCGACTCGAGATCGGATGACGACGCGCCCGTCGCCGACGCTGCCGCCACCAGCGCATCCCGAATACGCGCCTTGTCCTGCTCGGTCTGCAGCCGGCCGACGAGCCAGGTGCCGATGTTGCCCAGGCCGCGGTAGTCGAGATCGATCGGGTTCTGGGTCGCCAGGACGATCCCCACCCCGAACGCGCGCGCCTGCTTGAGCAGGCCGATCAGCGGCGGCTTCGTCGGCGGGTTGGCCGGGTTCGGCGGGAAGTAGCCGAAGATCTCGTCGATCAGCACCACCGCTTTGAGGGTGTTCGACCCGCCTTGCTTCCGCATCCACCCCTGCACGCGCTCGAGGAGCAGCGCGACGACCGAGATGCGCTCCTCATCCGGCAGGTGCGCGACCGAGTAGACCGACAGCCGAGGCCGGCCATCGGCGGCGCGGAACAACACGCCGGGATCGAGCGCTTCTCCGGTTCGCCACGCCTGAAACTTCGGCGACGCGATGAGGCCGTTGAGTCGAATCATCAACGCCTGCCGGTCACGCTGGGGGAAGAAGTCCTCCAGCGGGAGCGCGCCCACCACGCCGAACGGCGGCTGGTTCACCTGGCGCACCAGATCGACCAGCGTCGGCGTCTGGCCCTGGCTCCAGGCGTGCGTGAGCAGTTGAACGACGAGCAGGTATTCCCGCGAGGTGATGGGATCGATCTCGAGGCTCAACAGGCCGAGCAGGCTCCGCGCGATGCCATCGGCCGAGGCCGCCAACGCGTCGGGGCTCATGTCCTGAGGTGGCGCGAGCGTGCCGAGCAGATCGAGCGGGAGGCCTACCGTCGCGCCGGGCGTGAAGAGCCGCGCTTCGTACGAGCTGCGGATCTTCGCGTCGTCATCGAGCGAGCGTCCGGTCTGGCCCAGCGCGGTGGCCAGCTGCTCCGCGGCTTTTCCCGCATCCGGCGTCCACTGCGCGAGCGAGGCCGTGTCCATCGGGTCGAACCGCAAGAGCAGCGTGCCGAGGTCGCCCTTGCTGTCGATGGCGATCACCGGAATGCCCTGC
Organism: Myxococcaceae bacterium; assembly: GCA_044352295.1. Classification (GTDB taxonomy): domain Bacteria; phylum Myxococcota; class Myxococcia; order Myxococcales; family Myxococcaceae; genus Xiheimicrobium. The sequence continues at coordinate 3,739 of JBILEB010000055.1, forward strand.
CCGAGCAGCTCTTCCACCAGCACCGCGCAGAGGCCGGTCTTGCCCGAGCCCGTCATGCCGAGGACGAAGGCGTGGGTGGTGAGCGCCTTCGGATCGAGCGACAGCGGACCTGCGTCAACGGATTGCCCGAGGGAGAGGGTCATGGGGCCGCGATCTAGCGGCTTCGTTCCAGCGCGTCGCGGTCGACTCCCTCGATGCGTGAGAATAGGGTCCGGCTTTCGATGAAAGGACGTTCGTTCATGAACAAGACGCTGGGTCTCGTGGTGGCGCTGTCGATCGGTGGAGTCGTGGGGTTGGCCTGTGGAACGCCGCCACCGGCGCGCTGCTCGGTGGCGACGTGTGGCGGATGTTGCGCGGCGGATGGCACGTGTCAGGCCGGAAACACGGGAGCGGCGTGTGGGCTTCAGGGCAACATGTGCAGCGTGTGCACGGCCGCGCAGACCTGCGTCACCGGCCAGTGCTTGACCGGGTCGACCGCAGCAGGTGGCTCTGCGGGCGCGTCGGGTGGCGGTATGGCAGGGGGGTCGGCAGGAGGCTCGGCCGGTGGGCGCGCGGGCGGCTCGGCCGGTGGCTCCGCGGGTGGCGCGGCGGGCGGGGCGGCAGGTGGTAATCCTCCGCTCATCTTCGACGCCGGCATGCCTCCGATGGTCCCGATCACCTTCGCGACCAATTGCAACGCCGTTCAGCCGTGCGGGGGGGCGCTCCCAGGTCTGTGGCACTACGGCAGCGTCTGCATCGAGGACTCCGCGTTCGGCCGGATTCAGCAGCTCTGCGGCGGCGCGGCGATGACGCAGATACTGAACAAGGCCGGCACCGCGTCAGGCGCCGTCCTCTTCACGTCGAACCAGATGGCGCGCTCCGTGCGAGGCAACGTCGGCTTCACCGCGACCACCACGAGCGCCACGTGCGTCATGGGGTTCGGCGGGTTCGGCTGCAGCAGCCTGCCGAGCCTGCTGGGAACGGCGGGCATCCAAGGCACCTGTTCGCTCAGCCTGCCCGACGGAGGGCCGTCGGCGACGACCTGTACGTGCGATCTGACCTTCGCCTTCAATGACAACGCGACCGAGACGTACACGGCCTCTGGGAACGTCATCACCACAGGCAGCTCGCGCACCTTCGAGTACTGCGTCGCTGGCACCACGCTGACCTACGAAGAGACGACGCCCACCAGCGTGATGAACATCGCGCGCGACCCGGGTGTGTCGACGTTGAGCCGCCAGTAGTCGTCACTCCACACCGGGGGGATTCGTGGTGCGAATCGTCGTGGTCGCGGCGCTGTTGAGCGCTGGCTGGGCCGAAGCGCAGGTGTGTGAGACGCCCCGCGTCCGGGACCTGGCGCCCCTCGCTGCGGCCGTCGCGCAGGACAAGGCGATGGCGCAGATGTTCCTCAAGGCCTCTCAGGCCTGCCAGATGTCGCAGAGCGATGCGTGCGATGCGGCGCGGCTGGAGTGCAGCAACCAGCTCGCCTCCACCCTCAAGGCTCAGGTGGGCTTCGACGAGGGCGCCTGGCTGCGCGACATGTTGCTCCCGTATGGCGGCCTCGCGTACCCCGCCTCGCGCACCTTCCAGGCCAGCGCGCAGGCGATGGACACGGCCTGCAATGGTGACGCCAGCCAGCTCATGAACGCGTCGTCACGGCGTTCGCTCCAGGCGGCGCGACGGCAGGCGATCGCCGATGAATACCCACGCTACGTGCAGTGGGTGACGGATCAGGCGAAGGCCTGTCGTGATCGGTCGTCCGTCGAAGAAGCCCGTCGCGCCCAGGAGCGGAGCGAGGCGGAGAAGCTCGCCGCGGTGGCGTTGGCCGCCCAGGCCGCCGAGGAGCTGCGGCAGAAGACCGAGGCCGAGGCGAAGAAGAAGGCCGAAGAGGCCGCGCGTGCGCAGGCCGAAGCGCAGAAGTCCGCCGAGCAGAAAGCGAAGGAAGCGCAGCAGCGCGCCGAGCGGGAAAAGATGACCGCCGCGGAAAAGGACCAGGCGGACAAGGAAGAGGCCGAGAAGCGCGCGAAGGAGGAGCGCGAGGCGGCGGAGAAGAAGGCGCGGGAAGAACGCGAGTCGGCGGAAGAGAAGGCCGAGCGGCGCGCGAAGGAGCAGCAGGAGGCCGCCGAGAAGGCCCAGCGCGACGCCAAGGCGCAGGCTGAGCGCGAGAAGGCCGAGGCCGAGCGGAAGATGCGCGACGCCGCCGAGGTCGCCGCCGTCAAAACGCGGGAAGATCACAAGCTCGCCTTGCGCACCCAGAAAGAGAAGCTCACCCAGCAGGCCGTCGAGGCCGAGCGCCGCGCCGCGGAGATCGCCGGCATGACGTTCACTGCCGAGCAGTCGCAGACCGCCGCGCAACTCCAGACCGAGCGGGTCCAGGCCCTCGAGCGCGCCAGGACGCTGCGCACGCAGATCGCCGACATCGTCATCGACGACGCCGATGAACGGTCTCGCGGTTCCCTCGGCATCATGGGCGGCGGTGGCGCCACCAACTGGCCGGGAAGCACCGCTGGGGCCCTTGGCGGTCAGCTCCTCTTTCACGTCGGCTTCTGGGGCACGGCGCCGTCTGAAGGCATGGCCTCCGGCTTCGAGCTGCGAGCCATCGGGCGATTCCTCTCCACGCTCGGGATGGGGGCCGTCCAGCAGGCGGAGGGCGTGGTCACGGCTCGCTACTTCTTTGGACGGCTCGGCATCGGCGGGGCGATCGAGTTCCGCTGGAACCAGCCCCTGGCGGCCTCCAGCGCCGTCAACATTGGCTTCGGGCCAGCCATCGGGCTGGCCTTCGTCGACACCCCGAAGACCCGGGTGACGCTCAACGCGAAGTGGCTGCCGCTCACGCAGCAGGGGTTCCAGAACCCCCTGCGGACCACCGGCGACCTCGAGATCAGCTACGACTTCCTGGTCTTCAGTGTCTCGGGCGGCGTCCAGTCGCAGCCGGTGCCGATCAGCGCTGAGGCGCCAATGGGCGGGACGATCCTCGGCTGGTACTTCGGGGCCTACGCCGGCGCGCGGCTGCGCTGGTGACCGAATTGCGTTCCCCTTCGGAGAAGCGATAGGGGATGCGCATGTCGTCCCCGCTCGTTCAGCTCAAGACCGCCAACACCCGCTTCCCGCACCCGTTTTTGCCCACGTGCAAGGCAGATCTGGAGGCGCGTGGGTGGGATCAAGTCGACATCGTCATCATCTCGGGAGACGCCTACGTCGATCACCCGGCCTTCGGGCCCGTGCTGATCGCGCGTTTCCTCGAGGGGCGGGGCTTTCGGGTCGGACTCATTCCGCAGCCTGACTGGCACTCGGCCGAGCCGTTCAAGGCGCTGGGCAAGCCGCGGCTCTTCTTCGGGGTCGCCGCCGGCAACCTCGACTCGATGCTGAACCGCCTCACCTCACAGAAGAAGAACCGGTCCGAGGATCAATACAGCCCCGGCGGGCGCACCGGCTGCCGGCCCGACCGCGCCACCATCGTCTACGCGAACCGCTGCCGCGAGGCGTACCCCGAGGTGCCGATCGTGCTGGGCGGCATCGAGGCCTCGCTTCGGCGCATCGCCCACTACGACTACTGGAGCGATACCGTTCGACGCTCGATTCTGCTCGACGCGAAGGCCGACCTGCTCGTCTTCGGCATGGGCGAGCGACCGGTGTGGGAGATCGCCCGGCGCCTGCGCGACGGTGAGACAATCAAGCAGCTGCGCGACATTCGCGGCACCGCCTTCCTGATCTCCGACGACGAGATGAAGGCCCACGAGGCCGATCCCGCTCAGCGCGCCGCCGATCGCAAGACGGTGGTGCTGCCGAGCTACGAGCAGGTGACCGTCGACAAGGAGGCCTTCGCGCGCATGTCGCGTGACTTCCAGATGGAGACCAACCCCGGCAACGCCCGGCCCATCGCGCAGCGCCACGGCACGCGCGGCGTCTTCTTCCACCCACCCGCGCGCCCGCTGGAAGACGGAGAAGGGAAGACACCCGGCGATCAGGCCACCGTCGCGATGGATGAGCTGTACGACCTGCCGTTCAACCGCGCGGTCCACCCGATGTACGGGAGCGAAGGCGTCCCCGCGTTCGAGACGGTCAAACACTCGGTGGTGTTGATGCGCGGCTGCTTCGGCGGCTGCACGTTCTGCTCGATCACCGAGCACGAAGGCCGCGTCATCCAGAGCCGGAGCGAAGCGAGCGTGCTGCGCGAGATCCGCGCGGTGCGCCGGCAGGGCGACTTCCGCGGCACCATCACCGACCTCGGCGGCCCCACCGCCAACATGTACAAGCTCAAGTGCAAGTCCGAGGCGATCGAATCGAAGTGCCGCAAGCTGTCCTGCGTGCACCCGGGCGTCTGCGAGAACCTGCAGACCGATCACGGCCCGCTGATCTCGGTGATGAAGCGTGTGCGAGAAGAGGAGGGCGTCAAGCACGTCTTCATCGCCTCGGGCGTCCGGTACGATCTCGCCGAGCGCAGCCCCGAGTACGTCAACGAGCTCGCGGCACACCACACCGGCGGCCAGCTCTCGGTCGCGCCCGAACACGTGAGCCCCCGCGTGCTCGAGAAGATGAAGAAGCCCGGCATCGAGAGCTACGAGCGCTTTCAGCAGATGTTCGCCTGCGCCAGCAAAGACGCCGGAAAAGAGCAGTACGACATCCCGTACTTCATCTCAGGACACCCCGGCTCGACGCTCGGGGACATGGTGGAGCTCGCGCTGTGGCTGAAGAAGAACGGCCGCCGCCCGCGCCAGGTGCAGGACTTCATCCCCACGCCGATGTCGATCGCCGCGTGCATGTACTTCTCCGGCATCGACCCGCTGAAGATGGAGCCGGTCTACACGGCGCGCGGCCTGAAGGAGAAGCGGCTCCAGAAGGCGCTGCTCCTGTACTGGAACCCGGAGCACTGGGAGGACGCCCGCGAGGCGCTCACCCAGGCCGGACGGAGTGATCTCATCGGTCGGGGGCCCGCCGCGTTGGTGCCTCCGCCGTCACCGCAGGACCGGATGCGAGGGGGGGCGCGCAGCAACGCGAGGTGAAGGTCTCACGCGACGAATCAGCTGGCTGTGCGTCGTCCTGGCAATGTTGGGAACAGAGCTCATCGAAGCCCCACCTGATGCGGTCGCAACGAGCGAGCGAGGACTCATGTTTCGAATCATCCTGGTTGGCATTGTTCTGGCCAGCCTCACGCTGTCCTTCGCTGAGGCCTGTTCGAAGGACGCCTTCGGGATTTCGTATCGAACGGCTGTGTCCGCGTTGTGACAACGATGATCCTCGCGAGGAGCCTCATGACCGCACCGATCAGCCGCAACACCACCCGTCCCGTCACCACGCCGTCGACCCCGCCCGCCGGCGGTCAGGTCACCGTTCAGGCTGGAGACACGCTGAGCCGAATCGCCCAGCGCAGCGGCACCACGGTGCAGGCCCTCGTCGACGCGAACCGCGCGGCGTACCCCCAGCTCGCGACCAACCCCGGGGCGATCCAGGTCGGCTGGCGGCTCGCGCTCCCCGGGGGCCAGGCCCCGACCCCTCAGCCGAACACGCCCCCACCGGCCTCCGGCTGGCAGCCGCGCTCGAACAACAACGTGGTGCTCCTCGGCGTGAACGAGGGCGCCTCGCACGAGGCGGCGTCGCTGCGGCAGCGCGGCACCAACGTCACGCTCATCAAGGACGGCGCGGCCAACGATCAGATCACCACCCGGGACGCCAGCGGCAACACCGTCACCCACAAGCTCGACACCCCTGAGGGCGCGCGCAGCTTCGCGCTCACGCTCGGTCTCCCCGCGGAGCAGACCGCGAAGATCGCCGACGTCATTCAGCAGGGGGGCCACGACATTCGCGACGAGATGGCTCAACTGGCTCAGGTGTGGGCCCAGGCCGAGCGTGGAGGCCAGATGCCATCCCGCATGGTGCTCTCGGGCCACTCCACCGGCAGCAGCGTGTGGGGCGACGGGAACGGCTCCTTGAGCTTCCAGACGCTGGGTAAGCTGGCCGACGCGATGCCGCGCGCGGCCCGGAGCGTCGAGGACCTCCACCTGAGCGCCTGCTACTCGGGCGGCCAGGGCCTCATGGAGCAGTACCGGAGCATCTTCCCCAACGCGAAGACCATCTGGGCCTACACCGGTACGGCGCCGGGTGCGCACTCCGGAGCGACGGCGCACATGTCTCGCTGGGATCGCGCGACGCAGGGCGATGTGGGCACCCTCGAACGCGCCGTCGCAGACGGGACGCGCAAGGGTGAGAACGTCGCGGTGTGGAGCGTCGACCGCGGCTACATCGATGGCCGCCCGCCCGCGCCGCTCGATCAGGCCCGCCAGGCCGTCCAGCAGGGACAGGCCACCTTCGACCGGTTCTCGCGCGGAGACGAAGCGGTGCCGAACCCCGGCGCCGGCCCGCTGCGTGAGCACTACAACCAGATTCAGCGCCTGCTGCAGCACCCCGACCTGCCGCGCGCCGACCGTCCGGCCCTCGAGGGTCAGCGCGACGCCACCATTCGGTTGCTCTACTTCACCAAGAACGTGGCCCCGCGATTCCAGGAAGTCCACGGCGCGGCGATTCGGGATGGGTTCGGCGCGCTCGGCATGCAGGCGCCCACCTTCGCGACGATGTCCCGCGCCGACGCGATGCGGGTCGTCTCCGAGTTCGAGCGGAAGGCGGGTTCGACGTCTCCGCTCCCCGCCGCCGCGCAGCGCCTGCTGCCGATGCTGACGGACGGGCTGCGCGACTTGAAGCCGTCGCAGATCCCCGACTCCTGGATCTGAGCGCTCGTCAGCCGGTGACGAGGTTGAGGCCGATGCGCTCGGCCATCGCGTTCGAGCCGAGCACGCGCGCGACCGTGCGCGTGTCGCCGTACGTGTCGTAAGCCGCCGCGATCAGATCGCCCAGCGTGAGCGTCGCCCGCTCGACGCGCGCGCGCGCCCTGGTGCGGATTCGTGGCATCGGACGACGGGCCTGATACTTCATGGTCTTCTTGGACATGGTGTCTCCCTCCGGGCGGGGGCTTGAGCAGGCCGCGTGCCACGCTCAGACCCGAAGGGAGTCGCCCAGTTGGACCGACAGGTGGTGGTTTGTTCGTGACCCACCCTCGGCTAAGGAGCAGGCGTGTTGCGCGGGTTGGTTTCGATGGCGGTGCTGCTCTCGTGTCTCTCGGCGCACGCCTACGAGAACGCGCGCCGCAAGGAAGTCGACGCTGGCGTCCATGTGCCGGTGCTGACGAAGGCGCCCACGCTCGTCCGCCTCGAGAACGCGAAGTACCCGGAAGCAGCCGAGAAACAGGGGCTCTCGGCCAACGTGCGGCTGCTGGTGACCATCGCGGCCGACGGGACGGTTCCGGACGCGAAGGTGATCGAGCCCGTCGGCAATGGGTTCGATGAGGCGGCGGTCGACGCGCTGCTGAAGTCCACCTTCACCCCGGCCGAGGTCGATTTCGCCCCGGCCGCCGTGCAGATCGAGTTCGTCTACAACTTCGTCCTCCAGACGGTGGTCGTCGATGCCGGGGTGGGGGAGTCGGCTGATGGCGGTGTGTCGGGGCCGATGGCGCACCTCAAGGGCCAGCTCGTCGTGCGTGGCAGCCGGACCCGCGTGGTGGGCGGCACGGTGCGCTGTGAGCAATACGCGGACCGAGAGGCCACGACCGACGAGGACGGGCTGTTCGATCTCGAGCTGCCGCCTGGCGTGTGCTCCGTGCGCGCGATCGGCCCCGAGACCGAGGTCTTCAAGACCGATGAGGCGCTCGAGGCCGGCGAGACGAAGGAGGTCCGCTACTACGCCTTCCCGAAGGTCATCGGTTACCAGACGGTGGTGCGCGACAAGCGCGAGAAGAAGGAAGTCGTCCGCCGGACGATCACCCGAGAAGAGCTCCAGAAGGTGCCGGGTACGTTCGGCGACCCGGTGCGCGTCATCCAGAACTTCCCCGGCGTCGCGCGCGCGCCGTTCATCTCGGGCCAGCTGATCGTCCGCGGCGCGAACCCCAACCAGACGCTCACGTTCTTCGACGGCGTCGAGATCCCGCTTCTCTTCCACCTCGGCGGCGGCCCATCGGTCGTCAACGCCGAGTTCCTCGATCGCGTCGACTTCTATCCGGGCGGTTTCGGCGCGCGGTATGGCCGGGCTGTCGGTGGCGTCGTCGACGTCGCCAGCCGCAAGGGCGCGTCCGATACCTGGCACGGCGTGGCGAAGGTCGACTTCCTCGACTCGAGCCTCTTCGTCGAAGCACCCATCACGAAGGACGTGTCGGTCGCCGCCGCCGCCCGCCGCAGCTACATCGACGTGCTGTTGCCCGCGGTGACGCCACTCGTGACGCCGCCGAACCAGCAAGGCGGCACCATCAACATCCTTCCCGTCTACTGGGACTACCAGGTGCGCCTCGACGTCGGGAAGCGGCAGGCCGAGTCGCGCGAAGGCAACTCGACGTTTTCGGTGTTCGCCTTCGGTTCGGATGACCAGCTCCGTGTCGTGGTGAGCGGCGCCCAGCGGAACACGGACGTCTCGGTGCAGTTCCGCACGCTCTTCCACCGCGTCATTGGCAACTGGACCTACCGGCGGGGCAACGTGCAGTTCAAGCTCACGCCGTACGTCGGGTACGACCTCGCCTCGGTCAACTTCGGCATCGCGAACCTCAACGCCGATCGATGGACCCAGGGCCTGCGCCAGGACTTGAGCGTCGACGTGTCGAAGTACGTCACGCTCCGCGCGGGCGCCGACATCTTCAACCAGGTACTGGTGGGGCAAGCCGAGCTGCCGGTCATCTCGGGCGTGCAGTACCCCTCGTTCCCCGGCGCGGAGCCTCGCCTGGAGACCCAACGCATCGGCCGCACCGTGCCCACCTTCGATGGCGCCATCTACGTCGAGGGTGACTTCAAGCTGGGGCCACTCACGCTGACGCCGGGCCTGCGCGCGAGCCACGCGTTCCTCAACAAGGAGACCCGCAACGCGTTCGATCCCCGCCTGTGGATGCGCCTGGAGCCGTGGGATCGCACGGCCATCAAGGCGTCGGTCGGCCTCTATACCCAGCCGCCGCAGGCCACCGACATGGAGCCGCCACCCTTCGGCACCCCGTCGCTGTTCCACGAGAAGGCGTTTCAGGCCTCCCTCGGCGTCAGCCACAAGTTCACCGACGTCATCAATGTCGACGTCACCGGGTTCTTCAACCGCCGCTTCGACAACGTCGTGTCGCCGGGCCGGCGCATCGTGAATGAAGACGGCTCCATCACGCAGAACCGTTCGTCGAACGATGGGCTGGGTCGCGCCTATGGGCTCGAGGTGCTCGCGCGGCACGAGGTGACGAAGAACTTCTTCGGGTGGATCGCCTACACGCTCTCCCGCAGCGAGGAGCGTCGCGCCGGTGGGAACCCCGACTACAGCCTCAACAGCTTCGACCAGACCCACATCCTCACGGCCATCGCGAGCTACCGGTTGCCGTACGGCTTCGAGGTCGGCGCGCGCTTCCGTTACGTCACCGGCCGGCCGACCACGCCGCTCGATTACCAGGGCGACTTCCAGCGCCTCGACGCGAACCGGTACACGAACAACTTCGGCATGTTCCGCTCGGCGCGCGTGACCGACTTCCACCAACTCGACGTTCGCGTCGACAAGTACTTCGTCTTCGAGAAGTGGACGCTCAACCTCTATCTGGACGTGCAGAACGTCTACAACCGCATGAACACCGAGGCGACGATCTACGACTACCGCGGACGCCTCGCGTTCGACGTGCCCGGCATTCCCATTCTCCCCATCCTCGGCGTGAGGGCCCAGCTGTGAGGCGCACGCTCTTCGTCCTCGGCGGTCTCCTGGCGGCCTGCACCCAGCCGCTGCCGTCGCCGACGGGCGTGGTGGATCTGCGCGTGCTCGGCGCCACCTTCGAGTCGCCCGAAGTGCTGATCTCGCCGTGCGATCCCCGGCTCCTCGCGAGCCTCGGCGGAGGCGGCAGCACGGCGCAGATCGATCCCGTCCAGCTCCAGCGGTTGTTGGTGGTCGGCCAGCGGGCGCTCACCTACCGCGCGCTCGTCGTCGATCCGCTGGGCAATGGCCGCGAACTCTCGTACCGCCTGCGGGCCTGCGCCAATCAGGGAGATCGGGAATGCGACAACACCGATGACTTCGTCGAGCTGGCCTCGGGCCGGCGCGCCGCCGGCGAGTGGACCTTCACGCTCGATGGCTCCGCGCCCGACAAGCCGTTGCTGGGCACGGCGTTGTTGCCGGACGGCGAGCCGCTGCTGCTCGAAACGCTCAAGCAGGACAACTCACGCGGCCTGGGCGGCATTCGTATTCCCGTGCTGCTCGAGGTGCGCGCCAGCGACACGAACGAGCGGATCTACGCGCAGAAGCTGATGGTGGTGCAGTGCCAGGTCTTCCCGCAGATGCGCGAGAACGTCACGCCCGTGCTGCCCGGGGTGACGCTGCGGGGCGAGCCGTGGGGAGAGACCGACGTGCCCGAGCTGAAGGGCTTCGACGAGGTCCCGATGGAGCCGCTCGATTTCTCGGCCCTGGAAGAGGACTACACGGTGATCAGCTTCTCGCTCACGCCGGTGGCGCTCAAGGAGAGCTGGAGAATCGCCTGGTACACCGACCTCGGCACCATGTCGTCGTTCGAGACGGGCGGCACCAACCTCGCCGGCAACGCCACCCGCAACCGCAACCGGTGGGTTCCGGATCAGAGCGTGACTGAGCCGCGCGTCGTCACCTTCTACATGGTCGTGCGTGACGGGCGCGGTGGCCTCTCGTGGCTCATTCGCCGGGCCCGCTGGACGCCCTGAGCCGAAGGAAAGCCGACGATGGCGCAGACCGCGTGCCCGTTCTGTGCGTACTCGCCGATTCGAGCTGGTGAAGAGGCTTGTCCGCGCTGTCGGCGGCGGTTCGTCGATGACCTTCCCGACGATACCTCGGTGACGGCGACCCGGACCGGAGGGATCACCGGCGCAGTGACGGCCAGTCCGGTGCCGGTCGCGGTGGCAGTGGTCGCGCTCGCCGCCGCGTGGTTCCTCCGGAGCCTCGATGTCGTGGCACCCTTGAACGAGCCTGCGTTCTTGCTCGCGCTGCCGGCGCTGCTGATCGCGGTGGCCGCGAGCGTCATGGCGGCGGCGGGTCCCGCCAAGCACCTCCCGGCCGCCATCGGCGTGGTGAGCGCCATCGTGGCGGTCGTCTGGCCGACGGGTCGTGCGGTGGCCGACGGGGCTTTCCTCGCGGCCGGCGTGGGCCTGGTGGTGGCCACCGTCTCGGAGCCGTCGTCCCTTCGCCTCAAGGGCGGAACGGTGCTCGTCGCGTTGCTGGCGGGCGCAGGGCTCGCGGGCCTGGCGCTCGACGGCCGCGCGCGTCGGTGGACCGAAGTGGTGGTGCTCGAGAACGAAGCAGTCGGCGTTCGCTGGACGCTTCCGTCTGGCTGGCGAGCCGTCGAGCGCCTCGACCTCCTGCTGCCACCGAAGCCCTCCGCGCAGCGTGCCGTATTGTTGGTGTCGAACGACGAAGCGCTCTCGGCCATGGCGGTCGTCGATCGGTCGGGCGACGCCTCCGTCTGTGACGAGGTGCTGGTCCCGTTCCCAGAGCTCGCGCGCGGCAACGACGAGGCGGGCGGGCCCTTCCCGGTCGGGTTGCGGGCGCTCGAGGGTGGGCCGGTGATCGCGGTCTGCGCCGCGCTCCCGAAGGGGCCTGTCGTCGCGCTCGTCGCGCACACCACCGGACCGATCGCGGTGCTACCAGTCACCTTGCGGGTCCTGGCAGCGCAGCTCGTCGTCACGGATCCGTCGGGTCGTTGAGTTCTGCCCGAACCCGGTGGCTCGCCTTCGAACCGCGTTGGAACGAACTACAGCTGCCCGAGGTAGGCGACCAGCGCGTCCAACTCGGTCTGTGAGAGCCGCGAGACGTCGCCATGGCGGTCGCCGCCACACGCAGGATCGGCGAAGCGCTGGGCCAGCGTCTTGGCGCAGCCGTTGTGCATCCACGGCCCACGCAGCGCGAGCCCCTTGAGGCCGGGGGTCTGCCAGCTCCCGCCCGTGCCGACGTTCGCCGTGTTCGCGACGGTGAGCTGGGCCCCGCGGTGGCAGCTCTCACAGCCTGCCTTCGTGAACGCGGCCCTGCCGGCGGTCATGTCGACCGGCATCGCGCGGGTCGGCGGCCGCAGCGTCGGAATGCCGTCGAGAAAGGTCTCGAGTGACGCCACCGCTTCGGGATCGGGCATCGCGCCACCCATGCGGGCGACGAAGGTGTCGGACACCAGGGCCTGCATGTTCGAGAGGTCGCCTTCCCAGTGGTACGGGGCCGTCTGTTTGATGCCACCCGACAGCGCCTGCGTGCGCTTGGGTCGCGCGAAGAAGGTCCACACGTGGCCGTCTTCCTGGCCCTCCGGGTGACACGATGCGCAGGCGATGCCTCCGGTCGAGCCGTGGAACATCTGGAAGCCCGGCGAGTCGACGCGATCCTGGGTGAGCGCCACCATGGTGGTCTTCGCGTTCGTCACGAAGGCGAGGGCATTGGGGTCGCGGCTGTGCACGAGGGTCAGCTCAGGGCTGACCACCGCGACGCCAACGGGAACGCCGACAGGGCCGCCCGGCGTGCCGTCTTCTTTGCGCGGAGGCGTCGGAGCCGCGACGGCCCCGCACACGCCCGAGCCCCGCACCCCTTCGAGGCTCGCCATGGGCACGCGGACGACCTGCTCATTGCCCGCGCTCGCGATGACCAGCTCACTGCCATCGGGAGACAACGCCGCGTCCACCGCCAGTACGCCGCCGATCTCGGTCGACCCCACGACGGTGTCCCCGTCGAACACGGTCACGGCCGTCCGAACGATCGTCGAGTCACAGGAGTTGCGGTAATAGGGGACGACGACCGGAGGCAACCCGCTGCGAATGGCGTCGATGTCGCCCTCGACCGAGCGCTGGTGCACCATCACGACCCGGCCGCTGGGGGTGGCCAACGTTCGCCAGGCCACCGTCGGGGTGAAGGCCGTGGTGACGCCGTTGATGGGGGCCAGGCCGTTGGACGGAGGCGTGAGGCGCGTTTCCTGCCCAACCTCGTCCGCCGGGTTGAGCAGCTCGGCGCTCCGGAACGTCGACACCCGCAGGCCGGCCTTCGTCATGACCGCGTCGCGGAGCTCACCGTCGACCCGACGCACCTGCACGGAGCCCTCGGCCGGGATCGTGACGAGCTCGCCGCCCGCGCAGGCCACCTGGGTGGCCCGTTGCGAGGGATCCCACGTGAGCCCTCGCGGCTCCGGGCAGACCGATTCACTCCGCAACAGGCTCGCGCTGGCGACGCGGATGGTGGCGAGCTGCCCGGTCCCCCGGAGGATCACCCGCACGTTCCCCCGTCCATCTTCGACGCCACGGGTCGGCTGGCTGCCTCGGGGCAGGTTGACCTGACCCACGACGCGCTGGTCGGGCACGTTGACGACGTGGATGAGATCGCGCTCCGGGTCGCTCACCACCGCGAAGTCGCCGCCACCCGCCAGCGTCACCGTCCCACCGAACAGCGGCGTGTTGGCCGTGCGCAGTCGAGGCACGCTCACGCTCTGGTCAGACACCGGACTGCCTGGGTCTCGTTCGGGACCGCAGGCCACGACGGCGAGGCACAGCACGACGAGCGGAAGACGGAGCATGGTCACCATTCTGGGGCCAAGTGGGCCCCTTGGTACATCGCGCGCAAGCCCAATACGCACCACCAACCCACTGATTGAGCAGCAAGGCCTCCGAAACGGCCCGGGGGCTTCTTTTCGTTCACAAACCCCTGCAGGATGAGCCGATTTCATCATGTGGCGGATCGACTGTGACCGTGCCCAGACCCCTCCAGAACGCGCCGGTCCTGACCCTGCCTGAGGGGGTCCCCGTCGAGCACCTCGTCGCCCGCACCTTGAGCGGCGATCGTTCGGCAGAAAGCCTGCTGTATCGAAGGTTTGCGCCGGCCGTGCTGACGTTGGCGAGCCGACTGCTGCAGAGCACCGCGGCCGCTGAGGACGTGGTGCACGACGCGTTCATCATCGCGTTCGGCCGGCTGCGACAACTCGCGGAGCCGTCCCAGTTCCGGGGCTGGCTGGTGACGATCGTGGTGAGCCTGGTGCGGCGGCGGCTGCGCCGTGAGCGGCTCTTGCGCTTCGTGGGGCTGGACAGCGAGCCCGAGGTGACGCTCGAGCGGTTCGCCAGGCCGGGCACCAGCGTCGAAGCCTGCGGAGAACTCGCCTTGCTCGACGACACCTTGCGGGCGCTGCCTTCGAACCTGCGCCTCGCGTGGAGCCTCCGGCACGTCGAAGGCGAGAAGCTGGAAGACGTGGCCACCTTGCTGAACAAGAGCCTGTCGACCACCAAGCGGTACCTCGCCGAGGCCGAGGCGCGGATCTCGAAGCGGGTGTCGATGGCGCCCCCGGAGGATGTCTCATGAAGCCCCTCCCGCGAAACCTCTTGAGCCTGGTCGATTCGCCGCCCGTCGAGGCCTCGGTGCATCGCACCTGGGCGCGGCTCCAGCGGACGCGCCAGCGGCAGCGGTCGCCGCGGCGGCTGGTGATCCTCTCGGTGTCGCTCGCCGCCGCCGTCCTTGGCTTCCTCGTCTCCCAGCCCATGGCGACGCCAGCCGTTTTGTCCGAACCGGTGGCCGAACCGGTGGCCGAACCCGTGCCCGTGCCGCTCATCGTCGGAGCGGCTGATGTTCCCGCGCGGCCCACCCGGCCGATGGTGGCGGCCCCCGCGCCGCTCGCGTCGGCCATGCTCCAGGGTCGCGCCCGTCGTGTGGCGCACCGCGTCAGTGGTGACGAGGCGCCCGCGGACGCGGTGGGCCACCTGTTGGAGGGCTCGGTCGAGGCGTTCGCTGACGGAGACGCGACCCAGGCCGCGACACTCCTGACGAAGGCGACGGCGGAGTTCCCCGAGGACGCGCGCGTGCCCGAGGCGCTGGTGACGCTGGGGTGGCTGCAGCTCGTGCACCTTGACGCCCCGGCTGACGCCCGCAAGTCGCTCGAGCTGGCCATGGAGGCGCAGCTCTCCCAGGAGCTGTTCGATCGAGCCTGGCCGCTGCTCCAGCAAGCCCAGGCGCGCGCCCCCGCCGCTCCGTAGGACAGGCCACTCCAGAGAGGCACGAAGGGGACGTCGCTGGTAGACGGGCCGTATGTCTGGCCTCTTCGTCACCGACGCTCAGATCGCCCATGCGCGCACCCTGGCGCGGGAGATCACCGACCCCATCTTCGATCTGATCGCCAAGAACACGACCGTCTCCGTCGAGCGCACGGTGCTGCGCTGGTTCGGGGTCGACGGGGTGGGGCATCTCGGCGCGCCGCTGGTGAACCTGATGGTGGATCGCCTCCAGGCCGCGCGGGTGCTGAACAAAGGCGCCGCCTACTGGTACGGCCGCGCGCTGCGCATGGGCGCCTCGAGCCCGCTCGACGCCGTGGAGCGCCTCACCGCCGCGCCGCTCGAGGCCCTGGGGCCGCTGGCGCCGGAAGAGGAAGCCAGGCTCCGCGACGAGGTGCGCGCCGAGGCCCGGGCGATGGTGCAGGAGCTGAAGGATCGGGTGGCCCGGCGGGACGATCTGCGCCGGGAGTTCCCGATGGCCGAGTCGCCCCACAAGTACCTGATCGTCGCCACCGGCAACATCTTCGACGACGTCGATCAGGCGCGCGCGGCGGCCCAGGCCGGGGCGGACGTGATCGCGGTGATCCGCTCCACCGCCCAGTCGCTGCTCGACTACGTGCCGCACGGCGCCACCACCGAGGGCTACGGCGGCACCTACGCCACCCAGGAGAACTTCCGCATCATGCGCGAGGCGCTCGACGACGAGTCCCGGCGGCTCAAGCGCTACGTGCAGCTGACGAACTATTCGTCGGGCCTGTGCATGTCCGAGATCGCCTTCAGCGCGGCCTGGGAGCGGCTCGACATGCTGCTCAACGACGCGATGTACGGAATCCTCTTCCGCGACATCAACATGCGCCGCACCTTCATCGACCAGTACTTCTCGCGGCGCATCTGCGCGATGGCCGGCATCATCATCAACACCGGTGAGGACAACTACATCACCACCGCCGACGCGTACGACGCCGCTCACACCGTCATCGCGAGCCAGTTCATCAACGAGTGCTTCGCGCACCGCGCGGGCCTGAAGGACTGGCAGCTGGGCCTGGGCCACTCGTACGAGATCGACCCCCACAAGCCCGAGACGCTGCTGCTCGAGCTGTCCCAGGCCATGCTGGTGCGACGCTGCTTCCCCAACGCGCCGCTCAAGTACATGCCGCCCACCAAGCACAAGGAGACCGACATCTTCTTCAGCCACGCCTACGACGTGATGGCCGATCTGGTGGCGATCTGGACGCGGCAGGGCATTCAGCTGCTCGGCATGATGACCGAGGCGATGCACACGCCGCTGCTGGCGGATCGCTACGTGGCCCTCAAGAGCGCGTCGTACCTGCACCGCGCGGCCCGCGGCATCGACGACGAGTTCGTGGTGCGCGAAGACGGAAAGATCGCCAACCGCGCGCGCTTCGTCTTCGGCGAGGCGATGGAGCTGCTCGAGGAGTGCCGGAAGGACGGGATGGTGGCGGCCATCGGCCGTGGGCGGTTCGGTGACGTCAAACGCGAGGAGACCGGCGGCAAGGGTCTCGACGGCGTGGTCGAAAAGGCCCCCGACTACTTCAACCCGTTCCTGGACCTCATGGAGGGCCGCGCATGACGCACCTGCTGTGGCTTTTCGCCCTCGCGCAGACGCCGGAGTCGCTCGTGCGGCACACCTTCGGCGGCGTGACGATGAAGGCCCCGAAATCCTGGGCGGTGTCGAGCGAGGACGCGTCGTCGAAGGAGTGGGGGAGCGCCGACGATCGGGCGCGCCTGGCGTTCTCGGCGTTCGTGGTCGAACCCGTGCGACCCGGAAAGGCCTGCGTGAAGCAGCTCGTCGAGGCGCTCCAGGGTGAGGGCTTTGCCGACACCTCGGTGGGCGGCGCGCCCGCGGCGAAGAAGATCACCACCGACTTCATCGGTGACAAGGAAGAGGACAAGGTCGACGCCAACAAGGTGACGACCACCACGCTGGTCGGCTGCAACGGCAAGACGAAGTGGTTGCTCACGTTCTCCAGCCGCACCGCCGACGGCGCGAAGTACGGCGCGATCCTCAAGCGCGTCGTCGACTCCATCACCTACGCGAAGTGACCCCATGACGACCCACCCAGGACGCGAGAAGCACTTCATCCGGGCCTACGGCGACCGCCGCGACGACGGCATCATCCAGCTCTCCTTCACGTTGCCCGTCACCGCGAGCGAGAAGGCCAAGGAAGCCGCGAAGCTGTTCTGCCAGAAGCTCGGGCTCACCGACGTGAAGGTGGCCGCCATCGAGCGCGCCGCCGAGCACTACACGTTCTTCGTGGTCTACGCGAAGGCCAACGTCGTGCTCGACTACGCCGAGATCGACACGCCCGAGATCATCATCAAGAAGAAGAGCTTCGACGAGCTCAACGCCTTCATCGAGGTCGAGATCGCCCGCCGCCTCGTCGTCTTCGGCGCGTGCACCGGCACCGACACCCACACCGTCGGCATCGACGCGATCCTCAACATGAAGGGCTTCGCCGGCGACTACGGGCTCGAGCGCTACCCGTGGTTCGAGGCCTTCAACCTCGGCAGCCAGGTGCCCAACGCCGAGCTCATTCGCCGCGCGAAGGAGAAGAACGCCGACGCGATCCTCGTGTCGCAGGTCGTCACCCAGCGTGACGTGCACAAGGACAACAGCCGCGCCTTCATCGACGAGGCCAAGAAGCAGGGGGTGCACGGGAAGATGACGCTGCTGCTCGGCGGGCCGCGGGTCGACCACAAGCTGGCCATCGAGCTGGGCTTCGACGCGGGCTTCGGCCCCGGCACGAAGCCGTCGGACGTCGCGAACTTCGTCGTGCACCAGGTGCTCCAGCGCATGGGCAAGGAGCAGAAGGGTACCCACTTCGAAGGAGCCCCCACGTGAGCACGCCCGGGGTCGGTCTGTCCGTCACGTTGCGCCTGCGCATGTCGATGCACGACGCACACTACGGCGGCAACCTCGTCGACGGCGCGCGCATGCTGGGGCTGTTTGGCGATGTCGCCACCGAGCTGCTCATTCGGCTCGACGGCGACGAGGGCCTCTTCCGCGCCTACGACGCCGTTGAGTTCCTCGCGCCGGTGTACGCCGGTGACTACATCGAGGCCGTCGGCACCATCACCCAGGTGGGCAACACGAGCCGCAAGATGACGTTCGAGGCCCGCAAGGTGATCCGCGCGGCGCCAGAGATCAACGCGTCGGCCGCCGTGCTCATCGACCCGCCGCTCGTGGTGTGCCGGGCCAGCGGCACCTGTGTGACGCCGAAGGACAAGCAGCGGAAGGCGACGTCATGATCGATCACCTCTCGACCTCCACCACCGACTTCGAGCGCTCGCAGGCGTTCTCCGACAAGGCCATGGGCGCCCTCGGCTACCAGCCCACGGCGGGCCTCGTCGCGACGTGGGACGCGGAGTTCCTCAACCGGCGCATGGCGGCCAATGGACCAGCCGGCAAGCGCATCCTCTGGCTCATCGAGGTGAAGGAGCGGGCGACTCCACGCCACGTGGCGTTCCAGGCGCCCAGCCGCCAGCACGTCACCGCCTTCTTCGAGACCGCCCTCGCTTCGGGAGGCCAGGACAACGGCGGACCCGGGCCGCGGGAGCAGTACCACCCGACCTCCTTCGGCGCGTTCGTCATCGATCCCGACGGCAACAACCTCGAGGCCGTGTTCCACGGCAAGGAGTGAACATGCAGCCCATGGTCATCACCGCCGCGATGGTGGGCGCCGAGGTCACCCGCGAGCAGACGCCCTATCTCCCGATCTCCGCCGAGGAGATCGCCGAAGACGCCGCGAAGTGCCGGGAAGCCGGTGCCGCCATGGTGCACCTCCACGTGCGCACCCCAGACGGCAAGCCCAGCCAGGACCGGGAGCTCTTCCGCGCGGCCATTCGAGCGATTCGGGCGCGCTGTGACGTCCTGGTGCAGGTCTCGACGGGCGGCGCGGTGGGCATGAGCGTCGACGAGCGCTGCGGGGGCCTCGAGCTCACCGGCGCGGACCGGCCCGACATGGCCACGCTCACCACGGGCACCATCAACTTCGGGCCTGACGTGTTCTGGAACCCGCGGCCGCTCGTGCGCGACATCGCCACCCGCATCAAGGGCCTCGGCCTCAAGCCCGAGATCGAGTGCTTCGACGTGGGGATGATCGACGAAGCCCGCGCGCTGGCGAAGGAGGGCTTCATCGAGCTGCCCGCCCACTTCGACTTCGTGCTCGGCGTCGGTGGGGCGCTGGCGGCTGACGAGCGCGCGCTCGATTTCATGCGCAGCTACGTGCCCGAGGGCTCGACCTGGACCTGCGCCGCGATGGGCCGACACCAGCTGCCCTTCGTCGAGGTCGTCGCCCGGCGCGGCGGGAACTCCCGCGTGGGCATGGAAGACAACATCTTCCTGTCCAAGGGAGTGCTCGCGAAGGGCAACTACGAGCTGGTCGCCGAGGCCGCGCGCCGCACGAAGGCTGCTGGGCGGGAGCTCGCCACGCCGCAGCAGGCACGCGAGCTCCTCCGCCTGACGTGAGGCGCAGCTGATGGCTCTCGTTTCGGGAGTTGCTGGCTCTCGAAATGAGCGTGGTGCGTGCTGGGCGCGCGCGTTACCCAGCCGCCCGTGAACATCGAACGGGTCTGGGATTATCCGCGTCCGCCGCGCCTCGAGCCGGTGACGGCGCGGCTGCGCATCGTGTTGGGCGGCATCACCATCGCGGACACGAAGACGAGCACCGACACCCCGTACCGGGTGCTCGAGACGTCGCACCCACCGACCTACTACCTGCCGCGGAGCGCCGTACTGCCCTCGGCGCTGGTGGGGGCCGGGGGACGATCGTTCTGTGAATGGAAGGGCACGGCGACCTACTTCGACGTGGTGTCCAACGGGCTGGTGCGGCCGCGGGCGGCGTGGACCTACGAACGGCCGTTCCCCGACTTCGCGGCGCTCGCCGGCCATGTCGCGATGTACGCGGGTCCGATGGACGCGTGCCTTTTGGACGATGAGGTGGTGACGCCCCAACCGGGCGGCTTCTACGGCGGGTGGATCACCCAGAACCTCGTCGGCCCGTTCAAGGGGGATCCCGGCACCACCGGCTGGTGAGGGATGCCTTGCCCGCCGGGGCGCTTGTCTGCGAAGTCCTTCGCTCCTGTGCGCTGCGTCCTCCCGTTCGCGCTGTCCGTGCTGGCGTGTGGCGTCACCGATCCGCAGACGCTCCGGGCGACCGCCGTGGTGCAGGGCGCGGTGATCCGACCCGAGGGCGTGAGCGGCGACGCCTGGCTGTTCTTGTACCGGCCCTCCGAAGGACCACCCGGTGAGCCCTCGTTCCCCGTGTCCGTGACGGGCGTCTCGGCGAGCCAGCTCGAGCGCAGCGGTCGGTACGTGTTCGGCGAGGTGGCCGCGAACCCGTGGAGGCTGTGGGGCTTTCTCGACGTCGACCAGGACTTCCGCGGCGACGTCGACGTGCTCGCCCAACCCACCGCGGGGGACCGAACGAGTGAAGCGGTCGAGTTCGAGCTGCAGCCGGGGCGGCCGCTCGAGCGCGAGGTCGCGTTCACCGCGCAGGTCACCACCGAGCCCCCCGCCTTCCGGGTCGAGAACGCGACGGGAAACGTCTTTGGCCTCGACGCCACCGAGGGTGTGGGGCTCACGACGATCACCCTGGTGGCCGACGATCTCGGTCGGTTCGCCGCGACGAGCACCGGGTTCCCGATTGGACTGGTCGACGAAGACGCCGACGGGTTCCCTGACGATCGCGACGGCGACCGCGTGCCCGACCTCACCTTCACGGCCTTCCTGCGCTGGCTCCCGCGGCCCGGCCAGCATCCCTCGGGCACCGACGTGGTGGTGCCGCTGCTGCTCAACCCCGCTCCGTTCCTCGCGCGACTGGAGGGAAATGTACGCCTCCGCCTCCTGGTCGACCGGCTCTCACTCACGGTTCTCCCCCAGGCGCAGGAGGTGCTTCGCCGGCAGGGGCGGCGCGAGCTTCGAGCGTTCGGTGGCGCGCCCGTGGGGGACTACGAGCTGTTGGTGCTCTCGGGCGGGGGCCAATACTGGCGAATGCCGAACCAACTCGCAGGGGAGGCCGCATCCCAGGGGTTGCGCTTCCGCTTCGACCGCGCCCTGCCCTGACGTACAGTTGGTCGCCGCCCACGTATGAATGCGACCCCCGAAAGCGACTCGGTCATCGCGAACCCGCTGCGGGCGAGCGGCCTCGTCGACGCAGAGGCCCTCGACAAGGGCCGCCAGTACGTTCAGCAACACGGGGGGCTGCTCTCGGATGCGCTGTTGCGGCTCAACCTGGTGAAGGAGCAGGACTTCCTGCGCACCTTCGCCGAGCTCTACAGCACCCGCTTCGTGAAGTCGGACAAGCTTCGCACGCTCAATCTCGACGAGGCGCTGCTCGAGCGCGTCGGCGTCCGTTCCGCGGAGCGGCTGCGCATGTGCCCGATTCGCTGGGACGAGGCCAGCGGCGAGCTCCACGTCGTGGCCGCCGTGCCGCTGTCGTCGAACCTCGAGCCCGAGCTCCGTCAGAGTGTCGGCGCGCGCACGGTGACGGTCTACGTGGCCACCGTCGGCGCCGTGGCGGCCCTCATTCGCAAGACGTTCTACCGGGAAGACGGCGCCTTCACGCAGCTCACCACGAACGGCGCGGGTCCCCATCTGCCAACGGCCAAGGCCAGCGAGACGGGCGACGAGGTGCGAGAGAGCACCTTGGCGTCAGGCGGCCACGTGTACGACGCGACGGGGCTCCACGACGACGAGCCGCTGCCGGCGGAGCAGACCGAAGGCAAGACGGTGATGGTGAACATCAACGCGCTCGCCGACACCGCGACGATGGCCACGCTGCGCCGTGAGAACGCGCGCTACCGCATCGCCCAGGAGTTCCATCGCCGCGTCACCCTCGAGCAAAACCTCGAGGCGATGGTCGACCGCATCCTCTCGGTGCTCTTCGAGTTGATGCCGGCCGAGGGCGCCGCCATCTGGCTCACCACCGGCCAGTTCGCTTCGAAGTCGAAGGCCAGCTCGCGGCAGGTGCAGGTGCCGCGCGCGGTGTACGAACAGGCGATCAACTCCGAGAAGGGGCTCTTGACGCACAACGCGCTGGTCGATGAGCGCTTCGATCGCTCGGCCAGCGTGCTGGTGCGCGGCATTCAGAGCTGCATGGCGGTGCCGCTTCGCACCCGCAACGGCCCGGTCGGCGTGCTGTACGTCGAGTCGATCAGCATGTCGGCGGCGTTCACCGACGAAGACCTGCCGCTGCTCGACTCCATCGGCGCCCAGGCGGCCATCCTCCTCGACAACGCCGCGCTGCTCGCGAAGGTCCGACAGGAGGTCGAACGGCGCGCGCAGCTCTCCCGGTTCCTCTCCGCCGCGGCGGTCGACGAGGTGCTGTCGGGCCGCATGGACGTGAACATGGAGGGCGCCGCCGCCGAGGTGACGGTGCTCTTCGCCGATCTGCGCGGCTTCACCACGCTGTCGGCGGCGATGCGGCCCGAAGAGGTGGTGCGCTTCCTCAACCAGTTCTTCCAGGAGTCCGTCGACGCCATCGAGAAGCACCACGGCATCGTCGACAAGTTCATCGGGGATTGCGTGATGGCGCTGTGGGGCGCGCCCGTGCCGAAAGAGGGCGACGCCCGCAATGGCTGCAAGGCGGCGCTGGAGCTGATCGAGCGCGCCTCCCGCATCCGGGTGGGCGGTCAGCCGCTGCAGATCGGCGTCGGCGTGCACACAGGGCCTGCGGTCGTCGGCGCGCTCGGGTCTCGCCAGCGCATGGACTACACGGCGATCGGCGCGACGGTGAACCTCGCGGCGCGGCTGTGCGGCATCGCGCGCGAGAACGAGGTGCTGGCGACGTCGGACACCTTGATGCGCGCGGGTCCCGGGGTCGTCACGGAAGCCGGAGAGGCCGTCATCGTGAAGGGCCTCGACACCCCCATCGTGCCCTACACCATCCGCTCGGTGGCCCAGCCCCTTCAGCTCAGTCAGGTCCAGGCGAAGGCGCTCCCGGCGTCGACCCAACCCGGCGTCCCGGGGCCCTTCTTGGGCCGTCGAGGAAAGTGATTCGTCTTTGACAGGGCGTGCGGGCCGCCACAGGCTCCGCGCTTGGTCGGGCCGGCTCGATTCCAGGAGAACACCATGCGCAAACTGCTGCTGTTGTCGCTCGTCGCCATGTCGGGCTGCGGAGGCACCGTGACGCCCGAGCTCTACGCCATCGTCGTCGACTTCTTCACCCTGCCAGACTCCTGCTACTCGAACATGGCCCAGCCGAGCAGCGTGACGGTGACGGCCCAGCCCAGCCTCATCCAGGCGCAGGTGTGGGACGGCCCGGAGCAGACCGCCATCCTCGAGATCGAGCAGGGGCCCGCCACCATCGACATGGGCGACGCACCCTCGGTCGCGCTGCGCGGCCTGCTGCGCGGCAAGGCGATGAACAATGAGTGGACCTTCACGGCGGACAATTCCCAGAAGGTGACGGGCATCGGCAACACGCGCACCGACACCACGCGCGTGGAGATGAAGTTCAGCCGCGGAACGACCTTCAAGGGCACCGCGACGCTCACCTCGCGTCGGGAGTGCAGCGGGACGACCTGCATGGGCACCCAGCCGACCTGCACCGTCTCGAACGTCCCGCTGACCGGCACGCGCCTGCAGGTCGAGTACCTCGACACGCCCTGACGCGCGGTCAGCCTGGTTCGCGCGTCAGCGGAACCAGTCTCTTCAGCGCCGACACCACCACGTCGAGCTCCGCAGCGGTGGTGTCGTGGCCGAGTGAGAGCCGCAGGGAGGCCTGGGTTTCCGCGGGCGACATGCCCATGGCGGTCAACACATGGCTCGGGGTGAGGGATCCTGACGCGCAGGCTGCGCCAGTCGAGACACACACCCCTTCGAGATCGAGCGCAATCAGCAGGCCCTCGCCATCCGCGCCGGGAAAGCACAGGTTGCTCGTCGTGCCGACCCGGGGCGCGGTCCCCCCACTCACGCGGGCCGTGGGCAAGGCGGCCAGGAGTCGCCGCTCCAGCTCGTCCCGCAGGCCCGTCACGCGAGGGGCTTCGACCGCTTGCTCTTGCAGGGCCGCCTCGAGCGCCAGGGCGAGCCCCTCGGCCAGGGCCACGCTCTGGGTCCCGCCGCGTCGGCCGTTCTCCTGATGGCCGGGCACGAGCGCGGCCACGTCGACCTGTCGGCGGTTGATCAACACGCCCACGCCGGCCGGGCCTCCGAGCTTGTGCGCCGAGAAGGACAGCAGATCGGCGGGCACCTCGCGGAGCGTCGCGGGAATTCGTCCGATCGCCTGCACCGCGTCGGTGTGGAAGACGATGCCGCGCTCCGCGCAGGCGCGGGAGACCACCTCGACCGGCTGGATGACGCCCGTCTCGTTGTTCACCCACATCAGCGAGCAGAGCGCCACCTCGGGTCCCAGCGCGGCCAGCAGGATGTCGGCGTCGAGCTGTCCCGAAGGCCGAGGCGCCACCTGGACGACGGTCGCGCCCAGCGCCTCGAGCCGCCTCATCGCGCCCAGGACGCACGGGTGTTCGATCGACGAGGTGACGACGGTCGTGCGGCGCTGGTCACTCCGCGCGAGCCAGGCGCCGATAATCCCCAACGCGGCTGCTTCACTCCCGGAGCCAGTGAAGACGACCTCGCGCGGGCTCGAGGCCCCGAAGGCCCGGGCGACGGCCTCCCGCGCGGCGTCGAGGCGCTTTCGCGCGGCGCGCCCCACCTGGTGGACGGACGACGGGTTGCCCGCCGCCTCGGCAAAGGCCTTCGCGAGGTGCTCGGCGACCTTGGGCCGCAGCGGCGCGCCCGCGTTGTGATCCAGGTAGATCACGCCTCGTCCGACAACAGCGACAGCCCCCGCTCACCCTCGACGCCGAAGGACGCCTTGAAGCGCCGCACGACCTCACGCCGCGTCGAGGCGCGCTGGGCCTTCTTGCCCACCAGCGGAAGGCGCGCGCCCGCCATGCTGCCGTGGCCGCCCGCCGAACCGCCGAGGCCCTCGCAGACCTCCCGAATGAGCCGACCGGCGTTCATGCGGCGATCGGCGCAGCGCAGGGAGAGGTAGAGCTGGCTGCGGTAGCTCCCGCAGGCCAGCGACCACTTGGCCTCCTCGAGGAACGACAGTCGCTCGGCCACCTCGGCCACCATGTCGGGCGAGTAGACCTCGCCGAGATCGGTGATCACCGCGCCCGTGAAGAGCCGGGCCTTCTCGATCGCGGCGTGGAACAGCCGGAAGTAGCGAAGGGGCAGTTGCGGGTGCTCGATCTCGGCGAGCAGGTTGCGATCGATGCGCGGGAACAACCACAGGTAGCAGTCGACGTCGGGGTCCCGCGTCTGGCGCTCCAGGTTGCGCGTGTCGGCCTTGATGCCGTAGTACAGAGCGGTCGCGAGCTCGGGGGAGGGCTCGATGCGCGAGGCCCGCAGGTACTCGGTCAGCACCGTCGAGGTCGCGCCGTACGCCCCGGAGCCGAGATCGGCGAACGGGTTGGTGAGCGCGTCTTCGCGCGTCGGGTGGTGATCGATGACGATGTCGGCGGTGAGCCCCCTGGGCAGCGCGTGGTTCTTCACGGACTGCTGGGTGTCGACGAGCGCGAACAGATCGTACGCCGCGAAGTCGATCTCCGAGACGGGCTTCATCGGCAGCTTGAGCACGCGCACGAAGGCCGAGTTCTCGGCGCGCCCAATGATGCCGCCGTAGGCCACATCGGTGGGGATACCGAGGCGTGAATGCAGCACGGCGGCGAGCGCCACGGCCGCCGCCATCGAGTCCGGATCAGGGTTGTCGTGCGTGAGCACCAGCCCGCGCTGACGCCCCTTGAACAGCTTGCCGAGCCGTTCCACCTTCGCCTTCGCAGAGAGGCTCGAGAGGGACATGGCGACCGGCGCGGCACCCACGGGTGTATCCTCGACGTTCAGCGGTATGCGCGGCCGAGGTCGCGGAAGTACTTGATGCCGTTGTCGAGGGAGTTCTCCATCCAGTCCATCAGGGCCTTGGAGAACACCACCGGCGGGCCGCGGAACGTGTCGAAGTACTCCTTGCGATCCGTCGATGGGATGATGACCGGCAGCAGCCCGTTGCGCAGGAGGATGAAGTTCGAGACGAACCGGCCGACCTTCCCGGAGCCCTCGGTGAACGGGAAGATCTGAATGAAGCCGTGCTGCACGCGCGAGGCCTGCATGATGGGATGCAGCTCGCGGAAGTCGGCGCTGGCGGTCCAGTCGATCAGCTTCTCGAGCGCAGGCTGGATCTTCGCGGGCTGGGCGATCTCGTGCACGTAGGTGCGGTGCAGGGGCATGTCCTTGCGGAAGCCCTGCTTCTCACGCTCCTTGGCGAGCTCCTTCTCGGTGCGCTCCCGGCGTTCGGCGAGCGCGCGGGCCTGCTGGGCTTCGGGCGTGTTGCCGGTGACGAGATCGTGAATGCGCTTCACGAAGGTCATCGTGATGGCGGCGTTCTTCTTGGAGGTCTTCGAGTCTTCGCGGATGAAGTCGAGCGCAGCCTTGTGGTTGCGGATCTCCCAGACGATGGGGAGCAGGCTCGCCTCGGCCGCTACCGCGCCGGGGTGCAGGGCCGCGGAGAGCTCGTGCACCTCGTACACGGTACCTTCGAGCGCGCTGTCATGCCGCACCCACGACATCTCGAAGCGATCGAGGAAGTCCTGCACCTCAGGCCGCTTCTGTCCGAGGACGTCCTTCAGCTGCCGCGTCTTGTCTTCGATTGCTTGAAACCGCTCTTTCACGCGGCGCGTTGTAGCGCGTTCGAACGCATCCGTCGATGGAAAACAGCAAAACGCTATGATTTTACTTGTGAATTCAGCCCTGTATCCAAAGGTGTGAAGGGGTCGATTTTCGATGATATCCACCCGCGCGGCGGAGCGTCCGGCTCTGGTGAACGGCCCGGTCTTCAAAACCGGCGAGTTGGCGCGCGAGCGTCGGCTGGTGGGTTCGATTCCCATGCTCCGCCGAGCCAGGCGGCCTCAGCGTCGCGGCGGACCGTTGGGGACGCGCTCCGAGATGCTGCGGGTCCGGCGCTGATCGGCGGTGCTCGAAGGGAACTCGACGAACTCGCACATCTCGCACAGCCGGCTGTAGATGCGATCGCCGACGCGGTCGCACAGCAGCTTCGACTCCTTCGTCGCGTCGACCATCGCCTCGGTGCTGACGTAACCGCGCTGGGCCCTGTCCTCGGGCGACTTGAGCGAGTAGTTCGTCGCGAAGAGGGTGACGCGGCCGGCGTTGTAGCGGCGGGCGATCAGCTCATCGAGGGTGTCGAGCTCGAACGCGCTGCCGCGGCCCTTGCCGAGCTCGTCGATGGCCAGGACGTCGACCTGTGAGAGCGGTTGGATGATCTCTCCGCCCGAGCGCCCGTCCTGGAAGCCGCGGCGGATCTGCGCGTAGAGGAGGCTGATCTCGACGTACGCGACGCGCGCTCCGACCTCGAGGGCGAGGTGCTTCAAGGTGGCGCTCAGGAGGTGCGTCTTTCCGGTGCCGACAGGGCCGCTCAAGATGTAGCCGCGCGACTGCGGGTACTTGAGCGCGAACTCGCGGGCGACCTGCTGGGCGCGCGCCTGCTCGGCGTTCGACGGACGGAAGCTCTCGAAGGACGCCTGGGTGTGCACGGCGGGGATGCGGGCGCTCGAGAACGAGGCGGCGCGGGTCACCATGCGGGCGCGCGGGCAGGGCTGAACGACCTCGTAGCGCCGACCGTTCTCGGTGACCTCGGCGCGCAGCAGGCCAGAGCCGCCACACTCCGTGCAGTCCTCGACGCGCTGGGTGACGGCGGCCGACGCGAAGTCACCCTGCCGGGAGACGGTGTAGCCAGAGACCTCACAGGCACGGGGCGACGACATGCGCCCTTCGTCTCCGAAGTGTCGTCCGCGCGCAAGGGGCTTGGGTCACCACAGCGGCGGCAGGTCGAGCCGATGCTTCAGCAGCGCGTCGCGGTGGAAGCGCCGCACGTCGGCGGTGGCCTCGTCGCCCGCGAGCGCCTTCGCTTCGCGCACCAGCGCGTTGCGTTCGTCGAAGGGCAGGGTGCGCACGATGGCGGCGAGGACGAGGTGTTCGAGTCGCGTCGCGCTCTCGAAGGTCGTCGGCACCGGCAACCGCAACCGCGCGAGGGGAGGGCGCTGTCTGGAGAGCCGGCGCACCAGCAGCACGAGCTTGTGGTGGCGGGTCTCGAGCAACGAGGCCTCGGGCGCTTCCGTCTTTCCCGCTGCGCGCTTCTGGTACTTGGCCAGCTCGGCGTCGACGGTGCGGCGACAGGCCCTCAAGAAGCGCAGCTGGCCTGTGCCTTCGGGCGCGTCCCACAGCGCCTTCTCGGCAGCGAGCCGAATGCCGCGCGCCACCACCTCGAAGGGCACCTCGGCGTCGGCCCAGCGATCGACCAGCTCCATGTCCTCGGGGGACAACGAAACGCCGCGCCCGCGGTAGGTGACGAAGAGGGCCTGCACCCGCTCGTGAAACGTCGCGCTGTCAGGGAGGAGGCTCATCGGCCGTCGGCGAACGCTGTTACTGCGTCCTTGACAGTGATGAACAGCGAACGATACACGCTTTGCGACGTTTCGCTTCGGGTCCTTAGCTCAGCGGTAGAGCACTACCTTGACACGGTAGGGGTCAGTGGTTCGAAACCACTAGGACCCACTCGAACCAGACCGCCGCGGTCCTCCCTCACCGGAGGCCGCGGCGGTTTCGTGTCCGGGGCCTTCTTTCCATTTCGTCGCCACAGCCCACGCGATACATCGATGCGCACGCTGCACGCTTCGTGTGCGTGAGCGAACCGGAGATCCACCATGTCGAACGTCGTCGTGACGCTCCCCAACGGGGACAAGAAGGAAACCGCGAAGGGCACCCGCATCGCGGACTTCGTGAAGACCAGCATCGGCGCGGGTCTCGCGAAGGCCGCCGTGTTCGCCAGGCTCAACGGCCAGGACGTCGATCTCTCGCGGTCGATCGACGCCGACGCGAGCCTGCAGATCTTCACCACCAAGAACGCCGAGGCGCTCGAGGTCGCCCGTCACGACGCCGCGCACGTGGTCGCCGATGCGGTGCAGCAGCTCTTCCCAGGAACGCAGGTCACCATCGGCCCCACCATCGAGGAGGGCTTCTATTACGACTTCTTCCGCGACAAGCCGTTCACGCCGGAGGAGCTCGAGCAGGTCGAGAAGCGGGCCAACGAGATCGTCCAGA
Organism: Myxococcaceae bacterium; assembly: GCA_044352295.1. Lineage (GTDB taxonomy): Bacteria > Myxococcota > Myxococcia > Myxococcales > Myxococcaceae > Xiheimicrobium. The sequence goes on from JBILEB010000055.1 coordinate 32,863, forward strand.
AGGACGTGGCGTTCGTGCGGGAAGAGGTCTCTCCCGACGCCGCCATCAGCCTGTTCGAGGGCAAGGGCGAGCGCTTCAAGGTCGAGATCGTCAACGACATCGTGGCGAAGGGCGCCAAGACGCTCACGCTTTACAAGCACGGCGAGTGGGTCGACTTTTGTCTCGGGCCCCACGGCCCGTCGACCGGGAAGATCGGCGTCATCAAGGTCCTCTCGAGCTCGGGCGCGTACTGGCGCGGTGACTCGAAGAACCCCATGTTGCAGCGCATCTACGGCATCGCCTTCTTCGATCAGAAGCAGCTCGATGCGTGGGTGAAGCAGCGCGAGGAGGCCGCCAAGCGAGACCACCGCCGGCTGGGGAAGGACCTCGATCTCTTCCACTTCCACCCGTTCGCGCCTGGCTCGGCGTTCTGGTCGCCCAGGGGCACCGCGCTCTACACGACGCTCTCTGCCTTCATGCGCAAGCTCGCGCTCGACAACGGCTACGTCGAGATCAAGACGCCGCTGCTCTTCAACAAGGGCCTCTGGGAGATCAGCGGCCACTGGGACAAGTACAAGGAGAACATGTTCCTGGTGCAGGACTCGGAGTCGGGCGAGCTGCACTTCTCGCTCAAGCCGATGAACTGCCCGTCGCACCACCTGTACTTCGGCTTCAAGAAGCACTCGTACCGCGACCTGCCGCTGCGCCTGCACACCCAGGACATCCTGCACCGCAACGAGGCCCAGGGCGCGCTCTCGGGCCTCACCCGCGTGCGCCAGTTCGCGCAGGACGACGCGCACATCTACTGCCGGGAAGATCAGATCGGCGCCGAGGTGGAGAAGTTCGTCCGCCTGCTCGACACCGTCTACGCGGCGTTCGGGCTGACCTACCAGGCCAAGCTCTCCACCCGGCCGGCGCAGCGCATCGGCACCGACGAGCAATGGGACAAGGCCGAGGCGGGGCTCCAGCAGGCGCTCGAGACGATGAAGGTGGCGTACGAGCTCAAGCCGGGCGACGGCGCGTTCTACGGCCCGAAGATCGACTTCGACGTGTCCGACTCCATCGGCCGCAAGTGGCAGCTGGGCACCGTGCAGCTCGACTACGTCGCCGCGCAGCGGTTCGACCTCACCTACATCGGCGAGGACAACAAGGAGCACCGGCCCGTGGTCCTCCACCGCGCCATCTACGGCTCCTTCGAGCGCTTCATCGCGATCCTCATCGAGCACTACGCCGGCGCGTTCCCCGCGTGGCTGTCGCCGGTGCAGGCCCTCATCGTCACCGTCGCCGACCGCCAGTACGAATACGCCAACACGCTCAAGGCAAAGCTCGCCGCCGAGGGCTTTCGCGTCGAGGTCGATGAGCGCGGCCTGTCGATGCAGAAGAAGATCGCCGAGGCCCAGGTGCAGAAGATCCCCTTCACCCTCGTCATCGGTGACCGCGAGGTCGAGCAGAACGCGGTAGCGCCGCGCCGCTATGGCGGAGACGATCTGAAGACCATGCCGGTCGCGCAGTTTCTCGAGCTGTTCCGCAAGGAAGCGGGCTGGCCCACCGGGCGCTGAGAATCCTTTGACCGGGACGGCGCGGATCATTACGGTCCCGCCGTTTCGTTGATTCAGCAGTCAACTCCCACCCAGCAGTCGAAGAAGGAAGCGAAGACGCCATGGCCATCAAGGACATCCTCGAGGTCGAGATCCCCAAGCGCCTTGCCGCGAAGCCGGAGCTCGCGAAGGACATCAACGCGGTCGTGCACTTCACCATCTCGGGCGACGGCGGCGGCGACTGGACGCTGGACTGCACCAAGACCGAGGGCTGGGTCTCGGCGGGCAAGAACGGCGAGTCGAAGATGACGATCATGGCTGCGGCGGCAGACTTCGAGAAGATCATCAACAAGCAGATGAACGCCCAGATGGCGGCCATGCAGGGCAAGCTCAAGTTCAAGCCGATGGACATGGGCCTGGCGATGAAGCTCGCCAAGCTGATGGGCTGAAGCACCGTTTCGTTCGTCTTTCCACTCTTCGGGGTCCGGCGTCTCCCGCACGTGGAGGCCGGGCCCCGAGTCGTCTCTGGAGTCCTGGCCCATGTCGCTCCCCCTCGAAGGCCTCAAGGTGCTCGATCTGTCCCGGCTGTTGCCCGGGCCGTACGCGACGCTCGTGCTCGCGGATCTCGGGGCGACCGTCGACAAGGTCGAGGAGCCCGAGGGCGGCGATTACACGCGCCGCATGCCGCCGATGAAGGACGACACCTCGGCGCTGTTCCTCGCCCTCAACCGCAACAAGCGCTCGCTCACCCTCGATCTCAAGTCCGCCGCGGGGATGTCGGCGCTCAAGCGGCTCGCGGCCCGGTACGACGTGCTGGTGGAGAGCTTTCGTCCTGGCGTGATGGACAAGCTGGGCCTCGGCTACGAGACGCTGGCGAAGGAGAACCCGCGCCTCATCTACTGTTCCATCTCGGGCTACGGCGCGACGGGCCCCGACCGGCTCAAGGCGGGACACGATCTCAACTACATCGCGCGCTCCGGCGTGCTGGCCTACGGCGGCCCTCGGGGTGGGGCGCCGGCGATGCCGGGTGTGCAGATGGCAGACATCGGCGGCGGGAGCCTCTTCGCGCTCGTCGGCATTCTCGCGGCGCTCCATGAGCGTGCGCGAACGGGCGTGGGCCGGTTCGTAGACATCTCGATGGCCGAGGGCTCGCTGGCGTTCCTGCACATGCACCTGGGGGCGCGGCTGCTGATGGGCGCGGAGGCGGGGCCGCTTGAGCGGGGCGCCGAAGCGCTCAACGGCGGGTACGCCTGTTACGGCCTGTACCGCACGCAGGACGATCGCTGGCTCGCAGTCGGCTCCCTCGAGCCGAAGTTCTTCGGCGGCCTGTGCGCGGTGCTCGAGCGACCCGACTTGCTGCCCGGCGGCTACGACACCGCGGAGGAGGGCGCGAAGACCCGCCGGGAGCTCGAGGCGATCTTCTCCAGCAAGCCGCTCGCGCACTGGGTCGAGTCGTTCCGGCAGCACGATCTCTGCGTCGAACCCGTGAACGAGGGGGACGAGGTACTCAACGACCCCCAGCTCGTCGCGCGCGGCCTCTTCGTGAAGGCGGGCGACGTGATGCACCTGAAGACGCCGCTTCACTTTGGCCCCATGCCCACCAGGCCGTCTCCTTCGCTCGGGGCCGATCAAGACGTGGTGCTCCGGGAGGCGGGGTTCTCGGCGGATGAGATCGCGAAGCTCGCCCGACGGTGAACGCTGCGAACGCCGAAGGCCGGGGCTAACCTTTCTGCGCGATGCCTTCCGAGATCCGGGCGCTCCTTGCCGATGCGCAACAGGCTGAGTCGTCGGGTGACGTGCCGGGGGCCGTGCGGCGACTCCAGCAGGCTGCTGAGTTCTATCGCGCCCGGCGGATGATTCGTCGTGCCGAGCAGATGCAGCGTCACATCGACCGCCTCGAAGGTCGTCTGGTCTCGGTCCCGCTCGATCAGATCAGCGATCGCGCCGGCGACGCGTTCGATGAAGACGACGACGTCATCGCTCATGTCCTCGATGACGCTCCATTCGTTCCATCACGTGCGCTGGCCGACGACGGGTTGGGGTTCGGCGACGAGCTGCTGTCGGGTTCGGAGGTTGCGGCACGGGCGCCAGGTGCGGAAGCGCCGGCTCAGGAACTCTCTGCGTTCGATCGCGGCCCCCAGCCGGCCGATCCCAGCCTCGACGCGTGGTGCTCGTTCTGTTGCCGCCCGAAGGCCGAGGTCGGCTCGCTCATCGCCGGTCCAGCCGGGGCCTTCATCTGCGCGAGCTGCATCGGGCTGAGCGCACGCGCGATGGCCGTGTCGATCGAGGCACTCCCGTCCGCGCCTGCGGTGGCCCCGGCGCCCAGGCCGAGGTCCTCGGTCGAGCTTCCGGGGCAGTCTTCGGCGAAGGCCACGTGGGATCGTCGCAAGCCGCGCGTGGCGTTGGTGGTCGGGCCCGAAGGCACCGGCAAGACGACTTTTCTGGAGAGCCTCGGCCGTCCAGCGCCCCGGCCGCTCGCGCGCCTCGAGGACGAGACGGCGCTCGTCGATCTGTCGAGCCCGCTGTCGCCCGAGGAGGAGCACGCGCTGATTCAGTGGCTGGACGCGCACCCGAAACGGCGAGCGGTGTTGGCTGCACGCGGAGACGCGCCCACGCCGGTGCTCGTCCTTCGAGGCGAGCACGGTGACGAGCCGGTCTACGACACCGACTCGCTCCATCACGCCGTGAGCGCGCATCTGTCGCCCTCGCTCCTGTCGAAGGTCGACGCGGTTCTGCCGTTGCCACGTCCTGACCGCGACGCGCTCCGGCACCTGGCGCAGAGCCTCCTTGCGGCGCGCGGCATCGAGCTGCCGGCGGACTCGGTGGGCGCGCTCGTCTCACTCGCTGAGCGATCAGGGCGCGGTGCGCGTGAACTCGCTGCGCTGGTCGCGCGAATTCCCTCGGGGCGGTACAGCGCTCGGTGATGGCCTGACCGCGCAGCCAGTGAAAGCGGGAGCCCGCGCGCGGCAGGAGGGGTACAACCGGTGTCGATGATTCCCGTCACGTGGCATCGGCTGGGCCGGGTCGAGTACGCCGATGGACTCGAGCTGCAGCAGCAGTTCCAGGCCGCGCGCAAAGCCGACGCCGTGACCGACACGTTGCTCCTGCTCGAACACCCGCCGGTGCTGACGCTCGGGCGCGGCGCGGACGGCACGAACGTCCTCGAGGCACCGGAGGCGTTGGCGAGGCTGGGCGTGGCGCTCCACGAGACCGACCGGGGTGGCGACGTCACGTACCATGGGCCCGGACAGCTCGTCGGTTACCCGCTCCTTCACCTCGGGCCGGGACGGCAAGACGTTCGCAAGTACGTGCGTTCGATCGAAGAGGTGATCATCCGCACGCTGCGCGACTTCGGCCTCGAAGCCACGCGCATCCAGAAGTGGCCCGGCGTGTGGATGGAGTCGTCTCGGCTCGGCGGGCCGCGGAAGATCTGCGCGCTCGGGGTGCACCTGTCACGCTGGTACACGCGCCACGGCTTTGCGCTCAACGTCGACCCCAACCTCGCTCACTTCGAGCTCATCGTTCCGTGTGGCATCTCCGAGGCGGGCGTCACCTCGATCGCGAAGGAGCTGCCGGGTGGGGCTCCGTCGATGGCCGAGGTCGAAGACCAGCTCGTGCGACGCTTCGCCGAGGTCTTCGAGAGCGTGATGACCGAGGGCCTCGCGCCGCAGCCGACGGTGTGCGTGGTGGTCACGAACGCGTCACGTGATCGCGTGTTGCTGCTGCAACGCACCCGGGCGCGCGGCGGTTTCTGGCAGCCGGTGACCGGTCGGTTGGAGGCGAATGAACGACCTGACCTCGCGGCCCGCCGTGAGCTCGTGGAGGAGACCGGCTTCGACGCCACGGTGCACCCCATCGACACGCCGCACGCCTTCGCGTGGGGGCCCCTCGTCACGACGCCCCGTCTCGCGCGAGAGTTTCCCTTCATGGCGCAGGTGGCCTCGACGACGGTGCGCTTCGATCCCGAGGAGCACGTCCGCTTCGAGTGGGTGACGCCAGACGAGGCCGTTCGCCGCGTTCCGTGGGCAGGTCTGGCGCGGGCCATTCGCACGGCGACCCAGCGCTGAAGAAGGTCGACGGCGGGCCGTCCCTCGCCGGTTATTCTGCGTCGTCCCCCTCGTTTGTGGAGCGCTCCATGACGCCCCTGTTGCTCGCCGTTGGACTCTCGCTGTCAGCGCCTCCCGCCGCCCCGGGCGCTGACGGTCCCGCGCTCTTCGAGCAGCTGAAGGGCCTCGAGGGCAACTGGAAGGCGGGCGAGAAGGACGCGACCCGGTTCATCTCGTTGCGGGTGATCTCCAGCGGCACCGCGGTGCTCGAGATGGTGACAGGCGCCGATCGGACGAAGGTGTTGTCGGCGGCGGTGTACCACCTCGAGGGCGGCAAGCTGGTGTTGGTGCACTACGGCGCGGGCGGAGCGCCACGTCTCGAGGCCAGGGCGACGGGGAAGCTCGAGTTCGAAGGAAAAAGTGGCTCGGTTTCGGCGGTGTCGCTGACGCCCAAAGGAGAGGACCGGCTGGTGCACGAGACGGTGAGCTCGAAGGGCAAGGCCACGCTCGACCTCACGCGTGAGTACGTCGACACGCTCAAGTGACGGCGTTCTGGCGCTGATCGCGCCACTCGAACGCGGCGGTGACGAGGATGTTGATCAGCATGAGCAGCGCCACCACGTAGCCCTCCGCAAAGCCCCGGTTGAGGTGCTGGTACGTGTAATAGGTGATGTACGTCGCGAGGAACCCCAGCAGCATCACCAGGAAGTGTCGCTGCGGCCGTGAGGCGAGGCCAAGGGCCAACAGGGCGAGCATGTTCCAGTAGTACATGTTCACCGTGAGCCAGGTGAACACGAGGAGCGGCCCCAGCGTGAAGGCCTCGAGGTAGCTGGCGCGGCGCAGCAGCACGACGATGACGGCGGTGAGCGCGAGCCGGGCGAGGAGGAAGCCAGGGCCGTAGTCCTTGATGTTCACCTCGGCGAGCGACTGCTTGATGACACCTGGCAGGATCCCGCCCACGTCCCCCGGCGCCATGAACTGCAGGAACACCGTCTTGAGCGAGTGTTGGTTGCTGTAGAACTTCTCGACCTGCGCGACCTGGATGCGCTCGTAGTACTCGGGCCACGCCGACGAGCCGAAGAAGACCGTGGACAGCACCACGCAGGCCGCCAGCGCGAGCAGGGCGTTGCGTCCGAAGGCGATCCACCGGGCCTCGAGCGTGCGCGTCTTCGCCACGTCGAAGCCCACCCGGATGAGGAGCGCCACGCCGAAGAAGAGCGGAAAGAGCTTGGTCGCCACCGAGAACCCGAACAGCGCGCCCGCCG
>JBILEB010000193.1:0-13030 GCA_044352295.1 Myxococcaceae bacterium
CGCCCCGCCTCGTGCTGCCGCACCAGCGATGGTCGACCGCCGTCGAGGTGTTGCCGCCCAACGTGCCGGAGCTGCAGCGGGCCTTCCGCTTCGGCAAGCGCGCCGAGCTTCTTTTCGGGCGTCCCAATGGCGGGCCCGCGAAGCTCCCCATGTCGCTGGAGGAGCTCGACGAGTTCCTCGAAGGGTGGAGCGACGGCGTCGCGTCCCTCGAGGCGGTGTGGCAACGCCTGGTGCGCATCGACGCGACGGGCGCGATGGTGCGGTACCTGCGCAAGCGGGCCCGCCGCGCCCTCACCACCCCCGTGCGGACCGGCCCCGACCTGCTGCTGTACGCGGAGTTCTGGCGGCAGATGGCGCTCTTCCGCATGGACACGGTGCTCACCGAGCGGGTGTCGCCGGTGACGTGGCGGGAAGAGGAGCGCTTTGGCCTGCTCCGCTGGCTGTGGCATCGCGAGCACAACATGCCGGTGCCGCTCAAGCTGGGGAGCGAGCCGCGCGAGGCCCTCCTCGAGCTGGCGTGCGCGCTGGCGGACCTGCCGAAGACGGTCGAGCGCGCGCCCCTGGTGATGGGCGGCCTCATTCCCGTGGCGCGGCAGGCCGACCGGCTGCGCACCACCGACGACTGGCGCAAGGTGCACGATGAGCTCCGGTTGTTGGTGCGGGTGGTGTGGGCGCCCCGACGCGGCCGCGCGCCGGAAGCCCAGGAGACGCTGGAGGACCTCGTGCGCGCCTTGCGGGACTCCGGGTAGCAACCGCCCGTGACGCTGGCTGGCGCTCGCGACGGCTCCAGGCCGTGCAGGAGCGCGCGGTGGGACGTCGGTCTGAAGGCCAGATGCTCCCGACTCCGGGGTGGCGGGCGAGCGTCGAGGCGGCCGAACCGCCCTGCTCGACCGGGAGGAGCGTACCAACCTCTCGCGCGCCGGCGGTCGCTACGGCAGCATGTAGTCGGCCCGGTGCTTCCGGCAGCGTTTGCGTGCGGCCTCTTTGGCAGGGCCGGCCTCGAGCTGGCGCGCGTAGCTGTTCGCCACGCTCAAGTCGCCACGCCGGCACGCCACCTCCGTCATGAGGATGGCGAAGTCGCGTCGACCCTCGGACGAGGCAAAGCCATAACGAGCCGAGGACCGCCGGTTCCACAGCTCATCCCACGCGCCCTGTCGAACCTGTGCCTCGAGCTGGTCGAGGACGGCCTTCTCGTCGGGAGGCGGCGGCAGGAGCGCCTTGTTCGGACGCACCGTGGGACGGGTGGGCTCCACGGCGCCTGCATCCACAGGTGCGCCTGCGTCAGGTTCAGCGACGGGGCCCGCATCGATGACGGGCGGTGGCAGGACCGGGGACGTCACGATGGGAGGCACCGTCACGGTGGCCTGACCTGCGTCCACGACAGCTGTTCCGCCAGCGCTGGAATCGAGGCCTTTGGCGACGAAGAACGTCCCCGCTGCGACGCCCACCACCACGAGCGCGCCGATGACGAGGGGCGCCGACGAGCGCGGCGGCGGCGTTGGCGTCGAGGCTGGACCCGGTGCGGGCGGCGGCACCGGCACGGGTGGGTTGGGCGTGGCGAGGAAGGGCTCCCTGGCGCGCACCTGCGACGGCGAGACGGTGGCCCCGGCCATCATCTGCTCGTCGACGGCGGCGCCGGGTTTGAGCAAGCCTCCCGACGGCGTCGGAGGCCGTTGCCCCGCGCTGCTCAACACCTGACCGGTCAGCTCGAGCACGAACGAGGCGACGTCGCCGGTGCGCTGCGCGCGGTCCTTCTGCAGCGCGTGCTCGACGGCCTGCGCCATCGCCGGGGGAACGTGCGGCGCCACCGACAGCAGCGGCGGGTGCGGCTCGTACGCGATACGGAAGACGACCTTCGCGATGTTGTCGGCGGTGAACGGCGCCTGGCCGGTGAGGCACTCGTAGGTGATGGAGCCCAGCGAAAACACATCGCTGGCCGGCGTGACGTCGCGGTTGTGGCCCAGGGCCTGCTCCGGCGACATGTACAGCGGCGTGCCCATGAGGACCGAGTCGGTCGTCTGGCGGGTCCCACTCTCCGGCAGCTTCGAGATGCCGAAGTCGAGCACCTTGACCTGGTCGTCGAGTCCGGTCGGGACGAGGAAGATGTTCTCGGGCTTGAGGTCGCGGTGAACGACGCCAGCGGCATGCGCGGTGTGAAGTGCGCTCCCCACCTGCCGCATGACGAGAGACACCTGCTCCGGGGAGAGCGGACCCCGCTTCAAGCGCGCCGCCAGGCTCTCTCCCTTGAGGTACTCCATCACGATGTACGGCTGGCCCGACGGCAGGCTGTTGAAGTCGATGACCTGCACGATGTTCGGGTGCTCGAGGCGAGCGGCGATCTGCGCTTCGCCCTTGAAACGACTCAGCGCCTCGCGTGGAACTTCACCCTCGGTGTGCAGGACCTTGATGGCGACCTGCTTCCCTGCGAGTCGAAGGTTCCGCGCGAGCCAGACTTCGCCCATGCCGCCTCGTCCCAGCAGGCGCTCGATCTCGAGGACCTCGGCGACCACCATTCCTGGGCTCAGCGCGTCCGCCATGACGGGGTGACTCTCTCACCGAGGAGCCGGGTTCGCGCGTGATTTTCGTGTCAGCGACGTGAAGGGTTTGCACGCCTGCGCGTCCAGCCGCATCAGCCCACCGGACCCCACCTGCTGGGGTAGAAAGCCATTCATGCTCGCGCTCACCGCTGCCCTCCTCGTGTTGGCCCAGACCGGCCCCGACAAGGTCGTCGACATCTCGGCGAAGAAGGCCGACCTCGCCGTCATCTCCGACGGGAAGGGCCACTTCATCGTCTACAACGCGAAGGAGCCGCTCTCTGGCCCGACCTTCTACGGCGACGGCAAGACGTTCCACCTCATTCGCGTCATTGGCGGCGGGGCCAGCGGGACCGAGTCGTGGGACATGTCGCTGTGGGACCCGCGGGTGGTGCGCTCGAGCTCCAGCTACGCGTCCGTCTCGATGAAGGACGAGGGCAAGGTGTTCGAGGTCGCCTGCGGTGACACCGCCGCCAAGCTCTCGAAGGTCGCCAGGGACGAGGCGGCCAAGCTCATCGACACCGCCGCGTTCCGGGGCTCACGGTGGACGCGGTTGCCCTCGCTGCTGTTCCGCGACGACACCGGCACCTATTACCTCATCGACCGGCTGCGCACCGACGACGACAATGACCGCCGCGACTGGCGCGTCTTCGTCGGCCCCCGGGGGAAGATGAAGCTCGCCGCCCTCAAGGACGTGGTGGATGACGACCAGGGGCAGATCTTCGCCACCAGGGACGGCTCGCTCCGTCTCGTCGCTGGCAGCACCGACATCAAGTGGGTGAAGGGCAAGGCCGAGACGAAGTTGACGCAGGTCGACCTCGGCACCTTCCGCAACGTGCGCATGGTGTACGTCGACCTTGGGCCGTACGTCGGCGAGAAGCTCGGCACGCCCTGCGACGACTTCCTCTGACGGAGTCAGCGCTCCGTCGGGAGTCTTCGTCTGAAGCCGCCCGGTCAGGCCGCCGTGGCGACGAACCACCACGAGGCGCCGCTTGACTGGGAGCAGCTGCACCCCACGGAGCGTGAGGACTCCGTGCGCCCGACGTCACCTGCGCCCAGGGCGCGTGCGTCTGCTACATCGTCGCCATGCCTCGCGACGCCACGCCCCGCACCATTCGCCTCGCCGACTACCGGCCGCCTGACTTCGCCATCGACCAGGTGGCCCTCACCTTCGACCTCGACGTCGAACACACCGAGGTCGAGGCCACCCTCACGCTGCGGCGCCTCTCGGGCACCGGCGCGCTCACGCTGCACGGCGACCGCGACGCCGAGGGCTCGGGCGCGCTGCTCTCCATCGTCATCGACGGCCGGCCGCTCGACCCGTCGACGTACGAGGTGACGGACTCGGGCCTCACCCTGAAGGCCCCTCCGGAGCGCTTCACCCTCACCACCCGCCGCCGCCTCTCGCCCTCGAAGAACAAGAGCCTCGAGGGCCTCTATGCCTCGGGCCAGAGCCTGTACACGCAGTGCGAAGCCGAGGGCTTCCGCAAAATCACCTGGTACCTCGACCGCCCCGACGTGATGAGCGTCTTCACCGTCACCCTGCGCGCCGACCCGACGGCGTTCCCCGTGCTGCTGTCGAACGGGAACAAGGTGAGCGAGCGCGACGAGGTCGTCAACGGCCGCACGCGCCGCGTCGCCGTCTGGCACGACCCGCACAAGAAGCCGTCGTACCTCTTCGCCGTCGTCGCCGGCGAGCTCGTGGCCCGCCACGACACCTTCACCACCATGAGCGGCAAGACGGTCGACCTCAACGTGTGGGTGCGCGCGCACGACCTCGACCAGACGGCCCACTGCATGGACAGCCTCAAGAAGTCGATGCGGTGGGACGAGACGCGCTTTGGCCGGGAGTACGACCTCGACGTCTTCAACCTCGTCGCCGTGTCGGACTTCAACATGGGGGCGATGGAGAACAAGGGCCTCAACGTCTTCAACACGAAGTTCGTGCTCGCCCGCCCCGACACCGCCACCGACGTCGACTTCGCCGGCATCGAGGGCGTGGTCGGGCACGAATACTTCCACAACTGGTCTGGCAACCGCGTCACCTGCCGCGACTGGTTCCAGCTGTCCCTCAAGGAGGGCTTCACCGTCTTCCGCGACCAGGAGTTCTCTGCCGACGTGGGCTCCCGCGCGGTGAAACGCATCGAAGAGGTGCGGCGGCTGCGCAGCCTGCAGTTCCCCGAAGACGGCGGCCCCACCGCGCACCCCGTGCGGCCCGACAGCTACGTCGAGATCAGCAACTTCTACACCGTCACCATCTACGAGAAGGGCGCCGAGGTGGTGCGCATGTACCTCACGCTGCTGGGGGAAGAGACCTTCCGCCGCGGCACCGACCTCTACTTCAGCCGCCACGACGGGCAGGCCGTCACCACCGACGACTTCCTCACGTGCATGGCCGAGGTGAGTGGGCGCGACTTTACCCAGTTCCAGCGGTGGTACGCGCAGGCGGGCACGCCGAAGGTGTCAGCGCGCTCCTCGTGGAACGCCGCCGCGGGCACGTGGACGCTGTCGCTCTCCCAGGTGGTGCCGGTGACGCCAGGGCAGCCCGAGAAGCTCCCGATGCACATCCCGGTCGCGACCGCGCTGCTTGGGCCCGACGGGAAACGCGTGCCGCTGGTGGTGAACGGGACGGCGCGCGGCACCGAGTGCGTGCTCGAGCTGACCGGGGCATCTCAGACGTTCGTCTTCTCGGGCCTGATGCACCGGCCGGTGCCATCGCTGCTCCGCGGCTTCTCGGCGCCGGTGGTGCTCGAGACCGACGACGACGAGACGGCGCTCCTCTTCCGGCTCGCGCACGACGACGACGCCTTCAACCGCGTCGAGGCCGGTCAGGAGCTCTTCCTGCGGCACCTGCTGGCGAGCATCGCGTCCGTACAGGCGGGGAGCTCGCCGCTCGCGCCCCCGGAGCGCCTCGTCGACGCCGCCCGGACCGCCCTCGCCACCGCGCTGACGCCGGTCGCCGACCCGTCGCTGCTGGCGCTGGCCTTGAGCGTGCCCGGGCTCGACGTCATCGGCGACCGGCTGCCCTGGGCCGACTACGGCAGCGCCCACGTCGCGCGTGAACACCTCATCACCCACCTCGCGACCGCGCTCGGGCCGCTGGTGCTCGAGGTCGACGCGCTGCTCTCGAAGTCGCTCGACGGTGCGCCGTACCGCTTCGAGTCCGCAGACGTCGGCCGGCGCAGCCTGCGCAACCTGCTGGTGGCGTGGCGTTCGCGGCTGGCCGACGGAGAAGCCACCGTGCTGAAGCACCTCGGCCGTGCGGGCTGCATGACCGACACCCAGGCGGCGCTGGCGCTGCTGTCGAACACCTCGGGCCCGGCGCGGGAGAAGGCCTTCTCCGACTTCTACGCGCGGTGGAAGGGCGAGGCGCTGATGGTGGACAAGTGGTTCGCGCTCCAGGCCACCAGCGTGCGGCCGCAGGCGCTCGACGACGTCTTCGCGCTGGTGAAGCACGAGGCCTTCTCGCTCGAGAACCCCAACCGGGCGCGCTCGGTGCTCTCGGCGCTGGGCATGTCGAACCCGCTGCGGTTCCACGAGGCGAGCGGCCGCGGCTACGTCTTCCTCGCCGACATGGCGCGCACGCTCGACGTGTTCAACCCGCAGATTGCCGCCCGCATGTTGACGCCGCTCACCCGCTGGCGCCGACAGGACGAGGCGCGGCAGGCGCTCATGAAGCGGGAGCTCCAGCGCGTGCTGGACCGCGAGGGCTGCAGCAAGGACGTGTACGAGATTGCGTCGAAATCGCTGGCGTGACGGCGGGCCCGTGAAGGCCGCGCCGTCGCCATCCAGGTGGTGTCAGCGCCGCTCGAGCTTCTCGAGCCGGGCCTCGAGCGCCTTGAGCTTCGCCTCGTTCGCCTCGAGCTGCTGGAGCTTCGCGTCCTGTGCCTTGAGCGCCTCGACGAGGAGCGGCACCACCTTGTCGTAACTCACGGTGAGCGTGCCGTCGGGCAGCGTGGTGACGGCCTCGGGCAGCACGCGCTGCACGTCCTGGGCGAGGAGGCCGATGTCGTCACCCGACGTCGTGCCAAACTTCGCCTGCGCGTCCTTCTTCCACCGGTAGTGCACGCCGTGGAGCGCCTGCAGCAGCTCTCGAGCGCGGGTGATGGTGTGGATGTCCTCCTTGAGGCGCGCGTCGGACGGGAGCAGCACGTTGTTCGCGAGGATGTTGCCGGCGACCTGGAGCCGCTGGCTGGGCGTCGAGGTGCCGATGCCAACATTGCCGGTGTTTCCCTGAATGCGCATGCGCTCGGGCTGATTGTTGCCAGCGTAGAACTCGATGTCTCCGTTGCGGAGGTCGTTGCAGGTCCAGAACTGGTTGATGCCGTTGTCACCCGCATAGATGCGAACACTGTTGTCCTGGGGGCCCGGGCAGGTCGCCGAAGGCGTGCCATTGCAGCTCCCCGCGTTGCAGAAGACCGAAGACGACAGGAACGCGTTGCCAGCGCGCAGCTCGAGCGCGCCGCCGCGGCCCTCGACTGAATCGTCGCCCGACTTGATCAACAACGAGGTGCCCGCCCCTGTCTGGTGCGAGCCCATGAAGCCGCGAAAAGCACCCGATGAGTCCGTGACACGGACGCTGGGCGTCGACAGGTGCGGAGCCGTCCAGTCGAGGACGCTCGTCGTGGCGATCCCCGCGTCCGCCCCTTGGAAGAGGACGCCGCCGTTGTCGAACCCACCGTCCGAGAGTCGTGGCGGGCCGAAGCTGCAGGCGTAGACGGTGAGCGGCATGCCAACGAGGTCGAAGCCATTCGCGCGAATGCCGCCCGCCGGGCAGTTCATGCCTGCCGGCTCTGCGACGATGGCAACCGAACGCCCATCGGAGCCATTCGCGCCGGCTTGACCAGCCGGTCCCTGCATGCCCGCCGGTCCCTGCATGCCCGCAGGGCCTGGCATTCCTGCCGGCCCCGGCATCCCGTTCATGCCGGTCGGACCGGGCGGACCCTGAATGATCCCGCCATCAGCGGTCATTCCATCTCGTCCGTTGCACACGACGCGGCGGCCTTCTGCGGCAACGAGTTCCACGCCACCCGTGGGACAGTCCACGTTCCCCACGGGCAGCACGCTCACCATCGGCGTGGACCCCGCGGCCCCCATGGCACCCTGACCACCGGGAGGACCCGCAGGACCCTGCGGGCCCGACGGCCCAACGCCTCCGGAACACCCAATCAGCACGACTCCACCCAGAGCGCTCAGCACTCGTCGCATCGGCATCCTCTCCTTCATGGTCGGCCTCACTGGCACACCCGATTCACACAACTCTGGCCCACTGAGCACCGCGTCCCGCAGGCCCCGCAGTTCGCCGCGTCCGTCACCACGTCAGTGCAGGCCGGCCCGCAGAGCTGCCGCGGGGCGGTGCACGCGTTGAGCGGCTTGCACATGCCCTCGCCACAGTACTGCTGGTCGGTGCACGCCCGCCCGCAGGCACCGCAGTTGCGCGGGTCATTCTTTTCGTCGACACACGAGGACCCACACAGTCGCAGCGACGCGGGACATGACGCCGTGCACTTCCCGGCACCGCAGACCTGGCCTCCCGGGCACGCCGTGCCGCACGCGCCGCAGTTCTGCGAGTCCACCTGAAGGTCCACGCATCGGCCGCTGCAATCGTTGCAGGGAATGACCGGCGCGCCGAGACACGCCGCGAACGAAAGGGTGACCACCACGAGCAAAGTCGAGCGCATCATAAGCAGTGACGATATCCGGCCATTTCGTTTCAGGGTGGGTTTCCCGCGCCATGGCGCCCACGTCGCCAGCCCCGTTTCCGGTATTGACTCACCGGCCCGTCAGTGGCGAACACCCCTTTCCCGTCAGGAGGCTTCGTGGGTTCGTTCAAGGACGTGTCGTCAGAGGTCGAGTTCGGTGCGCAGGAGCACGGCGTCATCGAATTGTGGAAGCGGATCAACGCCTTCGAGCGCTCGGTCACCCAGCGCGAGGGCTCGCACGACTTCATCTTCTACGACGGGCCTCCGTTCGCCACCGGCCTGCCCCACTACGGCCACCTCGTCGCCTCGACCCTGAAGGACATCGTCCCGCGCTACTGGACCATGCGCGGCTACCGCGTCGAGCGTCGCTTCGGGTGGGACACGCACGGCCTCCCCATCGAGATGCAGGTGGAAAAGGCGCTCGAGCTCAACGGGCCGCACTCCATCCGCGAGTACGGCGTCGCGAAGTTCAACGAGGCCTGCCGCGGCTCGGTGCTCACCTACGTCGAAGAGTGGCGCCGCACCGTCACGCGCGTCGGCCGCTGGGTCGACTTCGATCGTGACTACAAGACGATGGACGTCTCCTTCATGGAGAGCGTGTGGTGGGTCTTCGCCGAGCTCTGGAAGAAGGGCCTCGTCTACGAAGGCCGGCGCGTGATGCCGTACTCGTGGCGGCTGTCGACGCCGTTGTCGAACTTCGAGGCCGGCCTCGACTACCGCGACGTCGATGACCCCGCGCTCACGGTGCGGCTGAAGCTCGATGAGCCGCTGGCTGGCAAGGCCGCCTCGCTCCTCATCTGGACGACGACCCCGTGGACGCTGCCGTCGAACCTCGCGGTCGCCGTGTCGACCGACATCACCTACGTGGTGGCCGACGGAGAAGACGGCCAGCGGTACGTGGTCGCGAAGGACCTGCTGCAGGCCACGCTCGGCGAGAAGGCCACGGTCGTCTCGGAGCTGACCGGCAAGGACCTCGTCGGCAAGACCTACGCGCCGCTGTTCCCCTTCTTCGCGGACAAGAAGGCGAAGGGCGCGTTCCGGGTCATCCACTCCGCGCACGTGACGACGACCGACGGGACCGGCCTCGTCCACATGGCGCCGGCCTTCGGTGAAGACGACTTCGAGGCCTGCCGGAAGAATGGCATCGACGTGGTCGACCCGGTGGACGCGGAAGGCAACTTCGGGCCAGAGGTGCCGCCGTACCAGGGCAAGAACGTGAAGGAGGCCGACAAGCAGATCATCGCCGACCTCAAGGCCCATGGCGCCGTCTTCAAGCACGCGCAGCTCCGCCACCCGTACCCGTACTGTTATCGGTCGGGCACGCCGCTCATCTACAAGACGACGCCCTCCTGGTACGTGAAGGTCGAGCCGTTGCGCGAGCGCATGGTCGCGAACAACCAGACCATCCACTGGGTCCCCGGCTTCGTCGGTGAGAAGCGCTTCGAAAACTGGCTCAAGGAAGCGCGTGACTGGTCCATCTCGCGCTCGCGCTTCTGGGGCACGCCGATTCCGCTGTGGCAGAGCGAAGACGGGAAGGACCTGCACTGTGTCTCGTCGGTCGCCGAGCTCGAGCAGCTCACCGGCGCGAAGGTGACCGACCTGCACCCGCACAAGATCGACCACCTCACCTTCGTCAAGGACGGCAAGACGTTCCGGCGCATCACCGACGTCTTCGACTGCTGGTTCGAGTCGGGCTCGATGCCGTACGCGCAGGTGCACTACCCGTTCGAGAACAAGCAGGCCTTCGAGGGTGCGTTCCCGGCACAGTTCATCGCTGAGGGGCTCGATCAGACGCGCGGCTGGTTCTACACGCTGCTCGTGTTGTCGACGGCGCTGTTCGACAAGGCGCCCTTCACCAACGTCATCGTCAACGGTCTGGTGCTCGCCGCCGACGGTCGGAAGATGTCGAAGAAAGAGAAGAACTACCCCGACCCGAATCTGGTCATCGAGCAGTACGGCGCGGACGCACTTCGCGCGTACCTCATCAACTCGCCGCTGGTACGCGCCGAGCCACTTCGCTTCAAGGAAGAAGAAGTGAAGGAGGTCGTCCGCACGGTGCTCTTGCCGCTCCAGAACGCGTGGAGCTTCTTCACCACCTACGCGAACGTCGACGGCTGGAACCCGAAGACCGATTTGGCGAAGGCACCACCGGTGGCGCAGCGGCCCGAGCTCGACCGATGGATGTTGTCGGTGCTGCAGTCGCTCATCGGCGACATCAACACGCAGATGGAGGGCTACTACCTCGACCGCGTGGTGCCTCCGATGCTGGGGTTCATCGACGATCTGACCAACTGGTACATCCGCCGTTCGCGGCGGCGCTTCTGGAAGAGCGACGACTCGGCGGACAAGGCCGCGGCGTACGCCACGCTCTACGAGGTGCTGACGACGTTCGCGAAGGTCGTGGCCCCCGTGCTGCCGTTCTTCGCCGAGCGCCTCTACCAGCACCTCGTCGTCGAGCCGGGCATGTCCGCGCCCGACCGCGAGTCCGTGCACCTGTGTGACTACCCGGTGGTGAACGAGGCGCTCATCGACCGGCACGTGGAGCAGGCCATGGCCTCGGTGAGGCAGACCGTCGCGCTCGGCCGGGCCCTGCGCGAGAAGCACAAGCTCAAGACGCGGCAGCCGCTGCAGACGCTCACCGTGGTGTCGACGAACGAGGCGATTCGAAAGGCGCTGGTGGCCCACGCCGAGCTGCTCGAGGACGAGCTCAACGTGAAGCAGGTGGTGGCGCTGGCCGACGACGCGGCGCTCGCGACCCTCACCTTCAAGCCGAACCTCAAGACGCTCGGGAAGAAGCTCGGCAAGAAGCTGAAAGACGCCACGGCCGAGATTGCGGCCTTCACCCGCGAGCAGTGGGGCGTGCTCGATGGCGGAGGCACCGTCACGGTGCAGGGCGAAGCCATCACGAAGGACGACGTGCTGGTGGCGCGCACGGCGAAGGGCGAGGTGGTGGTGGAGTCCTCGGGCGACCTCACCGTCGCGCTCGACACGCACGTCACCGATGGCCTGCGCCGCGAGGGCCTCATGCGCGAGCTGGTGTCGCGCGTGCAGAAGCTGCGCAAGGACCAGGGGCTCGAGGTGGCCGACCGGATTTCCTTGACGTTGGCCACCCAGGACGCCGACCTGAAGGCCTGCTTCACCGAGCACGAAGCGCGCATCAAGGACGAGGTGCTGGCGACCAGCCTTGTCGTGTCTGCCTCAGGTGAGGGCGACGCGATGGACCTCGACGGGCATGTCGTCACGGTGCGGGTCGTAAAGGTGTAGCCAGACGTCAGCGGCAAAGGCGCGTGGCCGTCAAGACAGACATGATCAGACCGGCCCGACCCGAGGACCACGAGGCGTTCACCCGGCTCTTCCCCGAGCTCCGGGTGGACGACCCGACGCCGTCGTTCGAGAAGTGGTGCGCCGAGCTCGTGCCCACCACCCTCGTCGCTGAGGAGCACGGCGTCGTCATCGGGTACGCATGGTTCCAGGCGTTCGCCGAGGAAGGCCTCGTCCGCAACATCGTCGTGGCGCCGAGCCACCAGGGCCGTGCCATCGGTCGCTCGCTCCTGCTCGACGTGGCCGAGCGGCTGCGGGCCCTGGGCCTTCGTCGCTGGGCCCTCAACGTGAAGCCCGACAACGCCCCCGCGCTCGCGCTCTATCGACGTCTGGGGTTCGTCGAGACGTACCGGTCAGTCGCCTTGAGCTTCGACTGGGCCCTCGTCGACACACTCCCGCCGACGCCCTTCATCGCGGAGCCCATCGCTCCCAGTGACGATGAACAGGCCGAGGTCGATCAACGACTCCCCCGCGGCAGCCTCGCGAGGCACCGCGCCATGAAGGGACGGATGCTCCAGTGCGTCCGTGTGGGCGCTCACGTCGCAGGGGCCGCGGTCTTCGTCCCCTCCTTCCCCGGGGCGTACCCCTTTCGCGCCGATGACCTCGCGGTCGCCCGAGCCCTCCTCCTGGGACTTCGGCCGCATGCGACGGCGCCCGTCATGAAGACCGTCATCGAGGGCCAGCCGGCACTGGCTGAGGGACTGCTTCGGCACGGCGCGGAGGTACGCCTCGAGATTCTGCACCTCGAGGCGGCGCTTCCCGGCTGAGTCGGTTTCGAGCCGACAGGAACTCTTGGGCCGGGCAGAGTGTTCGCCTGCGGTCCACTCGTTGTCCTGTCCGGGGGCTTCATGCGTCACCTGCTCACCCTGCTCGTCGCCATCACTCCTTTCGCGGCCGAGGCGTTCTGCGGCTTCTACGTCGCCGGTGGCGGCGCGGAGCTGTTCAACAACGCCACGCAGGTGGTCCTCATGCGAGAGGGCACCCGCACGGTGTTGTCGATGGAGAACTCCTACCAGGGCCCGCCGGAAGACTTCGCCATGGTGGTGCCGGTGCCCGTGGTGCTCAAGAAGGAGCAGGTGAAGACGCTGCCACGTGACGTCTTCCGCCGCGTCGACACCCTCTCGGCCCCGCGCCTCGTCGAGTACTGGGAGTTGGACCCTTGCTACGTCGAGCCCCCCACGCCCAAGTACGACATGGTCCCGTCGTCGGCGCCCCTGCCTGCACCATCTCCGCAGCGCGGCGGTGGACCCCTCGTCGTGGTGGAGGCCCGCTTCGAAGTGGGTGAGTACGACATCGTCATCCTCTCCGCGAAGGACGCGCTCGCCCTCGAGGCGTGGCTCACCCAGAACAAATACAAGATTCCCGCCGGCGCCGAGCCGCTGTTCCGCCCCTACATCCAGTCCGGCATGAAGTTCTTCGTCGCCAAGGTGAACGCGAAGAAGGTGACGTTCGAGAAGGGCCTCGCGCGCCTCT
>JBILEB010000056.1:0-39029 GCA_044352295.1 Myxococcaceae bacterium
TCCAGCGCGTCGGCACCTGTGTGCCGGAGGCCTCGGTGCGCCTCGATGCGGGGACGTCGTGGGAAGGCCCCGCGGCGCCAGTGGGCTGCTCGACGGGGATCGGTCTGTGGGGCGTGCTGCTGCTCCCCTGGCGTCGACGCGTCACGGCGAGTGGAGCGCAGCGCACCAGCTGACCCAGACGCCGCTGCTCGTTCACCGGGCCTGGGACCTCAACTCGAGAAAGGAAGCGTCGCGTTCTGCTCGGGGTCGCACCCTCGCTCGTGGTTACGGGGCACAGGAGACCTGCGCCGAGCTGGCCTGCGGGCTGATCTGAGCGGTGCTCACGACCGTGCAGGGAAGGAGCGAATTGATGCGTACCCGACCCATTCCGCCTCCGCCGCCGCCACCTCCGCCCAGGTCGGAGAAGTTGCAGGCCCCCTGAACGCCGCCCTCTTCTCCATTTCCGGCGGTCACGTTCGTGCGGGCACTGCCTCGACCTCCGAACCCGCCGCAATCGTTGGCGCCGGTTCCTCCGTTTGCTGGATTGAGCCCGCTCGTCCCCGCTTGCCCGTTGTTTCCGCCGCCAAGCGACGAGCCCTCGGCCCCGCCGCCGCCGTTGGCAGCAACGATTGCGCTGGAGCCGAGCGAGACCCGGGTTCCCTCGAGCAGAATGCCGCCTCCAGAGCCACCGCCACCGCCGCCGCTCCCCTGGGAGGAACCAATCCCCGACCAGAGCCCGAAGCCCCCGGCCGCCAGCACCGCGCCGTTGATGACGAGCTGACCGCGCGCCCAGACCTGGACCGCACCGGCCGCGCGGCCGAACCGGTCTGCGTTCGCACCACCGCCGCGCGAGCCGTTGCACCCACCGCGGAGCGGAACGAGGGTGGGCGTGCCGTTGACGACCACGCCCGTCGCGCCAGCCCCGCCACTGTCAGCGCCTCGGCCACCGTTTCCGCCGGCGCGGCCAAATCCGCCACCCTGTCCACCTCCAGAGGCGTTGCCGTTCTGGACGCCGGGCGCCGAGGCTGGGCAGAACGGACCTCCGCCCCCAGGGCCCGCCGTGATGGTTCCGATGACCTGCACCGCCGAGACGTCGAGGATTCCGTTGATGGTCGCGTCACCGCGCACCGCGATGACGGGAACCCGGTCGGCCGGCCCGCTGAAGCGGAGCGTCACGTTCGGTTGAATGGTGAGGCGGTCGACGACGAAGACGACGAGCGACGGCCCACCGACCTGTGACACCACCACCGAGGGTGGCAGCGCTGGCGGGAAACACCGCAGCGAATTGGCCTGAATCCCGACAGGGTTGAGCGAGATGGTCGAGTTGCAGTCCACGTCGAAGTGCGCGAAGGGTAGCGCGTTCGTGATGGTCGAGAGCGGCACGTTGGAGGGCAGCAGGAAGGCTCCGGCGTCCACGACACCGCCGGCATCGGCGACGCCTGCGTCCATCATCATGCCGGCGTCGATGGGCTGACCCGCATCCGGGACACCCGCGTCGACCTGGCCAGCGTCGACCATGCCGGCGTCCACGACGTCGGGCACACACTGACCTGAGGCGCAGGTCCCGCCATCGCAGCCGCCGTCGCGGTTCATGAACTGGCAGGCGCCCGCGACGCACTGGTTCGCCGAGGTCTGGCACTCGTTCGGCGGAATCGCGTTGCTGCAGTCCAGCAGCTGGCCCAGGCACCCACCGTCCTCGAGGCACGCGTCGTTCACGGAGCACGGGTCCATGTCCGTGCACGAGAGTCGACCCACCGAGATGGAGTACACACACCCACCGTCACGGGCTTCGTCGCAGAAGCCCGAAGACTCCCAGCAATCGCCTGGCGGCGGCGTCGAACACTCGCGCGGCGTCCCGGTGCAGCCACCATCACCGTCACACGTATCTGCCGTCGTGCAGGCGAGGCCATCGCTGCACCCCGCGTCCGGCGGCAGGGGCGCATAGAGGCAGCCGCCATCAGGCTCCTGGCAGGTGCCCATCGACGAGGCGCACACGTTGGTTCCCGCAGCGCACATCACCGGCATGCCGCCGTCGCACTCGAAGTTCGAGCAGCGCTCGCCGGTGGTGCACCCGCGGCCGTCACTGCACACCTCGCCGTCGCAGTCCTCGTCGAGGCAATCCACCTTCGTGTCACGGTCGTTGTCGACGGCGTCTCCACACAGGCCGCGCTCGCTGGTCGCCCCCACGCACGCGCCCGTCATGCAGGTGCCGCCATTGAGGCACGGGCGGGACGCGCAATCGGTGTCGGCGCAGTCCGCGACGCCGTCGCCATCGTCGTCGGTGCGATTGGCGCAGTCGGTCTCGGTGCAGCGATTCGACGCACACACCGACGCCAGGCCCGCGCACTGCTTGCCGTTACACTCGGAGTCGGCGCAGTCGGTGCTGGTGTCGCAGTCGTTGTCCTTTCCATCCGTGCACACCTCGGGCTTCCCCGGAGCCACCGTCGGGTCCATGTCGTTGCAGTCCATCGTCGAGGGCACCAGGTCTCCGTCGGCGTCGATGGACACCGCCGCGGGCTGGAGCGTCAGTGTCTCGTCTCGAACGCCAGACTCCGGGAAGGTGAAGAGCCCCACCTCGGAGACCTCGGCGGGGCTCGTCGGCACGGTGCACGCGGCGTCGGAGTACCCGAGGGCCTGCACCCGAATCGTCTGGGGCAACGTGCCGCGAACCACGATGGCGGAGAGGCGAAGGCGGTCCTTGATGGGCGTCGCGCCGGCGGTGAGGCCCAGCTGCATGTCGCTGTCGGCGGCCCGCAGCTCGAGCTTCACGCACGCCGAGCGATAGGGCCCCTGGTCCACCTTGATGCCGATGCGCAGGTATGGCGCCTCCACCGTCCGGGGCCCACACGCCCCCAGGACCAGGCCGAGCAACGCGATGACACGGAGTCGATCCACACGCATGGGTGGGACGTTCCCTCACTCCGTGGACGGATGCCAGTCACCGCGCACGGCCAACGACCATGCACTGTCAGCGACAAAGCGTTGGAGGCACCACCACCAGCGGAATCGGCTCGACCGACGGCTCGTACCGCAGCGTCGCCGTGCAGGCCATGCCAGGGCTCGACGGGTCCGTCACGTCCACCACACAGTACCGCCCCGCCGGGAGCGTCGCGCGAAACGCACCCTCCTCCGACGTCACCACGGTGGCCACCTCGCGACCCTCGGGGCCGCCTTCACGAAAGGCGAAGCGACGGCCAGCGACCGGCTCCGAGCCCACGGCCAACACGAAGCCTCCCGGCGCGCCACACCGCGCCTGCCGGCGACGAACGAGCCCTTCGACCTCGGTCGAGACGGGGCCCTTCGCGACCTCGTCCGTGACGCAGCCCACCAGCACGAGCCCCAGGAGCAGCGAGCGCGTCACGACGCCTTCCCCCGCAGCACGCGCGACTCACCGACCCGGAGCGTCACCTTGCGCGCGTCGAACAGCTCCGCGAGCGGGATGAGGAACTTCCGCGACAGCCCCGAGAGGTCCTTGAACTCCTGCGTGCTGATGCGCCCGCGCTCGGTGAGGAACGCCACCAGCTTGCCCTCGAGCGCGGCGATGGCCTTCGCGGAGAAGAAGAGCTCTCCGGCGCGCACCACCAGGCCCTCGGCGGCGAGCGAGCCCAGCAGCTCGGTCAGTCGCGCCGGTGTCGCCTTCACCTTCACGGCGAGGTCGGCCGCCAGCGGCGGTTGGAGCCCCGACGCGTCCAGCACCCGCACGATGTCGGCCCGCAGCGTGTTCGATGCCTCGGTGAACGTGCGGCCGCGACCCGGGAGCCGGAGCAGCTCCTTGTCCACCTCGACCGCCCTCGCCTCGATGAGCGGCGCGAGCACGCGGGAGAACGTGCGCTCGTGGGGCACGCCGAGCCGTTGCCGAAGCTCCTCGCGCGAGACGCCGTCGGCCTCGGGGTGCTCGGTGTGAAACCGGTCGAGCAGCGCGCGGCTGCGCTGTTGGAGCGCGCTCATCACGCCGCCGGCCACGAAGCGGCGGGCCTCCTTGTCCACCAGCACCACCTGCCCCCGGGCCGCGCACGCCTCGAGCGCCCGCGACAGCTCCTTCTGCGACGCCGACGCCCGCGCGAACAGCTCGGCCTCGGTGAGGCCCCGGTACCCGGCCTGGCTCGTCAGCCACTGCAGCCGCTGCGGCAGGTCCGCGTTCGCCAGCTCCGCCAGCACCGCCGAGGCACCTGCCCTGCGACGAGGCGCATCGAGCGCCAGCACCCGCCCACCCCCGAGCGTCGTGCCCCGGCCCGCCACGGCGCGAGACCCCCGAAGGATGAGGCGCAGCTGTGGCATCGCCGCCACCGGGTGCGCGAGCCGCAGCTGCGCGAAACACGTCTCTCCAGGCCGCAGCGCCTCGACGTCGAGCAGCCGCACCACGGCCTCGACCTGCGTCGTGCCGACGGTGACGAGCTGGCGGCTGCGGCGCGGCAGCGGCGTCTCCACCGATGGGAGCAGCGTCAACTCGACGTCCAGCACCCGGGCCGCGTCGAGTTCGCCCACTCGCACCAACGCCATGCCCCGCGCGACGTCGTGGGTCTCCACGCCGACCAGGTTCACCGCGACGCGTTCACCCGCCTGCGCGCGCTCGACGCTCTTCCCGTGCTCCTGCAGGCCTCTCAGCCGCAGCGGCCCCGACAGGCCCGGCACCAGCGCGACCTCGTCCGCGAGCGAGAGGCGACCCGACCAGACGGTGCCGGTGACGACACAGCCAAAGCCCTTGATGGTGAAGGCGCGGTCGATGGGCACGAAGAGCGGACCGTCCGGTGAGCGCGGACTCCCGTCGGCCGAGAGCGCCGACACCTGACGCTGGAGCTCCTGCTTGAGCGCATCGAGCCCCTCACCCGTCCTGGCGCTCACCGGCACCAGCGGCGCGTCCTCGAGGAACGTGCCCGCGACGAGGCCGCGCAGCTCGGCCTCGAGCAGCTCGAGCCAGCCCTCGCCCAGGCCCGGCAAGAGGTCGCTCTTCGTCACCACCAGCACTCCGCGCCGAACGCCGAGCAGCGAGCAGATGTCGACGTGCTCGCGCGTCTGCGGCATCACGCCCTCGTCCGCCGCCACCACCAGCAGGGCGAGGTCGATGCCGCCCGCGCCCGCCGTCATGGCCTTCACGAAGCGCTCATGGCCCGGCACGTCCACCACGCCGAGCCGCACGCCCCCCGGCAGGTCCAGGTGCGCGAACCCGAGCTCGAGGGTGATGCCCCGGCGTTTCTCTTCCGGCAGCCGGTCGGTGTCGATGCCGGTCAGCGCCTTCACCAGCGACGTCTTGCCGTGGTCGACGTGCCCTGCCGTTCCGACGATCACCTCACACCCCGAGGACGACGTCGTCTCCGTCGACGGGTCCACCGCCGCGGCGCTTCTTGCGGGCGCCCGGCTTCGGCGAGGCGCGCTGCTGCTCGAAGCGCTCGTCCTCGACGACCGACTGGTAGTCCCATGGGAAGACGTAGAACGTCTCGGTGGTGAGCGCGCAGTAGTCGGGTGTCTCGCCGTGCGGCCGGTTCACCAGCGCGGCCGTCTTCACCTTCGTGGCGCCAGCGGCCTTCGCCAGGCGCGAGGCGAGCTCGAGGCTGTCTCCGGAGCTGCAGATGTCATCGACGACCAGCACGCGCTTGCCCGCGAGCTCCCGCGGCATCTCGTCCGACACGTTCGCCAGCAGCCGCGTCTCGCTGTCCCGGCTGCGGCGTGTCAGCCGCACGGGAAAGAACTCGGCCTTCAGCGCGCTGGCCACGGCGCCTCCGACGAAGACGCCACCGTGCGCGATGCCCACCACCGCCTCGGGCCGAAAGCCCACGGCCATCTTCGCCAGCCGCTGCACCTGGCGGTCGAAGCCGGCCCACGTGAGCTCTTCCATCTTCTGCTTCGCGTGCGAGCGATCGCCCACCACCGCCTGCTTCGCGTACGGCATGCCTCCCGCGGCGCCGTACTCGTCCCCGTCGACCGGTGGCCTCGCGGGAATCGTGCTCGGGCCCGACGCTGCCGATGGACCTCGCGCCACCTTCGCGCGGGGAGCCCGCTTCACCGACTTCTTCACGCGCTTCGCCGTCACCCTCGCCATCCTCGGTTCCCCTCTCGTCGTCACGGCGCGCAGGAATCGACGGAGACCGGCCCGCGCGTCGTGGACACCCGCATGCCCTGAACCCGACAGCTCGTCCCACCCGGGCAGGTGGAGATGGCCGTACACGCCTCGAAGCAGGTGCTGCCCGAGCCCGTCGATGGCGACTGGAGCGCGCCGCAGGTGCCCGAGACGCACTCGAGGTCAGACAGACAACTCTGCCCGGCCACCTTGAGGCCCGTCGTGCTCGCCTGGCACCGCAAGGAGACGACGGCCGGCCCCGATGGCTCTACCATCGGCGCGCACACCGCGCCGCCACAGTCGTCATTCGACGTGCACGGGCCGCCCGCGCAGAACGAGGCCTGGAGCAGCCGATCATCGGCCGTGTTGGCGACGCCATCGAAACCGCGGGACGCCAGCAGGCTCACCGGACGGCAGGACACCGAGGGCAGGCCAGCGTCGGGGGCTGCGGCACACGTGCTCCCGGCGCCGCAGGGGTCGAGACAGAGGCCCTGGCGACGGACGCCGCGCGAGTCGTCCAACTGGCAGAGCCCGGAGCGGCACTGGCTCGAGGCGATGCACGGCTCTCCGGTACGACCTGCACCCAACGGGGGTGAGCAGGTGCGGGTGAGGCGAGGCTCGGTGGGGCTCGACACCAGTCGCGCGCGGCAGGTGATGCCCGCGTCGTAGCCCGCGCACGAGGCTTCGGACTCACAGGCCGGCCGGCAACCACGCACGGTGCCGCTGGTGCCGAACGCGGTGGTGACGGAGAAGTCCCCATCACACACGCCGGTGCGGCCAGCGATGCTGCAGTCGCTGTCGGCCTGGCAGGCGGCGTAACAGAAGTAGGCCGGCGAGCCGGGGCTGAGCGGGTCTGACCGGCACGCGCCGCTCCGGCACGAAAGGTCGGCCGACACGGTCATACCGGCGTCGGTGACGCGGGGCGCGCACGGCGAGAGGCCCACGCCGGGCCCGAGGTTGAACTGACAGATGGGCGACACCTCGGACGATGCGCTCGGGTCGTCGTAGGCCTGGCAGGAGAGGTTGGCGCGGCACTGGCCATCGCGCGTGCAGCTCTGGCCGAAGCCGGTGTCTGGCAGGCAGAGGCCGTAGCGCCGGCCGTTGAAGTCTCCGGGGAAGGCCACGCAGCGCTCGGCGCCGACGCAGCCGCCCGACACGAGCGGGTTGCAATAGGTGCGGCACAGCGCGGTGGTGGCCGTCTCGGGCACGCACTGCAGGTTGGGTTGGCAGTTGCTGCCGCCGGTGGCTGGGTCTCTCGCACACAGCTCTCTCGCGGTGCGCAGCCCGGCCTGCTCCCGGAAGCACACGCCAATCGGCCCCTGGGACTCGAAGACGAGGGAGCTCGAACTGGCGTAGGTGAGGCGGAAGCAGATCTCGCCCTGCGCGCACGTCGGTTGGTAGAGATTGCACGACGGCAGGCACACCGGGGCGTTGTTGAGCGTCACGCACGACAGGCCCGGGCCACACGCCGTCCCCGGAGGACAGGGCTGGCCTCGACGCGCGCCCGTGCACACGTTGCCGGTACCGCAGGTGAGGCCGTTGGGGCAGTCGTCGTCGACGAGGCAGTGCACGCAGGCGCCCTGGGGCCCACAGCGGGCCGGGCCGGGCACCGGGCACTGCGCGTCCGTCTGACAGGCGGAGCAGGTGTTGCGCGTGACGTCGCACACGGGGCGGTCGGGCGGGCAGTCGGCGCTCGCGCCACATTCGACACAGGTATACGTGTTGGCCAGGCACTTGCCGGTGGGACAGTCAGCGTCCTTCGTGCAGCCGGTGAAGAGGCAGCGGCCGCGCACGCAGCGCTCGCCCAGGGAACACTCGAAGTCGCTCCCGCAGGGCACGTCGGGGTTGCACAGCCCCTCGCGGCACACCGCCGACAGCCCGAGATCGCGACATGACTCCGGCGCCGTACAGGCCACGGGGGCGCCGGCATCGACGACGACCATCCCCGCGTCCACCGGAGGCGGGGGCGGCGGGGGGCACGCGACGAAGAGCGCCGTACAGAGGAGGAGGACCCGGGTCGACACGATGCGCGACAGCATACTCACCCCCGGGAGCGCGTCAGCCTGCGAAGTGCAGCAGCGCCCCCTCCATCACCTCGGCGCAGCGAAGCAGCTCGCTCACCGGCACATGCTCGCCCGTCTGGTGCGCCACCGTGATGTCGCCGGGCCCGAAGACGACCGGCACGGCCCCCAGCGCCGCGAGCTGGGGCCCCTCGGTGCCGAACGCCACGGTGTCGGGCGGGCGGTTCGTCTGCGAGGCGATGTACGTGACGAGGTCGGCGTCGACGGGCGTGAAGAACCCGCGGTCGAGGCGCAGCGGCTTGACGGTCATCGAGTAGGCGCCGTCCTCGGCGACACACTCGCGGCGAATCGTCTCGAGCGCGTCGAGCACCACCTGGGTCGACTGGCCCGGCAAGGGACGCCACTCGAGGGTGAAGCGCACCTGGCCGGCGATGACGTTCTTCGCCTTCCCGCCAGAGACGAGGCCCACGTTCAAGGTGCCGAAGGGCGGGGAGAACGCGGCGTCGGTTTCCTCGCGCAAGGTGGTGCGGCTGTACTGCTCGAGGCGGGTGAGGAAGCGCGCGGCGCGGAAGATGGCCGAGGCGCCGGTGTCCGGGTAGGCGGAGTGGCCCTCTTTGCCGTGCACCTCGACCTCGGCGAGGCAGTACCCCTTGTTGGCGCGAATTGGCCGCAGCGAGGTCGGCTCCCCCACCAGCGCGCGGCGCGCCTTCCCCTTCCCGGCCTCGAGCAGCTTCTTGGCGCCCACGCAGCCGAGCTCTTCGTCGGCGGTGAAGAGCAGCATCGCGGGCTTCGAGAGCTTCGATTTCACCTTCGCCATCGCGATGACGGCGCAGGCGATGAACGCCTTGGTGTCACAGGACCCGCGGCCGTAGAGGAAGCCGCTGCGCTCGGTGAGGGAGAGCGCTTCGCTCCAGCTGGCGTCGAACGGCACGCAGTCGGAGTGCCCCACCAGCGCGAGCTCCGGGAGCCCCTGGCCCGTGACGGCGATGAGGTTCTGTTTCTCCACGCCCGCGTCGTCCACGTAGCGCTGCCGCTCGGTGGACAGCCCCAACGCCGTCAGCCGCCGGTCGAGCGCGTCGATGATGGCGACGTTGGACTTCGTGGAGGTGGAGTCGATGGCCACCAGGTCGCGCAGCAGGGAGATGACCTCGGACATGGCCGAGGCCTTAGCAGGCCAGGAGGCATGTCGGCCACGCACCCGCGCGTCAGCTCACGTGGAGCTGCAGCGCCTCGAACAGCGCGAAGCCCTGGTCCTTCAGCTCGGCCGGGGTTCCGTTGAAGGCCCACAGCTCGGTCTCGTCACGCGAGGTGTTCTCGGCCTTCACCCCAATCTTGAAGCCGGGTACCGCGAGCTCTTCGTCGATGCTGAAGCCGCTCTGGCTGTAGGACGAGACCTGCACGTCGAGCTCCGTCTTCGTCCCCAGTTGGGCGAGCGCGCCGCCGAGGTCTCCGCGCAGCGCCAGGCCGAGGGCGCCCACCAGGTCCTTCGTCTTCGCCTCGCCCGACAGCTCTACCTCGAGCCCGCCGTCAGCCCCCAGGTCGAGCGGCAACCCCTCCGTCGCCACGCCCGCGCGAATGTCGACGGACAGCGAGAGCTTCGTCGTCGCCTCGTCGATGGCGGTCTGGCCGACCTGCTTGAGCGCACCCACCGGGTCACGCGCGAGATCGCCCACCGAGAAGCCGTCGGGCAACGGCACGCGCGTCTCGGCCGACACCGACGCGGTGCCATCGAGGCTCCCGCCGTTGAGCGTTCCTCCGAGCGAGGGAATGGCGACCGGCGCGCCGAGCGCCAGGGAGCCAGACGCCTCCAGGCTCTGTTCCAGCACGAGCGCGGGCGGCGCTCCCTTCGTCAGCTCGATGCGCGCACCGTTGGTGACGACGCCCGACACCTCGCCGCCGAAGCCCAGGCCGGCGGTGTTGCCCAGCTCGGCCTTCGCCTCAGCCGACAGCTCGAGCCCGATGCTGCCCGACTGGAAGTGGTCGACGATGGCGCGCACCTCGTCAGCGGCGGTCGCGCCGGTCAGGAGCGCTCCGGCCGGCCCGCCGACCGCCGCCGCCACGCCGATGCCGCCCACCGTCTCGGCCGCCTTCGTGACCGCGTCGAGCGAGTCGAACGTCATGGTGGCCGTCGCGATGCCAGTCGCGTTCGCCTGGGCCTGCGCCTCGGAGAAGCCCGGCAGGTTGAGCCCCGCGAAGACCCCGCCCGACACCTGGCCGGTGAGCGTCATCTCGTAGCCGTGCTCCGTCTTCGTGATCTTCATCTCCACCTCGGCGCCGGCCTGCACCGTGGTGAGGCCCACCGTGCCGCCGACGGCGAGGGTGACGGAGTCTCCGGGCGAGTTGAGGCGGGAGAGCTGCCCATCGAGGTCGAGCGCCTCGGCGGCGAGTTCACGTGCATGATCTCCAACCCAGTCGATCGCCTCACCGGTGAGCTTGAGCCCGTTCTCCACGGCGTACTCGGCAGCGGCCATGACCTGGTCCTGCGTCCAATCGGCCGCGTTCCCAGCCAACTCGAGCGTGCCCTGGCCGACGTCGACCACCGCCTCGCCGAAGTCGCCCACCACCTCGAGCGCGCCGTTCGCGACGTCCTCCGCGAAGCCGGCGACCGCGCCCAGCCCGTCACCGACCGCGCCGAGGACGTCGCCTCCAAAGTCCCGCGCCCGCTCCCACAGGCTGCGGTGCTCGTCGTCGAGCAGGCCCTCGCGCGCCTCACCCTTCTGATGGGCCTCGAGTCGGCTGGCGACCGCCTGGAACAGCTCCGGGCCGCCCTCGTTGTCGAGGTGCTCGTAGAAGCCATCGTCGACGTGCATGAGCTGGCCGTCGTTCGGGAGCTTCTGCGCGAGCTGGTCGGCGATGAGGAAGGTGCCAATCTGCCCCGTCTGTGTGGCCACGTCCGAGAGGCACTTCACGGCGTGCTTGATGCTGGCTTCGTCACGGTCCGAGGTGAGCCCCTCGTCGCGCGCGTTGGTGGCCAGCGCCGACGTCACCTGATCGAGGGTGCTCGCCGACGCACGAACGAGCGCGTTCCGGTAGGCCGGGTCGTCAGAGCCCCGCACGAGGTCTTCGAGGCGCTGGGAGGCGGCGGCCGCGGCTTCGGCTTCACTGCCGCCTCGGTCGATGACCAGGTCCCACGTGCGCTGCACCGAGGCCGCATCGGTCTCGGCGCGCGCGGTGACGGGATTGGTGGCCGTCGTGCCCGTCGCAGGCGCTTCCGTGTCAGCCACCTGCCGGCTCGCCGCCGCGTCGAGGCCCAGCTTCGAGATGACGGCGTCTCGCGCGGCGCCGGGCGGGGTGCGCAGCACGGCCTCGACGTCACGGTCCTTCACCGCCACGGGGTCGCGGTAGTGCGGCTGCTGCCGCTGGTAGTCCGCGAGGGAGCCATACCGCCGCGCCGGCTCGTTGGGGTCGACGACGGAGCCATCCTTGCGCTGCACCACCGCGTGGCCGGTCGCATCGCGCCCGTCTCGCAGCATCACCACCTGGTCGCCCGGCTTCGCCAGCGTGGCGGCGCGCTCGAGGCAGTTGGCGACGGCGTCTCCGCGGACCTCGGTGCGCAGGGTGCTCGCGTCCTGCGCGAGCGGCGTCATGGGCGGCGTCTCGCCGCGGGCCAACATCGCGCGCAGCTCGTTCACCGAGGCGGTACGGGCCGCGGTCGGTGCGGAGGGGACTGGCGACGGAACCCCGCCGAGCTGGGAGCTGGTGCGGGCCCGCAGCGAGCGCCCCAGGCCCTGGCTGAGCTCGTCCTTGCCGAAGACCTGCCGCACCCCCGACGCCCCGGGACGCTGCCCTGCGGCCGTGGAGAGCGCCTGCGCGGCCTTCTGGGACACCTTGCGGCTTGCGGCCTCGGCGACCTTCTTCGCCGCGGCTTCGGCCGCACGACGGGCCGCCGCTTCAGCCGCACGCCGGCGGGCCGCCTCGGCAGCAGCGCGGGCAGCAGCAGCGGATGCGGCATCGGTCTTCGAAGTCATGAGCGGCTCCAGGACGGCGGGGAACAGAAGAGTGTCGGCGACCAGCCGTGAGCGTCGCAGGCCGCGTCTGTCAGGCGGCTTCACCAGCCCACCACGAACCGGCCAGACTCCGCAGGCCTGAACGCCGACGCGTCACCCTGGGGCGTCACCACGCAGACCTGTCGGAGGTGTCGGACGAGGTGCGTGATGGTGCCGCCATGTCGGGCAGGAGCCGGAACCAGAGCACCCGTGGCGCCTCACCCCTCGACGTTGCGAAGGAAGTCGGCGACCTCGGCAAAACGCGTGTCGAGGTACGCCCGCACGCCTGCGTCGACGTCACGCTGGTCGAGCGCGCGCTGCATCGAGCGGAGCCAGGCATCGCGCATGGCGACGGTGACGGCGACGCGCCCGTGACGCATGCGCAGCCTGGGGTGGCCGCGCGTCTCGAGGTACTGCTGCGGGCCGCCGAGCCAGTAGACGAG
The DNA here is from genome assembly GCA_044352295.1 of Myxococcaceae bacterium. GTDB lineage: Bacteria > Myxococcota > Myxococcia > Myxococcales > Myxococcaceae > Xiheimicrobium. The sequence goes on from JBILEB010000056.1 coordinate 12,485, forward strand.
GAACGAGGCGAAGTGGTCGCGCGACGCCCGGCTCACCTTCCCCGGCGGCTCACAGCGATGAACCGCGGTCAGCTCGGGCTCGTGCTGCTCCATCGCGTCATAGAAGGCCTCGACGAGGGCCGTGACACCCTCCACGCCGCCCAGGCGCAGGTACGGCGGGTCGTCGGCAGAGGGAACGTAGGAGCCATCGCCAGGCACTCGGAGAGACGTCGTCATGACGCTCGACGTCCTACCCTGCGTCGACGCCAATGCCACCCGCGCGCGACGGGCCGCGTCAGCGCCCTTCCAACCACGCCTGGAACGCGTCGAACTGGTACGGGCGGCCGAGGAAGTCCTCCACCAGCGCTGCGGCCTCCCGGCTCCCTCCGGGCTCGAGCACCTTCTTGCGGTACTCCATCGCCACCTCCGGGCTGAGCAGTCCCTTCGCCCTGAAGCGGGTCAGCAGGTCCTTCGCGATGACGGTGCTCCACTGGTACGTGTAGTACGCAGCCGAGTAGCCATCGAGGTGGCCAAACCCGAGCTCGAAGTGCGTGCCCTCGACGTACTCCCGTCGGAACGGCTCGAACTGCTTCTGGAGCGTCTCGAGCAGCTGGCTGGTGTCGAAGCCGGGCGCGCGGTCGTGGTACCCGAGCGAAACGGCCGAGAGGAAGAACTGCCGGCGCATCGACAGGCCGACGCCGAACTCCTTCGCGGCCTTGAGCGTCTTCACCAGCGCCGGCGGAATCACCTCACCGGTCTGGTGGTGCCGGGCGAAGGCCGCGAGCGCCTGTTCATCGAGCGGCCACTCCTGCAGCAACATGGACGGCACCTCGACGAAGTCCCACTCGGTGCGAATCCCCGACACGCCTCCCCACGGCTGCCGGCCTGCGAAGAGCTCGTGCAAGAGGTGCCCGAACTCGTGGAAGAACGTCTCGACCTCGCTGTGCTGAAGCAACCCGCCGGGCCTGGGGAAGTTGCACACCAGCACCGCCTCAGGGAGCTCCTTGCCCAGCCGCCCCACCGACAAGCCGAACTGCGCGGCGTGTTTGTACTTGTTGTCCCGGGGGTGCATGTCGAGGTGGAGCCGGCCGAGCAGCGTGTCGCCCTCGAAGAGATCATACGTCTCGACGTCGGCGTGCCAGGTCGTCACGTCATCGCGCCGCACGTAGCGCACACCGAACAGGCGCGAGGTGACGTCCATCACGCCCTGCTTCACCCGGCCGTATTCGAAGTACGGGCGCAGCGCCTGCGAGTCGAGGCCGTACTGCTCGTTCTTCACGCGGTCTTCGAAGAAGTCCTGCTCCCACGGCTCGACGCGGGTGGCGCCGGGCACCTCGCGCTGCTTGCGGGACACCAGCGTGGCCATGTCGGCGGTGGCCCGCGCGAGCGTGGCGGTCCGGCCCTGCTCGATGAAGGCTGCCGCGCGTGACGCCGCCTTCGCCATCTTCGTCTCGAGCGCGTAGTCGGCCCAGGTGGCGTACCCAAGCAGCGTGGCCAGCTCGTGACGGCGCGCGAGCAACTGCTGGAGCACCTCGACGTTGGCCGGGAACGCGCGGCTCCGGTACGCCCGCCACAGCGCCTCCCGCACGGTGGCGCGTTTCGCGTACGTCATCACGGGCAGGGTGTCGGGCGGGTTGGTGGTGACGGCGACGAGGCCATCGGCACCGGGCGGGTGGGCGTCGAGCCAGTCCTTCGGCAGGCCGTCGAGCTCGTCCGGTTTCACCTTCACCGTGCGCACGTCGTCGCGAATGTTGCGCCCGAACGACTGCCCGAGCTTCACCAGCGTCTCGTTGAGCGTGCGCACCTTCTCGCGGGTGGCCTCGTCGCGGTCGACGCCGGCGCGGCGGAACTCGCGCAACGTCTTCGAAAGCCAGTGCGCGCTGATGGGGTCGAGGGCCCTGGCGTCGATGGCGGCGAGCGCGTCGTAGAGCGCGCGGTCCTGGGAGAGCTCGACCGAGAGCGCCTCGATGCGCTGCTCACAGGCTTCAGCCACCGTGCGGAACGCGGCGTCGGGGTGGACTTCCCGCGCCAGCCCAGCCCGGGCGCCCGCGTTCGAGAGCGCCGTCGTGGCCTCGTCGTACTGCTCGAGCTTCGCGACGGCGCCACCCGCCGGGAGCGTCTTGAGCGTGGCCACCGCCTGGCGAGCGCGGGTGAGGGCGTCGTCGCAGGCGCGTTGAAAACCATCTGCCGTTCCGCCCAGGAGCGAAGCGGCCTTCGGGAGCACGGGCGTCGTCATGGAGTCGGCCTTTCGGGGCGCCACGGTCGCGCAGCCCAGGAGGGCGAGCAGGAAAAACAGTCGGTGCGGGCGCATGGCTGCGAAGTGAAGCGCACCGATGGAGGCCCCGCAAAGACAACCGGAGTGCGCCTTTTCGAGGGCGCACTCCGGTCGGGTCCTGCGGTTCGGTTGAAGGTCCCCCGGACTCAGGCCTGCGTCTGGTTCATGGCGAGCTGCGCAAGGCGGAACGCGCTGAACTGCTGGAGGTTGTACGTGTCGGCCTGCGCGGCCGGCGACTGGTCGGCCTGGCGCGGCTTCATGAGGCCCGAGACCATGTCGAGGAGGCCGCTCGAGCCCAGCTTGCTTCCCATCCCGACGATGGAGCCGAGGCCCGCCTTGGAGAGCAGCGAGCCAGCCTGGCCCAGCAGACCGCCGCCGAGGTTGCCGACGAGGCCGCCGATGATGCCCTTGATGCCGCCGCCGTTGAGGACCGAGTTCGCGATGCCGGTAATCTTCGCGGCGCCTGCGATGAAGGGACCAACGCCCGGGATGAAGGAGGCGATCTTCCCGAGGGGCCCGTTGAGGATCTTGCTGGCGAAGCCAACCGCCTTCTTCGCGAAGTTACCGATGCTCTTGAACGCTTTGCCAATCTTCTTGATGAAAGCCATCTGGGGGCTCCGTGGAAATGGGTTTGGAAAGAGGGTGAAACTGTAAAGAGATTCTCGCGAATCGAGACTGGGAGTTTCGGATCTCGAAAAGCCCTGATGGATCAGAACTTTCCGGGCGGCCGGAGCTTCTTGACGCTGATCTCCAGGTCGGGGTCGACGTCTTTCGCCTCGACCGGCTCTCCGGCGCTGGCTTGCAACTCCACGGTTTTCTTGCGGGGGGGCTCGTAGCCGCTGGGAGCCTTGCCAGCCTTGATGGCCTCGACGCTCTGACGAACGTTGGCCTCGATCGCCTCGTTCGTGGGCGGGTTCACGCCCATCTTCCTGAGGTTCTCGTCGCTGACGACCAGGAACGCGGGCTCCACGCCCGGGTTGTTCATGTAGTACCCGATGGTGTTCACGAAGGTCTCGAGGTCGGTCTTCAGCTCGGCCGCGATCTTCGCCACGTTCGGGTCGGAGAGGATCTTCGCGCGCAGCTCCGGCGACACGGGCGGCGGGGCATCGAGCTGCTCGATTTCGGGGGTACCGCCCTGCTGCTCGTCACTCATGAGACGTCCTTGGGTGAAGGAGAACGAAACGGCGAAAGAGTATCGACGGCGCGTCGGTCGGTGTCGATGGGCGGAGCGTCAACGGCGGGCCGGGCGCTTTCCCTTCGCGGCGGACGTCTTCGCAGGCGCCTTCTTCGCTGGGGGCTTCTTCGGAGCGCTCGTCTTCTTCGCGGCCGGTTTCTTCGCCGCGCTGGGCTTTCCCGCCGGGGACTTCTTCTTCAGGGCTGGCTTCTTCAGGGCTGGCTTCTTCGGCGCGGCCTTTTTCCTGGGCTTCGGGGCGGCTGGCGGCTCGGCGACCGGGGGCTCCTTCGGAGGCGGCGTCGGTAGCCCATCACGGGCGAGCATCGCGGCGCGCATGGTGGCTTCGAGCTGAAGCCCGGCCGAGCGCGCCAGGCTCGACAGCACGCCGGTGATGGATGGGCTCGAGGTGATGGAAGCGTCTTGCGTGCCCGTCACCAGCACCGCGTCGAGGAGCGCCTGGAGGCCGGCCTTCTCACTGGCGGGCGCACGGTCGACGGCGGTGCGCACGGCGTGGAACTGCGCCACCAGCGCGGCGCCGGAGCGTCGACGAATCTCTGCGAGGCTGGCGTGCGAGAAGCTCCCGTCGTCTCCGGCGAGGTCTTCGAGCTCCTCGAGCAGCGGGCCCGTCCACGCGGTGGGCGCGTCGACCTGCGCGCGATGTGCGATTCGCCCGAGGGCGAGGTGAAGCGTCGAGGCGGCCTCGAGTTCCGTGCGGAAGCGCTGGAGCGTCTGCGTGTCCATGGACGGCGCACCGTGCCAGCCTCCCGGCGCTCCGTCACCCGTGAAGTCGACCGGCCTTCGAGCCCGCTTCGGAGCCGCGCGTCAGTCGGCGGAGGCCACGAAGTCGTCGATGGCGGCCTTCATCCACGCGGGCGGCCCGAGCGAGCGGGCCTTGAGGTAGCAGCGCCTGGCGTCGTCGCGACGGCCCTGCGTTTCGTGCAGCACGCCGAGATTGAACCACGCTCCGGCCGAGGCCGAGGGTTGGGCGACCGCGGCCTCGAGCCACGCCTTCGCCTCGGCCACCGCTCCACCTCGCACCAGCCGCACGGGCTCGACGAGCGGACCGGTGTCATCCAGGCGCACACGCAGCCGCTCGACGCGAGGCGCGCGCAGCCAGCGTTGCAGCGCCCGCAGACAGTCCTCCAGGTCCTCGACGGTCTGCACCAGGGCGCCCCGGACACCTTCTGGCGCCGCCCACGACTTCCCCGTGTACACCTCGGCCTGACAGGTGCGCCGCGTGCGGCCCTCGTGCGGGCCGGGCGTCAACGAGATCGACGCGTACAGCCCCACCGCGGGACACCCGAGCACACAGGACTCCACCTTCACCGCGCCCTCGAGCATCGCGCGCGTCGAAGCCAGGAGCTCGGACGCATAGGGCCCCGAAGCCGCCACGGCGAGCGTCGGGTCCGTCGGGCGCACAGGCGCTGCCACCGTGCGGGTCACCTCCATCGTCGTGGCGCAGCCCAACAACGGGACCAGCAGGACGAAGGCTCTCATCTGGCATCCACCGGAGGCGGGCTCGTACAGGGCAACACATCACACGGCTCGACCCACGGCCCCGTCGGGCCCGCCAACACCGAGGCGACACGCGTCGCGGGCGCCGCGGCTTCCTGCGCGCCGGTCTCCACGTCGAGCACCAGCCCCAGCCCGTCAGGACGACACGTCACCAGGGCCTGATGGGCCGCGCGAAGCCACCAGAAGCCGTCCACGTCGCAGGGGGCCTCGAGGCGCAGGGGCGACAGCGTGCGGGCATCGTACACCCGCACGGCGCCATCACCCGTCACCGCCACCCGCCGCCCATCCGCGCTCGTCGACAGCTCGAGGGTGCGCGAGACGGGCACCTGCGTCGCGCCCGTCACGGTGCCCTCGCTCGAGATGGCCACCAGCCGTCCGCTCGGCTCCAACACCACGACGCCCTCGGCCGCGCCCGCCAGCGCCATCGCGGCCGTCTCGCCCTTCACCGTGGGCGTTTCGCCGTCGAGCCGGAGCAGGGAGGAGGACAGGCCGCTGGCCTGCGAGACGACCCATGCCCCGCCCTCGCCATCGAACGCGCCCTCCGTGACGCCAGCGATGGGCCAGGTCTCGAGGCGCGTGGTGTCGGTGTCGAGGGTGCAGTGGGCCACCTGCGACGTCGACCAGGCGAGGGCCCGTCGCGCGTCACGGCCCACCGCGAAGCCCGTGCGTGAGGGCACCGCGCCGTGGAGACAGGCGTTGAGCGCGCCGAACGTCGGGTCGGTCGAGGGCGAGGTGGCGAGGTACGGCAGGCTCGACGCGGTGAAATAGAGCGTGGCCCCGAGCGTCGCCGCGAGGCCGAGCGAGACGAGCAACGTCGTCCATTGCCAGCTCGAGCGGCGGGGTGGGCGAGTCACGGAGGCGCTCTCCTACTCCAGCGGCCGGGCGTCGTCGTGCGAGGAGGGTGGCGCGAACGCGCCGGGGTCGAAATGAGCGGATTCATTTGCGAGGGGCGTCATGGCTGAGGCGGTCGGGTTCCTGGTGCTGGGAGTGGTGCTGGCGGGGCTGGGCGGCGAGGTGTTCGTCCGTGGCACGGTCGGGCTCGCGCTCGCGTTCCGGATTCCCGTCGCCGTCGTCGGTGTCACCGTCGCGGCGTTCGCCACCTCGAGTCCGGAGCTGTCCGTCGCCATCTCCGCCGGCGCGAAGGGGACGCCCGAGGTGTCCATCGGCGACGCGCTGGGCTCGAACGTGGTGAACCTGGGGCTCATCCTCGCGCTGGCGCTGCTGATGGGGCCGGTGAAGGCGGGCTGGAAGGAACTGTCGAGGGACTTCGGTTTCTCGCTGCTGGCGCCAGCGCTGACGGCGGCGCTGTTGTGGGACGGCGTGTTGTCGCGGCTCGATGGCGCGGTCCTGATGGCGGTCTTCGTCGTGTGGCTGTGGCTGACGGTGCGCGAGGCCCGTCACGCGCGCGGCATGACGCCTCCCACCGCAGCCGACGCGCCCTCGCTCAAGGGGCTGGGCCTGCAGTTGGCGGCGGGGCTGGTGCTGCTCGTCGGTGCCGGGCTCTTCGTGGTCAAGGGCGCGCTCGGGCTGGGCGAGGCCTTCGGGCTCGACCCCTTCGTCGTGGGCGTCACGCTGGTGTCGGTGGGCACGTCAGTGCCCGAGCTCGCCACCACCCTCATCGCCAAGCTGAAGGGGCACGAAGAGGTGGCGCTCGGCACGGTGCTGGGCAGCAACCTCTTCAATGGCTTGTTCATCGCCCCCGCCGCTGCGCTGCTGACGCCGGCGACCGTGCCGTGGGTGTCGGTCGCAGCCAGCCTTGGGGCCGGCGCGCTGATGGTGGTGTTGGTGACACCGTTGGGCGGTGGGTTGGCGCGGTGGCGCGGCGTTCCGTTGTTGGTGGCCTATGGCGGCTTCCTCGCCTGGGTGTTGGGCCAGCGTCCCGCATGAGGCCGAAAGGTTCTCTGCCCCCGAGGCACCTTTCCCGAGTGACGCCGAAGCGCCCCGCGCAACCAACGACTCCATCGGGGGCTCCGACTCTGGAGCACCTCGACCTTCATTCCACGACATCAGGTGAGCGTGACCCTTTTCCTGGGCCTGGTGCCACTGACGAGGTGAGCGACCGAGGAGACCGGATGACGACGAGGCCGACGACGATGCCGTTCGATGCAGAGTTCTTCGCGAAGCTGGCGCGGGAGGAGTTGGCCCGAGGTGCCGTCTGGATGGCCGAGATGGCGGCGGCGCTGGCGCAGGCGGCCGACGCGTCGAACCCGGAGCTGCGAGAGCTCCTCGAGGCCGCACGGCAGGCCCGTCGCCTGGCCACCGAAGAGGGGTGACGGCTCAGCGCGCCTTCACGCGCTTCTTGCGGCCATCGAGCTGGAGGAAGAGCGGCTCCAGCCCCTTGGGCATGGTGTCGAACGCCACGCCGATGCGGCTGAAGACCGAGGTCATCGGGCTGCCGGCCTCGGCCCACGCGACCGTCCCGGTGAAGTCCACCTCGGCGCCATCGACGAGGAAGTAGCCGTGCACCTTCGAGCCAGGGAGGAACACCTGGGGCAGCTCTGCCTGGAACCCGCCGCGCGAGACGTCGGCGGTGAGCGCGGGCAGGCGGCGTCCAAGCGAGAGGGGCAACCGGAGGGCACGGCGGAGGGTCGAGCGACGGGTCGTCATGTTCAACAGGGTTCCACAGCGCTGTGGCGCGTCGAGTTTTCGGCCAGCGGTGGTACGTGCCGGCGATGCGTCACCTGCCTGCCCAGTTCGAAGCGCTCCTCTCAGCCAGAGGCCGGGCCGTGGTGTCGGGCGCCCGGCGCCTGGGCCTGACGGACGACGTGCGGTTCTTCGCCGACGATGGGCTGCTCGACCGCTCGAAGGCGCGCGCGGTGCGTGACCTGCTCGACCGCACGCTCAAGGACGTGATGACGCCGATGGAGGACCCGATTCCCGCGTGGACCATCACCGGCATGCAGCACGACTACGGGGAGCTGTTGCCCAAGACGGTGCGAGTGAAGACGGCGACGTTCTCGTCACGCCGCTCGAAGGCCTTTCAGCGCGCCGGCGACATCGGTCTGCACACGCTCTTGTCGAGTGACTCGTACGTCGCGTTCGCCACGGCGCTGGCGGGCCGCCCTCTGGCGCGGCGCTTTGGCACGCAGGTGCTCTGTTACGGCCCGGGCGACTACGCGGGGCCGCACAACGACCACCACCCGGAGGACCCGCTGGCGCGTGACGGGTACACCGACGTGCACCTCACCTTCTGCACCGATGGGGTGGCTTCGCAGACGCTGGTGGCCGCGCGGGAGGGCCACTTCACCGACCAATGGTCCGTCGCGACGGTGGGCGGCGTCACCTGCTACCGCCTGCCCTTCTGGCACTACGTCAACCCGCTCCAGGCACGGCGCGGGAAAGAAGCGCACGCGCGTCGCTGGGTGGTGCTGGGCACGTTCCTCGACGAAACGCCGGCCGGCCCCGTCAACGGCACGCGGGCTGGTAGATGACCTCGACGCGGGCGCTGGGTGGCGGCCGGTAGAGCTCTTCGAACACCACCGCGTTGCCAACGACGTCGTACGTCCACACCCGCATCGGCGGCGCTCCGGCGCTCACCACGACGCCATCGACCTTGACCTCGATGGGCCGCGCGGCGAGGTCTGGCGTCCCTCGCAGGAAGAACCGGCCCGACTGCCCGAACGTCGTCAAGGAGAGCCGGCTCAACGACTGCGCCCAGTCGGCCGTGCAGATCTCCTCACGCACGCCACCGGTCGCGGCCGTCATCTGGGCGTAGCGACCGTTCTCGAGCTGGGTGGCGGGACACTGGTTGGTGTACCCGGCGATGGCGCTCACCGTCAGGTCGTTCGCGCGCCCCTGCTTCAGGTTGGTGAGCGCGGCCAGATAGAACGGCACCGGCTGGTTCGAATAGTCCGAGTCATCGGTGACGCACACCACGGCGAGCTGCGCCCCGGTTCGCAAGAAGCCCGCGTTGCGGCCCAGCGACAACGGCGGCGTCAAGGCATCGAGCGCGGGCTGCAGGCACTCTTCGTTGCCTCCGTTCGAGCCGATGCTGGTGACGCGGGTCCCGAACTGCTGCTCCGCATCGGGGACGGCGCGAGACAGAATCGGCGTCGGGTGGCCCGGGCCGAAGCGGAACTCGCCGCGCGACATGAGCGACGGCGGCCCCTGCCCCACGACGACCGCGAGCTGATAGTCGACGGCGCTCGAGAGGGTCCGCGCAAAGAAGGCCGGCAGGTTCGAGGCAAGCGACATCTGCTTCGAGCTCATGCTGCACGAGCCATCGATGACGAAGAGGATGTCGACGCGCGGCACGCCTGCGCCCTGGAAGACGTCGGTCACCACGCCGGCCGCCGTGCCCTCCCCTCGCAAGGCGATGAGCTGCACCACGCTGCGGCCAGCGACCGTCGAACTCACCGAGAGGGCTCCGACGTCGGCCCCGATGTCGAGGGGGTCGTACCGCACCGTGACGGTGGACGGCGCGGCGCCAGGCGCGAGCGTCAACGGCACCATGGGCCGCTGCGCGACGGCGAACTCGGGACAGGGCGTGGCGCCAGAGCACGCAGGTGGGGTGTTCGCGCGCAGGCCCGCGCCGTCGAGCATCGACACGTCGGTCACGGTCACGGATAACGCGCAGGAATTGTAGAGGACGACCGTTCGACTGCCCGAGGTGCAGCCCAGGTTCACGGCACCGACGTCGAGCTCCGAGGGCGCGATGGTGAGGCAGCCGGCCTCGAGCGAGGCGACGAGCTGGAGCCTCCCCTCCGGCATGGGGCTGCTCGACGTCCACGAGAGCGCCCCGGTGATGGGCCCGGTGCCCATGCCCGGTGACGTCGCCTGCACCTCGACCGTCCACCGCTCGCCGGGCGCGAGTTCCCGTTCAGCCGTGGTGGCGGTCCGCAGCGCGAAGGCCGGGTGGGAATCGGGCGTCACCTCGAGCGCAGAGAGCAGACAGGTGTCTCCAGCGCGGGTCGACAGGTTCTCGAAGACGACCGAGCGCACCACCGACACGCCCGGCGTCAGGTTGCCGAACTGGAGCTGGCCCGACGGCTCGACGCGCAAGGAACACGGCGGCAACGGAACGACCTCGGCCGTCACGGGGACGCGCGTCTGGGGCTCGTCGAGGTCGTTCGATGGGACGTGCACCTGGGCCTCGAGCCGTCCAACGGCGGTGGGCGCGAGCTGCACCTCGACGGTGACGAACCGCCCGGCCTCGAGGCCATCCGCGGCGCTGTAGGGAGGCATGGACGCCAGTCGCACGGAGAACTCCGGCGGCGCGGCGCCACCATCGAGCCCCTCGAGGACGACGAACGGGGGCGCGCCGCCGTCGCCGAGGAAGAGCCGCTCGGCGCTCTGGCCGGACGCGCGCGTGCCCACGTTCCACACCTGGAGCCGGCGGGTCTGCGTGGGCGTGTTCGCCGGGAAGAGCGGAACGCGACCGAACGCGAGCCTCGTGGGACGCGGGTCGATGTCGGGTCCTCCGCCAACACCGCGCAGCTGCGTGGTGGCGGTCAGCCCATCGCCCCGCACAACGAGGGAGCCGCGACGCGCTCCGAGCGCTGCGGGCCGAAACGGCGCCTCGAACGGCGTCGTGGTGAAGGGCGACACCGTCAGCTGCGCAGGCCCCGGGAACTCCGTCGACGACCACACCAGCTCGAGCGTCAGCGCGCGGGAGGTGGCGTTCTGGACCGAGACGGTTCGGCGCACCGTCGAGGCCGGTGGTGCGAAGCCGAAGTCGACCGGGTCGGGCGTGACACGAAGACCGTCGGAGATTCCTGCCCCCACCAGACGCACCGTCGCGTCGGGGCAGGTCGGCGCCGGCTTGACGACGAGGGAGCTCAAGAAGGGCGCCACCACCGTCGGCCGAAAGCCGAACCGAACGGCGAGCTGACCGCGCGCTGGAACCGTCAGGCGGCCTCCAGCGGGCGCAATCTGCCGGAACGGCGAGGCGGCGCTCGACACGGACACCTCGACGGCCTCGTCGCGCGGGTTCTGCAAGGACAACGAGAGCTCCCGCTCGGAGCCGATGGCGACGTCACCGAAGTCGAGCCGCCCGTCGACCTGACATGGGTTCTCCACGCCCTCGCCGGTGAGGGTGAGCTGCACGACTCCTTGCTCCATTCGCGCCTCGGGGCTCGTCACCCGAACGAGCGCCGAGTACGCGCGCACCTCGTTGGGCCGAAAGCCCACCTCGAGGGTCACCGACTGTCCGGCCGGAAGGGATTCAGGCAGGGAGAGCGTGAAGGGTCCCGACGCGGTCACCGCGTCGCCCGAACTCTCGAGCGGCGACAGCGACAGCTCCCGACGGCCGCGGTTCTGCAGCGTCACCGAGAGGGTCTTCGTGGCGCCGACCGGAACGCCGCCGAACCGGAGCGTCTGGGCGCTCGCGACCGCGCCCGCTTCGGTGATGACGACCAGCTCGCCGCCCGCCTCCATCGAGGTCGTGTCTTCGCAGCGGCACGCGGGGAGCGCCGCCACCATCACCCACCCCAGGAATCGACGATGCATGCCGACGAGTGTGACGACGCACCTCGGCGCCCACAAGGGCCCGGCGGTCGACAGGTGACGACGCCGCGCTTGCATGACGACGACGTCACCCGCATCGTCCCCGCCATGAGCGACCCGCAGAGCCGCACCGACCGCATCCTCACGAAGACCGAGCAGCAGGCGATGAGCCCGCACGAGGTGCTCGACCTGCTCTACGCCGGCAACCGCCGCTTCGTCGAAGGCGACGTCACCCACCGAGACCACCGCGCGCAGATTCGGGCCGCCGTCGAGGGGCAGTGGCCGAAGGCGGTGGTGCTGTCGTGTCTGGACTCCCGCGTGCCGGTGGAGGACGTCTTCGATTGCGGCATCGGCGACCTCTTCGTCGCGCGCGTGGCCGGCAACTTCGTCAACGTCGACATGCTGGGCAGCATGGAGTTCGCCTGCAAGGTGGTGGGCGCGCGCCTCGTCTACGTCCTGGGCCACGAGCACTGCGGCGCGGTGAAGGGCGCCATCGACCGGGTCGAGCTGGGGAACCTCACCGCGGTGCTGCGCGCCATCGCGCCGGCCATCGACGAGGTGAAGGATGTGCCCGAGGACCGCACGGCGAAGAACCTGCGCTTCGTCCACCGCGTGGCCGAGCAGAACGTGCTGCGCACCATGCGACGCATTCGCAGCGAGAGCGCCATTCTGCGCGAGCTCGAGGCCTCGGGAGCCATTCGCATCGCCGGCGGCATGTACGACATGGACACCGGCGAGGTCGCACCGCTGACCGAGTGACGGGTCGTCAGGTCGCCGCCGACTCCACGAAGAGCTTGAGCACCTGCTCGACGTGACGGTCGCGGTTGGCGGCTGTTCCAAGCTTCGCGCCGAGCGGGCCGTCGAGCAGCAACGTCGACAGCCCGTGCACGACTGACCAGTGCAGCGACGCCATCGCCTCCTTGCGCGCGGCGTTCGTGCGGGGGCTCGCCCGCTCGTCGACGAGGCCCTCGAGGACCGCGAAGGCCCGTGAGCCTGCGACCTCGACCGCCGGGAAGCGCTTCAAGTCGGTCAGCTCGGGCCGGAACATGAGGCGGAAGTAGACGGGCTGCTCGAGCGCGAAGGCGACGTAGGCCCGCCCGACGCGCTCGAGACGTTGCTGGACCGAGCTGCCCGTGGCCGCCGCCTCCATGCGGTCCGCCATCAGGGTGAAGCCCCGCTCCACCAGCGCCGCCACGATGGCCGCCTTGTCGGGGAAGTAGTGGTACGGCGCCTGGTGGCTCACCCCGGCCCGACGCGCCACCTCGCGCATCGACAGGCCCGAGAGCCCGTCCTCCGCGATGAGCCGCACGCTCGCCTCCAACACCTGCTCCTTCAGGTCGGTCGCCATGCCTCTTCAATGGCACCTCGACTTGACAGCGTCAAGCCGACACAGCTAGACATCGTCAGGTGACGCTGTCAGGCCAACGACGTTCCAACGGCACGAGGAGCAGACCCATGACGAGAAAGACGGTACTGGTGACGGGCGCATCGTCGGGCATCGGCGAGGCGCTCTCGGAGGCGCTGGCCGCCCGTGGCGCCCACGTGGTGCTGGTGGCGCGCTCTACCGGCAAGCTCGAAGCCCTCGCGGCGAGAGTCCGGGCCGCGGGCGGAGTGGCGAGCGTCCTGCCCATCGACTTGTCGAAGCCCGGCGCCGCGCGGGCGCTGTACGACGAGGTGCAACGCCGGGAGCTGCCCGTCGACACCCTGGTGAACAACGCGGGCTTCGGGTTCTTCGGGCCGTTCGACGCCGAGTCGCCGGCGCACCTGTCCGACCAACTGCAGGTGAACGTCGTGGCCCTGGCGGAGCTGACGCACCTGTTCGTGCCGTCGTTGCTGGCGCGCCGGGGCGCCGTCCTGAACGTGGCCTCGACGGTGGCGTTCCAGCCTTCGCCCTTCATGAGCACCTACGGGGCGACGAAGGCCTTCGTCCTCTCCTTCTCGGAGGCGCTCTGGGCCGAATACCGCGCGCGGGGCCTGCACGTCGCGGCGGTGTGTCCTGGACCAGTCGAGACGCCGTTCATCGACGCCATGGGCCCGTCGGTTCGCTCGACCGCCGTCTTCCAGAAGCCGCTGACGGTCGACGAGGTGGTGCGCACGTGCCTGTCGGCCCTCGACTCCCGCGCGCCAACGCACGTGGTGGGCTTTCGCAACTGGCTCATGAGCCAGTCGAGCCGCTTCTCGCCGCGCGCGCTCACCGCCCGCATCAGCGCCCGCCTCATGCAGCCGTCGTCGTCGTCCCCCACCCTCACCCCCGGAGCCGTTCCATGAACCTGTCCCGTCCGGCCCGCCTCATGGCGGGCGTCACGCTGCTCACCGTGCCCACCATCGTCTACGGCGGCCTCACCGTGCTGGCCGTCGTCACGAAGAACGCGCATGGCCTCGCACCGGCCGCAGGCCTCGAGCTCACCGCGCTCCAGCAGTCGCTCTTCCGGGCCGGCCACGCGCACGCCGGGGCCCTCGTCATCCTCTCGCTGGTGTTGCAGGTGCTGCTCGACGGCACGTCGCTGTCGGAGCGGGTGCGCTGGGTGGCGCGCGTGACGGCGCCGGCCGCGGCCATTCTGCTCTCAGCGGGCTTCTTCGGCGTCGCGTTCCTCCCGCAGCTCGTCGCGCTCCTGTGGGCAGGCGCAGCCACCCTCGTCGTCGCCGTCGTCGTCACGGGTGTGGGCCTGGTGCGCGCACCGAACCCTGCCGCGGCCCCCCCCCGGAGCCTGGCCTCGGTCGCCGCGGCGCTGAGCCTCGTCGTCGCCAGCAGCGCGTTCGCGCAGGACCGCGGCCGCATCGAGGTGACGGTGTCGGGCGTCTCGAACGCAAAAGGCCTGGTGGGCTGCGCGCTGTTCTCCTCGAAGACGGGGTTCCCGCTCGAGTCGAAGAAGCACGCGGTGGCGCAGGTGCGGACCGAGGCCAGCGCCGGGAACGCGAGCTGCGTCTTCGAGGACCTCGCGCCGGGTGACTACGCCCTCGCGGTGGTGCACGACACCAACGGCAACGGCCAGGCCGACACCAACTTCCTCGGTATCCCCACCGAGGGCGTGGGTGTGAGCAACAACGCGCTGCCGAAGCTGTCGCTCCCGACGTTCGAGGGCTGTCGCTTCACGGTGGCGGCGGGCCAGACCGCGAAGCAGGCCATCTCGGTGAGGTACTGACGTCATGGCCATCGTCCTCATCACCGGCACCACGCGGGGCCTGGGCGCGTTCCTGCGGGAGCACCTCACCCGCGCCGGCCACACCGTCTTCGGCTCGGGGCGCCAGCCCATCGGTGGCGACGAGCGGCACCTGACCCTCGACGTGCGCGACGCCGCCTCGGCGCAGCGGGCCGTCGACACCGTGCGCGAACGCGCGGGTGGACTCGACGTGCTCATCAACAACGCCGGCTCGCACCTGTTGGGCGCGGCCATCGAGACGAGCGAGGCCGAGCTGCGCGACCAGCTCGAGCTCAACTTCTTCGGAGCGGTGAACATGATGCGGGCCGCGCTGCCCCACCTTCTCTCGCAGCGCCGCGGACGCATCATCAACGTGAGTTCGGTGGGCGGCCGATTCGCGACGCCCTTCGCGAGCGCCTACGCCGCCAGCAAGTTCGCGCTCGAGGGCTACACCGAGGCGCTGCGACTCGAGGTGTCACCGTTCGGGGTGTTCGTCTCGAACCTCGAGCCCGGCTTCCTCGCGACGGGCACCACGGACACCTCGGTGGTGCCGGTGAAGGCCGCCGATTCCCGTTTCATGAAGGCGCGGCAGGATGTGTTCGAGCGCATGTTGGTCGACGGCCCCGCCGGCACGCCGCTCTCGAAGGTGGCCACGGTGGTGGACGACATCCTCGAGGCGCCACGTCCGGCCTTTCGGTACTCGGTCGACGGGCTCGCCGGCCGGCTCGGCTGGGCCCGGGCGTTGTCTCCCGCCGCGACCTTCGAGCGCCTCGTGGTGAAGCAGACCGCGCCGGGGTTGCTGGACGCCGCCTCGTGACGGGCGCTGGGCGCAGCCACGGAGTTCAGTCGGCTGGGAGCCAGAGGCGCTCGCCCTGGTCGAGCACCACCCAGGTCACGCCCGCGTCCACGGCCTCGAACGCCGCGCGTGCCGAGTCGAGGTCGAGCCCCGGCATCTTCGCCAGGCCCTTCTCCCAGGGCTGGAAGAAGTTGTCGTAGTGCGTGGGCAGCACCCGCTTCGCCAAAGTGGCCTCGAGGAGCCCCGTCGCCTTCGCCACCGTCTGGTCTTCGCCCGTCACGCCCACGATGAGCGTGCCGGCTGGCCGATCGCCGATCTCTCCCGGCGCCCAGGTGCTGGTGGGGTGGAACCACACCGACGTGCCGGCCGCCTCGAGCCGATAGAAGAGCGTCTCGTCGAGGGTGAACTGCCAGAACCACAAGGCCTTCGCGTCGGGCGCCACCACGCCGCTCATCGGTTGCTCGATGCCGGCAATCGCCGTGTGGCGGGAGCGGCCGACCTCGATGGTGAAGGTCCCGATGGTGAAGCGGTCATTGGCCGAGACGACGCGGGTTCGCTCCGTCGGGACGCCGCGCGAGCGCGCCAGGTTCACCGTCGACTGCGAGCCCACCACCAGCGCGCCGGTGCGTCGCGCGATGGCCGGCACGTCGAGCGCGTGGTCGAAGTGGGTGTGGTTGACGAGGATGACGTCGGCCCTCGGACACTCCTTCGCGCCGAGCGCCTCGTCGGGCTCGAGCGGTCCGGTCAACAGCGCGAGCGGCGGCGGCCGGGTCGGCGTCGGGTCGAGCAACACCACGGTGACGCCGTCGGTCACTTCGTACCCGCTCACCCCCAGGTACCGCAGCGAGACGCCGCCATCGACCGGGGTGCGAAGCGACGCCGGCCCGCGCTCGGAGGGCGACGGGGTCCACGGGATGTGGCGCACCAACACCACGAACGTCGTCACCGCGACCATCGGCACGACGAGCCCCACCGCAAGTAGACGCTTCAGCCACCGCATGGCGGCCGCCTTCTCATTCGCTGAGAACGCCAGCAAGCGCGGCTGTCAGGAACGTTGGCGTCGGCTGGTGTTCGGACGAGCCACTGTCAGCGCGCTTGCCAGCGGGTGGAGCACCCGTGCCGTCTTGCGGGCCTGGAGGGGACCGCGCATAGAACGCGCCTCCCCCGCACCGCAGGAGTCTCGATGCGCCCCTTCTCGATGAGCCGAAACGTGTTGTTCGCAGCGCTCGTCCTCTCGGCGTGTGGCGGCTCCACGGTGGAGATCGACGACGACGTCGCCGCGCTCGACGACCTCGGGGTGTCGGAGCAGTCGGCCCGGGTGACGCCGCAGCAGGCACAACTCGCCGCGCAGCTCGTCGACTCGACCCGCGCCTACCTGCCCTACGCCTTCACCGAAGACGGCTGCTACGCACGGGCGCTCTACATGTCCGCGGAGCTCGCTGCGCGCCGGGTGCCCTCGAGCTCGCAGTACCTCACGGGAGAGCTGTCGCCCGGCAACGGCGTGATGTGGGGTTGGCACGTGGCGCCGATGGTCGAGGTCGACGGGACGCGCGGCCGCACGGTGCTCGACCCGTCGCTGGCGCAGCAGGGGCCCATCACGCTGGACGAATGGATTCGGCGCTCCAACCCGCTGGGGCCGTACGAGCTCTTCTGGACACTCGGCAGCGTCTACGCGACCACCGGGCTGTACACGCCCAACGCGCAGGCGATGCCCGTCATCCAGTCGTTTGCCGAGCTGTCGCCCTTTCAGCGCGGTGACCTCGAAGAGGCGTGCGGCGTGATGAGCGAGTACCTCTCGTTCGAGGGCGCAGCCAATGAAGCGCAGAAGCGCGCGCTCCTCGTCGGCCGCACGCGCTCGTTGGCGAATCGGCTCCTCGCCGTGGGAAAGCTCGCGGGCTACCAGGCCAACGGCGCCTTGCGCTGCGGCTTCTCGGCCGTGCCGGTGTGCCGTGAGGCTCCGGAGCGCTGCACGCGCAACACCGACTGCTGCTCGACGCTGTGTGGGGCCTCGGGCCTGTGTCAGGCGCGCCCGGTGGACGTGGCGCCCAGCACGCCGCCACCGGGCGTGACGGACGCAGGCGTTCGTCTGGCGCCAGGCCGCCCCGACGCTGGAACCGCAGCTCCCTCCACGCCGGACGCCGGCACGCCTGTTCCCTCGACGCCGGCCCTGTCGAACGGGACGCCGGTGTCGCTCAGCGGGAGCGCCAACAGCACGCGGGTGTTCCGGTTCGAAGTTCCGTCAGGCACCAGCTCGCTGCGGTTCGACCTGCGCGGTACGAGCGGAGACGCGGACCTCTACGTTCGCTTCGGCGCCGCGCCGACCCTCACCACCTTCGACGCGCGGCCCTATCGGCCCGACAGCAACGAGAGCGTCTCGGGCACCAGCCCACGGCCGGGCACGTACTTCGTCCTCGTGCACGCTTACAGCGCCTACGCCAACACGACGCTCACGGCGACGGCGCGCTAGCGGCTCGTCCGGTGGGTGCGGCTCGGCGTTGACGGATGACTCGGGCTCGCGCCGCGGGAGGTGCTGCACCGGCTCGACGCTGCTCGAGCCGGGAACTCCGTGAGCGTCAGACGCCGGCGACGGTGACCTTGATCATCTTCACCGGCGTGCGGGGACGATCGCTCGCGTCCGTCGGGGTGGTTTCGATCTTCTTCACCACGTCCTGTCCGGTGATGACCTTCCCGAACACGGGGTGCCGCGACGCGCCGGGGCTGAACCAGTCGAGGAAGGCGTTGTGCACGGTGTTCACGAAGAACTGGCTGCCGCCCGAGTTCGGCTGGCCGGTGTTCGCCATCGAGAGCGTCATCGGCTCGTTCGACAGCTTCGCGGTGAACTCGTCCTTGATGTCGCCCCACGACGGGCCGCCGGTGCCGGCGCGCGGGCTGTTCGGGTCCTTCGAGAAGGGACAGCCGAACTGCAACATGAACTGCTTGATGACGCGGTGAAAGTGCAGGCCGTCGTAGAAGCCGCTGGTCGCCAGCTTCACGAAGTTGCCCACGGTGATGGGCATCTGGTCCTGGTACAGCTCGGCGGTGAACGTGCCGAGCGAGGTCTCGAACGTCGCGATGGGGTTGGCCATGGAGGCGCCGCCTAGCACGGGCCCTCCTCAACGCCAGCCCCGACGTGCTACTCGCAGCGCCATGCGTCTGACGCTCCTGGCTGGTGCCATCCTGTGTGGTTCGTTCGCCTGTGCCCCTCCGCCCGAGCCCGCCCCCGAAGACCTCGATGGCAACCTGCGCTGGTTCTGGTCGAAGTCCCCCGACGCGACGGACGCCGAGGTGGTCGAGGCCGCGCTCAAGCTCCAGGGCGCCGGCAAGGCCGATACGCTCACCGCCGAGAAGCCGGGCCGCGGCTACCTGACGCGGCTGTCTCCCGACGAGCTCGCCGTCGTCGGTCTCAAGGACGTCGTCGACCCCGCGAAGGCGCGTGGCTTCTTCATCACCAACGTCTTCCCCTGCACCCTCGACAAGCTCGAGACCATCGTCACCGCGCTCGACCAGAAGGCGCAGTACCCCGAGGCCTACGATGCCTACACGCGCACCTACACGAGCGACGCCGACGCGTTCCAGGCCCGGACCCAGCCAAGCCTCGCGTGGGACGTGACGCTCACCGCGAAGCTCGTCACCGCACCGTACACCTCGAACCTCAAGGGCGGCGTGCGGCGCCTGACGCCGGCCATGGGCGCGACGCCGTTCGGTCCGGTGTTGATTGGCCGCACCTGGCTCGCGGCTCCGGCGACCTTCCGCAACCCCGACCCTGCGACCGGCTTCGAGCAGGACTACCAGATCGAGATCTACTGGGAGCGCACGCCCGGCGAAATCTTCCACGCCTACGGCATGTGGCGCGACCTGCGGCTGGGCCTGGGCTTCACCACCGAGAGCAACGACCTCGTGAACACCGTGATGTCGGGCCTCATCGACTGGGACAAGAAGACCGCCGAGCTCTGCAAGAAGTAGTCAGCCCGCGTGGCCGAGCGCGGTGACGGGCTTGAGCCGCGCCGCCCAGAACGCCGGGCCGAACGAGATGACCGTCACCACCGTGGTGATGAACGCCACTGAGATGAACGTCCACCGGGCGGTCGGCAGCACCACCAGCGTCTCGGACAGCAACACGAACTGAACGCTCAGCGGCAACGTCACGCCCGCGCGGGTGAGCCACACCGACAGCGCCAGGCCCACGAGGCTCCCCACCACCGTCGAGAACAGCCCGAGCAGGAACCCTTCGGCCAGGAACATCGCCAGCACGCTCGTGCGCTGCATGCCGATGGCCCGCAAGGCGCCGATCTCCCGCGTGCGGCCGCGCACCGAGATCCACATCACGATCATGATGCCCACGCCGACGATCGCGAGCAGCACCACCGCGAGGATGAACGAGAGCGCGCTCATCAAGTCGACCGTCCACGCGATGAAGTTCACCTCGTCGTGCCACGTGGTGAGGTCCAGCCGCTGTCCCGTCCAGCCCTCGCGGGAGACGTTCTCGAACTTGAAGAAGAAGGCCCGCGGGTCCTCCGGCATCACCGTGTAACCCCGGGCTTCGAGCGACTCGCGCAGCCGGCCCGAGAGGCGCTTGATCTCTTCGAGGTCCGAGGTCGCCAGGTAGATCTGCAGCGCACCCGTGGTGTCGTCGTTGAGCTGGTACAGCTTCTGGAGCGCCTTTGCGTTCAGGAAGCACGAAAACTGGCTCAGCATGCCGAGGCTGCGCGCGACGCCGACGACGGTGAGATCGACCGTGTTGTTGACCCCGCGCGTGGTGGGCGCCGACATCGTCACGGCATCGCCGACGCGCACCTCGAGCCGGGAGGCCTGCTCCTCGAAGAGCACGACCGAGTTCGGCTTCGACAGATCCGCGAGCGAGCCCTCCTTGAGCTTGAGCACCGCGTCCAGCCCGCGCTCGTCCTCGACGGAGACCCCCGCGATGCCGATGAACATCGAGCCCTGGTCGCTCACCACCTTGGCGTACCCGCGACCGCGCGAGACGATGTACCGCGCCTCGGGCATCACGCTCGCCACCACCTCGCGCAGCGCCTTCGCCTTCGTCACCACCGGCGAGGCCTGGCCGGCCGTCACCTTGTAGAATCCCGCGACGTTGAGGTGCCCGGACATGAGCGTGGTGGACGCCTCGATGAGGGAGCGGTTCATGCCCTCGGCGACGCCCAGCATCAGCACCAACAACGCCGAGACGAAGCCGATGGCGCCGGCGAGCACGCCCGTGCGGTGACGGGCCTGCCAGAGCGACAACAAGGCGATGCGCAGCAGCATCATCACGTCACTCCGTCGCCTGCATGGCGGTGACCGGCGCGACGCGCGTCGCGAGCCAGGTGGGGAAGATGACGGCGAGCAGGCTGACGATGAGCGTCACCACGAGCGCCAACGCCACGCCCTGGCCATCGAGCTCGGGCCGCAACACCGGCCCCGAGAAGAAGAAGTACAGCTCGTCGCGGAAGGCGGGAATGCCGCGCGCCGCCAGCAGCTTGACCGCGAGCGCCCCCACGAAGGCCCCCAGGCCCCCGAAGACGACCGCCAGCACCACCGTCTCGACCAGCACCATGCCCACCACGAAGCGCCGCTGCGCGCCGATGGCCCGAATCGTCCCGATGGTCTGCGTTCGCTGCAGGGTCGCCACCGTCATGCCCAGGGTCACGACGATGAGCGCGACGAAGGCGAAGGCCGAGACGATGAAGGCGAGCGCGAGGCGGAAGAAGTCGACCGAGCGTCCGATGAACCCCGCCGCCGACTGCCAGCTCACCGCGAAGACCTCGGGCTGCGCGCTGCGGACGAAGGTGGTGAGCGTGAGCGCGTCGTCGGCCGTCAGCGCGGGCCGCTCGGCGCGCATGGCCTCGCGCAGGGCGAGGAGCGCGGCGGTCGTCGCTGGCGTTCGACCCGCGACGCGCTCGGACTCCAACGCCACGGCCGGCTGCAGCGTCATCGACACCGCCGGCGGCAGCCGCCCCGACTCGAGCGCCGCCTTGACCGCCGCGAGCGCGTTCTCGTCGGGCGGGCGCTTCGACGACGACAAGCGCTCCTCGATCGCCGCGAGCGTGCGCGTGACGTCGCCGTCGGCCCCCGCTCGAAGGAGCACCGCCGCGTGCAGCACCACGCCCTTCTTCGCCTCGGCGGGGTCGAAGGTGTCCTCCTGCTTCTTCACCGAGCGGGTCTGCTTGTCCTCGACGATGGCCTGCGCCTTCGCGTCGACCACGACCTCGGCGGTCTCTCCGAAGAGCGCGGCCTCGGCCTCGTCACGGGCCACCTGCGACGCGCCCACCTGCGCCTTCATCGCCGCGGCCTCGGCCTTCGCCTCGTCATTCATGAGGCCGTAGAGGTCTCTGAGGCTCACCAGGTCGATGAGCGTGTTCACCCCGGCCAGCGGAGACTTCTCCAGCCCCTTGAGCTCGAAGATGCCGTGGAGCGTGAGCGTCACCGTCGAGGCCGACCCGGTGCGCGCGAAGGAACGCAGGGTGATCCGATCGCCCACCTTCGCGCGGTACAGCGACAGCAGCGGGGCCAGCTCGTCGTAGAAGAACCGGTACCGGGCGTCGAACGTCTCGTCGGTGACGCTGAAGAAGGCCTCGAGCAGCGTGGGCAGGTCGCCGTCCGTTCGGCCGAGGTGCTTTCGCAGCCGCGAGACCGCCTCCGCGGTCCCCAGTCCATCGAGCTGGAGGACGATCTCCCGCGTCTGCGATTGGTTCTCGCGAACGAAGCGCCTGAGCTCGGCGTCGCTCGCGTCGGAGAGCCGCCGGCCCACCTTGCGCGCGTCGGCGATCTTGTCGAGCCGGCGGGCGTTCTTGAGCTTGAAGTACTCCTCGTAGACGAAGCTCGGCAGCAGAATCCCACGCCGGCCTGGCGGCACCGTGGTGCCAGCGATGAGCTTCATGCGCGGGAACCACTGCTCGAACGCCGCGAGGTCGGTGCCAAGGCAGCGGAAGAAGAGCAGGTCGGCATCGGCCACCAGCGGGGCGACTCGGTTCTCGAGCAGCTCGAGGTGGCCGAAGGGATCCTCGTCGAAGGTGCGCCAGAAGTCGTTCGACGAGGCGGTGGCGACGGCCTCGAACTGCGCGGCCTCGAGGGTCGACCCGTCGGAGAGCTCGAGCTCGGCAGCGAGGTCCTTCTGCAGCACCGCGACGATGTTGCGCATGTGCGCGGTGAGGCTGTCGGCGCGTTGGCGGAACTCCTCGTCGGACAGCTTCGGTCCCTCCCCTCGCTGGGCGCGGTAGAGGTCTCTGAGCTTCTCGAGCGTCACGTCGATGGTGTTGCCCGCCATGAGCTGCACCGTCGTGCCACCCATGGGGATGACGGCGGCCACGTTCGGCACCTGCAGCAACGTCTGCTCGAGCGCGGGAAAGTCCTCCAGCGGCGCCAGCTCGGAGTCCGTGCCGTCGAACTTCCCGTACACCTCGAGCGGGTCCTTCGACCGCGCCGCGTAGACCTGCAGGTGCCCGGTGACCGAGTTGACGATGCTCCTCGAGAGCGAGCCATCGAGCGTCGTGAAGAGCGAGCCGCCCACCACCAGCAGCGCCGTGCCGAAGAGCAGCACCGAGCCGATGAAGACGTTGAGGAGGCTCGAGGTGATGTTCGCCAGCGCGATGCGCACCAGCACGACGAGAGAGCCCATGGCGAGCCGCACCATACGCCGCCCACTTTGGAGCGCTTCACCGAATGGCGAGGCGGTCGGTCGACGAGAAGAACTGGAACACGCCGATGGCGACGCCGAACTGGGGCCTCCCACCGACGAGCGTCACTGCGAGGTCTGCGCGCAAACCGGTGCGGAGCATCTTGGGCACCAACAGCCGCACCCCGAGGCCCGCGCTCACCAGGCCCTTCGTCTCGAGCGTCTCCGTCCGAACCACCGCGCCGTCGACGAAGGCCGCCGGCACGACCGCGAACCAGGTGGAGTCGAACACCACGGCGCGCAGCTCCGCGTTGCCGAGAATGAACTGCTCCGTGCGCACCGACGAGTCGTCGTAGCCGCGCAGCAGATCGAGCCCGCCCAGATAGAAGCGCTGCTCCGTCGGCGCCGCGGAGGAGACGCCGACCTGCCCGCGGAAGGCGAGGTTGAAGCGCTCGCCCAGCATCACGAAGGCGAGGCCCTCGATGAGGGTCTGCACGTAGAGCGGCGACTGGACGTCCGAGGTGATGCCGATGGAGGTACGCACCTCGAGCGAGACGCCGCGCTCCCGCAACCGCACGGTGTCGATGCGGCCCATGCGCACCGAGGGGTGAATGAGCAGGCCCTGCAGGCTCTGCGGCAGCCGGCCTTCCCCCACCAGCGGCGCGGTGTACTCGTCGCGAAAGCCCTCGACGCGCAGCCCGAAGAGGAAGAGGTCGTCGAGCTCGCCCATCACGTCGACGATGCCCTGCAGGCGCCGCCGCGTGTACTCGGGGCGGGGACGGAACAACCACTCCACCTGCGCGAGCCCGAGGAGGCGCTTGCCGAAGAGCCGTGGATCGCGGAACCACACCTGCCCGCCGTTGAAGGCGAGGAAGCGCTCGTAGCGCACGCCCCACTCGAGGAAGCGCCCGAGGAAGTTGTTGTCATTGAGGCCGAAGCGCACCCACGCGGCGCCGCCGCCGATGCCGAAGCTGAAGAGCGGGTTCAACGAGAAACGCTCCTCGAGCTCGACGACGGCGACGACACCTTCGGCCCTGCGTTCGAGGCGCCCGTCGACGCGGCTGAAGAGGCCACAGTTCCACAAGCGCGCGAGGCCCAGCGTCCACTGGGACGCCGTCACCTCGGCGGGCAGCTCGAGCTGAAGTTCCCGCAGCGCGACGAAGGGTTTGGTCCACGACAGCCCACGCACCTCGACGCGCTCGACCCGCAGCGGGAGGGCCTCGACCAGCACCTGCTCGAAGGTGGAGCCCCCGTCAGCAAGACCGCCGTCCGCGAGCGCAGGCAGGGCGGCACGTTCAGCGACGCCTCCATCGTCGAACAGCAGGTCCGCATCCGACCCGCCATCGACCATCGTCATCGCGAGGGTGAGGACGGCCCCGAGCACAGGTGTGAGGGTGTAGCCCGCAAATCAGGGCGGGTGTGATTGAAGTCCCAGGGGTCCCCGGCCAGCCCCGTCAGAAGCAGGTCGTGGCGTAGTCGATGGTCAGCGTCTGACCCGGCTGCGGCGTGGTGTTCGGCTGGAAGCGGATGCTGTTCGATGCCGCGTCGTACATGTACGTCGACGGAGGCGCCGGGGTGCCGTTGATGAGCACGTTGATGCCACCCTGCGACTGGTCGGGCGTGTTGGTGAGGAAGAACTGCGTGCGGAAGCCGAAGGCGGTGCGGCCGAGGCCCTGGAGCGTCGCCGACCAGTTCGTGTTGCAGATCTCCTCACGCACGCCGCCGGTGCGGGTGACGAGCGAGGTGTAGCGGGTCGCCGCGCCGAAGCCGTCGTACACGCAGCCCGACGGTGACGACGGCAGGAACGGGCCGATGACCGAGAAGGTGAACCTCGACAGGTTCGAGAAGCCCTTCACGTTGATGAGCAGGTTCTCGTAGTAGCTGACCGGCTGGTTCGACTGGTCCTCGGCGTCCGACACGACGACGACCGCGAGGTTCGCGTCCTGGCGCACGAAGCCGGCGTTCACGCCCGCGATGTTCGGTGGGGTGAGCGCGCGGGTCGCGCCTTCGAGGGGCTGCTCCGACCCCGAGCCGCCCGTTCCCACGCGCACCAGCGTCGAGAACAGCGACTGCACGTTTGGCGTGGTGTTGGTGAGGAAGCGCCCACTCGCGCCCGTCTGCCGGAGGTGGCCCGCGTTGAGGTAGGTGTCCGTGGTGGTGACGCCGATCTGGTAGTCGACGTTCGCGCTCACCGCGTACTGGATGAAGGACGAGAAGTTGTTGGCGAGGTTCGTCTGCTTGTCCGCCATCGAGCAGGAGTCGTCGACGACGAGGAGGATGTCAGCGCGGGGCTGGCGGTCCTGCATGAAGGTGTCGGTCTGCCGGCCGGTGACATCGCCGCGGCCCTGCGTCGCGACGAGGTACTGCACCTGCTGACCGGACTGGGTGACGTCGAGGCCGATGGCGCCCGAGTCACTGCCGAGGTCGAGCGGTGAGTACCGCACCTGCAGGGTGAGGGGCGCCGAGCCCTGCGTCAGCGTCAGGCCGCTGGCGGGAATGAACGGGCTCTGCACGAGGAAGAACTCGGGGCACGGCTGGGTGCCGGGGCACTGGGGACCCCCGGCGGCCTGGCCGGCGGGCGCCTGCATGCTCACGCCCCGAATGGTGATGGGCGACGAGCACGTGTTGTAGACGGTGATGGTGCGCGTGGGGCTCGAGCAGCGCATGCCCGGCGGCGGCACGGTGCGCACGGCGCCGAAGTCGAGCGGGTCGGGCGTCGCGGTGATGCACGACGGACCGACGGACGTGCGCAGGTCGATGCGGCCCGTGGGCGTGGTGGGGTTCGTCACGTTGAAGGTGACGGCGCCCGCGAGCGTGGTGAGGGTCGCCGGAGCGGGCCCCCGCGGCGAGACGCGCAAGACGAGCTGCCAGGACTCCTGCGGGCGAAGCTCCTTCTCCATCGGCGGCGTCCCCACGAAGCTGTACGCAGGGTCGGAGCCGGCCGCGAGCGCGAAGTTCGACAGGAAGCAGCTGTCACCGCGGCCCGTCGACAGGTTCTGAATCGTGACGGGCAGGTCCTTCGTGGTGCCGGCGGGCACGATGCCGAAGTTCGCGAGCTGCGGCGTGAGCCGGTAGTTGCACGGCGGCAGGATCTGCACCGACGCCGTCACCTGCAGCGTCACGGTCGCCTCCGCGCCATCGTTCGAGTGGATGAGGATCTCGGCCGCCTTCATGCCCGAGGTGCGCGGGAGCAGGCTCACCTGCAGCGTCACCTCGTTCTGGCCCGTCACCGGGCGCAGGCCCACGCGCGAGTCGTAGGAGCTGGCGAGCGAGAGGGTGAACTCTCCCGCCTGGGTGTCGGCGTTGGCGGGGCGAATCTCGAACATCGGCATCTGGCCCGGGGTGCCTGCCATGTCGATCTTCCCGAGCAGCAGGTTGAACGAGGCGTCGGCCATCGCGGGCGCCACGCCGACGTTCTGCACGCTGATACGGCGGGTGACGGGCACCGGGTTGCCCTGGAAGAAGGGCACGGCGCCGAAGGCCACCTGCGGGCGCGGGCTGACGCGGATCTTCGGGCCACCGCCGGTGCAGTCGAGCGAGATGGTGCCCCGTGGCGTCTTGCGCAGGCCGGTGTCGAACGACAGCGTGCCCGAGCGGTTGCCGAGCATCG